>NZ_JAQSDK010000007.1 GCF_029945885.1 Brevundimonas sp.
GTCTGGACCGACACCGACCCCGACCGCACCGGCATGCTGGACTTCGTCTTCGCCGACGGCTTCGGCTTCGAGACCTATGCCAACTACGCCCTCGACACGCCGATGTATTTCGCCAAGCGCGGCGACCGCTATGTCGACGCCTCGGGCCAGTCGTTCCGCGACTTTCTCAAGGGCGAACTGCCGGCCCTGCCCGGCGAACGGCCGACGCTGAAGGACTGGAACGATCACCTGACCACCCTCTTCCCCGAGGTGCGGCTGAAATCCTATCTGGAGATGCGCGGCGCCGACGGCGGCCCGTGGAGCCGGATCTGCGGCCTGCCCGCCCTGTGGGCCGGCATCCTGTATGACGCCCCCTCGCTCGCGGCGGCCTGGGACCTGTGCAAGGACTGGGACATCGCCGACCACGAGCGGCTGCGCCGCGACGTCACCCGGCTGGGCCTGAAGGCCGAGGTCGCCGGTCGTTCGGTGCGCGACATCGCCGTCGACATGGTGGCCATCGCCCGCCGCGGCCTCAGGAACCGCGCCCGCATGTCCGGCGGCATGGTCGACGAGCGCGGCTATCTGTCCGAGCTGGAAGACATCGCCGACAGCGGCATCACCCCTGCCGACCGGCTGCTGAGCCTGTATCACGGCGAATGGGAAGGCGACGTCACCCGCATGTACCGGGACTTCGCCTACTAGGCCGGCCATGCCGACCGAGAATGAGCGCAAATATGTACTGGAGGACCCGGCGGCGGTGCTGGCCCTGTGGCCGCGCGCCGACTGGAGCGAGGTACGCCAGGGCTATCTGCCCGGGGATGCCCGTATCCGGCGGCAGACGACCGGCCGGATCACGACCGACAGCTTCACCTGCAAGATCACGGCGGCGGGACGTCTGATCGAGATCGAGACCGCCGTCGAGGCGCGCGATTTCGACGACCTCTGGCCCCTGACCACGCGCCGCATCCACAAGCTGCGCCATACGGTGGCCGATCCCGCCGGCCTGCGCTGGGACATCGACCTGCTGCTGGACGGTGAGGAGGCCTTCTACTGGGCCATGGCCGAATGCGAAATGCCCGAGGCCATGGACGCCCCGCCCTCGATCCTGGCCGCCCTGCGGCCCCATGTCGCCTATGCGGTGCCGCGTGACCGTCAGGTCGAATTCAGCAATGCCCGCCTGTCCGACCCCGCCCATGCGGCCGCCCTGGTCTGGTGAGCGCCCGGCTGCGGCAAACAACCACGGGAACGCGTAGCCAGCTTGAGCATTCGCTTTGGCATGACCCAGCAAACAACCCCGCCCAACCACCCCGCCGAACGCCCCGCCGACCACGACGCCCGCCTTTCGGATGGACCCACGATTGCCGTGAAAGAAGTCAAACAGGGCCGCGGCGGCCTGCGCATCCTGTGGGTGCTGCTGGCCTCGTTGACCCTGATCGTGATCCTGTTCGCCATCATCTACGCCGCGCGCGCCCCGGGCCTGAGCCAGACCGAGGCCGAAACCGACGCCCGTCCGATGCCGGCGGAGCTGCAGCCCCAACCGCAAGCCGATGTGGTGCCGCAATAGACGCGCCGGTCGGTCTCTGATTGCCGGCATGTCTCGTCCCGGCGATCACCTTGACAAGGTTTGCCATGATTGCGCCAATACGCGTCACAGGAGACCGCGATGGCGACGATGAACATCTCCCTGCCCGCGCCCATGAAGGCCTGGGTCGAGGAACAGACCCGAACCGGCCGCTACGGCAATTCCAGCGACGTGGTGCGTGACCTGATCCGCCGCGAACAGGACCGGGCCGACAAGATCGCCCATATGCAGCGGCTGATTGACGAAGGTTACGCCTCGGGAATCAGCGATCAGACACCCGAGGAAATCATCGCCGAAGCGCGGGCAGGAAACGTCCGATAGGCAGTTGTCATCCCGGAAGCGCCGCAGGCGCTGTCCGGGACGCTCGAGTGCAAGAAAATCAATCCTCCCGGAAGCGGCGTCAGCCGCTGTCCGGGAGACGGGCCGGGATCCCGCATGGCGGCACCCGTCTCCCGGACAATCGCGCCGCGATTTCCGGGAGGCCCCTGCTGTCAGGAGCAGTCCGTCCCGGATCGCCGCGTCGCGGCGTCCGGGATGACAAGGCGACCGGATCCTTACACATGTCGACCGCCCGCGCCCGCGCCGGACCGGCGACGTCCACTTTCGGTGCGAATGTCGATGCCCGATCCACCGGGGCCGGACATCACCAAGGACGGCTTCCGACCCATAGCGGACCGCAGAACGGCTCAGGCGACGCCATTACAATGGGCTGAAAGAACGCGGCGGCTTTCATAGTCAATCGAGAGCGTCACGATCTCGCAGCCGCCATCGAAGATGACGGCAAACGGCTCGTCGATGTGGATGTCACGGCGACCGCGCCGCAAAGCCTCCTCGGACGGCTGTGCAGCTGGCCCCAAGTCCTCCATTCCGTTCGCCGTATAACGAGACGTCCGCCAATCGGACGGATGAAGCTCGACCGGCGGCGCGAAAACAGCTTCGACAATCGCCTTCCCATCAATCTCGACCACTCGGTAGTAGCGAGCATATTCAGTGATTGGTTTCGGATCGCCGCTTCGGCGGTCTGTCGCGCTTAGAGCCGCATGCAGATCCAGTTCGGCTTCCAGATGTTGAGCCCAATCACGGGTTAAAATCGGCGATTGAGCGACGACAACCTGCTGCGACGCGAACGCTGCCAGACCGCCCAACAACAGTGCTTCGCCCCAAAACCTCATAGGCCAAACAAAGCGCGCCCTCGTCCGTAGCGCAAGTCAGCTTGCCACCCCTGGCAGACATGGGCTCGGACCCCGTTGTCAGACATTCCCGTTTCCTGCGATCCTCCGCTGTCAGGGAGCGAAACATGACCCACCCCATCCACATCGGCATCGGCGGCTGGACCTTCGAGCCGTGGCGGGGGGTCTTCTATCCCGACGGTCTGGTCCAGAAACGCGAGCTCGAATTCGCCAGCCGGGCCCTGACCTCGATCGAGATCAACGGCACCTACTATTCCACCTTCAAGCCCGACAGCTGGCTCAAATGGCGGGACGAGACGCCGGACGGTTTCGTCTTCGCGGTCAAGGCCAGCCGCTACTGTACCAACCGCAAGGTGCTGGCCGGGATGGGCGAGTCGATGGGGCGGTTCCTCGGTCAGGGGCTCAGCGTCCTGGGCGACAGGCTGGGCCCGATCAACTGGCAATTCATGGGCACCAAGAGGTTCGACCCCGAGGATTTCGAGGCCTTCCTGACCCTGCTGCCGGCCGAACAGGACGGGGTGCGGCTGCGCCATGCGGTCGAGGTGCGCCACCCCAGCTTCGACACCCAGCAGTTCTACGACCTGGCCGCCCGATACGGCGTGGCCATCGTCTATGCCGTCGGCGATGAGTCCCCCGACTGGCCCCGCATCGACCAGCCGACCGCCGGTTTCACCTATGCCCGGCTGATGTCCAGCCGCGAGGACGAGCCGACCGGCCTGACCGCCGCCGAGCTGCAGGCGGTGGCCGCCCAGGTCAGGGCCTGGGCCGGCCGCGGCGACGTCTTCGCCTATTTCATCTCGGGGGCCAAGCTGAGGAACCCGGCCGCGGCCCAGGCCCTGATCCGCGAACTGGGCTGAGGCGGGGCGACCCGTCCGGCTCTGACGCAGGGCCGTGCCAGGCTGGAGGGGCGGCCGGGTCCGGCCGCCGCCGCCCCGGTGGACCCAGTGGACCGAGTGGACCGAGTGGACCCTGTTTTTCTGTCCCGCTGCCCCGCCCGGGGTGGCGACGACGCCAGGGCGGCAAGGGGCCGCCCGCGGTCTTTCCGCCGCCGGTCCGCCTTGCGGCGGCGGGCCCGCGACCACATCTGAAGAGGCCCGCCGCCAGTCCGGAAACTCCCCCATGCCCATTGCCACCCGCGCCTTCGCCGCGACCGCCGCCCATACCCCGCTGTCGCCCTACAGTTTCGAGCGGCGCGACCCGGGTCCGGACGATGTGGCCATCGACATCCAGTTCTGCGGCGTCTGCCATTCGGACCTGCACGTCGCCAACAATGACCTGGGCAATACCCGCTACCCGATCGTGCCGGGCCACGAGATCGCCGGCGTCGTGTCCGCGGTCGGCTCGGACGTGACCCGCTTCAAGATCGGCGACCGCGTCGGCGTCGGCTGTATGGTCGACAGCTGCCGCGTCTGTTCCTCCTGCAAGGAGGGCGAGGAACAGTATTGCGTGCCGGGCATGACCCAGACCTATGGCTCGCCGGATCCCAAGGGGGCCGCCGTCGGCCAGACCGTGACCCAGGGCGGCTATTCCGACCACATCACCGTCGACCAGAACTATGTGCTGTCGATCCCGGACTCGATCCCGCTGGACGCCGCCGCCCCCCTGTTGTGCGCCGGCATCACCACCTATTCGCCGCTGCGGGAATGGAAGGTCGGCCCCGGCTCGAAGGTCGCGGTCATCGGTCTCGGCGGCCTCGGCCATATGGCCGTCAAACAGGCCGCGGCCATGGGGGCCGAGGTCACCGTCCTGTCGACCTCGGACCGCAAGAAGGCCGATGCCGAGCGGATGGGGGCCAAACATTTCCTGATCAATTCCGACAAGGCCGCCATGGCGGCGGCCGGCGAGAAATTCGACCTGATCATCAACACCGTCTCGGCCACCCACGAGATCGCCAGCCACATCAACCTGCTGGCCCGCGACGGCACCATGGTGATGCTGGGCCTGTCGACCGAGGGCATGCCCGTCTATGCCCTGCCGCTGCTGTGGCGTCGTCGCCGCATCGCCGGCTCGCTGATCGGCGGCATCCGCGAGACCCAGGAGATGCTCGATTTCTGCGCCGAACACGGCATCGCCTGCGAGATCGAGGTCATCGCCCCCGACCGGATCAATGAAGCCTATAGCCGGATGGAGAAGTCCGACGTCCGCTACCGCTTCGTCCTCGACATGGCGAAGCTCTAGACCGTCCGGCGTGGGGGGCCGCCCGCCCGGCCCCCACGATCGGGGTTCTCCCGCTCCCGCCAACCCGCTAGGATCGTCCCGAACAAGGCCCCGCGTCAGACGGAGCCGTCAGGGACAAGGAAACGCACATGGCTCGAGTGGCTCTGGTCACGGGTGGAACCCGCGGCATCGGCAAGGCAATCGTTCAACGTCTGAAGGAAGACGGCATGGCCGTCGCCGCCGGCTATTCCGGCAATGTCGAGGCCGCCGAAGCGACGGCGAAGGAATTGGGCGTCACCATCGTCAAGGGCAATGTCGGCTCGTTCGACGACTGCGCCCGGGCGGTGAAGGAGATCGAGGACCAGCTCGGCCCGATCGACGTCCTGGTCAACAATGCCGGCATCACCCGCGACGGCTTCTTCCACAAGATGAGCCACGACCAGTGGTCCGACGTCATCCGCGTCAATATGGACAGCGTGTTCAACATGACCCGCCATGTCATCGTCGGCATGCGCGACCGCGGCTTCGGCCGCATCGTCAACATCTCGTCGATCAACGGCCAGAAGGGCCAGGTCGGCCAGACCAACTATTCCGCCGCCAAGGCCGGGATGATCGGCTTCACCAAGGCGCTGGCGCTGGAGAACGCGCGCAAGGGTGTGACCGTCAACTGTATCGCCCCGGGCTATATCGACACCGAGATGGTCGGCGCCATGGACGAGAAGGTCCTGGCGGGCATCATCGCCCAGATCCCCGTGGGTCGACTGGGCAAGGGCGAGGAGATCGCCGACATGGTGTCCTGGCTGTCGGGCGAGCGTGCCGGATATGTCACAGGGTGCACGCTCTCGCTGAACGGCGGTCAATACCTGGTCGGCTGACCCCGACCTTGCCTAAAATCCGCCGGGGTGAGGTTCCACCCTCCGCCGCATGATATTCTCGGTTCCGGTCAGAACGGCGTCCACGCCGATCGCGACCACGCTGGCGCTCGCCATCGTGGTCGCGGGCCTGACGGCGACGACGGCCGCCCGGGCCCAGATCCAGGGCAATGCCCAGGCGGAACAGAGCCGGGCCCTTCGCAATCAGGACCGGTCCGACAGCCTGCCGACCGCCGGACGCTATGTCGCGGACAGTGGCGAGACCTTTGTTCTCGGCGGATCCGGCCGTCAGGCCCTGCTGCGCTTCGAGCGCCGCGACGAAACCTGGGTGTTGCGCCCGACCCCGGCCCCGCGCGGCGACATCATCTATCGCAATGACGCCGGCGAGCAGGTGCTGCGCGTGACGCCCGACGGCGGCATGACCATCTTCACCCCGGTCGCCCGGGGCGGCTCACCGGTGTCGTTCGCCGGACCGGGTCCGACCCTGTCACCACCGTCCCTCGGCCCGGCCGAGCTGTTCAACCTGATGGCGCGCCGCAGCGGCATGATCACCCAGGCCCTGGGCCGTCTGGTCGAGATCAATCTCGACACCGGCGATGACTCCGAATCCCTGGCCGTCGACGCCCTGATCATCTCCACCGATGCGGTGATGCGGATCGCCCGCTCGCCGTCGGCCCGTCCCAGCCTCAGCCGGCTGCGGCGCATCACGATCATCGAGGGCGATCGCGCCGCCGTGACCTATCTGAGCAGTGAGCTGAGGATCGTGGTGGCCCCCAGTCAGGGCCTGGCCGGTCGACCGTCGTCGGCCCGCATCATCCGCGCCTTCCTGCCCCAGGACTGACGCCTAGCCGCGGAAATCGTCCTTGGCGGCGCGGCGCACGGCGAAATCGGCGGCGTCCTTCGCCCTGAGGAACGGATTGTAGGCCCGCTCGACCCCTATGGTCGTCGGCACGGTCGCCTCGCCACGGGTCCGTGCGGCGAAAATCGCCTCGGCGTGGGCCCGCATCTCCGGACGATCATCCAGCGACAGGGCGAAGCGGGCATTGGCGGCGGTATATTCGTGGGCGCACCAGACCCGTGTTTCCGGCGGCCAGGCCGCCAGGGCCTGAAGACTGTCCCACATCTGCTGTGGCGTCCCCTCGAACAGGCGGCCGCAGCCCAGGGCGAACAGGGTATCCCCGACGAAGGCCTCGCCGTCGGCGACCGACCGATAGACCAGATGGCCCAGGGTATGGCCGGGGGTGACCGTGACCTGCAGCAGGGTCTGACCCAGCTCGACCGCATCGCCATCGCCCACGATCCGGTCCAGCGGGGCGACGCGCCCCACCTCGGCCGGTCCGACGATCTCACAACCGGTTCGGGCCTTGAGCGCCGCGTTTCCGCCGGTGTGGTCGGCGTGCCAGTGGGTGTTCAGGATCAGGTCGAGCGTCCCCCATCCCAGCCGTTCGATTTCCGACAGTATGGCGTCAGCGGCGGGCGTATCGATCGTCGCCACCCGACCGCTGGCCGCATCTCGGACCAGCAGGCCGTAGT
This sequence comes from Brevundimonas sp., assembly GCF_029945885.1. Taxonomy (GTDB): domain Bacteria; phylum Pseudomonadota; class Alphaproteobacteria; order Caulobacterales; family Caulobacteraceae; genus Brevundimonas. The sequence continues at coordinate 7,314 of NZ_JAQSDK010000007.1, forward strand.
TGTCGTTGAGGCAGGGGAACAGGTGAACGTGCAGGGCCATGTGCCCATTCTAGCAGCGACCGCTCGCCCAAGCCTACTGCAGCCGCTATGTTCGCCCGATGCGACGCAGCATCGAAGAGCTACGAGCCTTCTACGGTGAACCCTCGGGGGCGCTGGTGCGACGCCTGCTGGCGCGACGCCTCGACAACGCCTGGGGTGAGGCCAACGACTGCGACGTCCTCGGTCTCGGCTATGCCACCCCCTGGCTGGACGCCTTCGTCGGGGCGCGGCGTGTCGTGGCCGCCATGCCCGGCGGGCAGGGTGTCGAGCCCTGGCCGCTGGTGGGACGAAACCGCTCCCTTCTCGTCGATGACCGCCGCCTGCCGTTCACCGCCGGGAGCTTTGACCGCATCCTGCTGATCCACGCCCTCGAAGAGGCCGACGACGCCAGGGCCTTGCTGGCCGAAGCGGTCCGCGCCCTGGCCCCGGCCGGTCGGATCATCCTGACGGCGGCGGCCCGCGGCGGCCTGTGGTCCCGCGCCGAAGCGACGCCGTTCGGCCATGGCCGCCCATTTACCCGCGGCCAGCTGGAACGGCTGGTGCGCGAGGTCGGCCTTGAGCCGACCGCCTGGTCTCAGGCCCTCTACATGCCGCCGTGGCCGCCACTCCTGCCCCTGGCCGACGGCTTCGAACAGGTCGGACGCCATCTGTTCCCCGGGGCCGCCGGGGTGATCATGCTGGAGGCGACCCGCCAGGCCTATGCCCGCCTCCCGGTCAATGGCGCGACCCGCACCGTCCGGGGCCGGACACCGGCCATGGCCCCGCAACCGGCCACCCAAATGCCGGGTTCCGCACGGAACGATCTGGATGGATCGCCCGAACGCCCCTAAAGGGCGCTGATGCACCGACTGATCCTGATGCGGCACGCCACCGCCGAACGTGCCCCCGGCCCGGGCCGTGACCGTGACCGGCCCCTGTCGGCCACCGGCCGTCTCGACGCCGCGCGCATGGGCCGCGCCCTGGCGGCGCGGGGCCTGCGGCCGGACCGGGCCCTGGTCTCGTCGGCGACCCGCACCAGCGAAACCTGGGACCTGCTGCATGACGCCCTGGGCGACGTGGAGGTCCGGCATGAACCCGCGCTCTACAATGCCGGAGCCGATGTCCTGCGACGGTTCGTCGAGGCCTCCGAGGATGAGGTGGGCTGTCTGATGGTGGTCGCCCATAATCCGGGTATCCATCTACTGGCGGTCGAATATCTGATCGAAAGCGCGGCCTCACCGTCGATTCTTGACCGGCTGAGTGGCGGTTTCGAGCCGGCCTCGGTCGCCATCTTCACCGTGGATGCGGCCGGCCGCTGCACCTGGGAGGGCCTGCTTGAGCCCGGCACCGTCGGAGATCGGGAATGACCGTAGCCCTCGGGACGGCCTTCAAGCTGATCGACGCCGCCGAATGGAAGGCCGCCCTCGAGGCCGGTCACTACGACGGGTCCGCCGTCGACCGGGCTGACGGCTATATTCACATGTCGACTGCGGCTCAACTGGCCGAGACTGCGCGCCGCCACTATGCGGGCCGGGACGGGCTGATGCTTCTGGCGGTCAACACCGGGGCGCTGGGCGAGCGCCTGGTCTGGGAGCCCTCGCGGGGCGGCGACCTGTTTCCACACCTGTACGGTCCCCTGCCGGTCACGGCTATCGGCACGGTCCGCGCCCTGACGGTAAGCGACGACGGACAGATGCGCTTCGACGACGGCGGAACGGCTCCGTGAGCGGTTTTGATCCCGGCACCTGGCTGTTGCGCCGGCTGGACCCGGAGGTTGCCCATGGTCTGGCGATCCGGGCCCTGGCCTGGGTGCCCCTGCCCGTCCCCCCCGCCGACGACCCCATTCTCGCCACCACGGTCGCGGGCCTGCGACTGAGTAATCCTGTGGGTCTGGCCGCGGGGCTCGACAAGAACGGCGAGGCCTTGCGTGGCCTATCTCGCCTGGGCTTCGGCTTTGTCGAATGCGGCTCGGTCACGCCGCGCCCGCAAGACGGAAATCCAAGGCCGCGCCTGTTCCGTCTGTCCGAGGACCAGGCCGTGATCAACCGCATGGGCTTCAACAATGCCGGACTGGACGCCTTCGCCGACCGGCTGGCTCACCGCCCGCCACATGCCGTCGTCGGGGCCAATCTGGGGGCGAACAAGGACACGGAAGACAAGGCCGCCGACTATGTCGCCGGACTGCACCGCCTGGCTGGTCTGGCTGACTATTTCACCATCAATATCTCGTCGCCGAATACGCCGGGCCTGCGGGCCCTGCAGGGGCGGGCGGCGCTGGATGACCTGCTGGGCCGGATCGCCGAAGCCCGAACTCCGGGCGGCGTCCCGGTCTTTCTGAAAATCGCCCCTGACCTGACGGTCGCCGAGATCAGCATGATCGTCGAGGCGACCCTGGCCTACGGCATCGATGGTCTGATCGTGTCGAACACCACCCTCGACCGCCCGGACAGTCTGCGTTCACCATACAGGGATGAGTCCGGGGGGCTGTCGGGTGCCCCGTTGAAGGTCCGGGCGCGGGCCGCACTGCGTGCCGCCGCCGAGGCCGGATCCGGCCGTCTGCCGCTGATCGCGGTCGGTGGAATCGACTCCGGGGCCGAGGCCTATGCCCGCATTCGCGCGGGTGCCGCTGCGGTTCAGCTGTATTCGGCGCTGATCTACGGGGGGCCGGGACTGGTCCGCCGGATCAAGCGGGATCTGGCCGCCCGGCTGCGGTCAGACGGGTTTTCCACACTGCAGGAAGCGATTCTGGCGGGCCCGTTGACGGAGCGTTAGGGCTACCCGGGCATGGTCATTTCAAGGGTAAACGTGCCCGCCTCGGAAAGCCGCATGCCACAGGCCTACGCCGACACACCGTCTGACTGGACCGACGCCGTCCGACAGCGCCGCAAGGCGTTGCTGCAGCGGCTCGGCATGGGGGCGGCCGCCGCCCTCGTGTTCAGTCCGGTGATCGGCTGGACCTACTGCCTTTCCTGGGTGGTCGGCTATTTCGCGATCCAGCTTCTCGACATCTGGGTCTTCGAGCCGATCAACAGCGGCAGGAGCAGCCATCTTCGCGGCCCGCGCCTGTTTGCCGGCGGCGTCCTTCTGTTTCTCAACACCCTTTATTTCGGCAGCCTGTCGATCCCGCTCTGGCTGATCGGCGGGGCGATGGGTGGTATCTGCGCGACGATTCTCCTGACGGCCGGTGCCGTCTACAGCGTCATCAACGCGCCTCGGTCCAAGGTCGTTCTGGCCCTGACCATCATCCCGCATCTGACCTATCTGGCGGCCACGCCCTTCTTCATGTCCGTGCTCGGGGCCTCAACCGCCTTCGCCACCGCCACGGCCATCTCCGTGGCCGTCTTCGCCACCTATTGCGTCTCGACCTGGATGCGGCTGAACCAGGCCCGCACGGCCGAGAGCCAGGCCCGCGTCGAGGCTGACCTCAAACGGGCCGAGGCCGAACGGATTATGGAGAGCCGCAGCGCCTTCCTGGCGGCGGTCGGCCACGATCTGCGCACTCCGATCAGCGCCATCCTTACCGGAGCCGCGGAACTGGAACGGGGTGCCGGAGACAATGCCGGCCGGGCCCAGGCCCAACTGATCACCGACGCCGGCGTGATGATGAAGGCTCTGCTGGACGACCTGCTCGACCACGCCAAGCTCGAGGCCGGGCATATGACTGTCGAGGCCAGCGATTTCGACCTCCGGGCCCTGCTGTCCCAGACTGTTCGCCTCTGGCGCGGACCGGCCCGGTCCAAGGGGCTCAAGCTGCGGGTCGAGGGGGCCGCCTCGATCCCACAGTTGGTACGCGGCGACCCCATGCGTCTGCGCCAGGTGCTGAACAACCTGCTGTCCAACGCCATGAAATTCACCGAGACGGGCTCAGTCACCCTGCAGCTTCGGGCCTGGGACGATGAACTGACCCGCCACGCCCTGCTGATCGAGATCAAGGACACCGGCCCCGGCATGACCCCGGCCCAGGTCGACCGCCTGTTCACGCCGTTCGACCAGACCGCAGAAGGCGTCGGCAGCCGCTACGGCGGTTCCGGCCTCGGCCTAGCGATCAGCCGCCAGCTGGTGGAGCTGATGGGCGGACGGCTCACCGCACGCAGCGTCCGCGACGAGGGCTCCAGCTTCACCCTCGCCCTGAACCTGATGGAAAGCCGGACCGCCGCCGTCGCGGCACCGTCAGAAGCCCTCGACCAGGACAGCCGCGACGCCGTTGCCCAGTCCCTGGGTCGTCGCGTGGCCAGGCCCGTCCAGCAACCCAGGGCACCGGTCGCGGAAGAGGTGGTCGCGGTCGAGGACGACGAGGAGGGCCGCCCCATGCGGGTTCTGGTCGTCGACGATCACGACATCAACCGCCGCGCTATCCAGCTGATCCTCCAGCCTCTCGGCTGCGATATCGCCACGGCCGCCGACGGACTCGCGGCTCTGAAGATCTGCGAGAACGCCAGCTTCGACCTGATCTTCATGGACGTGCGTATGCCCGAGCTGGACGGACGCGAGACCACGCGCCGCCTGCGGGCGGGCAACAGCCCGAACGCGGATACCCCGGTTATCGCCGTCACCGCCGATACTTCGGCCGATGACATCGCCGCCTGTATGGCGGCGGGCATGACCTATTTCGTGCCCAAGCCGATTACCCCGACCCTGCTTCTGGGGGCGGTCTCCCACACCCTGGCGGAAGCCGGAGCTGCAGACGACGACGACACCGCCGCCGCCGTCGCCTGAGCTCCGCACCTCGACCCTGTCGGTCTAGATCTGGGCCAGCAGATGTTCAGCTGACGAGACCTTGAACTCACCACCCTGTTCGATGTTCAGCTGGTCGACCACGCCGTCCTTGACCAGCATCGAATAGCGCTGTGACCGCTCGCCCATGCCGAAGCCCTTGGCGTCCATGGCCAGACCGACGTCGCGGGTGAAGTCACCGTTGCCATCGGCCAGCATGACGACGTCGTCAGAACCGATGCCCTGGCTGTCGGCCCAGGCCCCCATGACGAAGGCGTCATTCACCGAGACACAGGCGACGGTGTCGACACCCTTGGCGGCCAGGTCGGCGCGATGGTCCTTGAAGCCCGGAAGGTGTCGGGCCGAACAGGTCGGAGTAAAGGCCCCCGGCACCGCGAACAGGGCCACGGTCTTGCCCTTGAACAGGGAGTCCGTCGTCACCGGACGGGGACCGTCGGGGGTCATGGTGGTCAGGGTGGCCGAGGGAATACGGTCGCCGATCTGGATCGTCATCGCAGGTCTCCGGTGTTTGGGAAGGATTAGGTGTCCTGCGTCAGATAGAGAGCCGTCGCCCCATCTCCAAGGGGCGCGCCCCCGGAAGCTGTCGAGCGCAATTCGGCAGCCACCCGCTTGCGCAGCGGCACGGCGCTGCCGATGATGGTCATATGAGCGATTTCCCCTCCCTCGTCGGACGGTTGCTGGTGGCCATGCCGGGCATCGGCGATCCACGTTTCGAGCATGCGGTGATCCTGATCTGCGTCCACGAGCCGGACCATGCGATGGGGCTGCGCCTCGATCGCCCGGCTCCGGGTGTCGACCTGAAGGCGGTCCTGGCCAGGCTGGACACCCCGGTGCCGGCCCGGGCCTCCGGCCAGCCGGTGCTGATCGGCGGTCCGGTGGAACGGGAACGCGGCTTCGTCCTGCATACCGACGACTGGATGGCGGCCGACGCCAGCCATGCCTTTGGTCAGGGCCTGGCCATGACGGGAACCCGGGAGGCCCTGGTGGCCATGACCGACCCCCTGACCGGTCCGCGCCGGTCGACCCTGCTTCTCGGCTATGCCGGCTGGGGCCAGGGTCAGCTCGAGGACGAGATCAGCGAGAACGTCTGGCTGACGGCCGACGCGGACACGGACCTGATCTTCGACGATAGTCATGACACCAAATGGAGTCGGGCCGTGGCCGGCCTCGGCGTGGATCCGGGACAGCTGTCCGGTCAGTCCGGGCGGGCCTGAGGCCGCCACAGACCGGTCAGGCCGAGCGAGCCTTCAGCGGGGCCGTGCCGTCGGCCAGCGACTCATTCAGATAGACCTCGGCCTCCTGAGCCGGCAGGGCCTGGGCATAACCAAAGCCCTGGCCGTAGTGGCACTGGGCCTGCAACAGAAGCCGCGCCAGATCCGCGTTTTCAACGCCCTCGGCCACGACTTCCAGCGACAGGTCACGACCGAGGTTGACCACGGATTTGACGATCTTGGCCGAGCCCTCGTCCTTGTCCATTGTCAGCACGAAATAGCGGTCGATCTTCAGCGTATCGAACGGCAGCTTGGCCAGCCAGGCCAGGGACGAGAAGCCGGTGCCGAAATCATCCAGCGCCAGCGAGGCCCCGGCCGCCTTGAGACGGCTCAACACCTCGGCCGCCTGGGCTGTGTCGCGCATGATGTCGCCTTCGGTGACCTCAAGCTTCAGCGCGCCGCGCGGCAGACCGGTCTCGGCGATGATCCGGGCGACATCCTCGACCAGGTTGGCGCGTTCGATCTCGCCGACCGACAGGTTGACGCTGCAGAACAATTTGCCCGCCCCGGGGTGGCGTTTGAGCCATTCGGCCAGCTGCCGCGCCGCGCGCGTCATCATCAGCAGACCCAGGTCATTCATCAGACCCATCTCCTCGGTCAGGCCGAGGAAGTCGTCGGGCGGGACCAGGCCGCGCTTGGGATGACGCCAGCGGGCCAGAGCCTCGAAACCGGCCACGGCCCCTGTGTTGAGATTGACGATCGGCTGGAAGAAGGGTTCGATCTCTCCGCGCAGGAAGGCATTTCGCAGGTCCGCCTCAAGGCCGAGGCGCGACAGGCTGTCGCTTTCCAGGGCCCGACCATAGGCCGCGGCTCCGCCGCGCCCTGCGGTCTTGGCCTGTTCGACCGCCAGTTCCGCCCGACGCAGCAGTTCGGCGACGTCCGGCGCATCGGGCCCACCCTCGGCCGTGACCGCGCCGATGGCCACGGTCGGATAGATGTCGAAACCGGCGATCCGCAGCGGCTGCTCGACCGCTTCGCGCAGACGTTCGGACGGATTGCCCGGTGCGCGCGGAACCAGCACGGCGAACTCGTCCTCGCCGACGCGGGCGGGCAGGACATCCAGCGAAAAGGCCGCCGACAGGCGCGATCCGAGGGCAGCCAGAACCATGTCGGCGCGCTCGTGGCCCAGGGCCTCATTGAGCCGCCGCAGACGATCGACGTCGGCGACGATCAGGTCGTAATCACCCGGCTGGGTCAGGACCTCGGCCGCCCGGTTCAGGAAGGTTCGGCGATCCAGCAGGCCAGTCAGGGCGTCGAGATGCCCACCGGCGAATTTGGTCTCCAGCGCCACCACCCCGGCAGCCCGCAGCCCGTCCTCAAGCCAGACTCCGCGCCACAGACAGGTTTCCGCATCGCGCATGCGCAGGCGGATGGCGATCTCCGCCCCTTCGGCCTGGGGTTTGAGAATCCGTTCAGCGAGGGCGCGGTCCTGGGGGATGGCCACAGCGGTGAAGGCGGCCCCGGAACACTCGGGGGCCAGCGGCCCCAAGCCCAGCGACCGGGTCGCCCCGGTGAAGCGCATCTGGTCGTCGGCGGGCGTCCATATCCACAGCGCCGTATCGGCCGCGGCCAGGGCTTCGATGGCGGTCGTCGCGTCCCACGCCAGAGATCTCGGCCGAGTATTCAAAACGCTTGTCCGACCCCTGTCATGGCGGCGTTTGGCCGTCGCTGCGCTCCGCTGCGTCATTCACACAGCCGAACAGAAGATGATCTGCCCATGCCCCGTTAATTTTGAGATAAGCCCGGGCCAGACCCTCGTGGACGAAACCGGATTTTTCCAGCACGCGACGCGAGGCGAGATTGCCGGGAACGCAGGCGGCCTCGAGCCGGTGGAGGTGCAGCGAGCCAAAGGCGAAGACCACAAGAGCCCGAACCGCCGCCGTGGCATGGCCGCGCCCGGCGAAGGGCTGGCCGATCCAGTAGCCGATCGTGCCCATCTCGGCGACGCCGCGACGCACATTGGACAGGGTGACCGCCCCGACCAGGGTCCCGGTCTCTGCGGTGAAGATAAAGAATGGCCAGGCGTTCCCCAGTTCCACCTCGCGCGCATAGATGATCATGCGACGGCGATAGGCGGCCCGGCTCAGATCATCCTCGGGCCACAAGGGCTCCCAGGGCTGGAGATAATCGCGCGAGCGCTCGCGCAGGCTTGACCAGGCGGCGTGGTCGACCGGCCGCGGGGCCCGAAGGATAACCCCTTCTCCCTCCAGCACCGTCCCGATCGGCTCGGGCATCCAGTCGAACAACGCCATCTGAACAGCCTAGCCCCGGAGTACTCAGCCGAACAGGGCGTCACGGAAGACCGCACCCGCGCCCGCAGCAGCACGGGGACCGAGGACGGCGCTGGCCGCGCGTGCCGGCACCAGCAGGTCACGGGCGACGGTTCGCACATCCTCAATGGTCTGGGCCAGAACCCGGTCAGCCATGGTCTGGGACGGGATCGGCGCGCCGAAGATCAGGGTCTGGGCCGCATGGCGCCCGGCCCGCCCGGCCGGGCTTTCGTCTGACATCCACAGGCCGGCATTGAGCACGGCCTTGGCCCGGGCCAGCTCGGCCGCGGTCGGGCCGTCGTCGGCAAGGGCGCGAATTTCGTCGGCACAGACCCGCGCCAATTCCTCTGCGCGGTCGCCGGCGGCACCGGCATAAATCCCCAACACCCCCTCACTGTCATAGGGCTCGTGATAGGCGTCGATGGCATAGGCCAGACCCCGTTCCTCGCGCGCACTCTGGAACAGGCGCGACGCCATACCCCCGCCGAGGATTTCCGCCATCAGACGGACGGCGGAATAGGCCGGGTCCCGGACACCGGGGGCCGGCAGCTGGAACACCAGATTGGCCTGTTCGATGCGGCGGGACAATTTGGCCTCGCCACCAGTGAAGACTGCGGATGCAGGCTCCTTCGCCGGGGTCGCCACCGCCGCGCCAAAGGTGCGCTCGGCCAGCTCCAGGAACCCGGCCTCGTCGACCGCGCCCGAAACGGCAATCACCATCCGGTCCGGGGAATAGAGCCGGGTACGCCAGGCTCCGATACTGTCGCGGGTGACCGGGGCCAGACTGGCTACGGAACCGAGAATGGGCCGCCCAAGGGACTGGCCGGAGAAGGCCCGGGTCTGGACCATTTCGAAGACATGGTCGTCGGGGGTGTCGAAGGCTTCCGCGATCTCCTGGGCGACGACATCCTTCTCGCGTTCGATCTCGGCCGGATCCAGCGTCGGGCGGAACACCAGATCGGCGACCACCTGCATGGCCAGGGGCAGGGAGCCGTCCAGGGCCCGCACCTCGAAACTGGTACGCTCATAGCCGGTCGCGGCATTGATCGACCCGCCCTCGGCCTCGATTCGCTCGACGATCTCGCGGGCCGCCATATTGCCGGCCCCCTTGAACACGAGGTGTTCGAGAAGATGGGACCATCCCGACTGGGCCTCGGTCTCCCAGCGAGCACCGCCCCGCACGGCCACGGTCAGGGCCAGGGTCCGCAGCCCCGGCATGGGATCGCAGACCAGACGGACGCCGTTGGACAGGGTGTGCAGGGTTGCGGTCAGGGCTTCAGCTTTCGACGGACCAGGGCGATGTAGAACCCGATCAGGGCCAGGGCCAGACCGAACCAGGTCAGGGCATAGCCGAGGTGATTGTTGGCGAAGGCGACGGGCGGTACGGCGGGACGCAGCGCCGGCCAGTCGGGATTGGTCGAGGTGACCGCATACAGGGTTTCGGCGCCCACCAGACTGGTCACACCCAGGGTCCGGGCCATGGCGGCATTGTCGCGGGCATAGAAGTGACGCCCTTCGGGCGGCAGGGCCATCAGGCCCGGGGTCGAGGCGGTGCGGATCACGGCCACGAGCCGGATCGGGGGGCCGTCGCGCGTCACCGGCGGGCGGGCGGAAATGGTCTCGGCGACGAAGCCGCGATCGACCAGCAGCACGCCGGTCTCGGGCCGTCCGGGCGCGGCCGGCTCGGGGCAGGCCGAGATCAGCCGCACCCCGGCCTCGCCGTCGAGGATCGACTGCAGTTCGACAAAGGGGGCCGTGGCCAGTCCCGGGCAGTCGAGGATGACCTGACGAAACTCCCGGTCAGGTCCGGGCGGCAGCTGGGTGATCGGAACCGGGGCCTTTGCCGCCGCGGCGTCCGCGCGGTCCATCAGTCCCTCTTTCCACTGCAGGCGTTGCACCTGCCAGACCCCGAGGCCGATCAGCAGGGTCAGCATCAGGGCGGAGACGATGGTCAGCCCCCACGGAAACCGGGCCCGCCAGGATGTCTCAGAAGTCGTCATTATTGACCTGCGCGGCCTTGTTGCGCATCTGCAGGGCGACCATCACCCCCTTGGCCGGGCGCATCAGGCCCAGCGCCAGCCCAGCCACCAGCGGCAGGGCCACCGCCAGCATGGCCCAGATCGGCGGGTTGTAGGCGACCTGAACGAACAGGGCCCCGAACACCACGATCCCGCCGGCGATCTGCATGACGAAGATCGCCGCGCCGTCGCCGGTGTTCATGCCACTGAAATCAAATTCGCAGACCGGACACCGGTCGGTCACTTTCAGAAACCCCGTGAACAGCCTGCCCTGCCCGCAGTTGGGGCAGCGACAAAGCAGACCGGCGCGGATCGGATTGATCCGCACCGGCGCGCGAGGTTTAAGAAGCGGGTCTTCCGTCAACCGAAGGTGACGTAGACGAAGGCGAAGAGGAACAGCCAGACCACATCGACGAAATGCCAGTACCAGGCAGCCGCCTCGAATCCGAAATGCTTCTCGGGGCTCATCTGGCCGGCCAACAGCCGCAGCAGGCAGACCAGCAGGAAGATGGTGCCGACCAGGACGTGGAAGCCGTGGAAGCCCGTCGCCATGAAGAAGATCGAGCCGTAGAGGCCGGCGTTGGCCGCCTCGGCGTTGAAGAACAGGTTCTCATGCAGAATGTGCTGGTACTCATAGACCTGCACCGCGGTGAACAGGATGCCGAGGACCACGGTAATGATCAGGCCGGTCTTGGCGGCACTGCGATCTCCGACCTGCAGGGCATGGTGGGCCCAGGTCACCGTCGTGCCGCTGAGCAGCAGGATCACGGTGTTGAGCAGCGGCAGTTGCCAGGCGTCCAGGGCCTCAATGCCCTTGGGCGGCCAGGTCGACCAGGCGGCGGCGGTGTCGGTCCAGCCGGCGATGGCCGGAATCTCGGTCCGCGCCTCGTTGAACACGGCCATGTCAAAGAACATCCAGAAGAAGGCCGCGAAGAACATCACCTCGGAGGCGATGAACAGCATCATGCCGTAGCGCAGGCCGATCGAGACGACCGGGGTGTGATCCCCGCCGCGGCTTTCCTTGATGACATCCGCCCACCAGCCGAACATCGACAGCAGGACACCGGCGAAACCGGCGAAGAACACGGCGGCCTTGCCGGGCCCGAACAGGGCAGCGGTCACGGCGTCGGAATCAGCGGGCGCGAGCCCCTTCATCCAGACCACGGCCCCGATCATCATGATCGTGACCGCAATGGATGACACCAGCGGCCAGGGGCTGGGGTTGACCAGGTGGTAGTCGTGGTGCGGAGCAGCGTGGGCGTCGGCCATCAGTGGGTCTCTTGAATCGTCGATAGTCGTTGTGTGGGCTATAGCGCCCGCTATCCGACAGCGCCAGTGGCAGAAGCCAGGGAGGCCGTCTGCTCACCCTTGGTCGGGTAGAAGGTGTAGCTGAGGGTAATCTCGCGCACGCCTAGGCTTTCGCGGTCAGTGGCGATCTCGGGGGCCACAAAATACTGGACCGAGAATTTCTTCGTCTCGCCGGGCGCGATCGTCTGACTGTCGAAACAGAAGCACTGCAGCTTCTGGAAATAGGGACCGGCCCGCTCGGGCACGACATTGTAGGCGGCGGTGGCGTGGATCGGCTGGTCCGAGGTGTTGGTCACGTCGAAAAAAGCCATGCCGGTGTCGCCGATCCGGACCCGCTGGGCCACCTGTTCGGCGCGAAACTGCATCGGCAGGTCGCGGACATTGGTGTCGAAGCGAATCAGCAGCGTCTCGTCCAGGATCTCGGTCGGGGCCACTTCGGCGCGGCTCACCGTGCCGTTGAAGCCGGTGACCTGGCAGAAGATCCGGTACAGGGGCACCGAGGCGAAGGCCGCGCCCGTCATCAGCACCACCGTCGCCGCGCAGGCGAGGGCGATCGTATGGGTCCGGTTCACTGGGCCGTCACCGCTTCCGCCGGATTCGCTGCGATCCGGGCGTCGATATTGCGCTTCAGGTTCAGCACCGTGACCGTGAAGATCAGGACGATGAAGGCGACCAGGGCACCGGCGATGGCGACATTGCGCTTCTTGCGGGCAGCGAGGGCTTCAGGGCTCAGACGCATGGTTAAATTCCCAGACCGGACAGCTTCTCGAGCAGCAGCGCCGCGAACAGCGCCATCAGATACAGGATCGAGAAGGCGAACAGATTACGCGCCGGTTTGGCCTCCGCGCGCACATCATACAATGCGGCCTCTCGCCCCACCGCCTCGGCCTTGTCCGGCTGGTCACCAGCGCGCGAACGCCACAGGCGGATCGCCAGGCCGAGGAAGCCGAGACCACCCAGGCCGGACACCACCAGATACAGGATTCCACCCAGGCCCAGCAGGCCGGGGGCGATGGCGACGGGCACGAAGACCAGGCTGTAGAGCAGGATCTGCAGTCGGGTCGATTTCGCGCCGCGCGCCACCGGCATCATCGGAATGCCTGCCCTGGCGTAGTCGCCGGCCGAATACAGGGCCAGGGCCCAGCTGTGCGGCGGGGTCCACAGGAAGATGATCAGGAACAGCAGCCAGGCCTGCCACGGGGCCTGGCCGGTGGCCGCGGCCCAGCCGATCACCGGCGGGAAGGCCCCGGCCGCGCCGCCGATGACGATGTTCTGGGGCGTCCGGCGCTTCAGCAGCAGGGTGTAGAAGCCGGCGTAATAGACGATGGTCATCAACAGCAGGCCGCCGGCCAGCCAGTTGGTCGTCATGCCCAGCAGCATGACCGAGAAGATCGACAGGACGACCCCGAAGGTCATGGCGTCGTTCTTGTTAATCCGCCCGGCCGCGACGGGGCGCCCGCGCGTGCGGCGCATCAGGGCGTCGGTCTCGCCTTCCAGCGCCATATTCAGCGCCCCCGCCGCCCCGGCCCCGACGGCGATGCACAGGATGGCGATCACGGCCGAAACCGGATCCAGCGTGCCGCCCGCCACGACCAGGCCGGTCAGCGCCGTGAACACCACCAGCGACATGACGCGCGGCTTCAGCAGCTGGAAGAAATCCTCCGGCTGGGCGGTCGAGACGGCGGGGCTGGCGCTGCGGGTGCTCATGATCAGGTCTTCAAAAGGCAAGGGCCGCCCTTCCGGTATCGAAAGAGCGGCCCCTGGGTCTGGTATCCGGTTGGGATCAGTGCTCGTCCGACTTCACCACCGGCAGTTCATTGAACTGGTGATGCGGCGGCGGCGAGGACAGGGTCCATTCCAGGGTGGTGGCCCCTTCGCCCCAGGGATTGGCAACACCCGGACGACGACGGATGGCGGCTTCGGCCAGCATGATCAGGAAGACGGCGACGCCGGCGATCGTGATCAGATAGCCGACCGACGACACCTGGTTCCACAGGGTGAAGGCTTCCGGATAGTCGACATAGCGTCGCGGCATGCCCTGCAGGCCGAGGAAATGCTGCGGGAAGAACACGAGGTTCACACCCACGAACATGATCCAGAAATGCGCGGCCCCGAGGAACTCGTTGTATTTCACGCCGAACATCTTCTCGAACCAGTAGTAGAAGCCCGCGAAGATGGCGAAGACGGCCCCGAGCGACAGCACATAGTGGAAGTGGGCCACGACGTAATAGGTGTCGTGCAGGCTGTAATCGATGGCCGCATTGGCCAGGACCACACCCGTCACGCCGCCGACGGTGAACAGGAAGATGAAGCCGATCGCCCACAGCATGGGCGTCTTGAAGCTGATGGAACCGCCCCACATGGTGGCGATCCAGCTGAAGATCTTCACCCCCGTCGGCACCGCGATAATCATGGTCGCGGCGATAAAATAGGCGCGCAGGTTCACGCTCATACCGACCGTGTACATGTGGTGGGCCCACACGATGAAGCCGACGAAGCCGATGGCGACCATGGCGTAGGCCATGGCGAGATAGCCGAAGATGGGCTTGCGACTGAAGGTCGAGACGATGTGGCTGATGATGCCGAACCCGGGGAGGATCAGGATGTAGACCTCCGGGTGGCCGAAGAACCAGAACAGGTGCTGGAACATCACGGGATCACCGCCGCCGGCGGGGTCAAAGAAGCTGGTGCCGAAATTGCGGTCCGCCAGCAGCATGGTGATGGCCCCGGCCAGAACTGGCAGCGACAGCAGCAGCAGGAAGGCGGTGATCAGCACCGACCAGGCGAACAGCGGCATCCGGTGCAGGGTCATGCCCGGCGCGCGCATGTTGAAGATGGTGGTGATGAAGTTGATGGCCCCCAGGATCGAGGACGCGCCCGCCACGTGCAGGGAGAAGATCGCGAGATCCATGGCCGGTCCGGTGTGGCCCGAGGTCGAGAGCGGCGGATAGATGGTCCAGCCGCCGCCGAAGCCCTTGCCCGGGCCGCCGTCGACGAACATCGACAGGCAAAGCAGGACCCAGGCCGCGACCAGCAGCCAGAAGGAGACGTTGTTCATGCGCGGGAAGGCCATGTCCGGCGCACCGATCATGATCGGCACGAACCAGTTGCCGAAGCCGCCGATCATCGCCGGCATGACCATGAAGAAGATCATGATCAGGGCGTGGGCGGTTACGGTGACATTGTAGCCGTGCTTGGACGCCTCGACGAGGCCGAGTTGCTCGACCAGGCCACCCTCGACGAACACCTGGATGCCCGGCGCGGCCAGTTCCCAGCGAATCAGGCCGGACAGGGCCCCGCCGACCAGACCCGCCATGATGGCGAAGATCAGGTAGAGGGTGCCGATGTCCTTGTGATTGGTCGACAGGAACCAGCGGGTGAAGAAGCCCGGCTTGTGATCATGGTCGTCGTGACCGTGAGCGTCGTGGGCGATGGTTGCGGTGGCCATGGTCTTTGGGGCTCTCGCGTAGCGTTACTGGGCAGCCGGCGCGGCGGGAGCCGGCTCGGCAGCGGAAGGGGTCGCCGAAGCGGCGGTCAGGGCGGGGATCTCGGTCGGGACGGCCGCGGCAGCGGTTGCCTCGACCTTCGGCGTCATGGATCCCCCCTTGGCGGCGACCCAGGCCGCGAACTCGGCCTCGGTGACGACGTTGATCTGGATGGGCATGAAGGCGTGATCGACGCCACACAGCTCCGAACACTGGCCGTAGAAGCTGCCGGTGCGCTCGGCGCGGAACCAGGTCTCGTTGACCCGGCCCGGGATCGCGTCGGTCTTCAGGCCGAAGGCCGGCATGGCGAAGGCGTGGATCACATCGGCGGCGGTGACCAGAACCCGGACCGTCTTGCCGACCGGCACGACCATCGGTTCGTTGGCAGCGAGGCGATACAGTTGCGGCGGGGCCTCGCCCTCGGGCATCATGGTCGAGATATATTCGGCCACACCCTGGTCGGGGTATTCATAGGCCCAGTTCCACTGGTTGCCGGTGACCTTAACCGTCAGGTCCGGGTCCGGCATGTCGTTGTAGGCAAACAGCAGGCGGAACGAGAACAGGGAGATGACCACCAGGATCAGCACCGGCAACACGGTCCAGATCACCTCGATCATCGTGTTGTGGCTCCAGCGCGCGGGCACCGGATTGGACTTGGCATTGTAGCGGACGACGATCCAGACGATCAGGCCCAGCACCAGCAGGGTGATCAGGGTGATCGCCGGCATCAGGATCACATTGTGAAACCAGATGGCCTCATGCTTCAGCGGTGACGCTGCCGGTTGCAGATCGATACCGCCCGGCGTGGGCTGGCCCATACGATCCTGCGCCCAGGCCGGCGTCGCGGCGAATACGGCCAGGGTCATGGAGGCGAATGCGCCTCCGACCAGAGTCATCAACGACCCTCTGGCTCGCGTGCCCTTCCCCATTCGAGACTTCCTCATCAATTCGCTCTGCAGCAGACTCCTGCGAGTGCGTCGCAGGTGAAGGCCCGCCCGGATCGTCCGCAGCGGTTTCAAGGCCGGTCCATATCGGCTCACCTTCGACTTGCCAAGCGATTGACGCGCCCATGACGCCGCACCGCCCCATTCGATGATCGATTAATTCGCTGTCATGTTTGGATAGCTACCTTGCGACACACGATACCTTGCGATAGACAAAAGCCATCAAGGGAGACACCGATGTGACTGAAACCATCGAGATACAGCTTAAAAAGGGAGTGCTCAGCCTATGCGTGCTGGCCCTCCTCGCCCGGGCGGACAGCTACGCCTATGAGATCGCCAGCCGGCTCGCCGACGCCATCGATATGGGCGAGGGCACCATCTATCCGCTGATGCGCCGCATGCAGTCGGATGGACTGGTCGAGACCTATCTGGTCGAATCATCCAGCGGGCCGTCGCGCAAATACTATCGCCTGACCGCTGCCGGCACCGATGCCCTGGCGACCCAGAGTGACGAATGGCGCGCCTTCGTCCGGGCCGTTAACGACGTCCTTGCTGACATCCAACCGGCCACGGCCGCCCCAATTTCTTCAGAGACCGGAGACGCCCAATGACCCGTGCCGATTTCATGGCCCGGCTGAAGAGCGGGCTGATTGGCCTGCCGACCTCCACAGCCGCCGAGATCCTCAGCGACTATGACACCCATTTCGACGACGGAGCCGCGGACGGTCGCAGCGAGGCCGAGGTCGCCGCTGCCCTGGGCCATCCCGAGCGACTGGCGCGGGAGCTGAAGGCCGAGGCCGGCATCCAGCGCTGGCAGCAGGAAAAGAACCCCTCCGCCGCCGCGGGGGCCGTCTTCGCCGTGCTCGGCCTGGGCGCGCTCGACATCATCTTCCTTCTGCCGCTGCTGATGGGGGTGATCGGTACACTGATCGGCTTCTTCATCGCCGTCATTGCCCTGTTCTTCGCCGGTGGCGTGATGCTCGTCGCCGGTCCCTTCGCCGGGTTTCCGGGTGGCGGTCTCGCAGCCCTGCTCGCCGGGCTCGGCACCATGGCCGGGGCCACTGCGGCGGGAGCCATCCTGATGATTCTCACGGTCTGGCTGGTCAACGGCCTCGTCTGGTTCGCCCGCCTCCACTACCGGCTGCTGAAGCCGGCCCTTGAATCCCACACCCCCCAGAACCCGGGAGAGCCGGCATGATCCGCACCCTTCTCATCATCGCCGGAGCCGCCCTGGTTCTGGCCATCGCCAGCCTGTCCGGGGCCGCCGGCCTCGTGGCCCGGGACCTCGATAACAACGGTGGCAGCTGGACCATCCGTGACGGCGACGACCTGATCCGTATCGAGAGCGTGCGCAGCGAGCCGGGCCCGGCCGTCTCCCGCACCCTGGCCTGGTCCGGCGGAGACCGGCTGTCCGTCGATCTTCCGGCCGATGTCACCTATGTCCAGGGGCCCGAAGCTGGCGTCGTCGTCACCGGATCCCGGGCCATGGTCGATCGGATCCAGGTCAATAACGGGCGCATCACGGCGGACGGTCCCGATGAAATCACCATCCGGTGGTGGGCCGGCGGCTTCTCGGCCTGGAATGACCGCGACAACCTGAAAATCGTCGTCACCGCTCCCTCGGTGACCCGGTTCGATCTGGCCGGATCCCAGACCCTGACCATCCGGGACTATGACCAGCCGACCCTGTCGATCGACATTTCCGGCAGCGGCGACGTCACCGCCACCGGCAAGACCGCCGCCCTGGACCTCGACATTGCGGGGTCCGGCGAGGCTGACCTGTCCACCCTGGCCACCACGGACGCCACCGTCGGCGTCTCGGGGTCCGGCGAGGCCCGGGTCGCGCCGACCGGCACGGCACGGCTGTCGATTGCCGGGTCGGGTGACATCACCCTGACCACCCGACCGGCCAAGCTGGAGAGCAACGTCTCGGGCTCGGGCGACATCCACCAACGCTGAGCCGGACCGGCAGCGCCGGGCCGACAAAAGGGGCGGCGACCGATTGCACGGTCGCCGCCTTTTTTCACAGGGTCCGACCCGCGATTAGACGGAGGCGACCTCAGTCCCTACTTAGAGCTCATGACCGTATCCGTTTCCCCGCCCCCCATCCTTCAGACCGCCGGCGTCGATCCCGACGAGGCCCTGTCCATCCTGCAGGGAGCCCTGCACGGAGCCGATGACGGCGAACTCTTTCTCGAACGGTCCGAAAGCGAATCACTGGTGTTCGACGACGGTCGCCTAAAGGCCGCGTCCTATGATGCCACCGAGGGCTTCGGCCTGCGGGTCGTGGCCGGTGAAACCGCCGGCTATGCCCACGCCAACGAAATCAGCGCCGCCGCCCTGCGCCGGGCCGCTAACAGCGCCGCCCTGGCCAAACAGGGTCATGCCGGCGTGGTCGCCGAGGGTCCGCGCGCCACCAACCAGAAACTCTATGAGGCGATCGACCCGCTGGCGGCCCCCGTCTTCTCCGACAAGATCGCCCTGCTCGCCGAAATCGACGCCTGGGCCCGGGCCCGCGACCCGCGCGTGGTCCAGGTCTCCGCCTCGATCGTCGGCGAGCGCCGCACCATCGAGATCCTGCGCGCCGACGCCCTGACCGTGCGCGACATCCGGCCGCTGGTTCGACTCAATGTCTCCATCACCGTCGAAAAGGACGGCCGCCGCGAGAGCGCCTCCTCCGGTGCGGGTGGCCGGGCCGGGTTCGAGGCCTGGATCGCGCCCGAGCGCTGGCAGGGCCAGGTCGATGAGGCCCTGCGCCAGGCCCTGGTCAACCTCGAGGCCGTCGACTGCCCGGCCGGCGAGATGGATGTGGTGCTGGGGGCCGGCTGGCCCGGCGTCCTGCTGCACGAGGCTGTCGGCCACGGCTTCGAGGGTGATTTCCATCGCAAGGGCTCGTCGGTGTTCAGCGGCAAGATGGGCCAGCGCGTCGCCGCTCCGGGCGTCACCGTGGTCGACGACGGCTCGATTGCCGGTCGTCGTGGCTCCCTGTCGGTCGATGACGAGGGCACCCCGACCTCGCGCACCGTCCTGATCGAGGACGGCATCATGGTGGGGCTGATGAACGACCGGCTCAGCGCCCGTCAGCTGGGGCAGCGCGCCACCGGCAACGGTCGGCGCCAGTCGTTCGCCCATATGCCGATGCCGCGCATGACCAACACCTTCATGGAAGGCGGCGACGCCACCCAGGCCGATATGATCGCCTCGACGAAACGCGGTCTCTACGCCGCCAATTTCGGTGGCGGCCAGGTCGATATCACCAATGGCAAATTCGTCTTCCAGTGCACCGAGGCCTATCTGATCGAGGACGGGAAGATCACCGCCCCGGTGCGCGGCGCGACCCTGATCGGCGACGGGGCCACGGCCCTGACCAACATCACCATGATCGGCGACGACTTCGCCTTCGATCCCGGCGTGGGGGTCTGTGGCAAGGGCGGCCAGGGCGTGCCCGTCGGCATCGGCCAGCCCAGCCTCAAGATTGGTGGCCTGACAGTCGGCGGCACGGCCGTCTAGCTTTCCGCCACCCGAAACACGGTTCGTTAGAATAAAGGAACCGGGCGGTTCAATATTCCGCGCGCCCGGCGCACTCTATGGCGAAACCGTGTCGGTCATTACTACCCTGTAACATAACGAGTCTGTAATCATGTCGCCGATTTAATCCACCTTTCTGCCTTGTAACTGGAAACCCCTGCGACGCGGCGTCACACCTCGCCGCACAAAGCGAGAGGAATCCAATGACCAAATCCGTGCTGCTGGCGACGACGGCGATCCTGTTCAGCGGGAGCGCGGCCATGGCCCAGGCCCCTGCCGAGACTGCCCCGATGGCGAGAGCGGCGACGGTCGACGCTGCCGCCACGGGGGTCCTGGTCTTCGCCCCGGCCTTTTTCGCCGAGCAACAGCCCAATACGGCGCTGGACATGGTCAACCGGGTACCCGGTTTCTCGGTCGACGACGGCTCCGGCAGTCGCGGCTTCGAGGGGGCGGTGGGCAATGTGCTGATCAACGGCGCGCGCCCGGCCTCGAAGAATGACACGGGCTCCAATGTGCTGTCCCGCACCACCGCCGCCCAGGTCGAACGCATTGAACTGATCCGGGGCGGCGCGCCCGGCATCGACATGCAGGGCTATTCGGTCGTCGCCAATGTGATCCTCAGGTCCGAAAGCTCGCGGCAACACATCCTGACCACCTACGCCAGCCTGTTCGACGGCGGCCAGGACCTGTTCGGGGCCAACTACCAGTTCACCGCCCGTGAGGGCGAGCGAAGCTGGGGCCTGACCCTCAGTGACGGCATTTCGTCCAGCGATTCGAACGGGACCGGCCGGGTGCTTCGCACCGACGGCAACGGCGTGGTGCTGCGCGACGAGAGCATCTTCACCGACGGCTACGGCGGCGGAGACTCGATCCGTGGCAACTATTCCGGCCCCCTGGTCGGCGGCAAGGTGGACCTGACCGCCCGCTACGGCATCAATGACTGGCACGGCCAGCAGCTGCAGACCTCGGCCGTCGCCCGGCGCGAAAGCCTCGACGACAACGACGGCGACAGCGGCGAGTTCGGGGTCGTCTACACGCGACCGGTCAACGACCAGTGGAAGCTGGAAACCCGCTTCATCCACCAGTTCGAGAATTTCAGCGGCACCTCGACCTATCGCCAGAGCCTGAACGGCGTCGACAGTCCCGAACAGGTGTTCGGCTATGACGGCAGCTCGTCCGAAACCATCCTGCGCGGCCTGCTGCGGTACGAGCGGTCGCCCCGGCTGACCCTCGAGACCGGCGGGGAGCTGGCCTACAATATGCTGGAGACCGACCAGGCCTTCACCGTCGGCGGGGCGGCCGTTCCCCTCCCCTCGGCCTCGGTCACGGTCGAGGAGACCCGCGGCGAGGCCTTCGGCAAGGTTACGTACCGCCATGACTCGCAACTAACCCTTGAGGGCGGCCTGCGCCTGGAAGGCTCGACCATCAGCCAGTCCGGCGACGCGAATCAGGAAAAGAGCTTCTTCTTCGCCAAGCCCCGCTTCCTGGCGACCTGGACGCCGATGGAGAACAACCAGGTCCGCTTCCGCTTCGAGCGCGAACTGGGCCAGCTGGACTTCAGCGACTTCGCCGCCTCGGCTGACCTGAACAACGGCAATGTCTTCGGTGGCAACGTCGATCTGGAGCCCGAGCAGCGCTGGATCAGCGAACTGACCTATGAGCGCCGCTTCTGGGGTGAGGGGATCGTCAGCCTCGGCCTGCGGCACGACGAGATCATCGATGTGATCGACGTCATCCCCCTGCCGGGCGGCCTGTCCGCCACCGGCAATATCGGTGACGGCACCCTGGACCAGCTTTCACTCTCGGCCACGCTGCCGACCACGAAGCTGGGCCTGGCCGGCGGCCTGATCACCGTGTCGAACACCTGGAACCACACCGAGGTGACCGACCCGACCACGGGTGAAATCCGGCCCATCTCGCGGGTCCGGCCCAGCCAGGTCGTGATCGAGTTCCGCCAGGACATCACCAGCCTGAAGGCGCAGTGGGGCTTCAACGTCCTGCCGGCGTTCGACCAGACGACCTACGACCCCGACCAGACCCGGACCTTCCAGCTGCGTGACTATTTCGAGGCCTGGGCCGAGTACAAGCCGACCGCGGACCTGTCGATCCGGGCCCAGGTCAACATCTGGAACGACTCAACATTCGAACGGGTCGCCTATGCCGATCGCACCACCCGCGCGGTCGCCTATGTCGATACCCAGCTGATCGACCCGCGGACCTTCTTCCAGATCCGGGTGCGCAAGACCTTCTAGCGGCCTCGCCTTGGCGCAAGGAAAAGGGCGGCTCCCTGATCGGGGAGCCGCCCTTGCCTTGTCCGGTTGTCGCCGCCCCTTACGGGTTGGTGACGCTACGGTCTTCCTGACCGCGATCGGTCAGACTCGGTCCGGGATGGTTGTCACCGCCGGTGGCATGGGCCCAACCCTTGATCAGGAAGCTGATCAGGATGAAGGCGATGCCGATGCCGACACCCCATTTGCCCAGGGTGTCGAAGCCCTGCAGCGAGGTCGCCAGGGCCCCTTGCGGGTCCAGAACCTGACCCCCGACCGTCTCCGTACCCATCAGGCCGGCGATCTTGCCGCCGACGAACTGGGCGATGGAACTGGCCAGGAACCAGACGGCCATCATGAAGCTGACCACCGACGGCATGGACAGTTTGGTGATCTCCGACAGGCCCACCGGCGACAGGAACAGCTCACCGGTTGTGTGCAGCATGTAGAGCAGGGCCAGGATCATCAGCGGCATCTGGAAGGTCGGACTGACCATGCCGGAGCTGGCGGCCCAGACCACGACCAGGAAGCCGAGACCCACCTGAACCAGACCCAGACCGAATTTCATGGTCGGGTTCGGATCCATCTTCTTGCTGGCCAGCCAGGCCCACATCGCCGCAAAGATCGGGGCGAAGATCAGGATGAAGCCGGCGTTGAACGACTGCACCTGGGCCGCCGTGATGGTGGCGTCGATCCAGAAGCCGGACGGGGTGATGCCCGCCGCCGCGATCTGGGCCGGGGTCCCGATGGTGATGCCGAGGAACTGCATGGCCACCGGAGTGATGGTCAGGTCGACGTTACGGTCGGCGAACAGGTTCAGCGAGGTACCGGCCTGTTCGAACAGGGTGAAGAAGACCACCGCGCCGAAGATCAGCACCAGGGCCAGCATCATCCGTTGACGCTGGACCCAGGTCTTGCAGACCGCGATGATGATCCAGAGGATCGCCAGCAGCGACAGCACGGTCGAGGCCAGAAGCACGTTGCCGACGAGGGCGTTGCGCTGGACCATGAACCAGACCACGGCGACGCCGAGAACGCCGAGAATGTAGATCAGCCATTCGCGGTTGATCGGACCGATCAGCGGCCGCTTCAGCAGTTCCGGGTTCGGCGGTTCGCCATGACCCTGCAGCAACGGCTTGCCGAGCACGAATACGACCCAGCCAAGCGCCATGCCGATACCGGCGAGGCCGAAGCCCGCCCACCAGCCGACGGTCTGGCCGAGATAGCCGCACAGAACCGCGGCCCAGAAGGCCCCGAGGTTGATGCCGTAATAGTAGAGGGTGAAACCGGAGTCGCGACGCGGGTCGCCTTCCGGATAGAGCTGGCCGACGATGCTGGAGATGTTCGGCTTCAGGAAACCGACGCCCATGATGATCAGCGACAGGGCCAGGTAGAAGATGTTGATGTCGCCCTGGTTCCGGGTCTGCGTCATCTGATACGAGCCGGGGGCCAGGGTGGCCGGCAGGCTGGCACCTTCAGGCATGCCGGCGATGGCGATGCCGCCGCCTTCACCCGCGCCGAAGCTGTATTTTTCGCCGTCGACGACGATGGCGACCTCACGCGTGGCACCCCGGCCTTCGGCCGCGACTTCATAGGCGGTGCCGCCATAGGTCAGGGTTTCGGTGGCGGGGCTGCCCTCGAGGGCCATCATGCCGTGACCGGCAACCAGCAGCAGGGCCCCGAAGGCGATGGCCTTGCGGGTGCCGATATAGCGGTCGGCCAGGATGCCGCCGACCAGCGGCAGCAGATAGACCAGCGAGGTGTAGGAGCCGTAGGTCGACCCCGCCATCGCATCGTCAAACAGGAAATGCTGGGTCAGGAAGAAGATCAGGATGCCGCGCATCCCGTAGTAGGAAAACCGCTCCCACATCTCGGCGAAGAACAGGATGATGAGGCCCCGTGGATGGTGCTTCAGCATCTGCAGCAGGACCGGCACGCCGGTGATAAGGGTTATAAGCAACCCCAGGATGATGACGATATTCATGCCTACCCTTTGGATGTCGGGCCACCGGCCCCTTGGTCTTCCGGAAAGGGCGTGTGGATGCCACGCAACCCCCGCCCCCCAGCGAAGCGGGGATAGGACCACCAGGATCGATGCTTTACAAGTCGTAACCCTTCGTGAGCCCCCGACATGCGAGACCCGCCCGTGAACGTCCGGCCGACGGAGACACCCATGCCCAGCACCCGCCGGACCGTTGTGGCCCTGATCAGCAGTGCTGCCGGGCTGGCCGCCTGCGGCCGGTTATCGGTCAGTGGCGGCGACGTTCTGGCGGCGGGCCAGCCGGCCGCCCTGCTGGTCTGGGCCGTGGCCCGCGAGCGGCTGCTGGGCTGGCCGCGTCGACCGTCCCCCACCATGCTGGCCGCCCTGCCCGTCCTGGCCGCGACCCTGCCGGAACTGGGAGCCCTGACCACGGGCGGTGCGCCGTCGAACCTCGAGACCATGGCGGCCCTGCATCCGCGGCTGATCATCGACTACGGCAATACCGGCCCTGAATACCGGGCGCTCAGTGACCGGCTCCGGACCCGGCTGGGGGCGGACTGGACCCTGATCGACGGGGCCCTGGACCGCACCGCCGAGGCCCTGATCGAAGCGGGTGACCGGCTTGGTGCCGAGGCCCGGGGCCGGATTCTGTCCGACATGGCCGCCGAGGTCCTGAGGCGCTGGCGACAGGCTCCCCCCGGTCCCGCCTTCTACTATGCGCGCGGGGGTGACGGGCTGGAGACGGCCTTCGCCGGTGCCCTCGCCACCGAAGTCCTGGAGGGGGCCGGCTGGACCAATCTCGCCATCGGTTCGCGCGACATCGGCCGGGTCTCGCGCGAACAGGTCGCGACCTGGGATCCCGAGGCCGTGGTCACCCTGAGCCGACCCTTCGCCACGGCGGCGGCGGTCGACCCCCTGTGGCGCACCCGACGCGACGGCTCGCGACGGCGGCTGCTGCTGCTGCCCGACACCCCGTTCGGCTGGATCGACCGGCCGCCGTCGGTCAACCGGTTGCTCGGCTGCCAGTGGCTGGCGGATCCGTCCGCAGACGGTACCGCCGCCGCCGCGCGTCTGGGTCAGGCCCTGTTCGGCGGTCCGGCGTCCGTCACCGCCCGTCCGGAATGGATCGCATGAATCGGGCGCGTCTGAAGGCGGTGATGCCGCTTTTGATCGGGGTCGCGGCGATGGCCGCCGTGCTGGGCGTGCTGGCGACCGGCCCCCTGGCGGTGACGCCTGCGGCCCTGTTCTCAGCCCTGTTCGGCCGGGGCTCGGCCGAGGCCGAACTGGCTCTGGCCCTGCGTGCGCCACGGCTGCTGGCCGCCCTGATGACCGGGGCCGGACTGGCCGGGGCCGGGGCCGGCTTCCAGATCCTGTTCCGCAACCCGCTCGTCGCCCCCGACCTGCTGGGCGTCTCGTCCGGTGCCGGGCTCGGGGCCGCGCTGGCCCTGTTGTTCGGAGCCGGCATTCTCGGGGTCCAGGGCGCGGCCTTTGTCGGGGGTCTGGCCGCCGCCACCCTGGCCCTGGGCTGCGCCGGCCTGGCCCGCGCCGTCGATGCCCGGCTGGCCCTGGTCCTGTGCGGCCTCGTCGCCGGAGCCCTGGCCTCGGCCGGGCTGGGCCTGGTCGTGGTCATCGCCGAACCCTATTCGCAGCTTCCGGCCGTGACCTACTGGCTGCTGGGCTCCTTCACCCGCGCCACCCTGTCCGAGGCGCTGATCGCCCTGGTGCCGACCGCCGTGGGGGCCGCGGTCCTGCTCTGGCTCGGCTTCCGTCTGGACGTGCTGTCGCTCGGCGATGAACAGGCGCGATCGCTGGGCCTGCCCGCCGGGCGGCTGCGGCTGCTGGCCATCGCCGCCGCCACCCTGATGACCTCGGCGGCCGTGGCCGTGGCCGGGGTGGTCGGCTGGATCGGCCTGCTGGCCCCGCACGCCGCCCGCCGCCTGGTGGGTGAGCGGGCCGGGCGGCTGATTCCCGCCGCCATGGCCACGGGGGCGGTCCTGGCCCTGGTGATCGACCGGCTGAGCACCGCCTTCGGACCGGCCGAGATCCCGGCCGGCCTGCTGGCCGCCGCGGTCGGGGCCCCGGCCTTCCTGTGGCTGTTTGTCGTCTCGTCGCGGCGGCGCCCATGACCCGCCTCGACCTTGATCAGCTCAGCGTCGGCCGCGACGGCTTCCGGCTCGGGGCGCTCGACCTGCAGGCCCGGGGCGGCGAGGTCATCGCCGTAATCGGCCCCAATGGCGCGGGCAAGACCACCCTGCTCAAGACCCTGGCCCGGCTGGTTCCGCCCCTGTCCGGATCGGCGGCTATCGAGACCAACGCCCTGTGCCCGGTCGCCTATCTGCCGCCGCCCGGAGCCGTGGCGGCCGGTTTTTCGGCCCTGCATCTGACGGCCCTGGGGCGGGCCGCCCGGCGCGGCTGGTCGCCCGGCCTCGCTCCGGCCGACCTGGAGGCGGCGCGCGCGGCTCTGACCCGCCTGGATGTCAGTGATCTGGCTGATCGTCCGTTCGATCATCTGTCCAGTGGCCAGCAGCAACTGGTCCTGGTCGCCCGGCTGATGGTGCAGGACGCGGCGGTCTGCCTGCTGGACGAACCCCTGGCCATGCTGGACCCGGCCCATGCGACCGCGATCGAGCGCGCCGTCCGGGACCTGGCCGATGCGGGGCGGCTGGTCATTGCCTCCACCCATGGTCTGGCCTTTGCCGCCCGCGCCGACCGGGTCATCGCCCTCGGTCCGGACGGCCCCGCCGTCCTGCCGCCCGGCGAGGCCCTGTCCCCGGCGCGAATGGCGCAGTTGTTCGGGGTGGCGGTTACAGTCTGCCCCTGTTGCGGCCAGCCCGGAGTCGCCTGACCGGCCCGGTATCCACGGTGTCGCGGCTGTGGCGCGTGTGTCCCGAAATGTCCGCCATGTCTCGTGGGAATTGTCCCGCTTGTGTCGCCCGTCAGTGAAAGTCGCGCGACCCCGGCAGCACCCGCACATCGCGGGGATGCTGCCCCCGCCCCGGCGCCACCGGGCCCGACGGGCCGTCGCCGGTCAGATGGCCCAGCATCGGGGTCCAGTCCTCCAGATCCTCGACCACCAGATGGGTGACGCCGTCGGCCTGCTGCACCCGCCCGCGGGCCAGCACCATCCGCGCGCCCATGGCCACCGGCCGCAGCCGCTCGAACACATCGGCCCATAGCACCAGATTGGCCCCGCCGGTCTCGTCCTCCAGCGTCAGGAACACCACCCCCTTGGCCGTGCCGGGGCGCTGGCGCACCAGCACCACCCCGGCCACGCTGACGCGACGACGGTCCGGCACCCGGGCCATGGCCGCCGCCGGCATCGCCCCCGCCGCCGTCAGCCGCTCGCGCAGGAAGGCGACCGGATGCCCCTTCAGCGACAGGCGGATCGTCTGGTAGTCGCCGACCACCTCTTCCGAGGCGCTGAGCCGGGGCAGGGCCTCGGGCGGAGGCCCGTCGCTCTCGGTCAGACCCATGGCCTCGAACAGGGGGGCGGAGGAGGCCGGCGGCGCGCCCCGGGCCGCCCACAGGCCCTGACGCCGCGACAGGTCCAGCGAGCCGCAGGCGTCGGCCCCGGCCAGCCGGTCCAGGGCCGGTGGCGGCAATCGCGTCCGCCGTCGCAGGTCCTCCAGATCGGTGAAGGGCCCGTCCTGCCGGGCCGCGACCAGGGTCCGGGCCCAGTCCTGACGAAAGCCGCCGATGGTCCGCAGACCCAGACGCAGGGCGTGGTGGGGCCGGTCGGGGATGGGCTCCAGACCGGAATCCCAGTCGCTGGCATTCACATCCGGATGCCGGACCTCGATGTCATGTTGACGGGCGTCGCGCACGATCTGGGCCGGGGCGTAGAAGCCCAGCGGCTGGCTGTTCAGCAGGGCGGCGGCGAAGACATCCGGGTACCAGCATTTGACCCAGGCCGAGACATAGACGAGGTGGGCGAAAGAGGCGGCGTGGCTCTCGGGAAAGCCGTATTCGCCGAACCCCTTGATCTGGTTGAAACAGTTCTGGGCGAACTCCGGATCATAGCCGCGTCGCACCATCCCCTGGACCAGCTTGTCCTCATAGGCGGGCATGGTGCCCAGATGGCGGAAGGTGGCCATGGCCCGGCGCAGGCCGTTGGCCTCGGCCCCGGTGAAGGCGGCGGCGACCATGGCGATGCTCATCGCCTGTTCCTGGAACAGGGGCACACCCAGGGTCCGGCCCAGCACCGCCTCCAGTTCGTCGGGACGGCCGATGCCCGGGGCCGGCTGCGGGAAGTCGACGCGGAAGGCCGCTCCCTTCTCGCGCCGCTCGGCCCGGCGCTGCAGATAGGGATGAACCATCTTGCCCTGGATCGGGCCCGGCCGGACGATGGCCACCTGGATCACCAGATCATAGAAGGTCTCGGGTCGCAGGCGCGGCAGCATGGCCATCTGCGCCCGGCTCTCGACCTGGAAGACGCCGACGGAATCGGCCTTCTGCAGCATGGCATAGACCGCCGGGCATTCGCGCGGCACCGTGTGCAGGTCCAGGTCACGGCCATGGCTGTCGGCGATCATGCCGAAGGCCCGTTTCAGCGCCGTCAGCATCCCCAGGGCCAGCACATCGACCTTCATCAGCCCCAGATGATCGATGTCGTCCTTGTCCCATTCGATGAAGGTCCGCCGGTCCATCGCCGCATTGCCGATCGGCACCGTCTCGGTCAGCAGGCCGCGGGTCAGGACGAAGCCGCCGACGTGCTGGGACAGGTGGCGGGGGAAGCGGATCAGTTCGGCGGTCAGGTCCAGGGCCAGCTTCAGCCGGGGGTCGTCGCGGCCCAGCCCGGCCCGGTCGACATGCTCGTCCCGGACCTCGCTGCCGTGTGAGCCCCAGACCGTGTCGGCCAGCCGGGCCGTGACGTCCTCGCTCAGCCCCAGGGCCTTGCCCACGTCGCGGATCGCCGACCGGGGCCGGTAATGGATGACCGTGGCGACGATGGCGGCGCGGTCGCGGCCATAGCGGTCATAGATGTACTGGATCACCTCCTCGCGCCGCTCATGTTCGAAATCGACGTCAATGTCGGGCGGCTCACGGCGCTCGGCCGAGATGAAGCGTTCGATCAACATGGCCTGCTGGGCCGGATCAACATTGGTGATGGCCAGGCAGTAGCAGATCACCGAATTGGCCGCCGAGCCCCGCCCCTGGCACAGGATCCGCCGCGGTTCGGCCCGGGCCCAGCGGACGATGTCGTGCACGGTGAGGAAATAGGGGGCGTAGGCCAGCGTCCGGACCAGCCTCAGTTCCTTGACGATGGTGGCGACCACGCCCGGCGGCACCCCCTGTGGCCAGCGCTCGCGCGCGCCCCGGAAGGTCAGCCGGGTCAGATAGCGGTGCGGGGAATAGCCGGGGGCCACCGGCTCCTCGGGATATTCATAGCGCAGTTCCCGCAGGGAGAAGCTGCAGGCCCGGACCACCTCCAGCGTACGCTCCAGCGCCGCCTCTTGGCCCCGGAACAGACGCGCCATACCGGCCGGTGATTTCAGATGGCGTTCGGCGCTGGCCTGCAGCCGCCGCCCGGCCCGGTCGATGGTCGTGCCCTCGCGAATACAGGTCAGGACGTCCTGCAACGGGCGACGATCAGGGCGGTGGTAGAGGACGGCATTGGTCGCGATCAGCGGCGCGCCGGTCCGCCCGGCCATGGCCGCCAGACGGTTCAGCCGCGCCCGGTCCCGGCCGTCCCACAGGGGTTGGGCCGCCAGATAGAGGGTGTCGGGCCAGGCCCGGCACCAGGCCGCCAGCCGGGCCTCGAAGGCCACGTCGGGCCGGTCCGGGGCCATGGCCAGGGCGATCATCCCCTCGCCCAGCCCACAGGCCTGGTCGAAGGTCAGCCGCGTCTCGCCCTTGGTGATCCGCCCCTCGCCGTCGTCGGGCACGGCCGGGGACACGATCTCGCTCTTGCCGAGCGACAGCAGGCGGCACAGTCGCCCGTAGGCGGCGCGGTGACGCGGAAACACGATCAATTCGGTGCCGTCGGTGAAGACCAGACGGCAGCCGATCACCAGCCGCAGGTCGTGCGTCTCGGCCGCCATCAGGGCCCGCACCACCCCGGCCAGGGTGTTGACGTCGGCCACGCCGATCGCGGCCAGCCCGAGCGCCTTCGCCTGTTCGACCAGTTCGGCCGGATGCGAGGCCCCCTCCAGAAAGCTGAAATTGGTCCGCACCCCGAGCTCGGCATAGTCGCCGCTCCAGCCGGTCGCCCCCACAGTCACCCCGGCGCTCACGCAAACATCCCGTGCATCCACCATGAGGGGGCACGCTCATCGTCATGACCGGCGTATTCGCGGCCATACAGACCTTCGCGGAACAGCCAGTAGCGGTGCCCCCCGTCGTCCTCGACGCAGTAGTAGTCGCGGGTGCGGGCCTGGCGATCGTCGGGACGCGGTCGCCACCATTCGGGCGACAGCCGCTCGGGTCCGTCGGCCCGTCTCACCCGCCGCGACACCCGCCGCCAGGTGAATCGGGCCGGGGCCCCGTCCGGCAGCTCGGCCAGGGCCTCGATCGGTTCCGGGGGATCGAACATCAGGATCGGACGCCGCCGCCCGTCACCGGTATCGGGAAGGGACGGCAGGGTCCCCAAGGCCGGACGCAGCCGCTCGGCCCGTTCCGGAATCCAGCTGTCGACCGGCTCGGGCCGGAGCACCTGCCGCTCCCCCAGTCGGGCCGACAGCCGGTCGATCAGCGGGGTCAGGGCAGCGGCGCGGTCATCGACGACCTGCGCCTCCATCTCTCCCTGCCGGTCCGTGATCGGCTCGGTCAGATCGGCGCTCAGCATCAGGGCGTCGATGCCGAAGCCGGGGTCGATCCGCTCCAGACCCCGCTCCCGGAACAGCCGCAGCCAGACGACGGGATCGCGATCCGCCCGGCCCATCCGCACCGACAGCCCACTGACCGTGCCGTCTGTGCGAAAGCCGTTCAGGGTCAGGGTCCGCGCGCCCTGGCTGTCCCGGTTCAGGGCTGCGGCCAGATCGGCCGCCAGACCGGGCAGCCGGGCCGCGATCCCGTCCGTATCGGTCAGCGGTTCCGCATGGGCTTCCCAGACGCGATACCGTGGCGGGGCACGAACCGGCACCAGCGCCTCGGCACAGAACCCCAGGGCCTGGTCCAGCCGCCGCACCAGATCGACCCCGTCCCCGTCGCGAAAGCGCCGCGCCAGCCCGGCCCGGGGCATGGGATACAGGTCGCCGATCCGCTTCAGACCGAAGCGGCGCGCCTCGGCCACGACGTCCGCGCCGATGCGCAGGGCCTCGACCGGCAGGCCGGCGAGACTGTCCCTCAGGCTGTCGTCATCCACCGACAGGGTCCGGCGCTCGGGATCGCCATGGCGGGCCAGGGCCCAGGCCGCGCCGATCGTCGGGGCCACGGCCACCCGCGCGGTGATCCCGGCCTCGGCCAGCCGCGCCCCGATCCGCTCCGGCAGGGCGGCCACTCCGCCAAACAGATGCGCGGCCCCGGTCATGTCGAGACAGATCCCGTCCAGCCCGTCCGCCGAGGCCGACACACTGACCGCCGGGGACCAGCGCTCGGCCCAGAGGGCCAGCCCTTCCAGAGCGCGCCGGTCGGCCTCAGGGTCGGCCGGATGACAGGCCAGTGTCGGGATCATGGCCAGGGCGTCGGCCTGGGTCTGGCCGCGACGCAGGCCCGCGGCCCGGGCGGCCGGATTCAGGGCATGGATCATCGCCCCCCGCGCCGTCTTGCGGATCAGGGCCAGGGGCATGGCCGGGTCCAGGGACGGATCAGGCGGCGAGAGTCGTCCGGCCGATCGCGCCCGGACCGTCACCGGCCAGTCGATCAGCCAGACGGAGACGATGCGTCTCATCAGCCTGCTCCAGCATCCATAAGCCCGGCCGCTCGCTACGGCTGCGCACCAGTTCGGCCCCCACACGCCCCGCGCCCGGGGCCCGGAGGTCGGCCGGGTCCATCGCACTGGCCACAGAGGCGATGCGCCAGCGTCGTCGCGCCGCGCTGAGCCCCCCGTGACGGAGCCGCAGCATCACCCCGACCGCCCCGCCCTCCTGAGCGGCGAACCCCAGCCTGCGGGTCTGGGCCAGGCTGGCCGCCTCGATTCCGCCCAGGGCCAGGGTCACCGCACCCGATCGCAGCGCCTGCTCCATCGCCCACAGCCCCTCGGCCCCGGTGTTGGCCACGGCGAGGATGAGGTCGATCCCCGTCAGGCCCCGTCCATAGGGCCGACCATGCTCGGCCAGCCAGGCCCGGGAGGTTGCGAAAAACACCACCGGTCGGGCCCCTTCGGGCACGCGAGACAGGGCGAAGGCGAAGGCCGTCACCAGATGACCGGGCGCGGCCGCGCACACCTCTTCCAGCACCGCCGGCTGGGCGGGATAGGGGGCGTGCGAGAGGCGGGGTGACGGGTCCATGAGCATCCAGAAATTGAATGTTCACTCTTTGTTCCGATTTAACCGGGAGTCAAACGCGAATCCGGATCCCGCCTTCAGGACCTCTGGATGAAAGGACGGTCGGGGCTCAGCCCTGGGGGCGAGCCTTCAACGCATCGCGGATTTCGACCAGCAGCACCTCGGTCGCGGTCGGGGCCGCCGGGGCCGCCTCGGGCTCGGCCGCCTGCTCGCGCCGCAGGCTGTTGATGCCCTTGACCACCAGGAAGACGACGAAGGCCACGATCAGGAACTGGATCAGGGTGTTGATGAAGGCCCCGTACTGGATGGCGACCTCCTCGATCGCCTCCGTGGTCGGGTTCTCGGGCGTCAGCACCCATTTCAGGTTGGAGAAGTCGACCCCGCCCAGCAACAGGCCGATCGGCGGCATGATCACCTGCTCGACCAGGCTGGTGACGATCTTGCCGAACGACGCCCCGATGATGACCCCGATGGCCAGATCGACGACATTGCCCTTAACGGCAAATTCCTTGAATTCTTTCAGCATACCCACGCGGGCAACTCCTGGATCAGGCGTCGCCCGACGCGTTCAGCCGCTCACGCAGCTCCTTGCCGCTCTTGAAGAAGGGCACGGCCTTGGCCGGCACATCCACGGCCTCGCCGGTACGGGGATTGCGACCGGCCCGCGCCGGTCGGCTGCGAACCGAAAAGGCCCCAAAGCCCCGGATCTCGACCCGACCGCCGTCGCCGAGAGACTCGATCATCTGGCCCAGAACAATGTTCACGACCCGCTCGACCTCGGCGTGGGTGAGGTGGGCGTTTTCCGCCGCGAGCTTCTCGATCAGCTCGGATTTGATCATTGTCACCCCCTGCCCGGTTCGCCATTCCCAGGCCGCGTCAGACGAAAACGACTGCACAGCCGACCCCACCCTAGCCTTCGCCCGTCGAGGGAAAAAGGGCCTCTGCGACAATTGGCTGCAAATAGGTGGTTAACCGCCAGCAACCGCACACAAATCGTCCGTCCAGACCATATGCCGACAGGTTCCACGCATGAAAAAGGCGGCCGGATCGCTCCGGCCGCCTCGTTTCATCTACCGGGTTGGAAGGTCTATTCCTTCGAACCGGCCTTTTCGCGCAGGGCGGCACCGAGGATATCGCCCAGGGACGCGCCGGAATCCGACGAGCCGAACTGTTCGATGGCCGAGGCCTCGTCCTTCATTTCCAGGGCCTTGATCGACACCGAGACGCGGCGCGTGGCCTTGTCGATGCCGGTGATCATGGCGTCGACGCGGTCACCCACGGCGTAGCGCTCGGGGCGCTGCTCGGCACGATCGCGCGACAGGTCGGACTTGCGAACGAAGGCCGTGACCGGCGCATCGTCTTCACCGAATTTGACTTCGATGCCGCCGGTCTCAATCGAGGTGACGGTGACGGTAACCTGCTGGTTCTTCTTGTACGGGTCGCCTTCCATCGGATCGCCGCCGAGCTGCTTGATGCCCAGCGAGACACGTTCCTTCTCGACGTCGACGTCCAGAACCTTGGCCTTGACGGTTTCACCCTTGCGATAGCGCTGGATGGCTTCCTCGCCCGAGACGTTCCAGTCGAGGTCCGACAGGTGGACCATGCCGTCGATGTCGTTGTCGAGGCCGATGAACAGACCGAATTCGGTGGCGTTCTTGACCTCGCCCTCGACGGTCGAGCCGATCGGGTTGGCGGCGACGAAGGCATCCCACGGATTGTCCTGGGCCTGCTTCAGGCCCAGCGAGATGCGGCGCTTGGAGGCGTCGACATCCAGAACCACGACGTCGACTTCCTGCGAGGTCGAGACGATCTTGCCGGGGTGGACGTTCTTCTTGGTCCAGGACATTTCCGAGACGTGGACCAGGCCTTCAACGCCGGCTTCCAGCTCAACGAATGCGCCGTAGTCGGTGATGTTGGTGATGCGGCCCGTATATTTGGCACCGACCGGATATTTGGCTTCAACGCCGTCCCAGGGATCGGACTGCAGCTGCTTCATGCCGAGGCTGATGCGCTGGGTGTCCGGGTTGATCTTGACGATCTGGACCTTGACGGTGTCGCCGACGGCCAGGACCTGGCTCGGGTGGGAGACGCGCTTCCAAGACATGTCGGTGACGTGCAGCAGGCCGTCGATGCCACCGAGGTCCACGAACGCGCCGTAGTCGGTGATGTTCTTGACCACGCCTTCGCGGACTTCACCCTCTTGCAGCTGACCAACCAGCTCGGTGCGCTGTTCAGCGCGGGCTTCTTCCAGGATGGCACGACGCGAGACGACGATGTTGCCGCGCGGACGGTCCATTTTCAGGATGGCGAAGGGCTGTTCCTTGCCCATCAGCGGGGCGACGTCGCGCACGGGGCGGATGTCGACCTGCGAACCCGGCAGGAAGGCGGACGCGCCGCCGAGGTCGACGGTGAAGCCACCCTTCACGCGGCCGACGATGGCACCCATGACCGGCTGGCCTTCGGCGAACACCAGTTCCAGACGGGTCCAGGCTTCTTCGCGACGGGCCTTGTCGCGGCTGATGACGGCTTCACCGAGGGCGTTCTCGACGCGCTCCAGATAGACCTCGACGTTATCGCCGACCTTGGGCAGGGCCGTGCCGTCGCCCTGGCCGAATTCGCGCATCGCGATGCGGCCTTCGGTCTTGAGGCCGACGTCGATGATGACGACGTCCTTTTCGATGCCGACGACGAGACCGTGGATGACCTGGCCTTCGCCAAGGTCGCGGCCCTGCAGTTGTTCGTCGAGCAGCGCGGCGAAATCGTCACGCGAGGGGGTGAAGGATTGTGTATCGGTCATGAAGTTATGGGGTTTCTGAATGGGTTGTGGCGCGTGACCGAACGGCCCCGCGCGAGGTGAAGATTAAAGGGAATCCAGTCGATCGACGCGAGACGTAAGCAGCCAGAACGCCCGCGGAAGCCGAGAATGACGCGTTGGATTTGTCCGGAACCCTTACAGGCCGTGTCGGACGCGCGCCGCCTCGACGATACGGCGGGCCGCATCGAAGGCCGTCTCTATATCCATATCGGTCGTATCCAGCAAGACGGCGTCGTCCGCCTGGACCATCGGGGCCGCGCCGCGCCCGGCGTCGCGCGCGTCGCGGCGGATGATATCGGCCAGCATGTCCTCATAGGCGATCGTCTCGCCCCGGCCGGTCAGTTGCAGCCAGCGCCGCCGCGCCCGCACCTCGGGGGTGGCCGTGATGAACAGTTTGGCCACAGCGTCGGGGGCGATGACGGTGCCGATATCGCGGCCGTCCAGCACCGCTCCACCGGGCCGGGCGGCAAAGGTGCGCTGGAATTCGAGCAGGGCCGCGCGCACGCCGGGATAGCCGGCGACCCGGCTGGCCGCCTCGCCGGCTCCGCGGCTGGTCAGCCGTTCAGTGTCGCTGAGATGGCTGACGTCCAGTGAGCGGGCGACGCTTTCAGCGAGGGTTTCGTCCTCGAGCGCGCCGTCCCGATCCAGCAGGCCCATGCCGACCGCGCGGTACAGCAGGCCGGTGTCGAGATGCGGCAGGCTGTAGGTCTGCGCCAGCCGGGCGGCGATCGTGCCCTTGCCCGAGGCGGCCGGGCCGTCGACGGCGATAATGAGGGAGTTTTTCATTCAGAGGTGGCGATATCGGCCCCGAGGCCGCGCATCAACGCCTCAAAGCCCGGAAAGCTGGTGGCGATCATGCCGGGCGCGTCGACGGTGACCGGTTCGGTCGCGGCCAGACCCAGCACCAGATGGCTCATGGCGATGCGATGATCGCCGTGGGTGGTCACGGTCGCGCCACCCCGGACCGGGCCGCCGGTGACGGTGAACCCCTCCGGCTCCTCGTCGATCGTGACGCCACAGGCGGTCAGGCCGGCGGCCATCAGGGCGATACGGTCGCTCTCCTTGACCCGCATCTCGCCGATGCCGCGCATGACGGTGCGCCCTTCGGCGAAGGCGGCGGTGGCGGCCAGGACCGGATATTCGTCGATCATCGAGGCGGCGCGTTCGGGCGGGACCACGATGCCCTTCAATGTCGAATGGCGGGCGGTGACGTCAGCGATCTCTTCGCCGCCGGCCATGCGGCGGTTCGCGATCGTCAGATCGGCCCCCATCTCGATCCAGGTGTCGAACAGGCCGGTGCGCAACGGGTTGAGCATCACCCCTTCGACGGTGACCTCCGAGCCGGGCACGATCAGGCCGGCGGCCAGGGGGAAGGCGGCGGACGATGGATCGCCGGGGACGGAAATGGCCGTCCCGGTCAATGGCTGCCCCCCTTGTAGGCGGACGCGCCACCCAGATCCGGACGCCTCGACAGACACCACAGCCCCGAAGGCGCGCAGCATCCGTTCGGTATGATCGCGGCTCTTCACCGACTCCGTCACCGAGGTGACGCCATCGGCGTTGAGGCCGGCCAGCAGGATCGCCGACTTCACCTGGGCCGAGGCGACCGTCTGGATATAGTCGAGCGCCGCGAGGGCCCCGCCCGTCTGACCGGCCGGCAGGCGGGCGGCGTCGAAACGGGTCCCCATGTCCCGCAGAGGATCCATGACCCGCCCCATCGGCCGTTTCCGCAGGCTCGCGTCGCCGTCGAAGGTTACCGTGATCGGATACCCCGCCGCCGCCCCCATCAGCAGCCGCACCCCGGTGCCGGCATTGCCGCAGTCGATCACGCCGGCGGGCTGTCTGAACCCGCCCTGGCCGGTGACGCGCCAGTGGCCGTCACCCGGTCGTTCGACGGTCGCGCCGAAGGCTTCAACCGCCCGGGCCGTGGCCAGGATGTCCTCGCCTTCCAGCAGGCCGTCAATTTCGGTCACGCCGGTGGCCATCGCCCCCAGGATCAGCGCCCGGTGCGAGATTGATTTGTCGCCCGGCGCACGGACGACACCCGCCAGCGGCGGGCTCGGGCGGGCGGTCAATTTCAAGGGGGTGGGCACCCGCAGCGCTCTCTTATGGTGGACGGACGACCATGGCCCGGAGGCGGCGGCGCGAAGATGGCTTTTGACAGCGGGGCTCCGGAGTGGCAAGGGACGCGCCCGAATTCCAACCCCCTGCCAAAGGTATCATCCGTGGCCAATCCCGAACTGGGTGCCAAGCAGGTCTGCCCGAACTGCCAGGCCAAATTCTACGATCTGGGCCGCCGTCCGGCGCACTGCCCCAAATGCGCGCACGAATTCGATCCCGAGGAGGCGCTGAAGCTGCGCAGCCGTCGCGGTCGTCCGGGCGGCTACCCCGCCGACGACGCCGAGACCGAAGAGGTCGTGGTCAAGAAGCCCGAGTCGGACGATGACGACGAGGACGATACGGTCGCGACGCCGGAAATCGACCAGGAAGGCCACGAGCCGATCGTGACCCCTGACGACGACGACGACACGGCGGCCGAGGCCTCGGAAGAAGCCGGCATGAATACCACCGACGGCGATGATGACGACGTCCTCGACGACGACGACGACGACGACGATTCCGTACCCTTCATCGAGGACGAGGACGACGACGCCTTCAACGGTGCCGTGGCCAAACCGGTCAAGGACGAGGACTGATTCCAGGTCCCGTTCACCCCGTCAGACGGGGGTTTGAACGGGGGTGAAAATAAATGGCGGAACCGGGCTTGATCCCTGAAAGGCCCTGACATAGGTTCCGCCGCCTCGCCGCACCCCATCTCTTCGGGACACGGCGTACCGACCGAAAGGTTCGGGGCTTTAGCTCAGCTGGTAGAGCGCTTGCATGGCATGCAAGAGGTCAGCGGTTCGACTCCGCTAAGCTCCACCATCGAAGGCCCCGCGGGAAACCGCGGGGCCTTCGTCCATTTCGGCGCAGGTTGACCTGTCCCGCCCCCCTCACCATCTAGGGTCTTCAGCCCATGCCTCGCCGATTCCGGGGGGCTCATGGCTGAGGTCGCTTCTGCGAGGGCCTTGATATGACGACACGCACCATCCTGTTCGACAGCCCCTTTCTGCTGGGCTTCGATCATACCCGGGCCCTGATCGACCGGGCCGCCCGGGCCGCCGCCGAAAGCTATCCCCCGTACAATGTCGAACAGCGCGGCGAGGCCTCGGTTCGAATCAGCCTGGCCGTGGCCGGATTCGCGCCTGACGATCTGAGCATCACACTCGAGGGCCGGCAGCTGACGATCACCGGCAAGCGCGAGGATCCGGGCAAGGCCGAACCGGCCTTCCTGCACCGCGGCATCGCCGGTCGCGGCTTTGTTCGCAGCTTCGTGCTGGCGGACGGACTCGAGGTCGAGGCCGCCCGACTGGAGCACGGCCTGCTGCACGTCGACCTGCGCCGGCCCGATGACGCCGTCATTGTGCAGCGCATTCCGATTTCGGCGGGCTGAACCCGTCTCGTTTCAATATCGACGGCACGACCGTCGAACCGCCCGCGCCCGCGAGCGTTCAGTAAAGAGTAAGGAGGCGCACCCATGCCGCCGATCGTGATGACCAAGGAAGATTTTGCCGGACTGGGCGCGCCCGATCTCGTCTATGTGCGCGCGATCAAGGCCGCTGACATCCTGGCCAATACGCCGATCACCGAGATCAAGGGCCTCGAGATCCAGCCCGACCAGATTCTGTTCGCCGTGCACGGGGCCGATGGCGAGCGCCTGGCCGTGATGATGGACCGAGAGACGGCCTTTGCGGCGGCCGTCGCCCATGAACTGGAGCCGGTTTCGGTCCACTGACGGCCTGCGGCCGCGCACCGCCACGCAAACCGGCCTGAACCCGCCCCTGGGGCGCGGAACCGACCCGGCGGAGCCCGACCCCGGCCGGGGCCGGAAATCGCGTCAGGCCGCCGTTGCCGGGGCTTCGCGCACAAACAGGGCGTGGATGGCGTCCGGGGTCCGGGCCTTGCGCAGATGCTCACGCAGTTCGGGCGAGCGCAGGGCGCGTGAAACGGCGGCCAGGGCCCTCAGATGCTCGGCCCCGGCACGGGGCGGGGCAAACAGGGCGAACAACAGGTCGACGGGGCGATCATCGACGGCCCCGAAGGCCACCGGCGTATCGAGGCGGACAAAGACGGCCAGAACGTGATCCAGACCCTCGATCCGGGCGTGCGGTACGGCAACGCCGGACCCCAGCCCCGTCGATCCGAGCGCCTCGCGCTCAAGCAGGGCCTCCATGATCCGCGCCTCGGGCAGACCCAGAGACACGGCGGCAGCCTCGGCCACCACGTGAAGGGCCTGTCGCTTCGACGACGCACCGCTGCGCAAGACGACACCGTCCCGGGCAAGCAACTCACCGATATCCATCGAAACCCCGACTCTTACGCCATCATTTCCCAGAAGGGCGGGCGCCGTTTAGACGCTCCACCCCCTCAGGGAAAGCACTATGATCCAGAACCGTTTACAGAACGGTGTCCATTGACCGCCCGGGTCCGTTCAGGATCGATCCACCCGACATTGCCGTCCGGCCGACGATAGACGACCGACAGCCCCCCATGGGCGGCATTGCGGAACAGAACCACCGGATAGCCGGTCATATCCAGTTCCAGCACCGCCCGGCCGACCGTCAGCGTGCGAATTTCCGCCTCGGTCTCGGCGATGACCATGCCGACCGGCGGCGGTTCGTCGGCCCGGCTCGAGTCGCCGAACTCCTCATCCTCTACGGTGTCCGGATTGCGGAACACCGTCATGGACGCCACCTCACGGGCGGCGTTTTCGGACTTCTCGGGCGACAGGCCCTTGGGTCCGGCATGATGGTTTTTCAGCCGACGCTTGTAACGGCGAACCCGCTTCTCAAGCTTTTCGAGGCTTTCGGTGAAGGCCGCCTGAGCGTCGCCGCCCTGGCCCGAGGTGACGATGACCTCGCCGGAGGCGAGGCGAACCCAGCAGTCGACCTTGAAGCCGTAGCCGTCCTTGGACACCACAACCTCGGCCTTCGAGCCGCCGCGTTCGAAATATTTGCCAACTCCATCCTGGAGCTCAAGGGTGATGCGCGAGCTTAACGCGTCGCCGACATCTACGTGCTTACCGCTGACCTGAATCTGCATGACCACACAACGCAACTGACCGCGTTTGGTGTCAACGGGCATCACTTTTTTGTGGTCGCCGAAAGGGTCGAACTCAGCCGGTGCGCAGCATCCGCTTGCGTTCGACCGACGACGGAATCCGCAGGGCCTCACGGTATTTGGCGACCGTGCGCCGGGCGATGTCGATTCCGGCCTCACTGAGGATTTCGACGATCCGGTCGTCGGAAAGGATGTCCCCGTCCCGGCCTTCGGCGTCGATCATCGCCTTGATGCGATGGCGGACGGCCTCAGCCGAATGCAGAGCCCCGCCGTCCGACGACTGGATGGCGGCGGTGAAGAAGAATTTCAGCTCGAACACACCGCGCGGGGTCGAGACGTATTTGTTCGAGGTGACCCGGCTGACGGTTGATTCGTGCATGCCGATGGCCTCGGCCACGGTCTTGAGGTTCAGCGGGCGCAGGAATTCCACGCCGAAGGCCAGGAAGGCATCCTGCTGGCGCACGATCTCGGACGAGACCTTGAGGATGGTCCGGGCCCGCTGATCCAGCGACTTGACCAGCCAGCTGGCCTGGGCGGCGCAGTCGGCGACAAAGGCCTTCTCCGTGTCCGAGCGGGCACCGGCGGCCACCACCCCGTGATAGCGTTTGTCCATCAGCAGGCGCGGCAGGCTGTCGGCATTCAGTTCGATCCGCCAGCCGCCGGCCGGATCGGGCCGGACGTGGACGTCGGGAATCACCGTCTGGGCCGGATCACCGCCGAAACCGGCCCCCGGCCGGGGCGTCAGGGCCTTCAGCTCCGAAATCATCTCGGCCATATCCTCGGCGTCGACACCGCAGGCCTTGCGCAGGGCCGACAGGTCGTGGCGGGCCAGGAGCTGGAGATTGTCGAGCAGGGCCGCCATGGCCGGGTCGAAGCGATTACGTTCAACCAGCTGCAGCTTCAGGCATTCGGGCACCGAACGGGCCATCACCCCTGTGGGCTCGAAACCCTGGCACAGGACCAGGACAGCCTCGATACGCTCGATGCTGCAGCCCAGCCGCTCGGCGATCTCGTCCAGATCGGCGCGCAGATAGCCGCCCTCGTCGACCCCGTCGATCAGGGCCAGGGCGATGGCATGGTCGGTGGTGTCGAAGCCGGCCGATGAGGCCTGGGCCTGCAGATGCTCCCACAGGGTCAGATCGTGGCGGTCGGGGCGTTCCCCGCCCTCGCCGTCGGCGATGGAGCCGCCCTTGCCGGCCCGCGACCAGTCGGACAGACCCGGCTGGGCCTCGTCGGCCATCCGGTCGGTGGCGCGCTCGCCCTGGGTGGCGTCGCCGTAGACGTCGTCCTCGCGGGCATCCAGCGTGCGCTCGCCGTCCTGGGCCCGGCCGTCCTCAAAACTCAGTTCAGCGCCGTCGGTGGATACAGTTTCGGCCGGAGCGTCCGCGGCGTCGGCCTCGACCTCCTCGCGCGACAGCAGGGGATTACGCTCGATCTCGGCCTCGACGAAGGCGTCGAGTTCCTGGTTCGACAGCTGCAGCAATTTGATCGCCTGCTGCAGCTGGGGCGTGATGACCAGACCCTGGCCCTGCCGTACCTCAAGCCTCTGACCGATCACTTCGGATAGCTCCCCCAGCCTCGCCACCGGGCGTGGCCCGAAACTTGCTGAGGGCAGAATGCCGCGAAGCGGTTAACGAGCGGCGAACGCGCGATCGTCAGCCGTACATGTCGCCCAGATAGACCCGGCGGACCTCGGGATCGCGGATGATGTCCTGGGCCGCGCCCTCGAACAGCACCGCCCCGCCCGAGATGATCGTGGCGTGGTCGATGATTTCCAGCGTCTCGCGCACATTGTGGTCGGTGATCAGCACGCCGATGCCCTGGCCGGACAGATAGCGGATCACCTGGCGGA
>NZ_JAQSDK010000008.1 GCF_029945885.1 Brevundimonas sp.
GCATGGGCTCGCCGCCCTCGGTCACGGTGGCGATGGACAGACGATCACGCACGGTTGCGACCTGCACCCGCCCGATCCGGCTCATTTCGACGTCCAGCACCTCGCCCGTGCCGGGGTCGGTCAGGGTGCGGCCCGGACGCCAGACGCTCAGCGTCATGCCCGGCACTACATTCCGGTCGGTTCCCGCGTTCAGATAGACGCCGGACGGGCCCGCATCGACGACGATGGCCGACCAAGTGACCCTGCGCATGCCCGAGGCGATCTGGTCCACAGCCCGGACGATGGCGTCCTGGCCGGCCTGGCCGATCGGCGTGGTGCGGAAGATCTCGCCGCCCAGTCGCGCCCCGCCGTAGCTCTCGACCAGTCCGGCCTCGGTGGTGCGCGACGAGGCGCGGCCCTCGGCGCTGGACGTCGAAATGACCTGACCGGTCGAAGTGTCGACCAGCCTGAGCGCGATCTCGATGACGGCGGTCTGGCTGCGGGTGCCGGCGCGACCGCCCAGCAGGCCGCCCAGCGGGCCGCCACTGATACTCAGTCCACCGCCCCCGGCTGCGGGTTCATATTTGGTCACGGCACCACGCACGATGGCGCTGGCCGCCATAGGGCCACCGTCGCCCCCTTCGATCACCAGGAATCGACCGTCCCCGACCAGGGCCTGAATCAACATGGCGGTCATGCCGTCCGCCGTAACCGAACCACCGACGGCCTCGGTGGCCCGGAACAGGTCGACGGCGATGGTCTTTTTGAGCCCGTCATAGCCGGCGCGCTCCTGCGACAGCACCGGTCCGGCGACTCCCGTCAGGGCCAGCGTCGTGCCGGTCAGCACCCAGCGTCGGCTCGGAGTCAGAACGATCATGGGCATTGAACCAGACTGGAGGAACCGAAAACTGGACTCGAATCCCGGAGACAAGTCGCGGGAAGTGACAACTATTCACACCAGTTTTGAACGCTCGACCTGCAATGAATATTTGTCAAACATAATATTTAGGCCACACAGAAAATGAAATGCTCTGGTTTGAATGTATTTGATTTGATTAGCTTAAAGTCACTACCCAGATGGTGATGACCGAAGACTGGAGGCGATGGTGTTGATGTCAGTGGATTGCTGACCTGCGAAGCGGTCAGCTAGCGAGGCGTCTGACCCCCGCGCCCCCAGCGGTCGAAGATCGACGAGACATTGATCGCGATGCGGCCACCGGCCCGGGGGATTGTCACCACCAGCCTTTGCCCCCTGTCGTCGAGGGCGTAGGCCCGCCCGCGCCCGGGTTGTGCGACAATGACGTAGTTCTGGATTCGAAGTGTCGAGACGTCGGCGCTGATGCGGAGGCGTATCGGAGCCTGAAGCCGGGACGCATCCGGGATGAAGACAGCGTAGCGGCCGGGGGCCAGGTCGGCGAACACGACATTGCCCTCGCGATCGGTCACCCGAGGGGCGACGATGCTCCCGGGGTCACCCTCGAGCCCGACCGGAATCCCCTGAATGGGGGTGCCGGGCTCCGCATGGGCGACGGAAGCGCCCAGCAGCAGGGCGGCGACGATGGCGACGAACAGTTTCATCCCGGTCTCTCCAGCTTGAATGATCAGAGGCGAATACCCGCCGGCCCCGCAGCCCCGGCTATCGCGGTGTCGATGTCGCTTCCAGGGTCTCAACCCGACCGCTGATCATCACCGTGCCCAGACTCGAACCGACCGGAAACAAGTGGATTCCCCTGGTGTTTGGCCGGATCTCACGTCCATCAACACTGAGGGTCAGCAACCGGTTCGGCCGGCACGGCCGTCGCGGCGCGCAGGCTGTGGTGACCGCATATTCGCCCGGCTCCACCCTCACCTGGGCCGAGAACCGACCTTCCCGGTCCGTGGTCGCAACCACGATCGCCCGACCACCGGGGTTTTTGCCAAGGTAGATATCGACCCCGGGTATCGGCTCGCCCGCATGAGCGATCCCAATCGCAACCGACGCCGCCAGCACCAGGCTGATGATGGCAGCAAGTCTGAATCCAGACGCCATGGTGTTTTTCCCGCAAGGCCATTCCGGCCGCCCGCTGCGGTCACATAACGCTGGTCACCACAGGGGCGCGCTGTCAATCCATGCCACCGCGCGGCGGGTCCGGCCTGGTCCGTCGTTGCCAGCACCGCCGATACTTCGCCCGCCCCCCTAACCTCGCACCCCACCTCACCCCAACTCCTTGCTCCCCCGCCCCTTTTCAAATTTCCGCCCCTGAAAACCCGCCGCCCGTCCGGCCTGCGCTAGACTCCCCCTGTTCCGTCGCACGGGGAGGCGCAGAGGCCTTGCGTGCTCTGGCGGCGGGATGCGGACAAGCGGGGCCAGGGACGGGGGGGATACCCGTCCGGTCCGGGGACCGGGGATGCAAGCCCGGCCCGCCCGCCGGAGGCGCTGCGGTAAGGCGATAAGACCGCCACCCGACGCAAGCTTCCGCCCAATCTCCGCGCGGAGCGTCGGCCAGGGTCGAAACGGTTAGTCTCAAAATGTCTCCGGGCCCCGGCCCGGCGCTCCGCCGCCTTCCCGCCCCTCGCGCCCTCCGGCGCGGGTGGACTTCGCATGCCCGTCAGCCCGCGTCGGATCGACCCGAAGGGCGGCGCGTAGCAGCCAGTAGGCGGAGCCTCCAGACCGCGGGCCAACAACAATGGAGGACCAGATTGCCCAGACCCCGTCCCGCCCACCGCCCACCGCCACCCAATCCCGAGCAGCGTGCCTATGCGCGGATGATGGTCCTCATGCAGCCGGTGATCGATTGGAAGAACGCCGTAAATACAGAGGCCTGGCGGCTGGTCTATGCCGACGGCGGCAATCGCTGCGGGCCCGAGCAATATGCTCGCGCCCGCCAGTCGTTGATCGAACA
Source organism: Brevundimonas sp. (assembly GCF_029945885.1). Classification (GTDB taxonomy): domain Bacteria; phylum Pseudomonadota; class Alphaproteobacteria; order Caulobacterales; family Caulobacteraceae; genus Brevundimonas. The sequence continues at coordinate 2,862 of NZ_JAQSDK010000008.1, forward strand.
GGGCATTGTGCCGCCGCCGGAGTGTGCCGACGAACCGGATTGAGCCCCGTCCCCCGGTTCGTCCTCCGGGCGTGAGCTGATTTCCTAGGGCTGGCCGCTGGCCCCGGTCGAGGCCATCTGCATCGACCCGGACGGGTCGCGGAAATAGCGGTCGATGCCGCCGGCCACGGCCCGCATCAGGCGGCGGCGGCCGCGCTCGTCGTTCAGGGTCTGCTCGTCCTCGGGATTGGTGATGAACCCCATCTCCAGCAGGACGGCAGGCACGTCGGGGGCCAGCAGCACGGCCAGGCCGGCGTCGCGATGGCTGCGGCGCAGCATCGGATGGTCGGCCTCCTCCAGCCCGCCCAGCAGGGTCCGCGCCAGCTGGGCCGAGCGGTTCTGGGTGGTGCGCTGGGTCATGTCGAGCAGGATACGGTCGACCGAGGGGTCGCGGCCCGGCAGGCGCAGTTCGCGGTGCCAGTTGTCGCCGCGGGTGAACTCGCGCACGGCCCGGCCGGCCCCCTGTTCGGACAATGTGTAGACGCTGGCCCCGCGCGTGGCCGGGTCGGACCCGGCGTCGGCGTGCAGGCTGATGAACAGGTCGGCGTCGGCGGCGCGGGCGATCTCGACCCGTCGGTACAGGCCGACATAGCTGTCGTTGTCGCGGGTCAGCCGCACACGGTAACGACCGGTCCGCTCCAGCTCGGCCTTCAGCGCCTGGGCGGCGGCCAGGGTGACGGCGCTCTCGTTGACATGGGACCCGCGGGCCCCGGGGTCGCGGCCGCCGTGGCCGGCGTCGATCACGATCAACGGCCGCTCGGCCGGGGCCGAACCGCGCGGTGTCGGGCTCGGGGCGGCGGCGCGGCGCGTCACCGGGGCACGGCCGGTGCTGCGCAGGTCGATGACATAGCGATAGTGGGCCACGCCGTCGCCGGGCGGCAGCAGGAAGCGACGCTCAATCTCGGCCCCGGTGGCCAGGGTCAACTCGATGCGCGAAGCCCCGCCTCGGGCGGTGACCCGATAGTCGCGCACCAGGCCGGTGCCGGCCCCGCCCATCTGCCCGTGCGGCGAGACCCCGGTCAGGGCCACGACCACCCGGCCATCCGAGCCGCTGGAAACCACGGCACCGCGGGTGTTGTGATCCAGATCGACGACGACCCGGGTGCGTTCGGCGTCGCCGCCGAAGCGCAGGCGCAGGACTTCGCCGGCGGTTCCGGCGGCCAGGCCACGCCCGGCTGCCAGCACGCCAAAGCAGAACACGACGAAGGCCAAAGCCGTCATCGTCCACTCACGCGCGCCCCACCGGGACAGTTCCAGTCGCAACATTCCGTACATTCTGACGGCAACCCACCTTATCGGTTATCGCCACCCTGCCCGAAGGTCCCTTGGATTCCGTTAAGGCCTTGGTGCTTTTCATTCGCGTCCGGCGTGCGTATGGTCCGCCGCGCATGCGAATGATCGCGTCCCCTGCCCTCCAGGTCCGGACGCGCCCTCCTCGCGGCGCTGACTTTCACCTATCCGAAGATCGCTCGGGCCTGGCCTGGCGATTTGACGACCGGACCCGGGACGCCGCCGTAACCGGCGCGTCCGGTTCCAGGACCGTACTGAACCCCATGGGCTTTTCCGCCTGCGCCCCCACCCGGTCTGATTTCACAGGCCTCGCCACCGGTCCCGACATTGGTTCGGGCCGCGGCGACGGGATGACGCCTGCGTGCGCCTTCAATTCCATTCGGCGAGCCGCCTTGACCTCCGGGACCCGTTTCCCGGCGTCCGGCCGAGCGCGCCAGAGAGAGACCATCCATGTCAAAGATCATGCTTATCGATGCGGCACACGCGGAAGAGACCCGCGTTGCGATCGTCGAGGGACGCCAGATTGAGGAATTCGACTTCGAGTCGAAGGCCCGCCGCCAGCTTCGCGGCAACATCTACCTCGCCAAGGTCACCCGCGTAGAGCCCAGCCTGCAGGCCGCCTTCATCGAATACGGCGGCAACCGCCACGGCTTCCTCGCCTTCAACGAAATCCATCCGGATTATTATCAAATCCCGGTCGCCGACCGCGAAGCCATCATGGCCGAGGCGGCGACGGACGACGACGATCACGACGACCTCGGCCGTGAAAGCGACGACGGCGACCACGAAGGCGGCATGGCCGACGAGGAGCGTCTGAAGCGCCGCCTGATGCGTCGCTACAAGATCCAGGACGTGATCAAGCGCCGCCAGATCCTGCTGGTGCAGGTCGTCAAGGACGAGCGCGGCGGCAAGGGTGCCGCCCTGACCACCTGGCTGTCGCTGGCCGGCCGCTACTGCGTGCTGATGCCCAACACCGGCAAGGGCGGCGGCATCTCGCGCAAGATCACCCAGGCCACCGACCGCAAACGCCTGAAGGCCGCGGCCCAGGCCCTGGACGTACCGCACGGCATGGGGCTGATCATCCGCACGGCCGGTGCCAAACGCACCAAGGCCGAGATCAAGCGCGATTACGAATATCTGCTGCGTCTGTGGGAAACGATCCGCGAAACCACCCTCAGCTCCAACGCCCCCTCGATCATCTATGAGGAGGAAAACCTCGTCCGCCGCGCCGTGCGCGACATGTTCGACAAGGATTTCGACGGCATCCAGGTCGAGGGTGTCGAGGGCTGGAAGGAGGCGCGCGACTTCATGCGCGTGCTGATGCCTTCCCAAGCCAAGAAGGTTCACCTGTACCAGGGCTCCAAGCCCCTGTTCGCCGCCAACGGCATCGAGGAACTGCTGACGCAGATCCACCAGCCGGTCGTGCCGCTGAAGTCGGGCGGCTATCTGGTCATCAACCAGACCGAGGCCCTGGTGGCCATCGACGTCAACTCGGGCAAGTCGACCAAGGAACGCAACGTCGAGGCGACTGCCTTCAAGACCAACTGCGAAGCCGCTGTCGAGGCTGCCCGTCAGCTGCGCCTGCGCGATCTCGCCGGCCTCGTGGTCATCGACTTCATCGACATGGATGAGTCGAAGAACAACCGCACGGTCGAGAAGATTCTCAAGGACGCCCTGTCGCACGACCGGGCCCGCATCCAGATGGGGCGCATCTCCGGCTTCGGCCTGATGGAGATCAGCCGTCAGCGCCGCCGTCTCGGCGTGATCGAGGGGGCCACCGAGGTCTGCCCGCACTGCCAGGGCTCGGGCCGCATCCGTTCGGCCGAATCGGCCGCGCTGATGATCCTGCGCGCCGTCGACATCGAGGCCGGCAAGGGGGGCGCGGGATCGATCAACCTGCGCGTCTGCACCGCCGTCGCCCTCTACATCCTCAATCACAAGCGCGACTATCTGCAGCGGCTCGCCCAACAGCGCGGCCTGCACGTGGTCGTGCTGATCGACGACAGCCTCGCCCAGGGCGAGCATGCGGTCGAACGCACCGAGACCAACGAGGACTTCGTTCCCGAGGACGGGGCCGTCGCCCTGCCCGACCTGACCGACGACTTCGACGACAACGCCTACGACGATGAGGAAGATGAGGACGAGATCTTCGAGGACGACGCCCTCGCCGCCGAAGACACCGATGATGACGCCCCGCGCGCCCGCGCTGAACGCCACGATGCCGATACGGCCCGTGCAGACGGTGATTCCGGTCGCGGGCGTGGCCGTCGTCGCCGTCGCGGTGGTCGCCGTGATGAAGAGACCGGCCCGGTCGAGGGCGTCGAGGGCGAAGAACCTGCCGCCGCCGGTGCCGAGGACGACGACAGTGAGGGCGCACGCCGCCGTCGCCGTGGTCGCCGTGGCGGACGCCGTGTTCGCGAGGAAGGCGATCGCGACGGCTTCACCTGGGTCCGTGGGCGCACGCCGTCGCTGGACGATCCCTACGTCTGGTTCGACCCGATCAACCCGGCTCCGCGCGCCGAGAGCGAAGACGACGCCCCTGCGGCCGCGCGTCCCGTTCGCGACGCTGACAGCGAGCAGGGCGAGCGTTCCGAGGGCGAAACCGGTGACCGCGAAGGCGGTCGTTCGCGTCGCCGTCGCGGCCGCGGGCGTGGCCGTGATCGCGCTGCAGGCGGTGACGAGCCCCGGGACGTAAAGGTCGAGGCCCGCGCTACAGGCGAAGGCATGCCGCCGGAAGGGTCTTCCGAGACTCCGATGGCCACCGTCGCCACCGTCGCCACCGAGGAGGTCGTGCCGGTCATCGCGCCCGAGCCCAAGCGTCGTCGCGTGCGTCGCAAGACCTCCGCAACGGCAACGACCGACGAGTCTGTCGTCGAGCCCAATGAGGTCGAGCCGGCCGGTGCGCCCGTCGAGCTGGACGTAACCCCGGCCGAGGCCGCCGTTACCGAGCCGGAAGCCGCCCCGGAACCGCAACCGGAACCGGTTGCCGCCGCTGTGGCCCCGGTCGACATCGCCGCCATCATCGGGGACGATCCGAACCAGATCGTCGCCCCGCCGGCCAAGGCCAAGCGCGGATGGTGGCGTCGCTGACCGGACGGCGCTAGATTGTCATCGACGAAGACGGGGGCGTCAGTCGTAAGGAGTAGACCTTGACCTGGCTTCCCCGCGTCCTTTCCCGGTTCCTGGCCGCCGCGACCGCCGTCACCCTGACGGTCGCGGTCGCCGGACCGGCGGCGGCTCAGAGCGCGATCCGCGATACTGAAATCGAAGGCATCATCCGTGAATGGTCTGATCCGGTGTTCGCGGCCATCGGCCTGGAACCGTCCGAGATCGAGATCCTGCTGGTCGGAGACAACGAGCTGAACGCCTTTGCCACCCCGGGACGGGTGCTGGGCGTCAATACCGGCCTGATTCTGAAAACCCGCAGCGCCAATGAGCTGCTCGGCGTGATCGCCCACGAGGCGGGCCACATCAAGAACCGGCATACGCTGAGAGACGGCGCGCGTGACGCGGGCATGCAGCCGATGATCATGAGCATGGCGCTCGGGGCCCTGGCCATCGCCGCGGGCTCACCCACGGCCGGTGCCGCCCTACTGGGCTCGAGCTCCTATTTCGGGGCCCTGGGCAGTCTGAAATACATTTCCCAGCAGGAAGGCGAGGCCGACAATTCCGCCGCGCACGCCCTGGACGCCGCCGGGGAGTCCGGGCGCGGCCTGGTCGAATTCTTCGAGAATTTCCGCTCGCAGGAAGTCTTCTCGGATGCCCGTCGTTACCCCTTCTTCCGCAGCCACCCCCTGTCCTCGGCCCGGATCGAAAACCTGCGCCGACTGGTCAGCGAGGCTCCCAACTACAACCATGTCGACAGCCCCGAGCGGATTGCCCAGCACGCGCTGGTCCTGGCCAAGATCCACGCCTTCATGGACCCGCCCAACCAGACACTGCGGACCTATCCGTCTACGGACACCTCGCTTCCCGGACGCTATGCCCGGGCGATCGCCTGGTATCGCGATGGCCAGACCAATCGCGCCCTGGCAGCCGTAGATGCCTTCATCGTCGAACAGCCCGACAACCCGTATTTCTGGGAACTGAAGGGACAGATCCTGTTTGAGGAGGCTCGCCCGGTCGAGGCTATCGAGGCCCATCAGCGCTCCATCGACCTGAAGCCGGACGCGCCCCTTCTGCGTATCAACCTCGCCCACGCCCTGATCGAGACCAATGACATGAGCCAGCTGGAGCAGGCCGTCATCGAGCTTAAACGGGCCACGGCGCTGGAGCGTGACAACACCCTCGCCTGGCGACTGCTGTCGCAGGCCTATGCCAGCCAGGGCAAGGACGGTGAGGCCCGGCTGGCCACGGCAGAACTGTATTTCGCCGAGGGTCGCCAGGACCAGGCGACCCAATTTGCCCTGCGCGCCCGCGACATGCTGCCCCGGGGTTCAACCGAATGGATCCGGGCCATGGACATCGTCTTGGCCTCGGGCGCGACCCAGGACGACATCGACGCCGCCGACGAACGTTATCGCCGCGACCGGCCCGTGCGGGTCATTCCCGCCGATGCCGGTTGATTTTTTCGAGCCAGGACCCTGCATGACCGACGACGCTCCCGACTCCGCCCCGAAGTCGCCGACACTGACGCCCCTTAGCTGGTTCAGTGGAAACCGGGCCGGACTCGCGGCCCTGACGATCTCGGTCGTGGCCCTCGGTCTGGCCGGTGCGCCCTATCTGACGGGCGCGGATTTCGGCGGGCGGGTCCGGGCCTATCTTTTGGCCCATCCCCAGGTGCTGGACGAGGTGGTCGCCGCGCGTGACGTCGCCGCGCGGGCGGACCGGACCTCGGGTATCAATGCTGCGGTCGCCCGCAACCCCGCAGTGCTGGCCCCGGCTCCGGGCGAACCGGCCTTCGGGCCCGTCGACGCCCGCGTCACGGTGACTGAATTCTTCGACTACCGTTGCCCCTACTGCAAGATGGCCGCCCCGGAGTATCTGAAGCTCATGGAGGCCAATCCGGACGTGCGCTTTGTCTTCCGCGAATGGCCGGTGCTGGATCAGGGCGAGGTCATCACCTCCCAGTACGCCGCCCGCGCGGCTCTTGCGGCCCACGCCCAGGGCAAATATCTGGCGGTCCATCAGGCCTTGATGGCCCAGTCGGCCCTGTCCATCGACGGCATCGATCGCATCCTGGTTGCCAGTGGCATCGACCTGCAACGGGCCCGGGCAGCCATGGCCACGGCCGATACCTCTCGCCTGCTGGCCGACATCCATACCGGGGCTGCGGCCATGGGGCTGGAAGGCACGCCCACCTTCTTCATCAACGGCAAGGTGACGGGCACCAACAACCCGGCCGACCTCGCCCGGCTGATCACCGAGGCCAAAGAGGGCTAGGCGGGCGGCGGTGCTTGCGCCCTGATCCGGCCGGGGGCTCGACCGGCGGCCAGATCAGGCTTCCGCGAGACTCATCTCTCCACCCATCCATTCCACCCGGGCATGTCGCAGGGCTTCGGCCGCGGCGGCCTCATTTCCCAGCGCCGTCTCGGCCTCCGACAGCACGAAATAGCTGTAGGGATCATTGGGCCAGTCCTTGAGCAGTTCCTCGACCTTGGCCTTGGCCCCTGCCGCATCGCCGCCGGCCAGCATGGCGGCGGCCAGGCTGCGACGGGTGGGATACCAGATGGCGGGCGGATCCCCGCCTTCGTCACCGCCTTCAGCCTGCAGGGCCGCGGCCCGGGTAAAGGCTGCGATGGCGGCCTCGGTGTTGCCTTCAATCATGGCCGCGCGCCCCTCAAGGACACGCTGGAACAGCTCGGAGAAGCTGGCGCGCGCCTCGGCCCTGGGACCGGTTGCGAAGGCCGGGGTCCCGCGGATCGCCCGGATCGCGGCAATCTCGGCACGCACAGCGGCCGCGTCTCCGCGACGGCTGGCGGCCTCGCCCCGGCCATAGCGCCAGCTGACGCGCTGCAGCGGATTGGCCACGGACGGCTCCTCCAGCGCCTCGACCTGGGCCTGCGTCCCGAAGCGGCCGTACAGGGCGTAGGCGTCATTGGCCGTAATCTGACGCCACAGGTTGTCGGCCGGAATGTCGGCGAACACGGTCAGGAACCAGTCAGCCAGCTTCAGCCCCTCCTCGGCCCCACCGGCCATCAGGGCACCGCCCATGCCGAAATGGATGTTGTGGCCATGCAGCGGCATGCCGGGCACACCGCCGGGCGGGAAGGCCTGGCCGTCATACTGGCGGTCCAGCGCCACGGCGGCGACATTGGACATCATGGCGTCGCGATAGCGGCCGACCCGGAAGAAGGTGTGGGAGGGCATATGCACCAGATGACTGGCCCCCGGAGCCAGTTCGGCCAGCCGTTCTCCATACGGGATGGCCTTGTGCGGATCGGCCGACCATTCGGTCAGGTGAATGTAGAGATGGATGGCCCCGGGATCGTCCGGAGCCCTGGCCAGCGCGGCCTCCAGAATCGTCATGGCCCGGGCAATACCGGGATCCTTGGGCGTACCGTCCTTGTTCCACCAGTCCTCGGCCTTGAGCATCCAGGCATCGGCGGCGATGGCGGCCAGGTTGACGTCATCGGGATTGTCACGTGCGAGGCGGTCCATCACCCGCGCGAACCGGTCGGGCCGGCTGGCCCTGCGTCCCGAATAGCGCTGGAGCAGGCCGTCGATCATCCGGCGCTGCTGCAGCGAGGCGTCGCGGGCCAGACGACGGGCGTCTCGGGCGATCTTGAGGGCCGCGGGATCGACCTCATCCGCCGTGCCGCTACCGTTGAGGTTGGGGCCCATCGCCCAGGCCTCGCCCCAGGCACACATACCGCACGACGGGTCGAGCAGACGCGCTTTCTGGAAGGCCCGGACCGATTCCGTGTGCTGGAAGGCCCAGCGCAGCTGGATCCCGTAGTCGAACCAGGCCTGGGCCTCCGCGTTGGCGTCCACCGCCATATGGTCGGTCCCGATCCCGGGCACCATGACCATGTCGGCGACCGGTGCCCCGGTCACGACATCATAAGGACGGTTCGGATCGCCGCAGATCGAGGGATTTTCGATCAGGTCGCGCACGACCCGGTCCGCCGTCGCATCGGCCACAGCTGCAGGTCCAACCACGATGGCGGCCAGCGCCACCCCCGCCAGAAGCATTGGTCGCATGCGCATCTCCCCCGTTGCGCCGACCATGGACCGCAACCATCGTTGCGCCAAGACCCTTCAGGCCCGGTGCGGCCCTAGATCAGGCCGGCCAGGGGCGAGGACGGATCAGCGTACATCCGTTTGGCCATCCGCCCGGCCAGATAGGCCTCGCGACCGGCGATGACCGCGTGTTTCATGGCCCGGGCCATGCCGATCGGGTCGCGCGCCCCGGCGATGGCGGTGTTCATCAGCACGGCGTCGCAGCCCAGTTCCATGGCGATGGTGGCGTCCGACGCGGTGCCGACCCCGGCATCGACCAGAACCGGCACGCCGGCCTGTTCAACGATCAACCGCACATTGACCCGGTTCTGGATGCCCAGACCCGAGCCGATCGGCGCGGCGGCGGGCATGATGGCGGCGGCCCCGGCCTCCTCCAGCCGTTTGGCCATGACCACGTCGTCGGTGCAGTAGACCATGACGTCGAAGCCGTCCTTGACCAGCATATCCAGCGCCCGCAGCGTCTCGACCATGTCGGGATACAGGTGGGGCGTGTCGGACAGCACCTCCAGCTTGACCAGATCCCAGCCCCCGGCCTCGCGCGCCAGCCGCAGGGTTCGCACCGCATCCTCGCCGGTAAAACAGCCGGCCGTATTGGGCAGGTAGGTGAACCGGTCCGGCTTCACATGATCGACCAACATCGGCTGGGACGGGTCCGACAGATTGACGCGGCGCAGGGCCACGGTGACGATCTCGGCCCCGGCGGCCTCGGCCGCGGCGGCGTTCTGCGCATAGTCGGCATATTTGCCGGTGCCCACGATCAGCCGTGACGAAAAGGTGCGGCCGGCAACGGTCCAGGTATCTTGAAAAGTGGTCATGGCACTGACCTAGTCTTCACAGCCGCGCCGGGGAAGCCGGCCCCGGGGCGAAAATCACCCGCCCCCGACGAATTGCACCAGTTCAATGCGGTCGCCCTCGGCCAGAACCGTCTCGCCGTGCAGGGACCGCGGCACGATGGCCAGGTTGCGCTCCACGGCCACCTTGCGCGGGTCGAGACCCAGTTCCTCCACCAGCGCCAGGATCGTGGCCGCCGACACAGCGCGGTTTTCTCCGTTGACCTGAATCCGGGGCAAGCGAGCGTCCTCCTAACCGGGTGATCCGCCTTCTACCCCGGCACCGCCGCCTCTAGCCAGCCCGGCTCTGCAGGCCTGCAGCCAGATCGCCGATGGCCCGCCTCAGCTCGGCGATCTCGCCGCGAAGGGCGGCCATGTCCGCCACCTCCTCGGCATGAACCTGCTGGCGCACCTCGCTGGCCTCGCGCAGATCCACTTCAAGCCGGTGCCGCTCGGCCTTGGCCTCCTCTTCGTGCTCGCTCTGCATGGCGTTCACGACGATACCGATAAACAGGTTCAGCATGGTGAAGGTCGTGCACAGGATGAAGGGCACAAAGAACAGCCAAGCATAGGGATGGACCTCCATCACCGGCCGGACGATGCCCATTGACCAGCTCTCCAGCGTCATGATCTGGAAGAGCGAATAGGCCGAGGCCGGGATCGACCCGAACCACTGCGGGAAGTCGGCCCCGAACAATTTGGTCGCCATCACCGAAGCCACATAGAAGATCAGCCCCAGAAGCAGCGTAATCGACCCCATTCCGGGAAGGGCGCTGATCAGGGCTCCGACCACCCGGCGCAGCGAAGGCACCAGGGTGATCATTCGCAACACCCTGAGGATGCGCAGGGCCCGCAACACGGAGAAGGCCCCCGCGGCCGGCATCAGCGCAAGTGCCACGACCGAAAGGTCGAACAGGCTCCACGGGTCCCTGAAAAAGGCCGCCCGATGCACCACGATCCGCGCCACGATCTCCACCACGAAGATCGCCAGCACCATCTTGTCGATCAACCCCAGGACGGCTCCGAACCGGGCCGTGACCCAGGGACTGGTCTCAAGGCCCAGGGTGATCGCGTTGAAGACAATCAGAGCCAGGATGAACTGCTCTGTACGGGGTGATGTCACCAGCTGTCTGAGCCGTTTCAAGGTCGTCTCCAACGAATTCGATAATCGCCCCTTGCCGCAATCCCGCGGCCAGCGCCAGATGCATGAACCTGACGTCCGCACAGCCCGCCCGGGGCCGTCCGGTCACTCTTTCGAGCGCGCGGTTTGATAACCGGCCCGCCTCGGCTAAAAGGCCTGTCCGATTCCGACCGGACCGCCACTTTCGCGAGCGAAATGCCCGACGCAACCGTCCTCTACGTCCTGAACGGCCCCAATCTCAACCTGTTGGGGGTTCGGGAGCCCGGGATCTATGGCCACGAGACCCTGGCCGATGTCCAGGCGCGGTGCGAGTCGGCCGCAGACGGCGCGCGGGTGGTCTTCCGCCAGACCAACCACGAGGGCGAACTGATCGACTGGGTCCAGGAGGCCCGCGAACAGGCCTCGGCCCTGGTCATCAACCCGGCGGGCTACAGCCACACCTCGGTGGCCCTGCTGGACGCCCTCAAGACCCTGACGATCCCGATCGTCGAATGTCATCTCTCGAACCCGGCGGCGCGCGAGCGTTTCCGGCATCGATCCTTCGTTTCGCCGGTCGCGACCGGCGTGGTTTCGGGCTTCGGCCCTTTCAGCTACGAACTGGCCGTGAAGGCCGCCCTGACCCTGGTGCACGACAAGGCATCAGATCCGGGCCGTTCGCCCAACGCATAAGAAAAAGAGGCACACTCGTATGGCCGACGCCCCCAAGAAATCCGCACCCAAGCTGGACAATGAGCCGGTCGGTGAGATTGACACCTCCCTGGTCCGCCAGCTGGCCGACATCCTGAACGACACCAGCCTGACCGAGATCGAGGTCGAGCGCGGCGAACTGCGCATCCGCGTCGCCCGCGAGCTGACCATGGCCGCCCCGGTTCAATATGCCGCGGTGCCGGCCCAGATGGCCCAGGCCGCCGCCCCGGCCGCGCCGGTCTCGATGCCGTCGGACCCGGCCACGATCGTCGCCCGCTCGGGCGAGGACGTGAAATCGCCGATGGTCGGCACCGCCTATCTGCGCCCGGCCCCCGAGGCCGACACCTTCGTCTCGCCCGGCGACAAGGTCCGCAAGGGCCAGACCCTGCTGATCGTCGAAGCGATGAAGACGATGAACCCGATCCAGGCCCCGCGTGACGGCGTGGTCAAGGAAATCCTGGTCGGCGACGCCCAGCCGGTCGAGTTCGGCGAGCCGCTCGTCGTGCTCGAGGCCCAGGGCTGACCATGTTTACCAAGGTCCTGATCGCCAACCGCGGCGAGATCGCGTTGCGGATTCACCGCGCCTGCAAGGAGATGGGGATTTCCACCGTCGCCGTGCACTCCGAGGCCGACCGCGGGGCCATGTGGGTCCGGCTGGCCGACGAGAGCGTCTGCATCGGCCCGGCTCCGGCGGCGAAATCGTATCTGAACATCCCGTCGATCATCGCGGCGGCCGAGATCACCGGGGCCCAGGCCATCCACCCCGGCTACGGCTTCCTCAGCGAGAACGCGCGTTTCGCCGAGATCGTCGAGGCTCACGGTATGACCTTCATCGGTCCCAAGCCTGAACACATCCGGGTCATGGGCGACAAGATCACTGCCAAACAGACGGTCAAGGCAGCGGGCATTCCCTGCGTGCCGGGCTCGGATGGCGGCGTGGCCACGGTCGAGGACGCGGTCAAGGCCTCGAAATCCATCGGCTTCCCGCTGATCGTCAAGGCCGCTTCCGGCGGCGGCGGACGCGGTATGAAGGTCGCCCTGACGCCCGACGATCTGGCCGAGGCCGTTCAGACCGCCCAGTCCGAGGCCGCCGCCGCTTTCGGTGACGGTACCGTCTATCTGGAACGCTATCTGCAGAAGCCGCGCCATATCGAGATTCAGGTGGTCGCCGACAGCCACGGCAATGTGGTCCATCTGGGCGAACGCGACTGTTCGCTGCAGCGTCGCCACCAGAAGATGATGGAAGAGGCCCCCTCGCCCGCCCTGTCGGCGAAGGAACGGGCCGCGATCGGCGCGACCGTCAACAAGGCCATCGCCTCCATCGGCTACCTCGGCGTCGGCACGATCGAATTCCTGTGGGAAGACGGCGAGTTCTTCTTCATCGAGATGAACACCCGCCTGCAGGTCGAACATCCGGTCACCGAGATGATCACCGGCGTCGACCTGGTGCGCGAACAGATCCGCATCGCCGCCGGCGAGCCCCTGTCCTTCACCCAGGACCAGGTCAGCTTCCACGGCCACGCCATCGAATGCCGGATCAACGCGGAAAACGCAGAGACCTTCACCCCGTCGCCGGGCACCATCACCGACTTCCACGCCCCCGGCGGGCTGGGCGTCCGTCTGGATAGCGCCATCTACACCGGCTATGCGATCCCGCCCTATTACGACAGCCTGATCGGCAAGCTGATCGTGCACGGCCGGGATCGGGCCGAATGCGTCGCCCGCCTGAAGCGCAGTCTGGGCGAGATGGTCGTCGGCGGCATCGACACGACCATCCCCCTGTTCCAGAAGCTGCTGCAGGAGCCGGACATCCTGTCGGGCGACTATGACATCCACTGGCTGGAAAACTGGGCCAAGCGTCAGGCGGGACAGGGCTGACGGCATCGGACGAGCCCGCGACGCCGGAGGACCGGATGACTGAACCGGATTTCAGCGTCTCCGATCCCTTCGGCGGCTTCGGGCCGCAACAGCTGCTGCGCTGCTATGCCGACGGCGTCTTCCCGATGGGCGAGACGCGCGACGATCCGCGCATCTTCCTGGTCGAACCGGACCAGCGCGGTGTGATCCCGCTGGACCGGTTCCACATCCCGGGCCGCCTGCGCCGCACCGTGCGTGGCGAGCCGTTCGCGGTGCGGGTCAACACCGCCTTCGCTGCGGTTCTTGATGCCTGTGCGGAGTCTGGAGCCGGGCGCGAGGACACATGGATCAACGGACCGATCCGGCGGCTGTATCTGGAACTGTTCGCGGGCGGCCACGCCCACAGCATCGAATGCTGGCACGACGAGCGACTGGTCGGGGGCCTGTACGGCGTGACCCTGGGCGGGGCCTTCTTCGGCGAGAGCATGTTCAGCCGCGAAACCGACGCCTCAAAGGTGGCGCTGGTGCATCTGGTGGCCCGATTGAAGCTGGGTGGCTGGACCCTGCTGGACACCCAGTTCCTGACCGCACACCTGGCCCGGTTCGGCGCGGTGGAAACGCCCCAGGCCGCCTATCTGAGGATGCTCAAACCCGCCCTGAAGGTGGTACCGGACAGGACTGCCCTGACCCGCTCACTCGGCGGGGCCGATACGGTGACCTATGCCTTGCAGGCCACGACCCAGGCGTCGAACACCGGATGCTGAAGGCCGTTGACTGCGGGTGACGAGGCAAACATCCAGCCCCGGAAGAGCTGGCGCGTCTCGGTGCCCGGCAGGGTTCCGCGCGGCTGAAGACTGACTTCGACATAGGCGATCGCGTCGTCGGTCAGCTCATCCGGTGCCGACATGTCGCAGGCGCGAACCTTGAAGATCAGGGTATCGTTGAACCGGACAGGCCGTCCACCGACCTCGACCTCGAAACGCATGGTCTCGGCGGTCACCTTGTCGATGGCCTGGATCACGGCGACCGGACGACGCTGACGCCGGGCCGGCACCAGGGGCTCGTCGGTCTTGGTCGATGCCTCGGCCACCACGACCTCGGGTTCGGGCTCGACGACCGGGACAACCTTTTCCTCGGCCCGCGCGACCACCGGGACCGGCGGCGCGCTGACAGCAACCGGCGCGGCCGGAGCCGGAGTGCCGGCGGGGGCAGATTCGACGGGTGCCGGTCGTGCCGGGGTCTGGCGTAAAAGATCCGCGACGGTATCTGGGGCCGGCGTGGCGTCCTGCGGAACGTCCAGCCGCGAACCCGCGTCGACGGCACCGGAGCCCATCAAGGCCACGACCGCCACCCCCGCCAGGATCAGCCCGCGATGGATCATTCGGGCTTCCACGACTCATAGTCGCCGGTGGCGGCCGGACGCTGACCTTCAGCGGCCATCGAGCCCTGCGGCAACCAGGCCATCGGGGTGCCGGTCAGGTTGGGGATGTGGTCCCGTTCCCAGGAGCGGCGCGGCAGCGGTTCGACCGTCGGCGGCTCATCGAATGTATAGTGAAGCCAGCCGTGCCAGTCCGGAGAGACCTTGGTGGCCTCGGCATAGCCGTCATAGATGACCCAGCGGCGCTTGCGGCCGTCATAGCTGACGTTGTCGCGCGACTGGTAGTAACGGTTGCCGTGTTCGTCGGTACCGACAAGCGCCCCGCGCTTGGCCACGGTGAACAGGGTCCCGATCGTCGCCCCGTTCCACCAACCGAAAATCCTGCTCAGCACGTCCACGCACCCGTATCTTTCGACGCGCGGGGAGGTCCGGCGACGCTGGCGCGATCATAGAAACCGGCGGGCCGTCCGTCCAGCACAAGCCGCGCGCCCGCTAGATCAATATGTTGGGGGTAACACCGCCCCACCACGCTAGATTTATTGCGATGAACCAGGAACATCTTCTAGGATCAAGGTTACGCCACCCAGGATCGCCGCATGCGCTTCATGGCCCGCTTCGCCGCCCTGGCGACGACCGCCACCGTCACGACCCGCGAGATCGAACGCGCAAACCGGATCGATTCGGTGCTGGCGCCGACGGACTGGACCGATGTGCGTATCGAGGCCTGGCTCGACTGGGCCGACGCCCAGCCTGAGGCTCCCTACAGCCCCGATGACTGGCTGGACGGTGCCATCGACGCCTGGGCCGCCCGGATCGCGGCGCGCGGCCTGAAGCTGGGCCTGTTCACCCGGGGGATGGCCGAAGCCTTCGCGGGCGAACTGTGCGCCACGATTCGTCTGGGGCTGGTGGCACCAACCCGACCCGACCGCAGCACGCCCGTCTCACCGCTGAACCTGTCCGACGTCGATGCCCGGACCTACCTGACGAATGCCGTCGCGGCCCGACGCAGCGACCGACTCGCCCCGACGGCCGTCGAGACAGCCTCGGTTGCGCTCAATGCCGTCGCCGATGCCGTGCTCCGCTGCGAAGGCCCGCCAGAGGACTGCGCCAATCCGGCCCGAAATCCGGCCCTGGCCCGGGTCGCCCTTGCGGCGCGCCGCGCCGGTGCCTCCGATGCCGACATCCTGCGCGCCATTGCGGGTGAGCGGTTTCCCGTCCTGACCCGCGCCGTACCGATCCGGTCCCCGCTGGTCGCATGCGCCGCGCGCGACCGGATCGCTGCCGGTGCGGTCGAGGCGACAGTCGCGGCTGACGCTTCGCTCGACGGCGACCTGATTCTGACCTTCGCCACCACGGACGCGAACCGGCTGAGCCACACGGCCCGGGCCGGCGGGGCCCTGCTGAACCTGCCGGCCATCGCCGCCCTGCCCGGTGGCTGCAGCGATGAGAACCTGAGCGCCCTCGCTCAACTCTGGACCGTGGCCCTCGACCTGGCCGGAGCCGGCACCGCGATCGCCCTGGGCTTATCGGGCCTGACCGACCTGGTGATCGTGCAACCCATGGACGACCAGCCGATCGACTCGGCGATCGGCCGGATCGGCGAGCGGGTCGCCCGGGCCATGACCACAGCCTCGATCGATCTGGCCCGTTCGCGAACCCGCAAGGGAAGCGGTGACGACAAGAGCGGGGACGGTGCCCTGCGGCGGCACACAGCCCTGTCATTGTTCGTTGATGATGCCGAGGCCGCCCTGCTTCTGGGCGTCAGCCCGTTCTCAGCCATCGACCACTATCAGACCGGTGACGGCGAGATTGCCCGCCGCCTGCGACCGTCGCTGGCAACCGCCATTGCCAACGCGGGGGGCGAGATCGAGGCCACCGAGCGTCGACTGTTCGGTCACCGTACCCTGGCCGGGGCTCCCGGCTTTGACCATGGGACGCTGCGCGGACTGGGCTTCACCGATGTCGAACTTGAGGCGATTGAAGCCGCCCTGGCCGATGCTGCGGACTTTGACGATGTCTTTCGCGCCCCGGTGCTGGACCCGGGTTTCCTTCGCGACGTGCTGGGCGTGTCGGAAACGACGACCCCGGACCTGCTGTCCCACCTGGGCCTGACCGCTGAAGCCGTCGCCGCGACCCGGGCCTGGGTCTTCGGTCACGGGACGCTGCGGGACTGGCCGGACGCCCCTCCCCGCCTGCAGGCCGTGCTGGACGATCCCGACGGCTTCGAAGCCGAACTCCGGGCCGCCCTGGAGCCATACAGCGAGGCCCCCGACGTCGCGCCCCAAATCATCGACTGGCGCACGACCCCGACCCAGGCCCTGGCCCTGCTGGCTGAAGCCGCGCAGGACGGGAGACGCGCGGTCCGGCTTCGGCGAGCCGCGCCCCCGGCCGGGCCCCTGCTGACCTTGATGGAGGTCGAGCCCGCCGCCGCCCGTCGCCCCGAGCCCGAAGCCCGTGCCGTGGAGCGGGTGGTCGAGAAGGTTGTCGAACGCGACCGGACCCGCCGCAAACTGCCGGACCGCCGTAAGGGCTATATCCAGAAGGCCGCTGTGGGCGGTCACAAGGTCTATATCCACACCGGAGAATACGACGACGGCGAACTGGGCGAGATCTTCATCGACATGCACAAGGAGGGGGCCGCCTTCCGCAGTTTGATGAACAATTTCGCCATCGCCATCTCGATCGGCCTGCAATACGGCGTGCCGCTGGACGAGTTCGTCGACGCCTTTGTCTTCACCCGGTTCGAGCCGGCGGGTCGGGTCACCGGCAATGACTCGATCCAGTCCGCGACCTCGATCCTCGACTATATTTTCCGGGAACTGGGCGTGTCCTATCTGGACCGGCACGAACTGGCCAATGCCGGGGCGGACCAGTTAAACGCCGACGGCCTGGGTTCGGGCAAGAGCCATGATATCGAGGCTGTGCCTGCCGCCCGGTTCATTTCCAAGGGCTTTGCCCGCGGCACGACGCCTGACAATCTGGTGGTGCTGCCGTTCGGCCAAAAGCGCGACCTGACGCCCGCGCCGGCGAAAGCGCCGACCGAGGCCGTCGCCTGCCCGGCCTGTGGTGATTTCTCGCTGCAACAGCGCGGAGCCGGCTGGATCTGCGATACGTGCGGCGTGGCTCCGTCCATGCAGGGATAGGTAAGGGTCTGGAGGCTATACTGGTCCGCGTCTTGCATTGCCCGACGCCAAAGACCGGAGACTCTGCCGCTATGAAGCCGATCCTGACCGCCCTCGCCGCCCTGACCCTCATGGCCACAGCGGCACCCGCCTTCGCCCAGAACGCCGGACAGATCGCCAGGGTTCGCGGTGGAGCCAGCTGCCCCGGATGCAATCTGTTCCAGGCCAGTTTCGGCGGACTGGAAGCGCGAGGCCTCAATCTGTCCGGATCCCGCCTGCGCCAGGCGGACCTCAGTCTGGCGGTGATGAACCGGACCCGATTCACCAATACCGACATGCGCGACGTCGATGCCTATGGCGCCGTGTTCTCGAGCAGTAATTTTTCCGGGGCCAACCTGACCAACGCCAGCTTTGTCGGGGCTTATCTGGAAGGCTCCAACTTTTCGCGCGCGACCCTGGAGGGGACCAATTTCTCGGGTGCCCAACTGGCGCGGGCGACCGGCCTGACCCAGAGCCAGCTGAACCGGGCCTGCGGCGATTCCTCCACCACCCTGCCTTCCGGACTTCGCATTCCCGCCTGCTGAAGGTCACCTTTCTTACGACGATTTAAGTAGGGACATCACAGGTTTGGGGCCATTGAGGTCAGGTGTTCCAGATCAACCCGCCCCTGATCCGTCGCCTCCCGACCGCCGCCCTGGCCGCAGCGGTGGCCTTCGGCGCGATGATGATGGCCACGCCGGCCGCTGCGGAAATCCGGTTTCTGTATCAGGACCGGGATATCGCCCGGATGGTATCGCTGGGCGGGTCCTGCAATCGCTGCGAGCTGTCCGGTCGTGACCTGACCGGAGCCACCTTCACCGGGGCGACCTTCGTCAACGCCACCCTGGTCGGCACCAATCTACGCGGTGCGGAACTGGTCGGTTCGAATTTCAGTGGCAGCGACTTCAGCAATGCCGACCTGCGAGGGGTCTCGACGCTGGGCGCGAATTTCACCGGGGCCAATTTCAGTGGGGCCAATCTGGCCGGCGCGGCCGCCAGCGGTGTCACCCTGGTCCGGGCGAGGCTCTACGGGGCCGACCTGACCGGTGCAGAACTGGGCGGGGCCAATATGAACGGCGCGGTCCTGACCCGGGCCGATCTGAGCAGCAGCGAGCTGTTCGGAGCCACCCTGGCCAATGTCGATGCGCGCTCGGCCAATTTCTCGAATGCCGAGATCAACGCCTCGAACATGTCCAACGGCGATTTCCGCTCGGCCAGTTTCCGCAATGCGTCCCTCGACAGTGCCCGCCTGCGGGACGGCCAGTTTGCCCGCACCGATTTCACCGGTGCTTCGCTGAACCGCACCGATATTCGCGGCGTCGACCTGTCGTCGGCCCGCGGCCTGACCCAGGATCAGGTGGGACGCGCCTGCGGGGACAGCGCGACCCGCCTGCCGAACGGTCTGAACGCGCGAAACTGCCGCGGCATCTCATTGATGCAGCCGCCGGCACCGCCCCGGCCGCCCAGCGCACCGACGCCGCCGCGCCGTAACCTGGTCATGGCCAGCGGCGACTAGAACCGCCGCCCCCTGATCCCGATCAGCTCTTGAGCGGCAGGCTCGGGCGGATGTGAAGCTCCTTGTACTGACGGTCCTCGACCTCGGCCGGAGCATTCATCAGCAGATCCTGACCCTGCTGGTTCAGCGGGAAAGCGATGACCTCGCGGATCGCCGTCTGGTTAGCCAGCAACATGACGATGCGATCGATGCCCGGTGCCAGGCCCCCGTGCGGCGGGGCTCCGAAGCGGAAGGCGTTCAGCATACCGCCGAACTGTTCCTCGACCACGGCGGCGTCGTAGCCGGCGATCTCGAACGCCTTGAGCATGATCTCGGCCTTGTGGTTCCGGATCGCGCCCGAGCACAGCTCATAGCCGTTGCAGACGATGTCGTACTGATAGGCCCGGATGGTCAGGGGATCCTGGGTTTCCAGCGCCTCCAGCCCGCCCTGGGGCATCGAGAATGGGTTGTGGCTGAAGTCGACCTTCTTCTCTTCTTCCGACCATTCGAACATCGGGAAGTCGACGATCCAGCAGAATTTGAACTGCGCCTCATCGATCAGTTTCAGCTCCGTGCCCACGCGGGTGCGGGCGAGGCCGGCGAATTTGGCGAAGGTCGCGGGCAGACCGGCGGCAAAGAAGGCCGCGTCGCCCTTGCCGAGTCCGAGGGCGGTCATCAGGACGTTTGTCGGCTCCTGACCGAGATTCTTGGCGATCGGGCCGCCCCAGGCCTGCTGGTCGTCGGACCAGAAGATATAGCCGAGACCCGGCTGGCCCTCGCCCTGGGCCCAGCTGTTCATCCGGTCGCAGAAGGCGCGGCTGCCGCCGGTCGGGGCCGGGATCGCCCAGACGGCGTTCTTGTCGTCCGCGCCGAGGATCTTGTTGAACAGGCCGAAACCGCCGTCGCGGAAATGGTCCGAGACGTCCTGCATCTTGATCGGGTTGCGGGTATCCGGCTTGTCGGTGCCGTACCATTTCATCGACTGGGCGAAGGTCAGACGCTCGAAACCCTTGTGTTCAAGGGTCTGTTCGAAGTCGTTGGTGAAGGTGTGGGGCTGGTCGATCGGCGAGACCGGCTTGCCGTCGGCGAACTCCTCGAACACGCCATGCATGACCGGTTCGATGGCCGCGAAAACATCCTCTTGCGTGACGAAGCTCATCTCGACGTCGAGCTGGTAGAATTCCAGCGACCGGTCGGCACGCAGGTCCTCGTCGCGGAAACAGGGGGCGATCTGGAAATAGCGGTCGAAGCCCGAGACCATCAGCAGCTGTTTGAACTGCTGCGGGGCCTGCGGCAGGGCGTAGAATTTGCCGGGATGCAGGCGCGACGGCACCAGGAAGTCGCGCGCGCCCTCGGGACTGGAGGCGGTCAGGATCGGCGTCTGGTATTCGAGGAAGCCCTGACCGACCATCCGCTGGCGGATCGAGGAAATGACCCGCGACCGCAGGACGATATTCTTGTGCAGCGTCTCGCGGCGCAGATCGAGATAGCGGTGCTTGAGGCGGATTTCCTCGGGATACTCCGGCTCGCCGAAGACCGGCAGCGGCAGTTCGGCGGCCTCGGACAGCACCTCGACAGCCGTGACCTGGATCTCGATTTCGCCGGTCGGCAGGTTGACGTTCTTGGTCTCGGCCGAGCGGGCCACGACCTCGCCGTCGATCTTGATCACGCTCTCGGCCCGCAGTCGTTCAACGGCGGCAAAGCCCGGGGTTTCCGGATGCAGCACCAGCTGGGTCAGGCCGTAGTGGTCGCGCAGGTCGATGAACAGCAGGCCGCCGTGATCGCGCTTGCGGTGGATCCAGCCGGACAGGCGAACGGCCGAGCCGGCGTCGGAAGCGCGCAGAGCGCCGCAGGTGTGTGAGCGATAGGCGTGCATGAGGGCGTTCGTCTTGGAAAACGGCTGTGAAACAGCGAAAATTCAGAGGGCCGGAAGGGCGCATTATCGCCCCCGAAAGTCAAGGCGGCCAGCCCACGACCGGCCGTCCACAGACGGTACACCTTGTCCACCACCGGAGTGTCGGACCGATACGCCGCCGGGGATCGATCTGCTATGAGTGGGTGATGCATGTCCCGGTCCGCCGCGATCAGTTGAATCAGTTGAAACTCCCCCTCGAACGGGACGTCCCGGCCGGGGCGGCTGAATTCGTGCGCTCCCCCAGCAATACCGAGGCCATGGCGGTGCTGGAGCATTGGCCGGATGGTGGCGAGCAGGTCCTGGCGCTCCACGGCCCGGCGGGATCCGGAAAGAGCCACCTCGCGGCGATCTGGGCCGAACGCGTCGGGGCGATCGCCCTGCATGGCGCTGAGGCCAGTCTCGCGGACCCCCTGGAACTGGAAGGCCGCCCGGTCCTGCTGGACCGCGCCCAGGACGCTGATGACGAAACCCTGTTTCATCTGATCAATCTGGCCCAGTCCGGCGGCGGAGCCCTGCTGCTGGCCTCACGTCCGGCTCCGCGCGCCTGGGATACGGTCCTGCCCGACCTGCGCTCGCGACTGGACGTGGTTCGTGTGGTCGGCATGCAGGAACCCGACGACACCGTGCTGGCGGCCATTCTCCGCGCCCGTTTCGCCGCCCGGAGCATCGCGCCCGGTGACGAACTGATTGACTATCTGGTGCGGCGGATCGACCGGTCGGCGGCGGCCGTGGAAGCGGTGGTCGACCGGCTGGACGCCGAACATCGACCGGTGACCCGGGCCCTGGCCCGCCAGGTCCTGGATTCCGACGCCGCGACCGGCGAATTGTTCGACTGATTCCGGACCTGCACCCTGCCGAACAGGGACAATTGCACCATGGTCTGCTCCGCGAAGGGCGCTGAACGCTTGCAGCCGTCGCACCCTCGCGTCAGAACCGGACCATGACCGAAATCGCTGCCATCACGGACAAGACCACCGGCGAGGAGGTCCCGTCGTCGCGCGCGCCGCAGATGGACCTGTCCGAAAGCCTGATGGCCTCGCCGGAGCGGTTCTTCAATCGCGAAATCTCGTGGCTGAAATTCAACGCCCGCGTACTGGAAGAAGCCGCCAACCCCGCCCACCCGCTGCTGGAACGGCTGCGCTTCCTGTCGATTTCGGCCAACAATCTCGATGAGTTCTTCATGACCCGGGTCGCCGGGCTGAAGGGGCAGGTGCGCGAGCGGGTCCGGGTGGTCTCGGCCGACGGCCTGACCCCGGCCGAGACTCTGGAAAAGGTCAATGTCGCCGCCGGAACCCTGATGGACGAACAGCAGCGGCGCTGGCGCAAGCTGCGCAAGGAGCTGACCGTCGCCGGGATCGAGGTCGTCGACGCGGACCGCATCACCAAGACCGAGCGGGAACGGCTGGAGCCGGAATTCCTCAACCGCCTGTTCGCCGTTCTGACCCCGATGGCCATTGATCCGGCCCACCCCTTTCCCTTCCTGCCCAACCTCGGCTTCTCGCTCGCGCTGAAGCTGCGGCGGCGGCGCGATAATCGCACCCTCTACGCCCTGGTTCCGGTGCCGACCCAGGTGAAGCGCTTCTGGCCCCTGGCCACCGATGGGCGCTCGAAGCCCGGCAAGCGCCGCTTTGTGACCCTGGAAAGTCTGCTGATGATCTTCATCGATCATCTGTTCCCCGGCTGCGAAATTCTGGAACGCGGCGTGTTCCGGCTGATTCGCGATTCGGACATCGAAATCGAGGAAGAGGCCGAAGACCTGGTCATGGAATTCGAGGAGGCGTTGAAACAGCGCCGCCTCGGCTCGGTGGTGCGGATCAAGATCGAGGCCGGTATGCCCGCCGACCTGCGCACCTTCATCACCGACGAGCTGAACGCCGCCCCCCGTGACATCGTTCTGGTCGCCGGCATGCTGGGACTGTCACAGGTGTCGGACCTCATTCCGGCCGGCCATCCGGACCTGAAATTCCCCGGCTATGAGCCCCGGTACCCGGAACGGGTCCGCGACAACGGCGGCGATATCTTCGCGGCCGTGCGCGAGAAGGACATGCTGATCCACCACCCGTTCGAGAGTTTCGATGTGGTGGTCCAGTTCCTGCGCCAGGCAGCGCGGGACCCGAACGTCATCGCCATCAAACAGACGCTCTATCGGACGTCGAAGGACAGCCCGATCGTCGCCGCCCTGATCGAGGCGGCCGAGAACGGCAAGAACGTCACCGCCCTGGTCGAGATCAAGGCCCGGTTCGACGAGGAGGCCAATCTGCGCTGGGCCAGGGCCATGGAGCGCGCCGGCGTCCACGTCGTCTTCGGTTTCGTTGAATACAAGACCCACGCCAAGCTGAGCATCGTCGTGCGACGCGAGGGCGACGGGCTCAAGACCTACTGCCATTTCGGCACCGGCAACTATCACCCCGTGACCGCGCGAATCTACACCGACCTGAGCCTGTTTTCCTGTGACCCGGTACTGGGCCGGGATGCCACCCGGGTGTTCAACTATATCACCGGCTACGCCCAGCCCGACGAGCTGGAGGCCCTGATCGTCTCGCCCCTGAACATGAAGGCCAAGCTGGTCGAAATGATCGGCAAGGAGATGTCGGCCGCAGCCCGGGGCAAGCCTGCCGCCATCTGGGCCAAGATGAACTCGCTCGTCGATCCCGAGATCATCGACGCCCTTTACCGCGCCAGCCAGGCCGGTGTGCGTATCGAACTGGTGATCCGCGGCATCTGCTGCCTGAGGCCGGGCGTGGTCGATCTGTCCGAGAACATTCGGGTCAAGTCGATCGTCGGACGCTTCCTCGAGCACAGCCGTATCGTCGCCTTCGCCAATGGCCACGACCTGCCGCACGACAAGGCCCGGGTCTATATTTCGTCGGCGGACTGGATGAACCGCAACCTCGACCGCCGGGTCGAGCTGATGACGCCGGTACGCAATGCCACCGTCCATGACCAGGTGCTGGACCAGATCATGGTTGCCAACCTGAAGGACGATACCCAGAGCTGGGTGCTCGACTCGGCCGGCGACTATCATCGGGTGCAGCCTGTCGATCCCGAACGCCCCTTCTCGGCCCACAAATATTTCATGACCAACCCCAGCCTGTCAGGACGCGGCCGCAAGGTGAAAAACCGGCCACGCGAGCTGCATTTCGACGATCGCCGCAAATGACCGGTCTCGAGGATACGGCGACCGCGCACCGGGATATCGCCGTCATCGACATCGGGTCGAACTCGGTGCGCCTGGTCCTGTACCGGCTGGAAGGCCGCGCCATCTGGACTGTGTTCAACGAAAAGGTGCTGGCTGGACTGGGTCGCGACCTGGCGACGACCGGCAGACTGTCCGAAGACGGGGTTACGGCCGCCCTGGCTGCCCTGAAGCGGTTCGCCGCTGTCATTGAAGGGGTTCGCCCCGCCCACACCTTCATCGCTGCCACGGCCGCTGTTCGTGAGGCCGGTGACGGGCCTGACTTCTGCGGCCGCGTCGCCGCCGAGACCGGACTCAAGGTGCGGGTTCTGACCGGGGCGGAAGAGGCGCATTTTTCCGCCCTCGGCGTTCTGGCCGGTATCCCGGATGCGGAGGGGATCACGGCCGACATGGGCGGGGCCAGCCTGGAACTGGCGCGGATTACCGACGGAGTGGTCTCCCCCGGCATCACCCTGCCGCTGGGGCCGTTTGCCCTGGCCGACCCCAAGGGGTTCGACGCCGGACGACTGCGCGACACCATCGCCCGACGGCTGAAGCCCGCCGGCGACTATCGCGGCGAGCATCTGTACGCAGTCGGCGGGGCATGGCGCAGCATCGCCCAGGTGCATATGGCCCTGATCGACTACCCTCTGCACATCGTGCACCAGTATGAGATCAGCGCAGCGGCCATCCGGGATACGGCCCGGCTCATCGCGCGGCAGTCGCGGTCTTCGCTCGACAAGATGCCGGGCGTTTCCCGAAAGCGGGCCGAGACCCTCCCCTATGCCGCCCTGGTGCTTGAGGGCCTTATTGACCGGCTGGAGCTCAAACGCATCACCATGTCGGCCTGGGGGGTGCGCGAGGGCCTGTTGTTCGAGGCTCTGGACAGCGAGACCCTGGCCACCGACCCCTTGCTGGCCGGCTGTCAGGCCCTTGGGGCCCGTCAGGGCATTTCCCCGACCCTGCCCGGGGCTTTGAACGCCTGGATCAGTCGACTGCTCGAGGCCGCGCCCGGTAGCGACGACCGGGGTCGAGACGCCACGCTGACCGCCGCGGCCTGCCATCTGGCCGACCTCGGTGCGCGACTGCACCCTGACCACCGAACCGAACTGGTGTTCGACCAGATCCTGCGGGCCCCGATCCCCGGCCAGACCCATGCCGAGCGCGCCTTCCTGGCCTGTGCCCTGAACGCCCGTTATGGTGGCGCGGCGGGCACGCCCCAGCCTGCAACCGTTTCACGCCTGCTGACCGATGAGCAGCGGCTGCGGGCCCGAACCCTGGGCCTGGCCATCCGCCTGGCCTGCGACCTGTCCGGTCGTTCGCCGCAGCTGCTGGCCAATGCCGGGACCGCCGTCGAAAAAGGGATGCTGAAACTGACAGCGACCGACGGCTACGCTGATGTCCTGCTGGGCGAACAGACGAAGAAGCGCGCCAAGGCCCTCGCCGAGGCCATGGACCTCGGCCTGTCGATCTAGACACGACCGGCGACAGGGGTCAGCCTGCCCAGAACCCAAGGGGGACGATCATGCCCGTGACCGGAATCGGCGGCTTCTTCTTTCGCGCCCAGGACCCACGGGGTCTGGCCGCCTGGTATCTGACCCACCTCGGCGTCGGTGCGCCCGAGAAAGCCTTCCTGTGGGACCAGCAGGCAGGGCCGACCGTGTTTTCGCCCTTCCCGGAACGCAGCGATTATTTCGAGGCCAGGCGGCGCTGGATGCTGAACCTGCGCGTGGACGGACTTGATGACCTCATGGCCAGCCTGAGGGCGGCGGGTATCGACGTCATTACCAAACCCGAATGGGACTCGATGCCGGAAATCGGCCGCTTCGCCCGCATCCACGACCCGGAAGGCAACCCCATCGAACTCTGGGAGCCCGCGACCGGTCCCGCCTAGCCCTCGATCTCGACGACCTCGACACGGGCCCCGTTCAGGACAAGGGCGATCTCCCCGCGCTTGAGCTTGAGCGCGTCCTCGCCGAACAGTTCGCGCCGCCAGCCCTTCAGGGCATCGACCGGGGCATTGTCATCGAGGGCGATTTTCTCGAGATCGGCGACATTGGCGATCAGCTTGGTCGCCACACCGGCATTGTCCGACTTGGCCTTGAGCAGGACCTTGAGCAATTCCACCACCGACGGCGGGGCCGGCTGATTGTGTGACGGACGGTCCAGCTTGGGCGCGTGGGCTTCGGGGTCAGCCAGGACCCGCTTCAGCTCCAGAATCAGTTCCGCGCCCAGACGCGACCCCCCGAACCCCTTGGGCACCGAGCGCAGGCGGTTGAAGGCCTCGGCGTCGGTCGGCCCCTGGGCCGCGATTTCGTCGATCGCATCATCCTTGAGGATCCGGCCGCGCGGCTGGTCCCGCTCCTGGGCCGCCTGTTCGCGCCAGACCGCCGTAGCCTTGAAGGCTGCCAGATATTTGGCCGAATATTTCTTGGGCTTCAGGCGTCTCCAGGCCTTGTCCGGCGTGGTGTCATAGAGTTCTGGATCAATCAGTCCGGCCATTTCCGAAGTCACCCAACTCAGGCGTCCCGCCTTCTCGAGCCGGTCACGCAGCTTGGGATAGAGGGTGGCCAGATGGGTGACGTCGCCGATGGCATAGACGAGCTGGGCATCCGAGAGGGGCCGACGCGACCAGTCGGTGAACCGGCTACCCTTGTCGATCTCCTGCTTCAGCATCTGCCGGACCAGGGCCTCATAGCTGACCTGATCGCCAAAGCCGGCGGCCATGGCGGCGACCTGGGTGTCGAACATCGGGGCGGGCATGGTGCCCAATTTGACAAAAATCTCGGTGTCCTGACGCGCGGCATGGAACACCTTGATGATGTCCGGGTCCCGCAGCAGGTCGAGGAAGGGCGCGAGGTCCAGTCCCTCGGCCAGCGGATCGATGATGGCCTCGTCCGTGGCCGAGGCGGCCTGGATCAGGCACAGCTTGGGCCAGTAGGTCGTCTCCCGCATGAACTCGGTGTCGACAGCGATAAACGGGGCCTTGGCCAGGCGCGCACAGAATTCAACGAGTGCGTCATTGGTGGTGATTGGCGTCATTGGGATGCTATAGCCCCGCGCGAGCCGTTTGTGGCAAGAGCCGCGACAGAATTCCGCCCCCTGATTCAGGCCGTGACCGATGAGCGACACTCCCGAAACCCCGCGTGGCGGTCTCACCTATGCCGATGCCGGTGTGGATATCGATGCCGGCGAAATGCTGGTCGATGCCATCAAGCCCCTGGCCAAATCGACTCGCCGCCCCGGGGCCGAGGCGTCGCTGGGGGGATTCGGTGCCCTGTTCGACCTGAAGGCGGCCGGATTCGTCGATCCGCTGATCGTCGCGACCACCGACGGTGTCGGCACCAAGCTGAAGATCGCCATCGAGACCGGGCGGCATGACGAGGTCGGAATCGACCTGGTCGCCATGTGCGTCAACGATCTGCTGGCCCAGGGGGCCGAGCCCCTGCTGTTCCTCGATTACTATGCCACCGGCAAGCTGGAGATCGACGCCGCCCGCCGCGTCGTCGCCGGGATCGCCGAAGGCTGCCGCCAGGCCGGCTGTGCGCTCGTCGGCGGTGAAACGGCCGAAATGCCCGGCATGTACTCGGGCGGCGACTATGATCTGGCCGGCTTCTCGCTGGGCGCGGTCGAGCGCGGCCATGCCCTGCCGTATCTGGATCGCCAGGCCGCGGGGGACGTGATCATCGCCCTGGGGTCATCTGGCCCGCATTCGAACGGCTACTCCCTCATTCGCAAGGTGGTCGAGGCCTCGGGCCTGGCCTGGGGTGACGACGCCCCCTTCGCCAAGGACCGCACCCTGGCCCAGGCCCTGATGGAGCCGACCCGCATCTATGTGAAGCCGGTCCTGCCGCTGATGAAGGCCGGCCTGATCAAGGGCGCGGCCCACATCACCGGTGGCGGCCTGATCGAGAATCCGCCCCGGTGCATTGCCGAGGGCCTGCAGGCCGAGTTCGACTGGAACGCCTGGCCCCTGCCCCACGTATTCCAGTGGCTGGGTGAAGTCGGCGGCATCAGCGATCACGAGCTGCGCCGCACCTTCAACTGCGGCGTCGGCTTCATCCTCATCGTCGCGCCCGAGAACGCCGAACCGGTGCTGGCCGCGCTGCTCAACGCCGGCGAGACGGCCTTCGTCTGCGGCCAGCTGACCGCCGGCTGAGAGAGGACTCTCCCGGGGGGCCAGCGTTCAATCCACGGCGACTTCCAGAGGGCTTGCGAGCGGCAGCTGACAGCCATCGTCGAGGCGCGTACTGCGGTCGCATTGACCGCCCCCTCCTGCCCCGGCAAGGTCCGCGCCCCGGTAACCAGTGAGGCCCGATCATGCGTGTCGTTTCCATCGCCCTTTTCGGAGCCTGTCTCGCCGCCGCGTCCCCGACCCTGGCCCAGACGCCCGCGGCGGCTGAACAGCCTCTGCTGCACACCCTGGCCGCCGAGGTTCAGCCCGAGCGCATGCGCGGCGACATCGAGGCCCTGGTAGGCTTCGGCACGCGCCACACCCTGTCGGAAACCCGTTCCGAGACCCGCGGCATCGGTGCCGCACGGCGCTGGACCCAGCGCCAGTTCGAGGCGATGAGCCGCGATTGCGGCGGCTGCCTGACCATCGCCACCCCGTCGGACACCGTTACCGGGCCCCGTGTGCCCGTGCCGACCGAGGTCGTGGACGTGCTCGCCATCCAGCGCGGCACCGGCGACCCCAACCGGGTCATCATCATCTCCGGCCATATCGACTCGCGGGTCACGGATGTGATGAATTTCACCGATGACGCCCCCGGGGCCAATGACGACGCCTCGGGCGTGGCCACGGTGCTCGAGGCCGCCCGGGTCCTGTCGCAACACCGGTTCGACGCCACCCTGGTGTTCGCGGTCCTGTCCGGTGAGGAACAGGGGCTGCTGGGCGGCAAGATTCTCGCTGACTATGCGACCGCCCAAGGCTGGCAGGTCGAGGCCAATCTGAACAATGACATCGTCGGCAACTCCCAGGGCCAAAGCGGCGTGCGGGACACGACCCGGGTGCGGGTGTTCTCGGAAGGCACCAAGACGGTGGAGACCGCCGCCCAGACCGAGCGCCGGCGCTACAACGGCGGCGAGGTCGATTCCTCGTCGCGCAACCTGGCCCGGTTTATCGACGGGATCGCCGACCGCTATCTGACCAATTTCGACGTCGAGCTGATCTATCGCACGGACCGCTACGGCCGCGGCGGTGACCAGGTCGCGATGCTGCGCGCGGGCTTCCCGGCCGTGCGCCTGTCAGAAGGGACAGAAAACTACGACCGTCAGCACCAGGACCTGCGTACCGAGGACGGGGTCGTTTACGGTGACACCATCGAGGGTGTCGATTTCGACTATCTCGGCCAGGTGGCCCGTCTGGACATCGTCTCGATGGGAGCCCTGGCCTCCGCCCCCTCGGTGCCAACCGGCGTGACCATCGCCGGCGCGGTCAAGCCCGACACCACCCTGAGCTGGTCCGCCGTTCCCGGAGCCGCCGGCTATCGCGTCTGGTGGCGGGCGACGACAGCTCCGCAGTGGACCTACAGCCGCTGGGCCGGACCGGCGACGCAGCTGACCCTGCCGGGCATCGTCATCGACGACTGGTTTTTCGGGGTCTCGGCCGTCTCGGCCGACGGATTCGAAAGCCCGGTTGTTTTCCCCGGACCGGCCGGTGCCTTCGTCTCGGTCGGTGACCCGGCACCGGGGCGCTGATGGCAGCCCGAATTCCGGGTCGCCGCCGCGTTGCCGTGCTGGTCTCCGGGGGCGGCACGAACATGGCGGCCCTGATTGCCGCCGGACAGGCCGCTGACGCCCCGTTCGAGGTCGTGCTGGTGATCTCCAACGTCCCCGACGCCGGGGGCCTTGCGATCGCCGAAGCCGCTGGCGTTACCGCCCTGGCCATCGACCATCGGCCGTACGGCAAGAACCGTGCGGCCCATGAGCAGGCCGTCGACGCCATGCTCAACGAACACAGAGTCGAAATGATCGCCCTGGCGGGCTATATGCGGTTACTGACCCCCTGGCTGGTAAGCCGCTGGGCCGGACGCATGCTCAACATCCACCCCAGCCTCCTGCCCCTCTACCCGGGACTGGACACCCACGCGCGTGCCCTCGCCGCCGGCGACACCGAGGCCGGCTGCACGGTCCATATCGTCACCGAAGGGGTCGATGAGGGCCCCGTCCTCGGTCAGGCGCGGTTAGCGGTGCGCGACGACGACACTCCGGCAACCCTGGCCGAACGGGTCAAGATTGCGGAACACGAGCTCTATCCCCAAATCTTGAGCACCTACTGTCGGAATCTGCATTAGCGATTTGTAATGTTTGATGGTCCGGCCCGCCCCTATTCTGTTCGCGACAACCCCATGTTCGAACCCAACGACAGGCAGACCATGACCAGACACTCCATCCTTCTCGCCAGCGCCGCCCTCGGCCTGATCCTGTGCACGCCGGCGATGGCCCAGCAGTCCGCGCACGCAGCCCATGCCCAGACGCCGGTCCATGCTGTGATCGGCACCTGGGGCTTCGACCCGGCGTCGATGGATACGACTACCCGCCCCGGCAACGATTTTGATCGCTATGCCTCGGGCACCTGGAAGGATGAGACGACCATCCCGGCCGACCGGGCTTCCTGGAGCGTCTGGAACGTCCTCTATGACGAATCCCAGGAGCAGCTGAAGGCGATCATCGAGAACAGCGCCGCCAATCCTGACTCCTCGCCCGAGGCCCAGCGTATCGGCAATTTCTACGCCAGCTATATGGATGAGGCCCGCGTCAACGCCCTCGGTGCCGCACCGATGGAGCCGGGACTGGCCGCCATCCACGCCGCTGGCAGCCATGCCGCCATCGCCCGCCTGATGGGGGGCAGCTTCGGCAAGGCCGGCTCCAGCCTGTTTGCCCTCGATGTGTTCGAGGACCTCAAGGACCCGGATACCAACAGTGCCTATATCGGCCAGGCCGGTCTGGGCCTGCCTGACCGCGACTATTATCTGGAAGCCTCGTTCGCCGACAAGAAGGCGGCCTATCAAGCCTATGTCGCGCAGATGCTGACGATGATCGGCTGGACCGACCCGGACAAGGCCGCTGCCGAGATCGTCGCTTTCGAGACCCGTATTGCCGAGAAGCACTGGACCCGGGCCGAGTCGCGCGAGCTCGACAAGGTCTACAATCCGATGACCATGGCCGAGATCGCCGCCTATGCGCCGGGCTTTGACTGGGCCGCCTGGACGGAAGGGGCCGGCCTGCCGGCCGCCGCCCACACCATCGTGGGTGAGAAGACCGCCATCCCGGAGCTGGCCCGAATCTTTGGCGAGACCGACCTGGCGACGCTGCAGGCTTATGAGGCCTTCCATTATGCTGACCAGTCGGCGGCCATGCTGTCGCAGCCCTTCGTCGATGCCCGCTTCGCCTTCCGCAGCACGGTCCTGAACGGTGTCACCGAGAACCGGCCGCGCTGGAACCGGGCCGTCCGCGCTGTCGACGGGTCGATGGGCGAGGCCCTCGGCAAGGAATATGTGCGACTGCATTTCCCCGCCTCGTCCAAGACCGCGATGGAGGCCCTGGTCGGCAACCTTCGGGTCGCCATGACCAACCGACTGCAGCATCTGGAATGGATGAGCCCCGAGACCCGGGAACAGGCGCTCTACAAGATCGGCAATTTCGGCGTGAAGGTCGGCTATCCCGACCAATGGCGCAGCTATGACGGCCTCGAGATCCGTGCCGACGACCTGTACGGCAATGTCGAGCGGGCCGGAGCTTTCGAATGGGCCTGGCAGATGGGCAAGCTCTCCCGCCCGGTCGATCCGCAGGAATGGGGCATGACCCCCCAGACCATCAACGCCTACTACAACCCGCCGCGCAACGAGATCGTCTTCCCGGCCGCCATTCTTCAGGCCCCCTTCTTCGATCCGGCTGCCGATCCGGCCGTCAACTACGGCGGCATCGGTGCGGTCATCGGCCACGAGATTACCCACGGCTTCGACGATCAGGGCCGCAAGGTCGACGGTGACGGCGTGCTGCGCGACTGGTGGACAGCCGAGGACGCGGCCAAGTTCGAAACCCGCGCCGCGGTCTTCGGGGCTCAGTATGATGCCACCGAACCCCTGCCCGGCATGTTCGTCAACGGCGGCCTGACCATGGGCGAGAACATCGCTGATCTGGGCGGTCTGTTGCTGGCACTGGACGCCTACCATCTGTCGCTGAACGGCCAGCCGGCCCCGGTGATCGACGGTTTCACCGGCGACCAAAGGGTCTTCCTGGGGTGGGCCCAGGTCTGGCGCGCCAAACAGCGGGACGCCGCTCTGCAGCAGCAACTGGCGACCGACCCGCACTCTCCGGCCGCCGTCCGTGCCTCGGTCCCCGTGCGCAACATCGAGGCCTGGTACGCCGCGTTCGGCGTCAGCCCGGGCGACGAACAGTATCTGGCCCCGGCTGACCGGGCGGTGATCTGGTAGGGTTCGCCCCATCGAAAACGAAAACGGCCCCGGGACATCCCCGGGGCCGTTTTCAATTTCGACGCTCGGGCGGACGGATCAATCAGGCGGGGCGTACCGCCCGGGACTCCGCACGCGCGACAAGGGCGGTCAGCAGGACCACAGCAGCGGCGGCCGCCCAGAGGGCGAGGACGCCGAACCGCAGGAACATCACCGCCCCCAGCGCGCCACCGCAGGCCAGGCCGACCCACAACATCAGGAAAGGGACCCAGTCCCAGCGCGGTCCGCCGTGCAGGGCCGTGGCGATCCGCTGGCCGATCCGAACCAGGGTTCCGGTCATATAGGTCAGGCCGACGCCGACATCACCGTTCTTCTGGAACACGGCATTCTCGACGCCCATGGCCAGCACCACAGCAACCATCCCCGCCACGTTCATCCCGGCGGTGCAGAGACCGGCCCCGATGAGCAAAAGGGTGGCCTCCAGACCAAGAACGGCCGCCCGCCGGACCTCACCAAACCGCCGGGCGCAGCTCGCCCCCAGCACCACGCCGCAGACGAACAGACCGATCAGGCCGATCGCGGTCAGGGCCTGGGTCCATTGTCCGGTCGCAAGGCCCACACCGAACCGGGTTGAATTGCCGCTCATGAACGAAACGAAGAATCCGCCCAGCGTCAGAAACCCCACGGCATCAACATAGCCAGCCAGCGCCGACAGGGTGGCGGCCAGAAGGACACCGCGATGGCCATAGTCTTTCATGTCAAAATCCCCTGCACGGGTGCAGCCTGACACGAAAACGGCCGGATCGTTACCGATCCGGCCGTCTGTCGTTCGATCGGAAGATCGATCGTTTAGCCGACGATCTGATCGGCCGTGAAGAACTGGGCGATTTCGATGCCGGCGTTCTCGAGCGAGTCCGAACCGTGGACCGAGTTCTCGCCGATCGACAGGGCGAACAGTTTACGGATGGTGCCGTCAGCAGCGTCCTTGGGGTTGGTCGCGCCCATGACGTCACGGTAGGCGGCGACGGCGTTGGGGCCTTCCAGCACCTGAACCACGACCGGCTCGGCGATCATCTGGCCGACCAGTTCGCCGTAGAACGGGCGTTCGGCGTGGACTTCATAGAATTTCTTGGCCTGGGCCTCGGTCAGCTTGATGCGGCGCTGGGCCACGATCCGCAGGCCGGCACCTTCGATCACGGCGTTGATCGCGCCGGTCAGGTTGCGGCGCGTGGCGTCGGGCTTGATAATGGAGAAGGTGCGTTCGGTCATGGAAAAGGACTTCTTCTGTGGGAGTTTGAAGGTGGCGGGCTTATAGCGGCGCCCTCCCCGGTTTCCAACTGCTGTCCGAAACGTCTTTCCTGCCATGCTCCAGATCACCGACCTGACTTTCAACGCCTGGGGACGCAAGTTCCTGGAAAACGCCTCCGTGAGCCTGCCGCCCGGTGCCAAGGTCGGCCTGGTGGGCCGCAACGGTGTGGGCAAGACCACCCTGTTCAAACTGATCCTGGGCGAGCTGGCAGCGGGTGGCGACGAGATCAGCCTGCCGCGCACGGCCCGTATCGGATCGGTCGACCAGGAGCATCCGGCCACGCCGTTCAGCGTGCTGGACACCATTCTGGAAGCCGACGTCGAACGTCACACGCTGATGGGACGGCTGGAGACCGCCCCGCCGGAGGAGCTGGGCGAGATCTGGGCTCGGCTGATCGACATCGACGCCGACTCGGCCCCGTCGCGGGCCTCGGAAATTCTGGCCGGTCTGGGGTTCGGCCAGGCCGACCAGCAGCGGCCGATGTCCGAATTCTCGGGCGGCTGGCGCATGCGCGTGGCCCTGGCGGCGGCCCTGTTCGCCGAACCGGACATGCTGCTGCTCGATGAGCCGACCAACTACCTCGATCTGGAAGGTGCGCTGTGGCTGGAGTCGCGGCTCGTCAAATATCCGCACACCGCCCTGATCATCAGCCACGACCGTGAGCTGCTGAACAACTGCTGCACCCATATCCTGCATCTCGCAAACCGGACGATGGAGCTCTACACGGGCAATTACGACACGTTCGAGAAGACCCGCGGCGAGAAGGCCCGGCTGCAACTGTCGGCCAAGGCCAAGCAGGACACTGAACGGGCCCACCTTCAGGCCTTCGTCGACCGATTCAAGGCCAAGGCGTCCAAGGCCGCCCAGGCCCAGTCCCGCATGAAGCGACTGGCCAAGATGGAGCCGGTGGCGACCACGATCGAGGAACGCGTCGCCCCCTTCACCCTGCCGTCGCCGCCGCGCCCGCTGGCCCCGCCGCTGATCCGGCTGGAACGGGCCAATGTCGGCTATGAAACCGGCAAGCCGATTCTGCGCAATCTCAACCTGCGCATGGATCTGGACGACCGCATCGGCCTGCTGGGCGTCAACGGCGCGGGCAAGTCGACCTTCGCCAAGATGATCGCCGGGGCCCTGAACGTATCCGAGGGCGAACTGCACCGCGACCGCAAGATGCGGGTGGGCTGGTTCCACCAGCACCAGATCGAGGCCATGGACCCGA
>NZ_JAQSDK010000009.1 GCF_029945885.1 Brevundimonas sp.
TTGTCCAGCGCCAACTAGTAATCGCCCTGGCGCCAACTAGAAATCGCCACGTCTTTTGCTAGGGAGGACGGGAGATTGAGTTAGGGGGAGACAAGGGCACGGGAGATGCCTTGGCCGGCTCCGAGGACAGTGGCCGAAGAGCTTGCCGCAGGAGCCGGCCCGACCACCGGGGACCTGGGAGATGGGGGGAAGCGCAGCGTTGCCGGACGAAGCCGGAGAGATCGCTGGCGGCGGCGAGGCCGAAGGGCGCGGGAGCTAAGGGGTGGCTGGATTGGGCCGGCGGGAGCGGGGCAAGCGGTCGACGATCTCTTTGTAACGGCGGAGCGACTCGAGGTAGGAGGTGACCATGTCTTCGAGTTCGGCGAACATGCCATCGGTGTCGCGAGTGCCGCCCTTGAGCGCGACTTCGAGTTCGTAGCGCATGCCGGGGAGGAGGAGTTCAACGTCATCCAGTTCCCTGCGCACGGCGGCGAGTCTTGGTTTCGGTGGCATGGCGCTTTTCAAAGCCGCGGCGGGATGGTTGTCGAGGACGAAGGGAGCAGACCGCACCCTGTCGCCAGCGACCCAAAGCCCGGCAGGGCGGCGTGAGCCGCCGCTGCCGGGCCCGAGCGGCGGGCGATCAGGCGCTCGCCTGCCGCTGTTTGGCTTCTTCCTCCCGGATGCTCTTCTTGCCGGGAAACTCGAGGAGGACGCAGCGGTGGACGATCCGATCGACGACGGCGGTGGCGGTCATGGGGTTTTTGAAAACCTTCTCCCATTCCCCGAACGACAGGTTGGTGGTGACGAAGACACTGCGTTGCTTTTCGTAGCGCTCGCCGAAGAAACTGAACAGGACATCGACCTCCCCCTGGGTGAAATCGACGTAGCCGCCGAGTTCATCGACGATGATGGCGTCGAAGCGGTGCAGCTTGGCCAAGGCGGAGACGAGTTTGAGGTCGCGCTTGGCGGCGAGGAGCCGGGCCGCGAGCTTGAAGGCGGGGATGAAGAGGACCTTCAGCTGGTGACGCTCGACCAGCTCGCGGGCGAGCGCGGCGCA
The DNA here is from genome assembly GCF_029945885.1 of Brevundimonas sp. GTDB lineage: Bacteria > Pseudomonadota > Alphaproteobacteria > Caulobacterales > Caulobacteraceae > Brevundimonas. Next base: position 1,037 of record NZ_JAQSDK010000009.1, read on the forward strand.
GAAGCCGGTCTTGCCGCGGCCGGGCAAGCCGATCGCGACCAGGTTGTCGCCCCGGCGGACGAAATCGCCGGAGCGGAGGGTCGGCAGCATGCGCCGGACCTTTTCCGGCATCTTGGCCTCATCGAAACGGGCGAAGGTCTCGCTGGCCGGCAGGCCCGAGTATTTGAGCAGGCGCTCGATTTTTCGGGCGCAGCGGTCCTGCACTTCGGCCTCGGCCAAATAGTGCAGGAGCCGGCGATAGCCCCAGTTCTCGGCTTCGGCCCGCGCGAGGGCGCTCTCGCACTCGCGCTCCATGGCCGTGAGCTCCAGGGAGCGCAACAGGATCGGCAGGGAATCGGCCTTCATGCGCTCACCTCCGTCAGGAGCGCATCGTACGCTTTGAGATCCGGGGTAAACGGGGCCACCGCCACTGGGGCCGCCTCGGCGGCGCCCAAGCGATCCTCGACCAGTTGGGGGCGAGGAAGCGCTCCCTCGCGCAGGCAGGCGCCCAGGATCTGCGCGACCTCGGCTTCGCCCCGCTCGGCGGCGAGCTCGAGCAACTTGAGGTACTGCGCGTCGGCGGACGCATCGTCCGCGGCGCACAGCTGATCGTAAACCTGGCGGAATACGACCGTCGGAAACAACTCCTCGCGGTAGATATATCCGCGGAAGGCGCCGGGTTTACGGACAAGCCAGGTGATAATGTGCCGGTAGTCGATGCGCGGTTTTGGGCTCTGGAGGCGCGGCAGCTGACAGACCTCGCGTCCTTCGTAGGTGAGGCGTACTTCGCTCTCGCTGACGTGCGCGTCGAGTTTGAGGCCGATCAACTTGGCCGGCACCGAGTAGGTGTGCTGCTTGAGCCGCACCGTCGAGCCGTTGGTCACATTGACCGCGATCTGTTCGGTCTCGGGATAGCGACTGGCCGGCAACGGACGCAGCCCCGCAAGCTCGTCGGCCACCTTCCCGGCCCGCAGGCCATTGGCCGCCGCGCAGATCCCGTCGATGAACTCCTGATAGGCGGCTTGATGGGGAAAGTCGTTTGAGCCGCGAATCGTCAAGTGCGTCCGGATGCGGCGGATCAAATGCCGGTGGGCCGACTCCACGTCACCCTGCTCGTTCGGGCAGCCGACGTTGATGGTGTGGGGTGAGACCTTCAGATGACGACAGAAAGCGGCATAGGCGTCGTTAAAGGTGCGCTCGTCGCTGCCCCGTTTGATCGTGTGGGTCGCCGTCGAGCTGTTGTCGGTCCACAGCTCCCGGGTGACTCCACCCAGGGCCCAGTACCCCGCCTGGACTCCGACTCTCAGCGAGGTTAACGACTCCGAGAAACAGATCGTCGCCCGCTGCCAATTGCTGCACGGGAGAACGAAATGCCCGAGCAGGTGGTCGAAAGGTGCCCCGGCGATGGTGATCTCCAGTTCGGCCGCCCGCTTCCAGTCAAACTGCGCCGCTCGGGCCGGCTCGTGGGCCTGGGGGAAAAAGACTTCCTTCGGCGGACCGTGTAGCGCCTTCCACACCTTCACTCCTCGCTGGAAAGTGCGCAGCGCGACGGTGCCCGCCAGTTCTGGCTTCGCCTGCTTCAGGTGGGCCAGCAGCCCCTTCACTTCGATCTCCGGCGCCGCTTCCAGATAACGCGCCGCTTCCGGCATGACTTCCTTCAATGGATCCGGTCGCGTCCGATAGGTCCGCGTCCCCCGTTGTTGGGTGAGCTCCGCCGGACCGGCGTTCGCCTCCAAGTAGCGTGCCGCCGTCCGTCGATGCATGTTCGCTTTCATCGCAGCGTGGCTGACCACGCCGCCGTTCATTTGATATTGCTTCACAAGTATCCTGTGTTGAGCCGGGGTGATCATGGGGTCTGCGTAATGGCCCCAAGCACTACCGCTCACGCAGGCCAGCACCGACCCAAAACTCCGCTCGATGACATGTGAGCTTCTAGTTGGCGCCGGGGGGTAGCATCTACTGGCGTCCTACA
>NZ_JAQSDK010000010.1 GCF_029945885.1 Brevundimonas sp.
AGGTGGCCGGGCCGTTGCCGTGGTCCTGGTGCATGCAGACCGGGATGTGCGGATACAGTTCGGCCAGGGCGTCGATCAGCTTGGCCAGCACGATGTCGTTGGCATAGCTGCGGGCTCCGCGGCTGGCCTGGATGATGACCGGGGCGTTGACGGCTTCCGCCGCCTCCATGATCGCCAGCCCCTGTTCCATATTGTTGATGTTGTAGGCGGGCAGGCCGTAGTCGTTTTCGGCGGCGTGGTCGAGCAGCTGTCGCAGGGTGATGCGGGCCATCGGGGAACTCCTGGGCGAGTATTATTTTGTCGAAGGTTTAGCGTTGGCTTGTCGCGAAGTCACGCATTGTAACGACCCATCCGTGCCCGCTGCCCGCAGCGATCAGGCGCGGCGCAGCGCCTCGACCCCGGGCAGGGGCTTGCCCTCCATCCATTCGAGGAAGGCACCGCCGGCGGTGGAGACGAAGGTCATGTCGTCCGCCACGCCCGCGTGATGCAGGGCCGCGACCGTGTCGCCGCCGCCGGCCACCGCGACCAGGGCCCCGGCCTTCGCCAGCTGCGCCGCCGCCCGGGCCGCCTTGACCGTGGCGGCGTCGAACGGGGGCACCTCGAACACGCCCAGCGGGCCGTTCCAGATCAGGGTGCGCGACAGGGCCATGGCCTTGATCAGCTTCTCGACCGTCAGCGGCCCGGCATCGAGGATCTTCTCGTCGTCGCCGATGGGCTCGCGGGCCAGGACGGTGCGGGTCTCGGCCCCCGGCTTGACGTCAGTGGCGATCACCACATCGATGGGCAGCAGGATCTCGCAACCCTTCGCCTCGGCCTCGGCGAGGATGGCGCGGGCGGTGTCGGCCAGGTCCTTCTCGCACAGCGACCCCCCGACATCGACGCCCTGGGCGTGCAGGAAGGTGTTGGCCATGCCGCCGCCGATGGCCAGCCGGTCCAGCTTGCCGACGAGGTTCTGCAACAGGTCCAGCTTGGACGAGACCTTGGACCCGCCGACGATACCCAGCACCGGCTTCTGCGGATTGCCCAGGGCAGCGTCGAGCGCATCCAGCTCGCGCCGCATCGACTCGCCGGCGTAGGCGGGCAACAGCCGCGCCAGACCCTCGGTCGAGGCATGGGCGCGGTGGGCGGCCGAGAAGGCGTCGTTGACGTAGAGATCGCCCAGTTCCGCCAGCTGCGCGGCGAAGTCCGGGGCGTTGGCCTCCTCGCCCGCGTGGAAGCGGACGTTCTCCAGCAGGACGACGCCGCCGATGTCGAGGTCGGCGATCATGGCCTTCGCCTCTTCCCCCACGCAGTCGGACGCGAACCGCACCGGCGCGCCGAGCAGACGTTCCAGATCATCGACCACCGGCTGCAGGCTCATCGCCGGCACGACCTTGCCCTTGGGGCGGTCGAAATGGGCGAGCAGGGCGACCCTAGCCCCGGCGTCGCGCAGCCGCTGGATCGTCGGCAGGGCGACGCGCAGCCGGGTGTCGTCGGTGACCTTGCCGCCCTCCATCGGGACGTTGAAATCCACGCGCACGAGGGCGGTCTTGCCGGCGAGTCCGCCATTGGCCTTTGCGGCGTCGTCGAGGGTGCGGAAGGTCATGGGCGGCTCCGGTAAAGGGGGTCGGACGTTGTTATCCCTTCTCCCCTCGTGGGAGAAGGTGGCTCGCGCAGCGAGACGGATGAGGGGGATGGCAGGCCAGCCCAATCGTTTGAGGTCGACGATGACCTTCGCCGAGACGGCGATGTGGGCCTTGCTGCGTCGTCGTGGTTTTGAAGGCTGGAAATTCCGCCGCCAGACTCGCATCGACCCGTGGATCGCCGACTTCTGTTGCTACGATTTGAAACTGGTCATCGAGCTGGACGGCGGCGTGCATCGCCTGCGCGAGGCCGAAGACAAGGCCCGTGACGCCGATCTGACCCGACGGGAGTTCACCATTCTGCGCTTCGGCAATGAGGCAGTCCTGACCAATCCGAACCTGATGCTGGAGGCCATACGTTGCCATGCTGCGGGTCGACCACCCCCTCATCCGTCAGGCTCCGCCTGACACCTTCTCCCAAGAGGGGAGAAGGGAAAGGGTGCGACAGAGGGGCGGTGATCGTTATCTCATCGTTTGAGAGCAGCACTGACGGCGCTGCTCAGATTTTCGTCTCCGAGTCGAAAGTGTTGCCACTCAGATTTTTGCGACTTTCGGATTTCGACGCGAACAGGCCTGAAAGTCTCGATCCATTCGATATCACCGATGAGCGATGCATCTTGGGGCGTCTCGAGGAGTTTCGATCCGCACCATTTGTCCTCAATATCGAAATAGATCGCTGTCGCGGTACGGCCCTCAAGCCAGTCCGAAACCAGTGTCTTCGCCGCCTTGCTCGCTCGGTGCGAGTCCGAGTCGTCATAGATTCCGTCGCCGGGAAGATGTGTCTCCCAAAACCCGAAGGTCACAGTGAGCTCGCCCTCGTAGGTATCGATGACCACGGGCTCGATGGCCGAACCACCATGGGTGTCGATGGTCAGAACGAGATACTCAGGTGCCCATCGTTCCCAACGCCCTGCCAGAACAGATGCCCAATCGGTGAGTTCGCGGTAAACGGCATCCGACCATTCCGTCACCGGTTGTGCCGATGACGGGACGTATGCCTCACCAGAAGCGGCGGGAGCAGAAAGTGCGCCCTCTTTCGCTCCCTTGTCCGGCATCAGATCAGCTTGCTCATCACCAGCGCCGTGTCCGCCATCCGCGTCGCGAAACCCCATTCGTTATCGTACCAGGTCAGCACCCGGGCCAGGGTGCCGTCGACGACCTGGGTCTGGGGCAGGGCGGCGGTCGACGAGGCGGCGATGTGGTTCAGGTCGCAGGAGACCAGGGCCTCGTCGGTGGTGAACAGCACGCCACGCATCGGACCGTCGGCGGCAGCCTGCAGGGCGGCGTTGATTTCGGCCACGGTGGTCTCGCGACCGGCGACGACCTTCAGGTCGACGACCGAGACGTTCGGGGTCGGCACGCGGATCGACGAGCCGTCCAGTTTGCCCTTCAGGGCCGGCAGCACCAGACCCAGGGCCTTGGCGGCTCCGGTCGAGGTCGGGATCATCGACAGGGCGGCGGCGCGGCCGCGGTACAGGTCCTTGTGCATCGTATCCAGCGTCGGCTGGTCGCCGGTGTAGGAGTGGATGGTGGTCATGTAGCCGCGCTCGATACCGAACAGGTCGTGCAGCACCTTGGCCACCGGGGCCAGGGCATTGGTAGTGCAGCTGCCGTTGGAGACGATGATGTCGTCGGCGGTCAGGGTCTCGTGGTTGACCTTGTAGACGATGGTCTTGTCGGCACCGTCGCCGGGTGCCGAGATCAGGACGCGCTTGGCCCCGGCCTTCAGGTGGGCCGCCGCCTTGTCACGGGCCGTGAAGATGCCGGTGCATTCGAAGGCGATGTCGACGTTCAATGCCTTGTGCGGCAGGTTGGCCGGGTCGCGCTCGGCCGTGACCTTGATCTTGCCCAGGCCGACGTCGATCCAGTCCTCGCCGCTCTCGATGGTGCCGGGGAAGCGGCCGTGCACCGAGTCATACTTCAGCAGGTGGGCGTTGGTGGACACCGGACCCAGATCGTTGATCGCCACCACCTCGATGTCGCGACGGCCGTGCTCGACGATCGAACGCAGGACGAGGCGGCCGATACGGCCGAAACCATTGATGGCGACGCGGACGGTCATGGGCGGGGCTCCTGAAGCGGTGTGTCTGTGATGGCCGCTTCAATGGAACCGACGGGCGCGCGGATCAACCCCGTGGCCGTAACAAGCCGTGATCGCTTGTTACGGTTCAGGTCAGCGGCAGGGTCAGCCTGGCCGTCAGTCCGCCGCCATTCCTATTCTCCAGCACGACGTCGCCGCCATGGGCCCGGGCGGCCTGGCGCGCCACAGTCAGTCCCAGTCCGGCCCCGCCGGTCTCGCGGCTGCGCGAGCGTTCGCCGCGGTGGAAGGGGTCGAAAACCGCCTCCAGCTCGTCCGCGGGGACGCCCTGGCCGTCGTCCTCGACCGTGACCACGGCCCTGCCGTCCGCGGCGACCGCATGGACCCGGGCCCCGCCGCCGAATTTCACCGCATTGGCGATCAGATTGGCCAGGGCCCGGCGCAGGGCGGCGGGATCGGCCACGACCGGCAGGGCAGCGTCACCGCTGAAGGTCACATTCGCCCCGGTCTCGCTGAACCCGGTGGCACAGTCCGCCGCCAGTACGGTCAGGTCGAACGGTTCGCTGCGGTCCGGGGCCGCCTCGCCACGCACATAGGCCATGGCCGTGGCGATCAGGGCGTCCATCTCCTCGATATCGGCGGCCATGCGGTCGCGCACGCTGTCCGGGGCCTGTTCGGCCCGGAACCGCAGCCGCGTCAGCGGGGTGCGCAGGTCATGGGCGATGGCGGCGACGGTCTGGCTGCGGCGGCGCATATGGTCGCGCAGGGCGGCCTGCATGTCGTTGAAGGCGTGGATGGCGGTGCGCACCTCGGTCGGGCCCGAGGCGACCATGGGTTCGGCATCGGGGTCGGCCCCCAGTCGTTCGGCCGCCTCGGCGAAGACGCGGATCGGCCGGGTCAGCCGCCGCGCCATGACCCAGACCAGCGGGGCCAGCAACAGCAGGGAGATGCCCAGGGCGATCAGAATCCGCACCTGCCACGGCGACAGCAGACCATGCGGCGGCGTCACCGAGGCCCAGCGACCGTCCGGCAGCCGCAGGGCGGCGCTGAACGGGGCGAAGGTCAATTTGTCGGTGACTATGGTGAACTGATGGGTGGTGGTGTCGATGGTGATGGCCTCGGCCCCGGCCGGGGCCATGTGGCGCATGTGAACCTCGGCCCGGACCTCACGGGTGGGGCCGGGCCTGTCGACGGTCTCGCCGGGTTCGACCTGACGGTTCCAGTGCAGGGTTTCGCCGCCGTCGGCGTCAGGGCCCTGGATACCGGGGCGGACGAACACGAGTTCGGTGCGGTTGTCATCCGTCCGGGGCGGCGGAGGGCCGCGGCCCGGACCGGGCGCGCGCGGCGGGACCGTGACGCGCAGGGCGTCGGGCTGCACCTGCAGGCGTTGGGCCAGGCCGGCGCTGATGGCCAGGGCCAGGGGTTCGCGCGGACTGCCGGCCAGGGTCGGAGCCTTGTCCGACAGATGGCGTTTCAGCGTGCGACCATCCGAGGTCTCGGCCGGTCGGCCCTCCAGCGCTTCGGCGGCGGCCTCGATGCTGAAGCCGGCCGGGCGCGGTTCCGGGGCCAGCAGCACCACGCCAAAGGCCACGGCCTGGGACATGACCACGGCCAGGGTCGCCAGGGCGGCAACCTGGACCAGGACGGGCAAGGCGGTGGGCGACTTCATCGGCGCTCGACCTTCGCATCGAACATATAGCCCTCACCGCGCCGGGTCTGGATCAGTTCCAGGCCCGAGCCGTCGTCCAGCTTGCGCCGCAGCCGGCTGATCTGCACATCCATGGCCCGGTCGAACACATCGGTATCGTTGCCGCGTGCGCGCTCCAGCAGGTGGTCGCGGGTCAGGACCCGGCCTGGGCTGTCGACGAAGGCGCGCAGCAGGGCAAATTCCCCGGCCGAAAGGGAAATGATTGCCCCGTCCGGTCGGGTCAGTTCGCGTCGCATCAGGTCCAGCCGCCAGCCCGCAAAGCCCAGGACGCCCGCTTCGGCGGGGCTGTCCTCACGCGGGCGGCGCAGCACGGCGCGGATGCGGGCCAGCAGTTCGCGCGGATTGCAGGGCTTGGCCAGATAGTCGTCGGCCCCCAGCTCCAGCCCGATGATCCGGTCGGTGTCCTCGCCCATGGCGCTGAGCATGACGATCGGCGGCCCCTTGCCGGACAGGCGGCGACACACCGACAGGCCGTCCTCGCCGGGCATCATCAGATCCAGCACGATCAGGTCCGGGGCCTGTGCTGCGAAGGCCCGGTCCATCTCGGCGGCACTGGCCGCGCCACGGGCCTCGTAGCCGTGCTGGACCAGGTAATCGCACAGCACCTCGCGGATGCCGGGGTCGTCGTCGACGACCAGAATACGGGGGGCGGAGGGCAGGGTCATTGCGGCCATTGTGACGGGGTCCGGCGTCGGCGTCATTTCAGGGCTGAAACAATTCTCTCCGTCCCTGAAACATCACGGCAAGGGCGGCGTGGTCCAAAGGGGGCATAGCTTCACTGCAGAAAGATGCACCATGCTGACCCTTCTGAACCTCGCCGCCGTCCTGACCCTGCAGACGCCGCCGGCCCCGCCCCCGCCGCCGCATATGCGGACCGAGACCCGCGTCATGGTCATGAGCGACCATGACGGCCCCGGCGGGCTGGACAAGGACGGCGATGGCCAGGTCAGTCGCGAGGAATTCGCCGCACCGATGACCGACGCCTTCGGCCGGATGGATACCGACGGTAACGGCCGCCTGTCGCCCGAGGAACTCCGCGCCGGACATGGTCCGGGCGGGCCGGGCGGCGAGCATGAGATGATGATCTTCCGCGGCGGGCCCGAGGGCGGGCCGGATGGCGGGCCGATGCGGCACCGGATGGAAATGCACCGCACCGCCCCTGATGGCGCGCCGGGCGAACGGCATGAGGAACGCATCATGGTGATCACGGATGGCGCGCCGGGCGGACCCGACGGCGAGCGCGAAGTCGTTGTGCGCCGCATGGGCCCTGGCGGCGGACCGATGAGCTGGCACGACGGCGACGGCGACACCCGGATCGAGATCCATCGCCTGGGTGAGGGCGAGGGCGGCAACGACCTCGACACCGACGGTGACGGCAGGATCTCCGAGGCCGAATTCCTGGCCCCGATGCGGGCGGCCTTCGCCCGGATGGACACGGATCATTCCGGCGCGATCGACACGACGGAAACGGGCGGCGCGCAGCAGGTCCGGGTCGTCACCCGCACGACGGAGCGGTCGTCGGACCAATAGGCCCGCGCCCGGTTCCGGCCGGACTTCAGACGGATCAGGGGGGCTGCACCGGTCGGTGCGGCCCCCCTTTTTTTGTCTAGCCGGCGACGGGGCGGACCCGGGAGGCCGCCTCGCGCGCCCGTTCACGGGCCTCTTCGACCGTGGCACCGCGCGCGGTGGCCACGCCCATGCGGCGGCGCTCATAGCTTTCGGGCTTGCCGAACAGCCGCAGGTCGGCGGTCGGCACCGACAGGGCTTCGGCCACCCCCTCGAAGGCGATCCCGGTCGCTTCCATCCCGCCATAGATGACGGCGCTGGCCCCGGTGTCGCGCAGGGTTACATCGACGGGCAGGCCCAGGATGGCCCGGGCATGCAGGGCGAACTCGCTCAGGGTCTGGGTCGCCAGGGTCACCAGGCCGGTGTCGTGCGGGCGCGGCGACACTTCCGAGAACCAGACCTGGTCGCCCTTCACGAACAGCTCGACCCCGAAAACGCCCAGCCCGCCCAGCGCATCCGTGACCTTGCCGGCGATATCCTGGGCCGTGGCCAGGGCGGCGGCCGTCATGGCCTGCGGCTGCCAGCTCTCGACATAGTCGCCCTTGACCTGGCGATGGCCGATCGGGGCGCAGAAGTCGGTGACCACGACGCCGTCTCTCAGAGACCGCACGGTCAGCAGGGTGATCTCATAGTCGAAATCGATCCGGCCCTCGACGATGACCCGCGCCGTCTCGACCCGCCCGCCCGACTGGGCCCAGGCCCAGGCATTGCCGGCGTCTTCCAGCGCCTCGATGAACGACTGGCCCTTGCCCGAGGACGACATCACCGGCTTGACGAAGACCGGCAGGCCGATGCGGTGCGCGGCCTCGGCCAGCTCGGCGGCCGAACCGGCGAAGGCATAGGGACTGGTCGGCAGGCCCAGCGCCTCGGCCGCCAGACAGCGGATGCCCTCGCGGTTCATGGTCAGCCGGGTCGCCCGCGCCGTGGGGATGACCACCGCATGGCCGGCCGCCTCGATCTCGGCCAGGACGTCGGTGGCGATGGCCTCGATCTCGGGCACGATGATGTGCGGCATTTCGGCGGCGATGACCCCGGCCAGCACATGGGGGTCGGTCATCGGGATCACATGGCTGCGGTGCGCGACCTGCATGGCCGGGGCATTGGGATAGCGGTCGACGGCGATGACCTCGACCCCCAGCCGCTGCAGCTCGATGGCCAGTTCCTTGCCCAGTTCGCCGGCTCCCAGCAGCATCACGCGGGTGGCGGAGTCGGACAGGGGGGTGCCGATACGGGTCATGGGTCAGTCCTCGTTGCGGGCCGGTTCGATCAGGTCCCAGGCGTTGCCGTACAGATCCTCGAACACCACCACCCTGCCATAGGGTTCATGGCGCGGGGCTTCGCGAAAATGCACCCCGGCCGCTGACCAGGCCGCGTGGTCGCGGATCAGGTCGTCGGTCTCGAGGAACAGCCAGACCCGGCCCCCGGCCTGGTCGCCGACGCGGGCAAGCTGGTCCGGAGCCGTGGCCCGGGCCAGCAACAGGGAGGTCTGCCCGCCTTTCGGCGTGACCCGTACCCAGCGCTTGCCGCCGCCCATGTCGGTGTCCTCGCTCAGGTCGAAGCCCAGCGTGCCGACATAGAAGGCGATGGCCGCGTCATAGTCGCGGACCAGCAGGGAGACGGCCCCCAGGTGCACCATGGCCTAGAGCCGGGCCTGGACAGCCGCGACAACGGCATCGGCGGTGATGCCGAACTTCTCGTACAGCACCTCGGCCGGGGCGCTGGCCCCGAAGGACGCCATGCCGATAAAGGCTCCGTCCTCGCCGATGAACCGTTCCCAGCCCTGTTTGATGCCGGCCTCGACGGCCACGCGCACGGTGCCGCGACCGATGACCGAGGCCTGGTATTTGGCGTCCTGCTGTTCGAACAGTTCGAAACAGGGCACCGAGACGACCCGGGTCGGGGTACCTTCGGCCTCCAGGGTCTCGGCGGCGGCCAGGGCCAGGGCCAGTTCGGTGCCGGTGCCGAACAGGGTCACCCGCGCCTCGCTGGAGGCCGCCTTGATCTCATAGGCCCCGCGGCCCGACAGGTTTTCGGAGGCGGCGACGGTGCGCACCGCCGGGGTCTTCTGGCGCGACAGGGCCAGGGCCGAGGGTGCGGTCCTGTGCTCCAGCGCCAGCTTCCAGCATTCCATCGCCTCGATCGTATCGGCGGGACGGAACACCAGCAGGTTGGGAATGGCGCGCAGGGCGGCCAGATGCTCGACCGGCTGATGGGTCGGGCCATCCTCGCCCAGGCCGATGGAGTCGTGGGTCAGCACATGCACGACCCGGATGCCCATCAGGGCGGCCAGACGGATGGCCGGACGGCTGTAGTCCGAGAACACCATGAAGGTGCCGCCGTAGGGGATGACCCCGCCGTGCAGGGCCATGCCGTTCATGGCCGAGGCCATGCCATGCTCACGGATGCCCCAGTTGACGTAACGGCCGTCATAGTCGGGCGCATCGAGGATGGCGGTGCCCTTGACGAAGGTGTTGTTCGAGCCGGTCAGGTCGGCCGAGCCGCCGATCAGTTCGGGGACAGCCCCGAACAGCTGGTCCAGCGCCGCGCCGGACGACTGGCGGGTCGCCTGGGCCGGCTGGCTCTCGACCAGGCCGGCGATGGCGCTCTCCAGCGCGTCGAAGGCCCCGGCGGGCAGGTCGCCGGCCATGGCCCGGGTGAATTCGGCGGCCTTGGGCGAGGCGGCGAGGCTGGCCTCCCAGGCCTTGCGGTGTTTCGCGCCGTGCCTGCCGACCTTGAGCCAGGCCTTGCTGATCGCTTCCGGCACCTCGAACGGGGCGGCGGTCCAGTGCAGGGCCTTGCGGGTGGCCTCGATCTCCGTGGCCCCCAGGGCGGCCCCGTGGGTCTTGTGGCTGCCTTCCATCGTGGCTGCGCCGCGTCCGATTTTCGTCCTGCAGGCGATCAGGGTCGGCTTCGACTGTTTGGTCGCCCAGGCCAGGGCCTTCTTGATCTCGCCCATGTCATGGCCGTCGATGGTCTTGACCGCCCAGCCGCAGGCCTTGAACCGCGCCTGCTGGTCGGTGGCGTCCGACAGGGCCACGGCCCCGTCGATGGTGATCGAATTGTCGTCCCACAGCACCGTCAGCTTGTTGAGCTTGTAGCGACCGGCCAGGGCGATGGCTTCCTGCGACACCCCCTCCATCAGACAGCCGTCGCCGGCGATGACCCAGGTGCGGTGGTCGACCAGATCGTCACCGAAACGGGCGGCCATATGGCGTTCGGCCATGGCGAAGCCGACGGAATTGGCCAGGCCCTGACCCAGCGGACCGGTGGTGGTCTCGACGCCGGGCATGTGACCGTATTCGGGGTGACCGGCCGTCTTCGAGCCCCACTGGCGGAAATTCTCCAGCTCGGCGCGGGTCGCCGCCGCATAGCCGGTCAGGTGCAGCAGGCTGTAGATCAGCATCGAGCCGTGGCCCGCCGACAGGATGAACCGGTCCCGGTCCGCCCAGTTCGGCTGGCTTGCATCGAACTTCAGAAATTTGGAAAACAGCACCGTGGCCACGTCGGCCATGCCCATCGGCATGCCGGGGTGGCCGCTCCTGGCCTTTTCGACCCCGTCCATGGACAGGACACGGATGGCATCGGCCATCTGTTTGTGGGACGCCTTTTCGGGTGCGGGGGAGGAATTGCTCACGGCGCTGACCTTTCGGCGAGTCGAGGGAAATGGAGGCGGGACGCTTTACCGCGACGCGCTGGCGGGTTCTATACGAAATCTGGAGGAAGCGACCCGATGGCTGATGCCACCACCACCGCCAAGGACCGGATCGACCGCGCGCTCGCGACGCTGGAGCGCAAGGTTCTGGAGCTGAAGGCCCGTCCGGCGACCGCCCCGGCGGTGGGGGACGACGATCTGTTCGCGCCCCGCGCCGGCCTGCCCGAGGACGCCGAGCGGATCGCTGCGCTGGAGGCGGCCGGTCGTGATGCGGCCGGAGCCCTGGCCCTGGCGGCCGACGCCGTGCGTGACATTCTGGACCGACAGGCACGGGACGGGCAGGGCTGATGGCTACCGTCACCGTCGAGATCAACGGACGCCCCTATGCCGTGGGCTGTGCCGACGGCCAGGAGGAGCGGGTGCGCATCCTGGGCAAGCAGTTCGACACCAGCGTGCGCCAGGTGGCCGGGGATGTCGGCCATGTCGGCGATATCCGCCTGTTCCTGATGGCCGCCCTGATGCTGGCCGATGAGCTGCACGAGGCCCGCCTGGCCCTGCAGAACGGCACTCCTGCGGCCGCGCCTGCCCCGGCGGCCGCCCCGGGTGGGGATGGCGTGGCCGAGGCGCTGAACGCGGTGGCGGCCCGGATCGAGAAAATCGCCCAGGGTCTGTGAAGACGGGCCATTGTCCGGACACAGGCGAAGGCCTATGTTCCGCCCCGGCGGGTCTTGCTGCGGCCCTCGTCGAAGGCAACATTCCTCGCGACCTTAATTCACTCAAAGGGATCTGTCCCTGTCCGGGCTCGAGGGCCTGGGCATATGGAGCCCACCTGGCTACCCAGGTCTGAGAGGATTTCAACGCTCTTCACGGTTCTTGCGGCGCCGCCAACCCTGCTCCTTTCCTGCACGGCTTCGTGCCCCGGGCCCCGGGCGCAGGCCGAACGACGGTCTGTGGACCCCTTCGCGGAACCGGGTTCATCGAAGTTCCGGTCCGTGCTAGCAAGGCTCAAACCGTCAAGGGGCGCGGAATCATGGCCCGGCGTCATGTGCTTGGATCACCGAACACTGCGGAAATCACACTGGAGCTCGTTGGTGCCGCCTATGCTGCCGCGGCGGACCCGACGCAGTGGGCGGCGTTTGGCGCGTTGTTCCAGCGCCGGCTGGCCTCGTCCATCGCCATGTATGCCCATCCTGTAGCGCAGCCCGGGCGGAACAGAACCCTGCTCTCGACGGGCCTGGACCCGGCCTACACTCGGCTGAATGCAGAGGAATTGCACAGCCGCAACGTGTTGATCCTGAATGCCGCGCGACACACAGCGCCCGTTTTGCTGGCCGAAGACGTGGTCGATCGCGAGACGCTTGAGGGCAGTGAATTCTTCAACGAATACATGCGACCGCAAGGGCTGCATCATGCCGTCAATCTGACGCTGACCACCGGCGGTCTGCATCGCGTCTGTCTGGCGGCGCTGCGCGAAGCGCGGTTCGAAGCCTACGACCGGGACCGCCGGGTTCTCGACGGCCTGCTTCCGCACTTGCGGCGTGCCTTTGAGGTTTCGGAGCGGCTGGACCTGCTGCACGTTCAGGCCCGGGCCGGATTCTCCGCCTTTGACCGGCTGTCGGCAGCGGTCATGCTGGTCGATGAAGAGGCCCGGCTGGCATACGCCAACCGGGCGGCCGAATGTCTGTTGGCCACGGGACGGTGCCTGATTGCACGAGGATCCCGGTTGCGGGCGACGGGGCCGGAACCGGATGCGCGACTTAGGGCCGCGATCACGGGCGCGACCCGCCCTCGACCGACCGGCGCGGCACTGGCCTTCCCGCGCGGCAATGGGATGCCCGCGCTGTCAGCGATCGTCCTGCCGTCAGAGCCGGGCCGCTCGATCTTTGCCGCCCAACGTCCCCTGGCTTTCGTCCTGATCCACGATCCGGCCGCTTCAACCGTCGTGTCCGAGGAGGCGGTGCGTGCCCGTTTTGATGCCACGCCGGCCGAGGCCCGCCTGGCGATCGCCCTTTGTGCCGGAGACAGCCTGTCGGCCTTTGCCGCCTCGGCGGGAGTTTCGGTCACCACGGCCAAGACTCATCTGAATGGCCTGTTTGCCAAGTCGGGAATCAATCGCCAGGCCGATCTGGTGCGGTTGATCCTGTCCGACCCGGCCTTGCGAATGCTCGATTAGGCCTCCTCCGTTCGGAGGAGGCGGCGTCCGGATCGAAGGCGCAAGGACCTTCGCTGGCTGGACAGTCCGTCCAGGAGCAGCAGGAGGAATTTCGGATGCGTGTTTCCAGACTTCAGGCCGGCCTTGTCGGCGCGGCGGTTATCGCCGCCATGGCCGGTTCGGCGATTGCCCAGAGCCGGGCGGCTCCGGTTCCGGCCCCGGCCCGGCCCGGGGAGACCCGCGGCGGGCGTGACGGTAACGGGGGGAGCGTATCCGTCGGCACGATCGTTGGCCTCGCCCGGCTGGGCGCGAACCTTCTGGGTCGCCAGGGTTCTGCCGGCAATGACCGGGACCAGTCGGCGACACCGGCTCGGGATGAGGGCTCGCGCCAGGGACGGCAGGCCTGTGCCGGGACGTCCGGATCCCCGGGCGCGAACCCGCGGGGCGTCAGATCCCCCGAGACCCCGCCCCAGCCCGGTCTGATTGTCCCCGCCGTACAGGCGCTCCATGGCACGAGCGACCCCCAGACCGATATCATTACGGGCGTGGGTCCGGGTGCCGGTCCCCACGACGTGCAACCGCCGCCACCGCCGCCGTCAGCCTCGGGATCGGACTACATACTCGTCCTGGGCGGCGTGACGGGGGAAGACTGTAGCGATTGACACCTGACCGGGTCTGGAAGGACCGGGGGTGGCCTCGGTCCTTTCCTCGCGCCCCAGGATTCCGTATGGGCCTGTATGGACGCCAAACGGGAGCTTCGTGCCACCATGCGGGCCACGCGCAAGCGTCTGGCGGCCCTGGACGCGGGTGCGGCCGCGCGCGCGGCGGACCAGGCCGCCGCCCTGCCGCCCGGCCGGGTCGTCGCCGTCTATTGCGCCATCGGTTCGGAACTGGGTGCGGACGCCCTGTCGCTGGCGCTCGGTCGGGCCGGGCGCCAGCTTTGCCTGCCGGTTGTCGTCGAACGCGACGCGCCCATGATCTTCCGCCGCTGGACCCCGGGTGAACCGCTGGAGCTGGACGGGGCGGGCGTGCCGGCCCCGTTCCCTCTGGCCGAGGTCGTCGAACCGGACCTTATCGTCACGCCTCTGCTGGCATTCGACGCCAGGGGAGGACGGCTGGGACAGGGCGGGGGCTACTATGACCGCACATTCGCGGCCCGACCGGCGGTAACAAGGATCGGCTTCGCCTATGCGGGCCAGGAGGTCGACCATCTGCCGGTCGAGGTCCACGATATCCGGCTGCATGGTGTTCTGACCGAGACCGGCTATAGACCCTTCGCATGAGACTGGCTTTTTTTGGTGATGTTGTCGGCAAGTCCGGCCGGGACGGTCTGAGCGACCATCTGCCCGGCCTGAAGCGGGAGCTGAAGCTCGATTTCGTGGTGATCAATGCCGAGAACGCCGCCGGCGGCTTCGGCATCACCGAGAACACGGCGAAAGAGCTGTTCATGGCCGGGGCCGACTGCCTGACCCTCGGCAACCACAGCTGGGACCAGCGCGAGGCCCTGACCTATATCGTGCGCGAGCCGCGGATGATCCGCCCGGCCAACTATCCGCGCCTGATGGATGCGCCGGGAGCCGGGGCCAATCTGTTTGAAACGCCCGGCGGCAAGACCGTGCTGGTGATGAATGTGCTGGGTCGCATCCACATGGACCCGATGGACTGTCCGTTCGGGGCGGTCGAGCGCGAACTGGCCGCCTGTCCGATGGGCCTGGCCGCCGACGCCGTGATCGTCGACATGCATTGCGAGGCGACCAGCGAGAAGATGGCCATGGGCCATTTCTGCGACGGCCGCGCCAGCCTGGTCGTCGGCACCCATACCCATGTCCCGACCGCCGACTGCCAGATCCTGCCCGGCGGCACGGCCTACCAGACCGACGCCGGGGCCTGCGCCGACTATGACTCGGTGATCGGCAACGAGAAGGAGGAGCCGCTGCGGCGCTTCACCACCCGGCTGTCCGGCGGCCGCTACACGCCCGCCTCGGGTCCGGCCACCGTCTGCGGTGTCTTTGTCGAGACCGATGACAAGACCGGCCTGGCCCTCCGGGTCGAGCCGATCCGGGTCGGCGGGCGGCTCAGCCAGTGTGTGCCGATCGTCGCCTGATGGACGGCGACGTCATTCGGCCGCGGGTTTCCACGCCTGAAGTTCGGCGATCTCGCCCATCTGTCGGTCCTTGATGGACCGGGCCATGCGGCGGACCTCCGGATCCGACGATTGCGCCAGGGCGGCGTCGGCCGCAGCCATACCCGCGCGGTGCTGTTCAATCATCCCGGTCACAAAAGCCTGATCGCCATCCGTGGCGGCGGGGCGAACGGTTGTCGTGACCGCGCCGTCTTTGAGGGCCGCCGCCTGATGGGCGGCACTGGCTTCACGCACGGCCTGTTGAACCGGGTCGCCCCCGCCATCGCAGGCCGTCAGCCCCACCGCGCCGGCGAGGAGCAGGCCGCCGATGCCCGTCCGCAGGGAGATCCGCATGGATCAGCCCTCAATCCAGCCGGGCATCCAGCCCTCGTGGATCTCGCGCAGATGGGCCAGGGGGATGCTGAACAGATCGGTCGAGGCGAAGGCATCGCCCCCGGCCTTGCCGACGACCGAGGCGTGCAGGCCGGCCGCGCGCGCGGCGGCGATGATGTCGTCCGGATTGGGGACGGCAACCAGATAACGGGCCTGATCCTCGCCAAACAGGAAGATGTGGGCGTGGGTGGCGCTGGTCGCGTCCAGGGTCACGCCGATGTCAGAGGCCAGGGCCAGGTCGGCCGCGGCCCCGATCAGCCCGCCGTCGGACAGGTCGTGCACACAGGTCAGGCCGCCGGCCTCGATCAGGTCGCGCACGAAGTCGCCGGTCTTGCGTTCCAGCGCCAGGTCGACCGGCGGCGGCGCGCCGTCCTCGCGGCCCAGCACCTCGCGCAGATAGATCGAGGCCCCCAGCTCGCCGACCGTCTCGCCGATCAGCACCAGGGTCTCGCCCTCGGTCATGCCGCCGAAGCCGGTGACCACGTCATAGTTGGTCAGCAGGCCGACCGCTCCCACCGTCGGGGTCGGCGGGATCGCTGCGCCATTGGTCTCGTTATAGAGGCTGACGTTGCCGCTCACGACCGGGAAGTCCAGCACCCGGCAGGCCTCGGCCATGCCGTCGATGGCGCGGACGATCTGGCCCATGATCTCGGGCCGCTGCGGATTGCCGAAATTGAGGTTGTCGGTGATGGCGATCGGCTGTGAGCCGACGGCGGTCAGGTTGCGCCAGGCCTCGGCCACGGCCTGTTTGCCACCCTCGTAGGGGTCGTTCTGGACATAGCGGGGCGTGCAGTCGCTGGTCACGGCCAGACCCTTGTCGGTGCCGTGCACCCGGACCACGCCGGCATCGGCCCCGGTGGCCGAGTCCTGCAGGGTGTCGGCCATCACGTGACGGTCGTACTGCTCCCAGATCCAGCGTTTGGAGGCCATGTCGGGGCAGGCGATGACCTTGAGGACCGCATCCTCCCAGTTGACGGGGGCGGGCACGTCGGCCGGGGCGAGGCGGGCATGCAGCTCGGGCTGGACCCAGGGGCGGTCATACAGGGGGGCGTCGTCGAACAGCGGGGCCAGCGGCACGTCGCACACCACCTTGCCGTGGTGGTTCAGCACCAGCCGGCCGGTGTCGGTGGTCTTGCCGATCACGGCGGCGTCCAGACCCCATTTCTCGAAGATGCGGTGGCCGTCGGCCTCGCGGCCCGGCTTCAGCACGGCCAGCATCCGCTCCTGGCTCTCCGACAGCATCATCTCATAGGCCGTCATCCCCTCTTCGCGCTGGGGCACCATGTCCATGTTCAGCTCGACGCCGACGCCACCCTTGCCGGCCATCTCGACCGAGGAACTGGTCAGGCCCGCAGCCCCCATGTCCTGGATGGCGGCGACCGCGCCCGAGGCCATCAGCTCCAGCGTCGCCTCGATCAGCAGTTTTTCGGCGAAGGGGTCGCCGACCTGGACGGTCGGGCGTTTGTCATCGGAATCCGCGTCGAACTCGGCGCTGGCCATGGTCGCGCCGTGGATGCCGTCACGACCGGTCTTGGAACCGAAATAGACCACCGACATGCCGGCGCCCGGCGCGGCCGAATAGAAGATGCTGTCGGCCTTGGCCACGCCCACGCACATGGCGTTGACCAGGATATTGCCGTTGTAGCCGCGGTGGAAATTGGTCTCGCCGCCCACCGTCGGGACGCCGACGCAATTGCCGTAGCCGCCGATGCCGGACACCACGCCCTTGACCAGTCGCTTCGTCTTCTCGTGGCTCGGGTCGCCGAAGCGCAGGGCATTGAGCAGGGCCACCGGTCGCGCGCCCATGGTGAAGACGTCGCGCATGATGCCGCCCACCCCGGTCGCCGCGCCCTGGTAGGGCTCGATATAGGACGGGTGGTTGTGGCTCTCCATCTTGAAGATGCAGGCGTCGCCGTCGTCGATGTCGATGACCCCGGCGTTCTCGCCCGGCCCGCAGATCACGCGCGGTCCGGTGGTCGGGAATTTGCCCAGATGGATCTTCGACGACTTGTACGAGCAGTGCTCGCTCCACATCACCGAGAACACGCCCAGTTCGACGTCATTGGGCTCGCGCCCCAGACGGTCGAGGACGACCTGGTATTCGGCGGGGGACAGGCCGTATTCGGCGGCCAGTTCGGCGGTGGTCTTTTGCGGAGCGCTCATGGAGCGCGCTTCTAGCGACTCGCGGCCGGTGTGTCAGCCTTCACGTCACCGTCGGCTGTTCGGACCGGGGCCGAAGCCGGAACACCAGCACGATGATCCCGACCAGCACGACCAGGGCGGCACCCAGGGCGGTGAAGGCCAGGGGGGCGTTACGGGTCTGTTCGGCGGCGAAGACCCCGATCAGACCCCAGGCCACGGGCAGGCCGTAGGCCAGCAGGCGCAGCCGGGCGGTCACCAGCAGGGCCGTGGCGGCCACGGCTGCCACCGCCACGATCGCCCAGGCCGTCGGCGGCAGGAAGCCGGGCAGGTCACCGTTGCCGGTCACGACCGTCAGCAGGTTGACCGGGGCCGCCACCGTCAGCCAGCCGGCCAGCAGGGCCAGGGGCCAGACGGTCATCCAGCGGTCGCGGTTGCGACGGGACAGGCTGCGAATGGCCTCGGCCTGGGCCAGAAGCGCCCCCAGCAGGACCAGCAGGGCCCCGAAGATCAGGACGATGGTGCTGATTTCCCAGTCGAAGGCCGCGGCCGGGACCCACCAGCCGATGGCCAGCAGGGTGATGACCGAGGGCCAGCCCAGGGCCTTCAGCAGCGGGGTCTCCGGCGTCGCCGGAATGGCCTGGCGCACCGCATAGACCATCAGCCACAGATAGATGATGCCCCAGATGGCGAAGGCGAATCCGGCCACCCGCAGGGTCGCGTCGCTGTCCGCGGCGAACTCGGCCGGGCTCTGGCCCCAGCCCATCAGGACCTGGGCCTGGCCGATGACCACGGCGAACAGGGCGCTGGCGAGGACCAGCAACCGGCGTGTGGCCTCGGCCGAGGTGGGGGCGGTGGTTGGCACGGTCATCTCCGGAAGCGGGGCGGGGAACGGACAGACTACGCATGGAAACAGCAAAGGTTCACGGTCGGGGCGTTTCGCTGCACGCCGTTCGGGAACCCCGGCCGGGTCGTCGGGTTAGACTCCGGCAATCAGGAGACCCGACCATGGCCGATTCCAAACCCGTCTTTGAAACCGACGACGTCGCCGCCAGCCGCGTGCGTGAACAGGGGCTGGGCATCGGTGCCCGCGAACTGGCCGCCCAGCGTGATCCGGGCGACGTTCAGTCGCGCGACGACGAGGATGTCCACGTCGAGCCCGATGATGAGGCGCTGAAGGCGTCCGACGACGCCTGAGGCCCGGGCCGCGTTCGGCCTTTGGCGGGCCCGCACCGGAATTCCCGGTATTGGCCCCGTTCGGCGCATCTAGGCCGGGTCGCCGGGTTTTTCTTCGGTGTCGCTGTCGTTGACCGTGACCAGGACCGTGCCCTCCCACGAGAAGGTGCGGCTGGAATGGTTCTCGGTCCCGGTTGTCCAATTGGACGCGTAGTAGCCGGTTGAGATCGTCGTCGTATTCGTGCCGACATTGATTGCGTCATAGCCGCCCCCGACCCGGTCGCGATCCACGTCGACCAGGATATAGGCCTCGGTCTCACGCGGCCGGAACTGCACGGAATAGACCGGTCCGCGATACAGGAACTCGTCGGCAGCGAAGGCCCGGGTGACCTGACCCTGCGAATCCAGCAGGATGATAGCGGGCGCGAATATCCGAAAGGCCTCCAGTACCCCGCCGACGATCAGGGTCTTGTCTCCCCGGTCTGCGGGCAGGGCATAGACGACATAGGGGGACGTCCCGCCGTCGCTCTTCAGACAGGCGGTCTGGCTGGTGACGACGGTAGAGACCCGGTGGACCGGGCTCTCCTTTTCCGGCGTCAGGCTGATCGCGTCGGCCAGGTTCGGTGCGGCGTCGCAGTCCTGCCGCGCGTATTCGAGCACCGCGGGGGCCGGCGGCACGGCCGTGGCGCAGGCGGCGGTCAGGCCCGCGCCAAGGACGGCACTGACGAGGATCTTGATGTGCATGGTCCGGGCCTCAGCGCAGCAGGCGGGCGGCGGTATCGGCCACCTGGTTCAGGGCATCCTCGATCCCCGCCGCCAGCCGCTCAGGGTTTTCCAGAAGGGCGGCGCGGTTGCGGAATTCATAGTCCGGGTTCGGTGCCAGGGTGACCACGCCCTCGACCGTGTTCAACGGATTATAGACGATCATATTCTCCATCAGGGTCGAGCCGTCGGACACCTTGACCAGCTTGACCTTGGCCCCCACCGTCGGACGGAACGGCTGACCCGCGCCGGCGGACATATAGCCGTACTGGACGATAGCGATATCCAGATAGCCGTCCACGCCCGCCGGGGCTTCGGGATAGGTTTCGAGGAAGTCGCGCTTGGCCCGGTCGGCCCCCGTCAGCGGCGCGGCGGTATAGCCCTGCTGGCCCAAGGCCTCGATGACCCGGGCTTCCAGTGTCGATTCGGCTTCGAAGCCGAGCCCGTCCAGGGCCTCATTGACCGCGCCCTGGCGCTCGGCCTGGATACCGGCATCGACCAGTGCGCCGATCAGGCCGAAATTCCCGCCGACCGAGGCGACCTCATAGGCAATGGCCTTTTCCGGCACGGAATCGTCGATCAGGGCGATGCTCTGGACAGACGCGGTCGAGCGGTCATAGGGCGTGGCCACATAGGGCGAAGCGCAGGCGGCAACGGTCATGGCCATGGCGGCCACAAGCACTCTCTTGAACATTGAAAACTCCCCCGGATTTGCTTGAGGGATGCCCCGGGGTTGTGGTCGTGTCAATCGCCCGGCTGCCGTGAATGAGGCGAAAATGCGCCAGGCTTCAGGCGGCGTCCATAATGCTGCGGAACAGGGTTGCCCCGTCGGCCGAGCCCAGCTCGGCCTCGAAGGCGCGGTCCGGGTGCGGCATCAGGCCCAGCACATTGCCGCGCGCATTCTGGATGCCGGCGATATCGGCGACCGAGCCGTTGGGATTGTCGACATAGCGGAACACGACCTGGCCCTCGCCCTCGATCCGGGCCAGGGTTTCGGCGTCGGCGAAGAAGTTTCCGTCGCCATTGCCCTGGGTCATCACCACCTCGCGCTGACCCTGGTAGCCGGCGGTGAACCGGGTCTGGCCGTTGGTCACGGTCAGGCTGACCGGCTTGCACACATATTTCAGCCCGGCGTTGCGGAGCAGGGCCCCCGGCAACATGCCGGCCTCGCACAGGATCTGGAAGCCGTTGCAGATCCCGACCACGGCCACGCCGTCATCGGCGGCCTTCTTCACGGCCTGCATCACCGGCGACATGGCCGCCATGGCCCCGCAGCGCAGATAGTCGCCATAGGAGAAGCCGCCCGGCAGGACGATCAGGTCCAGCCCCTCGGGCAGGGTGGTTTCCTGGTGCCAGACCATCTCGACCCGCTCGCCGGTCGAGCGTTCGATCGCGACCTTGCAGTCGCGGTCACAGTTGGAACCCGGGAAGACGATGACAGCTGCGCTCATGGCGCGGCCCTGTAGCAGCGTTTGCGGCTCATGTCAGGGTCTGGTGCCCTCGGGCGTCTCGCGCCGCACCGCGGCGAGAAAGTCCGTCATCCTCGCCACACGGGGTACGGCCATCTCACGGGCCGCCGGAGTCTTCAGGCGCGGCGGAATGTCGATCGCGAATCGCTCGATCCGCCCCAGCGCCTGGTCGTAGTCCGGCCGGTCGCCGGTGGCGGCCAGCAGGCGCGCCGCCCCGAGCCCGCCGAGGAAGTCCAACGCGTCGGCGTCGTGCAGGACTACGGCCTCGGGCCCATCAGGCTCCCTGTCGTACATATGGCCGAGGATCGCGGCGCGCACGGCCGGGAATTTCTCCATCGGGAAGCCGGCCTCGGTCAGGAAGGGTTCGGCCAGTTCGACCGAGCGGACGGCATGGTCGACGCCGGGGCTGGCGAAGGGGGCGATTCCGCCCCAGTCGTGCAGGAATGCGGCGGCGAACAGTACATCCGGGTCGACCGTCAGACCTTCCGTCCGGGCCAGCGCCATCCCCAGCACATAGTTGCGTTCCGAGTGACGCCAGCCCCAGCCCGGGTGCAGGAAACTATCGTGCGCCTGTTGGTACACGGCGCGCCGCCACGGACTGTCCAGCGGGATGCCGGCGGGCGTTGCGGCGGCCGACGTGACAGCCGCGCCGTCCTGCCTCGCCGATGCCGTCGCCGGGATCAACAGCAGCGCCCCGGCTGTGATGGCCAGAATAGTGGTCTTCATGCCGACCGCCCGACGAAACGCCGGCTCAGCCATGGTTCTCATACGTCGCGGTCAGCGAGGCCTTCGCCAGCGTATGGAAATGCAGGTTGAAGCCGAACACCGCGCCGGAATTGTCGGGTGTCACGTCCAGATGCGGTACGTCGACGGCGAAGACGGTGAAGATATAGCGGTGCGGCCCGTGGCCGGGAGGCGGGGCGGCCCCGCCGAATCCGGGGGTCCCGAAATCCGTGCGGCCCTCGACCGCGCCCCGCGGCAGGCCGCCGGACGAGGCGTCCTCCAGCAGCTCCGTGACGTCCGCCGGGATGTTGGCCACGGTCCAGTGCCAGAAGCCCGAACCGGTCGGGGCGTCGGGGTCATAGCAGGTGACCGCATAGCTGCGCGTGCCCGCGGGGGCACCCGACCAGCGCAGGTGGGGCGAGCTGTTGCCCCTGGCCTGGACCTGGGCGTCCGGCAGGGTTCCGCCGTCCGTCAGGTCGTTGGAAGTGAGGGTGAAGGTCATCCGATGTCCCCGTCGCTGATCGTCGTCCGATCCTAACGCACCCGTGGCCCTAATGTCCCTGTCGTGTCGCCGCCTCGGTGAAGGCGCCGCTGTCCATCAGGCCGCCGCCCAGGGCGACGGCAAAGATCAGCACACAAACCAGCACAAAGGCCGCGACCGAGAACTGGATCAGCCGTTTCACGCGATTTCGACGCGGTAGCTTTCGATCACGGTATTGGCCAGCAGGGTGTCGCACATCTTCTTGACCTCGGCCTCGGCGTCCGCCGCGTCGGCCAGGTCGAATTCGATCATCTTGCCGACCCGGGCGTTACTGACGCCGGTCCAGCCGAGGCCGTGCAGGGCCTGCTCGACGGCCTTGCCCTGGACGTCGAGCACGCCGGGCTTGAGGTACACATGAACCCTGACCTTCGCCATCAGTGCAGTCCTCCCTGAATCACGGTGGGCATATCCTTCATGATGCCCAGCCGTTTGGCCACTTCGGTATAGCTTTCGATGACATTGCCCAGGTCGCGGCGGAAGCGGTCCTTGTCCAGCTTCTCGCCGGTGGCGGTGTCCCACAGGCGGCACGAATCGGGGCTGATCTCGTCGGCCAGGATGACCCGGGCGAAATCATTCTCCCAGACGCGGCCGAACTCGATCTTGAAGTCGATCAGGGTGATGCCGACCGCGCCGAACATGCCCGACAGATAGTCGTTGACCCGCACGGTCATGGCCAGGATGTCGTCCAGCTCCTGGGTCGTGGCCCAGTTGAAGGCGGTGATATGCTCCTCGGTGACCATCGGGTCGTTGAGCTCATCCTTCTTGTAATAGAATTCGATGATCGAGCGGGGCAGGGGCGTACCCTCCTCGATGCCGAGGCGCTGGCTCATCGAGCCGGCCACGATATTGCGGCACACGACCTCCAGCGGAATGATCTCGACCTCGCGGATCAGCTGCTCGCGCAGGTTCAGCCGTTTGATGAAATGGTTGGTGACGCCGATTCCGTTCAGCCGGCTCATGATGAACTCGCTGATGCGGTTGTTGATCACGCCCTTGCCTTCCAGCTGGGCCTTTTTCTCGCCGTTGAAGGCGGTCGCGTCATCCTTGAAATACTGGATCAGCGTGCCGGGCTCGGGACCCTCGTAGAGGATCTTGGCCTTGCCCTCGTAGATTTTCTTGCGCTTGGAATTCATGGTCGTGTCCCGGCGGGGAGGGATAAAAACCTGTCCGGAAACAAAAATCGCGCGGCCAGAACCTTGGTCTGGGCGGCGCGAGAACGGAATCGGGCGGGCGGGAAGATAAGGCGCGCGGACACTAGCGGAACGCGGCCTGTGATACAAACGACAGTCCCGGTCGTGGCGGAGCAGGAACCGCCATGCGTGCGGTTGCGTTCAGCGGGGAGCGGTCTATAGACCTCCGCGACTGCGGGCCTGCTGACGCTCGCGATTGGAGCTTCTGAACGCCTATGACGACCTTTGATGATCGGGAAGCCGGATTCGAGTCCAAGTTCGCGCTCGATCAGGATCAGGAATTCAGGGCCATGGCCCGCCGCAACAAGCTGCTGGGCCTGTGGGCTGCCGAGAAGATGGGCCTGTCCGCCGAAAGCGGCGAACAATACGCCAATGCCGTCGTGCGCGCCGATTTCGACCAGCCGGGCGAAGAGGACGTGTTCCGCAAGATCGCCGGCGACTTCAAGGGCTCCGGCATGTCCGTTTCCGAGGGCGAGATTCGCTCCAAGATGGACGAGCTGGCCTCGATCGCCCGCGACCAGATCCGCACCGGCGAATAAGGGCCTGGCCGGGCGGCCATGCCGCCCCGCGATCCCGTCGACATCAAAAGGGCCGCTCCAGTGATGGAGCGGCCCTTTTTGCCGGATGACGATCAGGGGGCGGGCCGCCATCCGGCCTCCGATGCGCCCGTCGGGACGCGCCGGAAGATCTAGGGCATCAGCACCGTGTCGATCACATGGACCATGCCGTTCGACTGGGCGACGTCGGCCTGGGTGATGGTCGAGGTCCCGCCCTTGGCGTCGGTGATGACCCAGGTACCGTTGGGGCCGGCCGAGACCTTGAGGGATTCGCCCTGCACGGTGGTCAGGGTCGCCGTACCGCCATTGGCCGTGGCCTGGGCGGCGATGTCCGCGGCGGTCAGGCGGCCGGGCACCACGTGATAGGTCAGGATCCTGGTCAGGTCGGCCTTGCCGGCCGGGGCCATCAGGCTGCCCAGCGTCTCTGCAGGTACCTTGGCGAAGGCGGCATTGTCCGGGGCGAACACGGTGTAGGGGCCGGGACCGCTCAGGGTTTCGGCCAGACCGGCGGCCTGGACGGCGGCGACCAGGGTCGTCAGGGTGGCGGCCTTGGCGGCATTGGCGACGATGGTGTCGCTCGGACTCATCGCGGCCCCGCCGACCATCGGCTCGGCTGCGGCGGGGGCCATGGCGTCGGCGGGGGCGGCGGCCGGGGCTTCGGCGGGCTTGTTGCAGGCCGTCAGGGCCAGCAGGGCGGCCAGCGAAACGCCGGCGAGGATGGTGGGGCGGGTCAAGGTCATCGAATCTCTCCTGAGGTGTCGCGCTGCGGCGACGACACAGACAGCTACTGTCGGGAGCGGAAAAGGATGCAGCCGTGACCTGACTCAGGGCGCGACATCCTGACGCTCCCCTTCGACCCGGCCGGTGATGAACGGGCCCAGCCGGGCCCAGGCCAGGGCCTTCTCCGCCAGGGGCCGGGCGTGGGCCGGGCTGGATGACGGCAGGTCGATCAGCGTCAGGCCGTCGGCGGCTCCGGCCAGGGTCCGCCGCCCGCTTCGTGCCGCCGTCGCCCCGTTGAAGGCCACGGCCCGCAGGGTCGGCAGGGTGGCGATCAGGCCGGACAGGTCGGCGAATTCCGGGTCGCGGATTGCCGCGTCCAGACTGCCGGCGCGGTGCGCGGTGGTGATCACGTCCCACAGGCCGATCCCGGCGGCCTTCAGGGCTTCCAGCCGCTGTGGATAGGCCAGGTCGACCAGGTCGCGGCCGATCAGCCCGCCGGTCAGCCGCCAGAAGCCGTTGCGGGGATGGGCATAGTACTGGGCGGCGGCGAGGGAGGCGTCGCCCGGCAGGCTGCCGAGAATCAGCAGCCGGGTGCGGGCGTCGACGACCGGGGCGAATCCGGTCCGTCGCCCCGCCGGCTCATCGGGCGGCGGGACCGGCATTTCTCAGCCAGCCGACGACCGACAGCCGCGTCCCGCGGGCATAGGCGGCGACCGGCGCGACCGAATGCAGCTGCGGTACCCGGAACAGGGTCAAGGCGTTCCAGCGCGGGGCATGGCCGCGCGTTACGTCGCCGGCCTCATCATGGAACAGCAGCTGGCCGCCCCAGTCGGGCCGCCACTCACGCGTCAGACCCAGCGTATAGGCGGTCAGCCGGTCGCTGACCTCGCTGCCGACGTCATTGTGCAGGCCGATGAAGTCGCCGGGCCGGTAGCGGGTCACCTGGCCGTCGGCCTTCACCACGGCGGGCTGGCCGGTCACCGTGGCCCCGAAGCGGACGAACTCCTGGTTCAGCCATTCGGTCAGGCCGTGGATCGCATGGCCGGGGTCGCGCCCGGCCAGATAGGCGCTGATCAGCGGATAGCTCAGATACATGAAGCCATAGGCACCGCCCGCCCGTGCCAGCATGGCCTTCAGTCGCTCGCGCAGCATCGGCTCGCCGGCGGCGGCGATCTGGGCCCGGGTCAGGACGGCGGGGCGACCGTCCTCGCCCTCGAAGGCCAGGTCCCAGTCGAGGCCGGTTTCCAGCAGGGTGGCCAGGGCTTCCGCCACCTCGGGCTCGAACACATCGGCGATCTGGACGAAGCCGTCGCGGGCATAGGCGCGCGCGGCGGCCTCGACATCGATCGCCGGATTGAGTCGCAGCGCCAGCCCGGCCATCAGTCGGCCCCGAACACCCGGGCGAACACCGTATCGACGTGTTTGGTGTGATAGCCGATGTCGAACAGGGCCTCGAGCTGGGCCTCGGGCAGGGTGACGCGCGCGTCCGCCTTGAGGAAGTCCAGGAACCGGCCCTCGCCGCGCCAGACCTTCATCGCGTTCTCCTGCACCGCCGCATAGGCGTCCTCGCGCGACACGCCGGCCTGGGTCAGGGCCAGCATGACCCGCTGCGAATGCACCAGCCCGCCCAGCAGGTTCAGGTTCTTCTCCATATTGGCCGGATAGACGTTCAACCGTTCGACCACCCCCGCCAGACGATGCAGGGCGAAGTCCAGATGGATGGTGGCGTCGGGGCCGATGCCGCGCTCGACCGACGAGTGGCTGATATCCCGCTCATGCCACAGGGCGACATTCTCCATCGCCGGCACGACGGCCGAACGCACCAGACGGGCCAGGCCGGTCAGGTTCTCGGTCAGGATCGGGTTGCGCTTGTGCGGCATGGCCGACGAGCCCTTCTGGCCCTTGTCGAAGAATTCCTCGGCCTCCAGCACCTCGGTGCGCTGCAGGTGGCGGATTTCGATCGCCAGCCGTTCGACCGACGAGGCGACCACGCCCAGGGTGGCGAAGAAGGCGGCGTGGCGGTCGCGCGGAATCACCTGGGTCGAGACCGGCTCGACGGACAGCCCCATCTTCTCGGCGACATAGGCCTCAACCGCCGGGTCGACATTGGCGAAGGTGCCGACGGCACCCGAAATGGCGCAGGTGGCGATCTCCTCCCTGGCGGTCAGCAGGCGACGCCTGGCCCGCTGGAACTCGGCATGATAGCCGGCCAGCTTCAGGCCGAAGGTCACCGGCTCGGCGTGGATGCCGTGGCTGCGTCCGACGCACGGCGTGAATTTGTGTTCCTTGGCGCGTTTTTCCAGCGCCGCCAGCACCCGGTCGACGCCCTCGACCAGCAGGTCCGAGGCCCGGGCCAGCTGCACCGAGAAACAGGTGTCCAGCACATCCGATGAGGTCATGCCCTGGTGCAGGAAACGGGCTTCCTCGCCGACGATCTCGGACACATGGGTCAGGAAGGCGATGACGTCATGTTTGGTGGTGCGTTCGATCTCGTCGATGCGGTCGGCGTCGAACACCACGTCCTTGCCCTTGGCCCAGATGGCCTCGGCGGCACTGGTCGGGATGGTGCCCAGTTCGGCCATCCGCGTGGCGGCATGGGCCTCGATCTCGAACCAGATCCGGTATTTGGTCTCTTGCGACCAGATGGCGACGGCGTCGGGGCGGGAATAACGAATGATCATGGGGCGGTCGTGTCGGTCCAAGCCCCGCGCGAGTCAAGGCATGGGCCGGTCGGCGGCTTGCATCGCAACCGGGCCCGGGTCAGGACAGGGCCGTGTCCGGCAGGAGAGAGCGTGTCATGGAACTGATCATCGGCCCCAGGCTGTATTCGACCTGGTCCCTGCGCCCCTGGCTGGTGCTGAAGCGCTGCAAGGCTGACTTCACCGTGCGCGAGATCGACATCTATTCCCCTGCAGGCCAGGCCGAGCTGGAACAGGTCTCGCCGTCGCGTCTGGTGCCCCTGCTGAAGGTCGAGGGCGAGACGATCTGGGATTCCATGGCCATTTCGGTCTGGTGCGCCGAACGCTACCCCGAAGCGAATCTGTGGCCCGCCGATGCCCACGCCCGCTGGCTGGCCCGTTCGGCGGCCTGCGAGATGCACGGTGGCTTCATGGCCCTGCGCACCGACTGCGGCATGGGGCCGGACCATACGATGGTCGGTCCTGATCGCGCCCCGGCCCCCACCGGCGAGGCCGTGGCCCGCGACCTGCGTCGCCTCGTCGATCTGTGGTCCGGCATGCGGACCCGGTTCGGCGCGGCCGGGCCGTTTCTGTTCGGTGACTGGTCGGTGCCCGACGCCTTCTTCACCCCGGTGGCCACCCGTATCCGCCACTATCAGATCGACCTGGCGGCCCACGGTGACAGCGACGGCCTCGCCCGGGCCTATGTCGAGGCCCTGCTGGCGCAGCCCGACCTCGCGACCTGGGCGGCTGATGCGCTTAAGCCGGATTAACCGCGCGCGGGAACCGAGATTTAACCGAACGACGTTAGTTTGATGCCTGCGCCGGACCCCGTCGGCGCAGGAGACCGGCATGACTGTCCCGACCACACCAGCCCCGGCCCCGACCGCGCGCCCCGGCCTGCTGGTCTATGGCCTGCTGATGATGGTCGCCTGCTGCCTGCCGGCCCTGCTGCTCACCAGTCTGTTCTGAGGCCGGTGGTCCGTCGACCTCAGCGCCCGCCATCGAGCGACGGGGCCTGGGCGATCTCGACCGGTGCCGGCGGCGGCGCGACATAGTCCAGGCTGATCGGCACCCGGGTCGCGCCCGAGGCGACCGCGTCGAGGGTGTTCAACGGTGCGCCCAGCATCCGCTGGTAGATCCAGTAGGCGGCGACGACCTTTTCGACATAGTCCCGCGCCTGCGGCACATCGATCGTCTCGATCAGCAACAGCGGATCGGCGTCCTGGCCCAGTTTGCGGATCGCCCCCAGCATCGGTCCCGGGCCCGCGTTGTACGAGGCGGCCGCGCGCAGCAGGTCGCCCTGCAGGGCCGACATCTGCAGCATCCGGTTGATATAGGCCTGACCCAGCTTCAGGTTCACCGCCGGCTGGAACAGGCGTTGCGGCTCGGTGACGAAACCCCGGTCGCCGGCCAGTTCGGCGGCGGTGGTCGGCATCACCTGCATCATGCCGTAGGCCCCGGCCCCTGAGCGGGCTTCGGCATTGAAGCCGGTCTCCTTGCGCGCGATCGCATAGACCAGCGCCCGCTCGATGGTGAAGCCGCCCTCCGGTTCCAGCACCGGCATCGGATAGCGGCGGGCGTCGATCCGTTCGGCCTCGTCATTCGACCCGGTGACGCGCGGACCCAGGGCCCGGGCCAGCCCGATCCACAGGCGACGGGCCGCGTCACTGACGGCGCTGTGCAGGCCGCCACGCAGTTCATTCTGGGCGTCGGTGCTGCGGCCGATCTCGAAATAGGCCACGGTGCGGCGGGCCCGTTCGTCCGACTGGATGAAGGCGTCCAATTCGTCGACCTCGACCCCGATCGGCTCGTCATTGCGGCTGATCGCGGCCTGCAGCGTCCCCTCATAGGGGCGGGGCCCAAGGTTCTCGATCACCGGCTCCTCGCCCAGCTGCCGCAGGGCGATCTGGCCGTAGAAGGTCGCCGGCCAGCGGCTGCCCATTCTCAGGAAATGCTGCACCCGGTCCTGCTGACCAGCCTGAGCGGCCGATTTGGCGCTCCAGACGGCGGCTCCGGCCCGCACCCAGGCGTCCTCGGTCGGGTCATTGGCGACGCGCTCGAAGGCCCGCAGGGCCCGGCCGAACTCGGCCTGGCGATAGGTTGCCAGGCCGACGATCCACCAGTCGCCGATCTGCTCCCCGATCGTGATCGCCCCGGGCAGGTCGTTGGCATTGTAGGCGATCCGGGCGGCCTTCATCGGGTCGCCGGACGCCCGGCCGCCGTCGGCCGTGACGATACTGTCCCAGCTGCGCTCGCTGACGCTCCGCGGGCGTTTCGGCTCGGGCGCGCCGTCCGGGCGGCGTCGCAGGGCCAGGTCATAGGCGCGGGGCGCGTCCGGCAGGTCGGAAAACTCCTCCAGCCAGGCGCACAGGTCTTCATAGGTGGCGACATAGTCGCGGTGAAACAGCCGCTCGAACTCGACCTGTCCCACCAGCACATGGTCCTGGGCCTGACGCGCCGAGGCGCGGGCCAGGTCCAGATCACCGCGACGCAGGGCGTCGAAAGCGGTGGTGTAGCTCAGGCGGTCCGCCGAACTCAGCGTGCTGGGGGTGTTGCGGGGTTCATCCGCCGCCGCATTCGAGGTCGTGGCCGCGGCGGAAAGGGCGAAAACCAGCGCGGGCGCAAGGAGTGCACGGCAGAAACGATACATGTCTGGCGGCCCCCCTGGCTGGCGTGGCGCGGTGCGTCCCGAAACGGACCCGTGACACACCCGTGTTCGGTGATCAGGCAACAACGGTGCCAGACCCTGCATCGGGATCAACCGTGTCCGCTTTTTGGGGCGATATTGAGTCAGGCGGCGGACGAAGAGCCGTCCAGCCGGGCCGTCAGGGCCAGCAGATCGGCCCAGACCTGCCGCTTGGCCTGGGGCTGGCGCAGCAGAAAGGCCGGATGCAGGGTCGGCATGACCGGGACGGAAAAACCGCCCTCGGGCAGGTGCCAGTCCTTCCATTGCCCGCGCAGCCGCATGATGCCCTCGTCGCTGCCCAGCACCGACCGCGCCGCCGCCGCCCCGACCAGCAGGACCACCTTCGGCCGCATCAGGTCGCAGACCCGATCGACGAACGGCGCGCAGACCGCCTGTTCCTGCGGGGTCGGACTGCGGTTGCCGGGCGGCTTCCAGTAGACGGTGTTGGTGATGAAGACCCGGTCGGTCAGACCGGCCGCCGCCAGCATCCGGTCCAGCAGCCGGCCTGCCT
Source organism: Brevundimonas sp. (assembly GCF_029945885.1). Taxonomy (GTDB): domain Bacteria; phylum Pseudomonadota; class Alphaproteobacteria; order Caulobacterales; family Caulobacteraceae; genus Brevundimonas. Next base: position 30,409 of record NZ_JAQSDK010000010.1, read on the forward strand.
GGCCGACGAAGGGCGCGCCCTGGGCATCCTCCTCGGTGCCGGGGCCCTCGCCGATGATCAGGACCGGGGCGGCAGGGTCGCCGCGGGCGAAGACCGACTGTGTCGCGCCGGTTCCGCTCAGCGGGCAGCCCTCGAACCCGGCGATGGCCGTGGCCAGGGCCTCCATGGATTCAGCGGCGGCGGCCAGGTGGCGGGCCTCGGTTCGCGCCTCGTTCGTATGCGGCCGGGCCACGACCGCGGCGGTGGCCCGGACCACCGCCTTCAGGGCCGGCGGAGGCTGCACATGGGTCCGGTCGACCGCGGCCTCCTCGAAACAGGCGTCGACCCCCGCATCGCGCCAGAAGGCGAGCAGGCTTTCGGTCGCGGCGGTGTCTCGGGGTGCAGGGGTCATCGGTTCCGACAGGGATAAGCCTTGACCGCCCCCGCGTCACGTTCCGATAAGACGGGGATTACAGAAATGACCGGGAACAGAGCGTAATGGCCGAGCAAGCGATCGAGGGCGGTGCCGTCAACACGGCGCAGGAAGCCATCATCGACAACCTGCCCCCGCTGGAGGCCCTGACCGGCGTCGAGCGCGAGGTCATGGAGTATGACGTCGTCATCGTCGGCGGCGGCCCCGCCGGCCTGTCCGCCGCCATCCGCC
>NZ_JAQSDK010000011.1 GCF_029945885.1 Brevundimonas sp.
ATCACGACACGATTGAACCGCCGGCCCCCGCAAGGAGGCCGGCGGTTTTCGTTTGGGCGGGCGGGGGTGACTGGTCAAAGCCGGGCCGGACGGCTATCCCGGCGGCCTGCTAGTGAAGGGGATCCTGAATGCGCGTTGCCATGATCGGAACCGGCTATGTCGGCCTGGTGTCGGGGGCCTGTTTCGCCGATTTCGGCCATATGGTCTGCTGCGTCGACAAGGATCCGTCCAAGATCGAGCGCCTGAACCAGGGGCAGATGCCGATCTTCGAGCCCGGCCTCGAGGACCTCGTCGCCAGCAATGTTCGCGATGGACGTCTGAGTTTTGCCATCGACGGTGCCGAGGCGATCCGCGCCGCGGATGCGGTCTTCATCGCCGTCGGCACGCCCTCGCGTCGCGGCGACGGCCATGCGGACCTGTCCTATGTCTATGCGGCGGCCGAGGAGATCGCCGGCCTGATCGACGGCTTTACCGTCATCGTCACCAAATCGACCGTGCCGGTCGGCACCGGCGACGAGATCGAACGCATCATCCGGGCGCGCCGACCCGACGCCGAATTCGCCGTGGTGTCCAATCCGGAGTTCCTGCGCGAGGGGGCCGCGATCGAGGATTTCAAACGCCCCGACCGGGTCGTGGTCGGCACCGGGGACGAGAGGGCGCGCGTCGTCATGACCGAAATCTACCGTCCGCTCAGCCTGAACGAGACGCCGATCCTGTTCACGGAACGCCGGACCAGCGAACTGATCAAATATGCGGCCAACGCCTTCCTGGCGCTGAAGATCACCTTCATCAACGAGATGGCCGACCTGTGTGAGGCGGTCGGGGCGGATGTGCAGCAGGTTGCGCGCGGGATCGGGCTGGACAAGCGGATCGGCAGCAAATTCCTGCACGCGGGGCCGGGCTATGGCGGGTCCTGTTTCCCGAAGGATACCCTGGCCCTCGTGCGCACCGCGACCGACGCCGGCAGTCCGGTGCGGTTGGTGGAAGCCACGGTCCAGGTCAATGACGCGCGCAAGAAGGGGATGGCCGATCGCGTCGCCCTGGCGCTGGGGGGCGATCTGGCCGGCAAGACGGTCGCGCTCCTGGGGCTGACCTTCAAGCCCAATACCGACGACATGCGGGACTCGCCCGCGCTGGATGTCGTTCCGGCGCTGGTTGCCCGCGGCGCGACCGTTCAGGCCTTTGATCCCGAGGGTATGGAGGAGGCGGCCCGACTGCTGGATGATGTCCAGTTCAAGGACGGACCCTATGAAGCGGTCGCCGGGGCCGATGTCGTCGTCATCCTGACCGAGTGGAACCAGTTCCGGGCGCTGGACCTCGACCGGGTCAAATTGCTGATGCGACAGCCGGTGATGGTCGATCTGCGCAATGTCTACCGCCCGGACGACATGCGGTCGCGCGGCTTCATCTACAGCTCCATCGGACGGGCCTAGCGGGCGGCGGTCCGGGTCAGCGGCAGGCTTGGGGTGTCGGCATCCCGGGGGGACTGCTCCAGAACAGCCCGCCCGGCACCGATGACCAGCGTCGCCGTCAGGACCGCAGAGACGACGGCGATGGCCGCCAGCCTGAGGCCGTCCATGAATTCCCTGTGGTCTGGCCGCACCTCAATCCCCCGGCTCGAGCATCTGTCTCAGGAGCATGAGGCCGGTCGATTCGCAAATCAAGGAACGGCGTGCGGTCATCACCGGTTGGCCATACGGACGAATTGGAAAGGCGGGCGGCACCGTGGTGCCGCCCGCCCTGCCTTGGTCATCGACCGTCGTATGTCCTAGCCGCGGAACGGGCGGATCAGGATTTCCACGCGGCGGTTCAGGGCCTTGCCTTCGGCCGTGGCGTTGGAGGCGACGGGCTCGCTTTCACCGCGACCGTCCACATAGAGACGGTCGGCCAGGACATTGCGGCTGACCAGATACTGGGCCACCGACGAGGCGCGGCGACGCGACAGGTCCAGATTATAGTCGTCGGCACCGTCGGAATCGGCATGACCGATGATGTCGATGGTCGACTGGTCGTAGCGGTTCAGCACGGCTGCGACGTCATCGAGCGTGGCGTAGAAGCGCGTGTTCACGGCCGACTGGTTCGAGGCGAAGGTGACGTCCGACGGCATCCGCAGGACCAGGGTATCGCCCTGGCGGGCGACGCCGACACCGCTGCCCGAGAGCTCGGCTTCCAGTTCGCGCTGCTGGCGATCCATATAGGCACCGACTGCGGCACCGCCGAGCGCGCCGATCCCGGCACCGATCAGGGCGTTCTTGCGGCCCTGTTCGCTGTTGGAGGTGTTGGTCAGATAGCCCAGCAGGGCCCCGCCGATGGCCCCGCCGATGGCACCGGTCGCCGTATTGTTGCGGGTCGGCGTCGAGCTGTAGGGGTCCATGGTGGTGCAGGCGGCACCGCCGAGGAGGATAGCAATGCTCGCGCCGGTGAGAAGGAGCTTGGTGCGCATAAGGATAGTCCCTGTTTGAAGATGTTGTCAGCCGGGACAACGTGGCCCTACGGTGAAGGTTCCACCCTGTACCGTTGATGAACGGCTGCAGCGCCGCCGGTTTTGCCAATCGCGGGGGATCGGGCGTATGAAAGCGGCCCTGTTTTCGTTGAGGCCACAACCGTGAGCACGACCCTGACCGCTTCCCCTGCCGACACCGCCGGAACCCGGACCATCGAGCCGGTATCGATGGCGCTCCATGACACCGATTTTCAGCGTTTCGCCGATACCCTGGGGCGTTCCTTCAAACAGTACGGTTTCGCCGTGGTGTCCGATCACGGCCTGGACGAGGCGACGATCGCTGCGGCTATCGACGACGCCAAGGCCTTCTTTGCCCTGCCCGAGGACGTCAAACGCGCCTATCATATGCCGGGCACGGGCGGGGCGCGCGGGCTGACCCCCTTCGGCGTCGAGGCCGCCAAGGATGCCAGCGCCGTCGACCTCAAGGAGTTCTGGCACGTCGGCCGCGAACTGCCCGAGGGGCACCCCTACCGGAAATATATGCGGGACAATGTCTGGCCGACCGAGGTGGAGGGTTTTCAGGCCCACCTGTACGGTATGTTCGACGCCATGGATCAACTGGGTCGCAAGATCCTGAAGGCGATCGCCCGCTATCTTCAGCTCGGCGACGACTTCTTTGAGGACAAGGTCCAGCTGGGCAACAGCGTGCTGCGGATGCTGCACTATCCCCCGGTGCCCGCCGACGCCCCCGGGGTCCGGGCCGGGGCCCATGAGGACATCAACGTCATCACCCTGCTGCTGGGGGCGGAGGAGGCCGGCCTGCAGTTGAAGGACGCCGACGGCGAATGGCTGGACATCGCGCCGCCGCCCGGGGCCCTGGTGGTCAATATCGGCGATATGTTGCAGCGCCTGACCAACCACGTGCTGCCCTCGACGACGCACCGGGTGGTCAATCCGGCTCCGGAACGGCGCGGCTTCGCCCGCTATTCGACGCCCTTCTTCCTGCATTTCAATCCCGACTTCGTCATCGAGACCCTGCCCTCCATGGTGACGAAGGAGGCTCCCGACCGCTATGCGGGCAAGGCGATCATGGCCGAGGACTTCCTGATGGAGCGGCTGCGCGAGATCCGGCTGATCTGAAGACCCGTCCATTCTGGGTTCCAACGGGAGCGAAATCCGAGCCGGGCCGGACCGCGTCCAGCCCGACCGGTTTCGCTCTAGCGGGATATCCTGAGTTTGGTGATGTCGCGTCCGATGGCGTTGAAGGCCTCGGACAGTTCAGTCCCGCTGCCGGCGTCGTAGAAGCCGCTCTCCGTCGAGGCGCAGTACCGCAGCAGGGACCGGGCGTTGCCGCTGTTTCCGATCTGGAAACCGACCGTATAGACGACGACCCCCTGGGCCTTCATCGCGTCGCACAGGGCCCGGCTCTGGGCATAGGGCTCGCCATTGTCCGGGGCGCAGTTGTTTCTCCTCGAATTGGGAGCATTGTAGCCCCGGGCCATCACACCCTTGCAGTAGGGGGCGTTGAACTCGCCGTCGGTCATGATGATCACGGCCTTCAGCGTCTCGGCCGTATTGTAGGGGGCACCGGCCGATGACGGCCACAGCGAGCCGAAATTCGGCGACACCATATACCAGCCCCAGGCGATGCCGATCTGGCCGGCGGTCGAGCCGCTGACCGACAGGTCGTCGATGTTCGCCTTGATCTCGCCGATGCGGCTGGAGAGCGGCTGGATTGTGCTCGCCATGCAGGTACCGTCATTGTCCGGATAGTTGCGGCCGACCCGGGCGGCGCTGGTCGGTGCGGCGTCGGTGTAGGCCTCCCGGCCGGTGCGTTCGGTGACGCAGTCGCTGATCCTGTGGGTGGCGAGGTCCCGGTTTTCGTTCTCGAAGGCGTAATAGGTGCAGCCTTCCTGGGCGCACCATGACCGGCCGCCCGACCGGTAGGGCGACAGGTCGGCGGCGTCCATGTCGATGGTGAAGGTGTCGGTCGTGGTGTTGCCGACCAGATGGGTCCGGTTGTTGACCTCGGTCATCCCCGAGACGTCGGTGATGTAGACATGATCGTTGTCGCGCAGACCGTGCCGGGTCGATGTGACGACGACGGAACAGTCGTTGTCCTGGCATCTCTGGATCCGTCCCGAACTCCCGTACAGTCTTCCGTAGTCGCGCCCGTCGATACGGTTTCCGTGGCGATCATTCAGCTCGAAGGTGTTGTTGTTTCGTCCCGCGACGACAAAGGCCTTGTCGTTGATCTGGCTCATGCCGCTGACGCCCGAGATCCAGACCACGTCGCCATTGGCAAAGCCGTGCCCAGGGGACGTGATCACGACCGGCCGTTTCCGCGTGGCCCTGGTGATGCTCTGTTGCGGGCCCGTCAGGTTGACCCCGATGTTGGCGATGGAGGTCGAGCCGGTGACCGTGCCCCGCACCGCGTTCAGATAGCTGCCCGGATTGACCGAATAGGACCACGGTACCAGGGCTACCCTTGAGTAGTAGGGCGTCTGGACCGGCTGGACGATCAGATCGACGAGGTCCTTGGCTGCGGTCTTCAGGTCCCGCAGCTTCTGGCCCCTCATGGAGCCGGACATATCGAGGGCCATCGCCACCTCGATATTCCGGGAGGAACGGTCGACCTCGGAATGGGCTCCGACCGGCAGGTAGTCGTCCATGAATTTGCCGTAGGGCGGCAGGATGAGGTTGGCGACCAGGGTCTTCACATCAACCTTTGAATTGGCGATCACCACGCTGTCATTGTCGAGGACGAAGGTCGTCTGGTCTTCCCGCAAGATGATGTCCGGATAGGCCTGCAGATTACCCCTTAGGGCAGCCAGCCCGATCCGGGACAGGTCCTCGTCCGTCGTGTACGGCGATCGCGCGGCGGCAAGGGTGGCCGCGTCCAGGGCATCCTGAAGGTTGACCCGCACGGTCGAGGCGCGGTGGATGTCGACCCCTCCGAGCGTCATCAACACCAGCACCGGCAGGGTCAGGCTGAAGATCATGGCGACGTTGCCGCCCACGTCGGATCGCAGCCGGCGGAGAACCGCCTTCAGAGCCAGAAGCAGGGGTGGGTCATCTCGGTCTGCCGTGGTCGTCGATCCAGCCATGTCGCCGGGCGGGAGAGTCCGGCTGTAAGCACGCAAGCTTGGGGCCGCGCGGTTAAGGCTTGATGATCCCCGGCGATCTTTCCGGAAACCGGCGTGGTTTGACGTCCCGCTATCTCGAGATTCTGAGGCGTGTGATGTCACGGCCGATGGCCTTGAAGGCATCGGTCAGATCGGCCCCGCTGGCGGGCAGATAGGCATGGCTCGAACTGGTGGCGCATTGTGCCAGGATGTCGGCCGCGCTGCTCCCGGAAGACACCTGGAACCCCACGGTATAGACGATGATCGCCTGGGCCTTCATCGCGTCGCACAGGGCCCTGGCCTGATCAAAGGAGTGGCCATTGGTGGCGTTGCACGCGATCTTGTCCGTCGAGCCGCCCGACCCGGACAGCGCGTTCTGGGCAATCACGCCCGAACAATAGGGCGTGTTGTAATCGCCGTCGGTCATGATGATGACGGCCTTCAACAGGTCGCGCTCGTTGCGCACGCCGGCACCGTTCGACGGCCAGAGCGCGTTGAAATTGGACGAGACGGTGTACCAGCCCCAGGCGGTGCCGATATGGCCAGCGGTCGAGCCGTCATCCGACAGGCTGTTGATCAGGGTCTTGATCGTGGTCGTATTGCTGGACAGCGGCAGGATCGATGCGGTCGGGCAGACATTGCTGCTGTTGGCGTAGTTGAAGCCGACGCGCGCCGAGGCCGGCGAGGCGTCGGTGTAGGCCTGGGCGCCGGTGCGCTCGCTGACGCAGGTGCTGGCCGGAAGCGCGCGGATGGCGTCCCATGGATTGCGGAATACGCGATACTCGCATCCGTACTGACCGCAGTACGACCGGCCGCCCGAGGTGTAGTTGCTCCAGTTCGCACCGTTCTCGCCGATGGAATAGGTGTTGGTCGTGACGTTGGACACCTGATAGCCGGCGTTGTTGATCCCGGTCATGCCGCCGACGTCCGATATGTAGACATAGTCATCGTTCGACAGGCCGTGACCGGCGGCTGTGATCACGACCGAACAGTCCGAGACCAGGCATTTCCGCGCAATGCCCCCCGAGCTGTAGCTGCTGTAGCCGCTGCTGCTGACGGTAGACCAGCTGCTGCCGTTCCAGGCCTGCAGCGAGTAGGAGCTGTTGTTGATCTTCACCACGCGGAACGCGCGGTTGTTGATCTGGGTCATGCCGTTGACGCCGCTGATCCAGATCCAGTCGCCCGTGGCGAAGCCGTGCGAGCTTGAGCTCACCACGCCTGTGCTGGCCCGGGTGAGTCCGGTGATCGATTTTGACGAGCCGGTCGTCCAGGCGGCCCTGGTGATGTTGCGGTAGGAGGTCGGGGTTCCACGGGCGCTGTTGGCGTAGGTGCCAAGGTTCACCCCGACAGCATAGGGGACGACGGACATCCTGGAATAGAAGGGGGTCTGGACCGGCTGGACGACAAGATCCACCAGGTCCCTGGCTGCGGCCTTGAGGTCGGTCAGCCTTTGGCCTGCCATCGATCCGGTGATGTCCAGAACCAGGGCGACCTCGAGGTTCTTGGACGAGCGGTTGACCTCGGAATGGGCCCCGACCGGCAGGTAGTCGTCCATGAATTTGCCGTACGGCGGCAGGATGATATTGGCCACCAGGGTCTTCACATCGACCTTGGAGTTGGCGATCACCACACTGTCGCTGTTCATGCTGAAGGTGGTCTGGTCCTCCCGCAGGATAATGTCCGGATAGGCCTGCAGATTGGCCCTCAGGGCTGACAGCCCCACCCGGGACAGGTCTGCGTCGCTTGAATAGGGCGATCGCGCGGCGGCGAGGGTGGCGGCGTCCAGCGCGTCCTGCAGGTTGATGCGAACGGTCGAGGCGCGGTGGATGTCCACCCCGCCGACGGTCATCAGAACCAGCACCGGCAGGCTCAGGCTGAAGATCATCGCGACATTGCCGCGCGTCTCGCGCTGGAAGCGCGCGGCGAAGGCCAGGGTCGCCCGGCTGCAGGATCGGATCCAGTTCAAGACGCCCATCGTCAGGTCGCACGCCCCGTGTGCGGACGCACCTTGCCCCGCAACCGACGCACAATGACGCGGTTCGGTTAAGGGAAGCGCTATGCGGTACGGTTAACGCACCGCGTCACGCCCCCCTGGACGTCGCGGTCTCAGCCCTCCCAGCCGCAGGGCTTGCCGCGGTTCTGTTCGGTCAGCCAGGCGTTGAGCGGGGCGAAATATTCGGTCACCGCCGAGGCGTCGTTGCGGCTTTCGCCGGTGAAGGCGGCCATGGCTTCCGGCCACGGACGCGACTGGCCCATCTCCATCATCGCATTGAAACGCTGGCCGACGGCCTCATTGCCGTAGATCGAGCACCGGTGCAGCGGGCCGGTCCAGCCCGCCTGTTTGCAGGCCGCGCGCTGGAACTGGAACTGGTAGATATGGGCCAGGAAATAGCGGGTGTAGGGCGTGTTTCCGGGGATGTGATATTTGGCCCCCGGGTCGAAGGCACCGTCCGGGCGCGGTCCCGGCGGCACCAGGCCCTGGTATTTCAGCATATCGGCCGACCAGGCCTCATTGTAGTGGGCCGGGTCGGTCTTGCCGCTGAACACGTCCCAGCGCCAGCGGTCGACCATCAGGCCGAACGGCAGGAAGGCGATCTTGTCCAGCGCCATCTTGAGCAGGAAGGGAATGTCCTCCTCCTCGCCGGGCACCGTCTCCAGCAGGCCGATCTGGTTCAGATAGGTCGGGGTCAGGGCGGACAGGCCGATGAAGTCCCCGATCGCCTCATGGAAGCCGTCATTCGCCCCGTTGCGGAACAGGAAGGGCTGATCCTTGTAGGCCCGCTGGTAGAAGTTGTGACCCAGTTCGTGGTGGACAGTATAGAAGTCCTCGCCGTTCACCTGGGTGCACATCTTGATGCGGATGTCGTCCAGGTTGTCGACGTCCCAGGCCGAGGCGTGACAGACCACCTCGCGGTCGCGCGGCCGGGTGATCTGGCTGCGTTCCCAGAAGGTCTCGGGCAGGGGCACCAGACCCAGGGAGGTGTAGAAGCCCTCGCCGGTGCGGACCATCTTCGTCGCGTCATAGTCGGCGCGAGTCAGAAGCTGCGTCATGTCATAGCTGGACGTGGCGCCGGTCGTCGGGGCCACCACGTCATAGATATTGCCCCATTGCTGCGACCACATATTGCCCAGCAGATCAGCCCGGATCGGCCCGGTCGCCGGCTGGACCGCATCGCCGTATTTTTCGTTCAGCCGGGCCCGGACATAGCAGTGCAGGTTTTCGTAGAAGGGTTTGACCTGTTCCCACAGGCGATCCGTCTCGGCGGCGAAGGCGTCGGGTTCCATGTCGTAGCCCGCCCGCCACATCGCGCCGGTGTCGGCAAAGCCCAGGTCGCGCGAGCCTTCATTGGCGATCTCGACCATGCGGGCATAGTCGTCGCGCATGACCGGCGAGATGGTGCGCCAGCCCTCGTACAGGGCCTTGGTCTCGGCCGGGTCGCGGCTTTCCGCCAGCATTTCAGAGGCGTCGTCGAGTGTGATCTCGCGCCCCTGATATTCGAACTTGCCGGTGGCATAGGTCGAGTCCAGACGGGTGGTGATCTCGGCCAGTTCCGAGGCGGCCCCCGGCCGGTTCGGGGCCGGCAGGACAATGCCGAGGCGCAGCAGGTTCAGCTTGCGGCGGACGTCTTCCGGAACCTGAACATCGTTGAAGCGCGCGGCCTCCCCGGCCAGCTGGACCTGGAGTTCGGTGACCTGGGCGTTGGCCCGGGACTCCAGCCACATGGTGTCGAAGGTGATGTTGGTGGCCCGCACCCACTGAACCCGGGCAGCATATTCGAACAGATCGGCCAGTTTCGCCTCGGCGTCAGCGACGAAGGCGGTCGCGCCGGCCGCCGAGACGGGGAAGGTCCCGGAATCGGCGGGGGCGGCCCCCTGCGGACCGGCCGTCGGAACTGCCGCACCGGTCATGCCCGCGCAGCCGACGGCGGCGAGAGCAAGGGTGAAGGCGGCGGCCGCCGTCATCAACTGACGCTTCATGGGATGTCCTCCGGATCGCCGGCGTTTTGATTCCCGGCTGAATTGAGGGGCCATGGGACGCAAGTGCGTCTGCCGCGTCAAGCGTGACGGTTCAGTGCAAAACGCAGGCGGCCAGTCCGTCGTTGCGCACCGTTCCCATGGCCGCCTGCACCCGCGAGGCCCGGCGACGGACATAGGGGCCGGGTGCACCGGCGCTGTAGCGTCGGGGGCTGGGCAGGATGGCGGCCAGCCGCGCGGCCTCGCGCGCCGTCAGCTGATCGGCCCCCTTGCCGTACCAGTGTCGCGCCGCCGCCTCGGCCCCATAGACCCCCGGGGCCCATTCTGCGACGTTCAGATAGACCTCCATGATCCGGCGCTTGGACCAGACGGTCTCGATCAGCACGGTATAGCCGGCCTCCAGCCCCTTGCGGACCCAGCTGCGGCCGGGCCACAGGAAGACATTCTTGGCCGTCTGCTGGCTGATGGTCGAGCCGCCGCGCACCCGACGGCCGCGCGCGTTGTCATCCATCGCCTTCTCGATCGCCTGGAAATCAAACCCGTCGTGGCTGCAGAAGCGGGCATCCTCCGAGGCGATGACGGCCTCGACCAGTCGCGGGGAAATGTGGTTGAGCGAGCGCCAGCGATAGTCGAGCCCGTGCCCCGCCACCGCCTGTTGCACCATCAGCAGGGTGGTCGGGGGTGGCACCACGGCATGGACCAGAACCCCGCCGATCGGCAGCAGGGCCAGAGTCAGCAGCAGAATCAGCAGCGTTCGGCCCGGTTTCATGGTGTCAGACGCCCCCGTCGTTCGGCGTATGATCGCGATCCTGGCGCGTGACGCAAGCCGTCAGGCCTCGACCACCCCGGCCAGTCCGCCCTCGTCGGCCCAGGCGATGGCCCCGCCGTCCTCGCGCATGGCCAGGGCAGTGATCGCCGATCCCTTGTCAGCCCGAACGAAATTGAGACCCTGACCGGCCGGATCGGCCAGCCAGACCCGGCCGTCATTGAGGCCGGCGGCCAGCAAGCCGAGACCGCTGCGGGCGGCGACCTGGGTGACCAGGCTGGATTCGTCGTAGCCGATCTCCGTGGCCTCGCGGCCCATCGGGCCGTTGCTGCCCGTAAAGGGCCAGAGCACGGCCCCCTGGGCCCCGGCGGTGGCGAACAGCTGGCCGTTCGACAGGAAGGCCATCGACCGCACCTTGGACGGATAGCCGCCCATACGCAGGTCCTTGGAGTCTTTCAGGCGCCAGCCGTGCAGCTGGTTGTCCTGCATGGCGGTGATGACGAAGGCCCCGTCCGGCGAGAAGGTCACGCCGGTATGGGACCCGGCCCATTTCAGCAGGGTCGGCTTCTGCTGGGCGATGCGGGCCAGCCACAGGGCCACCCCGCCATAGGTCGAGGTGGCGAGGCGTCGCCCCTTGGGATCGAAGGCCACGCCGGAGACCGTGCGCTCATGGGTGAAGTCGCGGCGGAAGGCCGGGTCGGCAACGTCGATCACCGACAGGATTCGCCCGGCCGAGAAGGCGATGAGGCCGGTCGTGGCGGCGGTGTCGAGGGCGTCGATCCAGCGACCGGGAGCCTCGGCCAGGACGACAGTCTCGTCGCGGCGGGTCCAGGCGACCTTGCCGTCATCGCCGCCGGTGACGATGCCGTTGCCGGACGGGTGAATCGCCGCGCACAGGACCGCGCCGTCATGAACCGCAAACCGTTCGCCCTCGGCGAACCGGACCGAACCGTCGCCGAGGGCGAAGATCGCGCCGGTCCGGTCGAACAGGGCCGCCGTGACCTGGGCGTCAAAGGTGAAATTCATCGCCATGTCGCTCAGCCCTCGCCGAAGCCGGAGCCCGGCTCACGCGGATTACAGCGGATCAGTCGTGAGTCGGTCACGGCGGCCTGTCGATGAACGACCGCCAGCTGATATTCGGGATCACGGATCATGGTCATGAAGGCCTGAGCCGTCTCGTAGCGGACGATGAAGGCGAGGTGCCAGATCTCGTCCGCCGGACCGATCAGGGTCAGTTCGGGGCGACCCAGCCAGATCTGGCTGCCACCCGACCGGGCGAAGGGCGCGGCGGCGGCGCGGCCATAGGCGGCATAGGCCTCTGCCCCGGTCAGGGCGACGGCATGGTCCGGATGGTCGGCCGGATAGGTGGCCGTCTCGCGGAAACGCAGCAGGTTGATCATGGCGATTGGCTGATCGGCGGGCAGGTCGCGGAAGGCCGCCAAGGCCTCCTGCGTCGGGTCGATGCAGCCGGTCATGCGGCGCAGGCCTCGAACCCGGCCTTCAGTGCCGCCTCGTCCAGATCGCGGCCGATGAAGACGGCGCGGCTCCAGCGTCGCTCGTCCGGACCCCATGCGCGCTGCAGGTCGCCCTCGAGGATCATGTGCACGGCCTGGAACACCAGTCGCCGGTCCTCGCCCTGGACGTCGATGATGCCCTTGGCCCGCAGGATGTTCTGACCCTGCTCACCCAGAAGCCGGTCCAGCCAGGCGGTGAATTTCGCCCCGTTCATCGGGCCGTCGATCGACACGGAGATGCCCTTGATGTCGTCCTCATGGGCGTGTCCGCGGGCCCCGTGATCATGGCCGTGATGGTCGTGCCCGTGATCATGTCCGTGCCCATGGTCGTGGCCGCAGTGTTCGTCGTGCACATGGCCGGCCTCGCCGTGGGCAGGGTTGGCGAACTCGGGATTGATGTCGAGGATACGGTCGAGGTCGAAGCCGCCGAGGCCGAGGATCTGGTCCAGCGGCACGTCGGCGCGTTCGGCCCGGGTGATCGGGGCCAGCGGGTTCAGCTTGCGCAACCGCGCCTCGACGGCGACCAGTTCGGTCTCGCTGGCCAGGTCGACCTTGTTGAGGATGATGCGGTCGGCGAAGGCCACCTGTTCGCGGGCCTCCTTGGAGTCATCCAGCCGGGCCATCACATGTTTGGCGTCGACCAGGCAGGTGACGCTGTCCAGCTGGGTCCTGGCCTTGACGTCCTCGTCGACGAAGAAGGTCTGGGCCACCGGGCCGGGATCGGCCAGGCCGGTGGTCTCAACGATGATGGCGTCGAAGGCCGGCGCGCCCGGACGCTGGCGTTTCATCAGGCCGGCGACGACGCGGATCAGGTCGCCGCGCACCGTGCAGCAGACGCAGCCGTTGTTCATCTCGAACACGTCCTCGTCGGCCCCGACCACCAGGTCGTTGTCGATGCCGATCTCGCCGAACTCGTTGACGATCACGGCATAGCGTTTGCCGTGGTCGCCGGTGAGGATGCGGTTCAGCAGGGTTGTCTTGCCGGCACCGAGGTAGCCGGTCAGGACGGTGACGGGGATCTTGTCTGGGTTCGGAGAGGTCATGCCCGGCTAGATGGCGGGTCGCGATGGCCTTGTGAAGGCGTCAGCAGTCCGGACAGTCGGGAGAAGCGTCACTTTCCAGCTGCAGGGTGGTGTGGCCGATGCCGAATTTCTCGCGCGCCAGCCCCCGGGCCTCGGCCAGAAGGGCGGCGCTGTCGGCGCGGTCATGGACAAGATGGGCGGTCAGGGCCGCCTCGGTCGTCGACAGGCCCCAGACGTGCAGGTCATGCACCGCCCGAACCCCCGGCAGGGCAGACAGGGCCTCGCGCACGGCGTCGACATCGATGTGGGCTGGGGCGGCATCGATGGCCAGATTGACCGAGTCCCTGAGCAGACCCCAGGTCCCGATCAGGATCACGGCCACGATGGCGACGCTGACCAGAGGATCGAGGATCGACCAGCCGGTGACCATGATCAAGGCCCCGACGATGACCACGCCGATCGAGATGCCGGCATCGGCCATCATGTGCAGATAGGCTCCGCGGGCGTTCAGGTCGCTGTGTTGGTCGCGCATGAACATCAGGGCCGTGCCCAGGTTGATGACGAAGCCGATGCCGGCCACGATCATGACCACGCCCGAGGCGACGGGCGCGGGCTCGGCCAGCCGACGCACGGCCTCGAAGGCGATGGCCCCGCAGGCGAAGATCAGCAGCAGGGCATTGGCCAGGGCGGCCAGCACCGTGGCCTTGCCGTAGCCATAGGTCAGATGTTTGCCGCTGGAGCGGCGGACCAGCCAGGCTGCGCCCCCGGCCATGGCCAGGCCCAGCACATCGGACAGATTGTGTCCCGCGTCGGCCAGCAGCGCCGAGGAGCCGCTGAACAGGCCGGCGGCGACCTCGCAGGCGACGAAGGCCAGGTTGACCAGCAGGCCGACGGCATAGCGCCAGTCGCCGGTATCGACCGGTCCGTGGCTGTGGCCGCCGTGGGCGTGGCTGTGCCCGGGCGCATGGCCATGGTCGTGCCCGTGGTCGGCGTGATGGTGATCATGCGAAGCGGCCATGCGACGGACTCTAGGGCCAGATCGTCAGGGAGGGAATCGCCACCGTCAGTGGCGGTAGAGGAAAATGACGACCGCCAGGCCGATCAGGACCAGGCCCAGCACGGCACCTTCATAGCGGGCCCAGCGCTCCAGCCTCAGGATGGAGGCCCCGGCCCGGGCCAGGCTGGTGAAGACGGCCATGCCCAGCACCGTGCCCAACGCCAGCATCAGGGTCAGCAGGGCCAGGGTCGGCAGGCCCGCCGTGGCCGAATGCAGGTACAGGGGCAGAAGGACCTCGCCCGGCGAAATCGCCATCATGGTGACGAGGCCCAGCATGGCAGCCCTGTCCGAGACGGCCGGGGCGGGTGTCCGCAGGCTCGGGCCGTCCGACGCCACCGCGTGAACCCACAGCGACCGGCCCAGATAGAAAAGGCCGAACATCAGCAGCAGGGCGGCCGACAGATTGGGCAAAAGGCCGCGCACCCAGGAATCCAGTGCCAGGGCGGCGACCACGATCAGCAGGCCGAACAGGGCGGTCGAGGCGATATGGGCCAGGCCGGCGGCCGTGACGGCGGCGAGGGCGCGTTGCCCGCTCCAGCCCTGGGCCCGGCCCACCAGGACGAAGGGCAGCCAGTGGGTCGGCAGGGCGGCATGCAGGAAGGCCGCGATGAATCCGCCGCCGAGCAGGGACAGAAGGACCGGGGGCTGCAGGTCAGGCGGCGACATCGATCGCTGCATAGCCTGTTACTTTATAACGGTCGAGGGTTAATTCGTCAGGAATGGAGGCTGCGCCGGTCCAGGGGCAGGCCGGACGATCCCGGACGCCGCCGGCGGGCCACGGTCTGGTAGACCAGCACCGAGCCGCGTTCGAACCCCTTGGCGAACAGGGCGAAATAGATCAGCCACAGTCGGGTCCTGGCATGCCCGACCAGATCGCGGGCCTGGGCGCGGGCGGCGTAGAGGCGCTGGGCCCAGTTGCGCAGGGTCAGTTCGAAATGTTCGCGCAGGTTCTCGACGTCGAGGACTTCAAAACCCAGTCGACCCAGGTTGGTGACGGTCATGCCGATGGTGTCCAGCTCACCGCCAGGGAAGATGAATCGGGTAATGACCCGGGTCGTGGGGGTCGGCCGAACGGGTCCGCGTCCCCCGCGCCGCACCGAGGCCTGGTGAAAATACAGGCCGCCCGGTTTCAACAGCCGGTGCATCTCGGCGAAATGCCGGTCGTGATTGGCCAGGCCGACATGTTCGAACATTTCGACCTGCGAAATGGCGTCATAGGACGCCGCGCTGTCGATCTCGCGATAGTCCCTGAGCTCCAGGGTGACCTGATGCCCGAGGCCCAGGGCCTCCACCCGGGCGCGGCCGTAATCGAGCTGGGCCTGGGACAGGGTCACACCATGCACCTCGACCCCGTAGGTCTGCGCGGCCCAGCAGGCCAGGCCCCCCCAGCCGCAGCCGACGTCCAGAAGTTTCTGTCCGGGGGCCAGCCGCAGCTTGCGGCAGATCCGGTCCAGCTTCTCGACCTGGGCCTCCTCGAGTGTGGCGTCGGCCCGGGTGAAATAGGCGCTCGAATAGGTCATGCCCGGATCGAGGAAGAGGGCGTAGAAATCGTTCGAGACGTCATAGTGAAAGCGGATGAAGTCCTGATCCCGACGCCCGGCCTGTCGGGCACCGATTCCCTCGCGCCCGGTTTCGTCATAGGCCGCCGGTGCCCGGTCCGCTTGCTCCCGCCGCAACAGGAAGGGCAGGGCCTGCCGGGCCATCAGCCATTTGTCGACGCGGCGCGCCAGATGAACGGCGCGCCCGTGGTCCCAGCGATCGGCCGCCTCGAGCGGGCTGCCGCCCTCAATGGCCAGGTCGCCGGTGGCGAACAGTTCGAACAGGGTCATCAGCCCCGGCTTCAGCAACAGGCGTCGAATCGCGGCGGGACCGGAAATCACGATCTGGATGTCACGGCGCGCGCCGGGCCCGAGCGGCAGCACCTGTCCGTCCCACAGCCGAACCGACAGGTCGGCCTGGAGATGTCCGGCGACATGGGCAATCACCGTCCGTGCGGCCTGAATGCGGCGATCCGCTCGGTCAGTCATGGGCTATGTCGATCCTTGGGTTCGCGGCCAGATTTGGCACGAGGGCGGGAAAGCGGCTAGGCCGTGAGGGCAATTCGCGTGTTTCCGGGCCCGGGCGTCCCGTTTCACGTTGACTCCGCGACCCCCGTCCGTATATGTCGCCGCTCTTCGCCCGCGGGGTTTGCCCGGCGGGCGCTATCTTTTTTGCGTTTACGCTGAGGCTTCAAATGTACGCGGTGATCAAGACCGGCGGCAAGCAGTACCGGGTCCAACCGGGCGACGTTATCGTCGTCGAAAAGCTGGATGGTGATGCTGGTGCCGAGATGTCGTTCGGCGACGTGCTCATGCTGGGCGGTGACAAGGGTGTGACCCTTGGCGCTCCCCTGATTTCCGGCGCTTCGGTGGCCGCGACCCTGGTCGAAACCCGCAAGGGTGAGAAGATCAAGATCTTCAAGAAGACCCGTCGCCAGGGCTATCGCCGTACCAACGGCCATCGCCAGATGGAATCGGTCCTGCGCATCACCGGCATCGCCGGTGCCGGCGAGACCGCCAAATGGGACGGCACGGTCGATCTGATGACCAAGGCCGAGATGAACCTTCGTGCCCGTGGCCTTGCCCCGCGCGTCGACGAGACCGAGGCCAAGCCGGCCAAGGCCCCGAAGGCCGTCAAGGCCGCTGCGCCCAAGGCTGAAAAGCCTGCCGCCAAGAAGGCTCCTGCCAAGAAGGCCCCCGCCAAGACGGCGGACAAGGCCGGCGACGAAGCCTAAACAGAGTTCAACACGCACCCGAAACGGTGCGACGCGCGTCAGCGCAAACGGAAGAGTGACGGAGCAGATCTATGGCTCATAAAAAATCCGGTGGTTCGTCGCGTAACGGTCGCGACTCCGAGTCGAAACGCCTCGGCGTGAAGAAATATGGCGGCGAGCGCGTGCTGGCCGGCAACATTCTCGTGCGCCAGCGTGGCACCACCTTCCACCCGGGTGACAACGTCGGCCTTGGCCGCGACCACACCCTTTTCGCCCTTGTCCATGGTGCGGTGAAATTCAGCACCAAGCGCGGGGGCCGTTCCTACGTCTCCGTCATGCCGGCCAATGACACTGTGGCGATGGCCGCCGAGTAGCGCGAAACGGATACTCCCGGATCGCGCAAGGCTCGAAGAGCTGCGATCCGGACCAGGGAAATTTTCCGCGGGGAGTCTGGGTCAACCAGGCTCCCCGTTTGCGTTTCCCCGCCTCGATGCCCGCCCGAGCCCTGATCCAAGGACGGCGGCGAAAATTTCGCGAGGCGCCCATGTGCGTGATCGAAATCTCCCCTGTCGTCGAAACCCGGCGCCTGGTCCTGCGCGCCCCGCGCCTGCAGGACGCGCCGCGTCTGGCGGCCCTGGCCAATGATATCGATGTGGCGCGCATGACGCTGCGGATGCCGTATCCGTATGCCGTCACCGATGCCGAGGGCTTTATCGACTCGATCCAGGGGCAGGACCCGCGGCGCGGGGCGACCTTCCTGATCGACCATGAGGACCTGGGGCCTGTCGGCGTTATCGGCCTGTTTGAGGATGGCGATCCGGCCCCTGAAACGGGCTACTGGATCGGCCGGCCCTTCTGGGGGCGGGGCTTTGCCACCGAGGCGCTCGAGGGAGCCCTGGTCTGGGCCGGGCGTCACTGGAGGCGGCGGGCCATGGTGGCGGGCCATTTTACCGACAATCCCGCGTCCGGCCGGGTCCTGGAGAAGGCCGGCTTTCTCTACACGGGTGAGGTTCGCCGGTCGTTCAGCCGGGCGCGCAACGCCGAGACAGATATCCGTCGCATGGTCTGGCTGGCCTAGACGCGGATTGGCGGGGCCATTTCGCGGTCCGGACGCGAGCCCGTCCAGGCCGATTTCGCCCTAGCCGAACAGGGTCGGGCTGAAGACGGCGGCGGCGGCGATGGCCCCGCCGATCACTGTGGCGATCGCGCCGGCGATGAAGGCCCCGGCCATGCGGGCCCGACGCCGACGCAGGCCGCCGGTGCGGACCGATCGGATCATCACCTGCGGCGTGCGGTCAAAGGCTTCTGAACCCGAAATGTTGTGCTGGGACATGGAGCCTCCCGATTGACTGGATCCCCGAAGGGGAGTGACCCCAAAGGCGGGGACGATACGGCCAAAGGATGGCGAACGGCGATCACCAACAGTTCTGTGATCGACCCGGACCGGCCCGCCTCATACGACGGGAAACCAGCCCGGCCTAGCCGCAGTAGACCAGACGCCCGCTATAGGCCCGATAATAGCCGCTGGCGGGGTCGTAGGAGCGATAGTTGGCCCGGCACCAGCCGATCCGGCGCCCGTCCCGACCGGACCGGTTGTCGTCGCCCGAATAGATCAGATCCGGTCGGCCATAGGCCCCGTGCCAGGCTTCGCCATTCCTGCTGTCAAAGGTCGTCTGACCGTATCCGCGCCGGCGGGTGGAATAGCCAGGACTGCCACGTCCGCCATGGCCGTACGCGGCCGGGTAGCCTGAATAGTCTCTGGCGTGGCCATAGGTCTGGTCACCCCAGCCGTAGCCTGATGACCGGCGCTGATCGCGCCATGGAGCCGCGCAGTCGCTACGGTTGGCGTCCCAGAAGGCGTCGCAGCGATAGTCGCCCGGCCGGTCCAGCTGGCTGCGCCAGTCGCGGGTTGCCGAAGATCCGCCCCAGCCGGTGCGGTCGTATCCGTCGGCACGGCCATAATCCTGACCATGGTCACGGTCCGGATATCCATAATGCTGGGCAGCGGCCGGTGTGGTCGCAAGGGTCAGGGCGGCGACGGCCAGGGCTGCGGACAACAGGGCGGGGTGGCGCATGGTTAACTCCCGAAGTTGGCCCGTCCTGATGGCGCGGGCCCGGCTGGACGCATGGGCACGCTCTAGAGGGTGATGTTCACGGCCCGGCCGCCACGGGTCTCGACGCGGCGCATCAGGACGACCCGTTCGCCGCCGGCGCTGACCGGGGCGATGACGAACCAGCCGCCGTCCGGCAGGCCGGTGAAGCTGAACCGGCGATCGTTGCAGGTGGTGGACCGCACGAACGAGCGGTAGTCGGCATTGGGGTCGGAGACGGTCCGGGCGCGAACGACGGCCTCAGGGACGGCGGCGCGATCGATCGAGCCGTAAAGGGTGTTGAATCGGGCCCGCGTATAGGGCGTGTCCGGCGTCAGGGCGACCGACCCCGTGCAGTCATAGACCTGGCCGTCCTGCCGGTAGTCGACGCGACCGTTGATCACGGCCTGGCCGGTCTGGGCCGACCAGGCAAAGGCGGCGGCATTGAAGGCTGTGGACGCGGTCGCGCCATGGGACATGGTGCCGGTGGTCGGGGCACAGGCCGCGCCGAGGACGGCCACGGCAGCGAGGGCGAGCAGCGGGCGGATCGACATGGGGCGGACTCCGGTAATTCGTCGGGCGGGTAATTGTCTCATCACGCCTAACGCGGCGGCCAAGGTCAAGGTTGCGACGCGTGTCTCTGTGGGTCAAAAGCGCGACAATGACCGGACGAAGTTCGGCAACGGAAGCGCCAGGATCATCCATGACCGTCACCTTCGCCGACATCCAGGCCGCCCGGCAGCGTATCGCCGGTCAGGTCGATCGCACGCCGGTCCGGCATTCGCGCCGGCTGTCGCAGCTGACCGGGGCCGAGGTCTGGGTCAAATACGACAACCTGCATTTCACCGGTTCCTTCAAGGAGCGTGGAGCCCTGAACCGGCTCAGCCAGCTGACCCCGGATGAACGTCGGCGCGGCGTCATCGCCGCCTCGGCCGGAAATCACGCCCAGGCCCTCGCCTACCACGGGGGACGGCTGGGCATTCCGGTGACCATCGTCATGCCCGTCGGCACCCCCTTCACCAAGGTCGACGGCACCCGTGCCCACGGGGCCACGGTGGTGATCCACGGGGCCGATTTCACCGGATCGTCCGAGGAGGCCAAGCGCCTGCAGGCCGAGCACGGCTATGTCTTCGTCTCGGCCTTTGACGACGAAGGGATCGTCGCCGGCCAGGGGGTCTGCGCCATCGAATTCCTCGAGGATGCACCGGACCTCGACGTCCTGATCATTCCGATCGGTGGTGGCGGGCTGATCGCCGGCTGTTCGATCGCGGCGAAGGCGATCAAGCCCGACATCCGCATCTTCGGCGTCGAGGCGGCCATGTATCCGTCGTTCAGCGCCCGCCGGAAGGGCGAAACACCGAAATGCGGCGGGGCCACCATCGCCGAGGGTATCGCCATCAAGGCCGTCGGCGACATTCCCTTCGCCCTGGCCGACCCGCTGGTCGAGGATGTGCTCGTCTGTGAGGAGGAGGATTTCGAAAAGGCCGTGGCCCTGTATGCGACGCTGGAGAAAACCGTCGCCGAGGGCGCGGGTGCCGGCGGTCTGGCCGCCCTGCTGGCGCACCCGGACCGCTTCCGCGGCATGAGGGTCGGCCTGGTCCTGTGCGGCGGCAATATCGATGCCCGGATGCTGGCCGTGGTGCTGAACCGCGAAATGGTCCGCGAGCGGCGGCTGGTCGTTTTCCGCATTCTCAGCGACGACCGGCCCGGAATTCTGTCGACGATGGCGGCCGTGATCGGCGACGTCGGCGGCAATATCATCGATGTCGTTCACAACCGCCTGGCGCTGGATGTTCCGGCCAAGGGGGCGGAGTTCGACATCATGGTCGAAACGCGCGATAGCGCCCATGCCGACGCGATCGGCGAGGCCTTGAAGGACAAGGGTTATGCGCTTCGGATGGGGTAGGGCTGCGGCCCTTTCGCTGGGACTTCTGGTCGCGGCCTGCGGCGGCGACCCGGCACCGGACGCCGATCTGGCCGCCAATGCCCGGGCGGCCGAGTTCTTCCTGACCAACAACGCCCGCGTCGAGGGAGTTCAGACCCTGCCGTCGGGCCTTCAGTACAAGGTCATCGAAGCCGGGCCGGCGGGCGGACAGAGCCCCGACGGCAATGATCTGGTCCGCGTCGACTACGAAGGCTCGCTGACCGACGGCACGGTGTTCGACAGCTCCTTTGCCCGCGGGACCCCCTATGTCACCACGCCGGCCGATGTCGTGCCGGGCTGGACCGAGGCCCTGCAGCGGATGAAGGTCGGCGACGAGTGGCTGCTCTATGTGCCGCCGGCCCTCGGCTATGGCGAGCGCGGCGGCCCGCCGAAGATTCCGGGCAATGCGGTACTGGTGTTCCGCATCAAGCTGCTGGACGTCGCCCACACGCCCGGCGGCGGGACCTCTGCCGGCGCAGCCATGGGCTAGAGGGCGAGAGCCCCGGTCCACTCGATCCTGACCTCCGGGTCAGGTTCTGTGCTTTCCCGTTCCGCGGCCAGCGCGGCGAAATGCGGGCCCGGCATCAGACGCGACAGCGCCCACACGGCCGCGCCCCGCACCACGGGAGCCGGGTCGTCGAGCAGCCGTGTGGCCGCCAGGATCAGGTCGGCATCACTGCTGTTGCCGATCGCGTACAGCACATTGCGCAGGAACCGGTCGCGACCGATGCGTTTGACCGGGCTCTTGGCGAACAGGGTGCGGAAGGTCGCATCGTCCAGACCGGCGAGGTCCGCAAGTCGGGGGCTGGTCAGGCCATCGCGCGCCTGGAGCCGGGCTTCGCGCGAGGCGGCCGCGAACTTGTTCCATGGACAGACCGCCAGACAGTCGTCGCAGCCATAGATGCGGCTGCCCGTCGCGGCCCGGAACTCGACGGGCCAGGGCCCGGGAAATTCGATGGTCAGATAGGACAGGCAGCGGCGGGCATCCAGCTGGAAAGGGGCCGGGAAGGCCTGGGTCGGGCAGACGTCCAGACAGGCGGTACAGCTGCCGCAGTGTTCGGTCTCGGCCGCATCGACAGGCAGATCGGCGGCGCTGACGATGACGCCGAGGAACAGCCAGTTGCCATGCTCGCGCGACAGCAGATTGGTGTGTTTGCCCTGCCAGCCCAGTCCGGCGCGCTGGGCCAGGGGCTTTTCCATCAGGGGGGCGGTGTCGACGAACACCTTGACGTCCTCGCCGGTGCGGGCGGCGATCTGGCCCGCCAGGGTCTTCAGCCGGCCCTTGATCAGCTCGTGATAGTCGTCGCCCCGGGCATAGACCGAGATATAGCCGGCTGACCGGTCGGCCAGTTCGGGCAGGGGATCGTGATCGGGGCCATAGTTGAGGCCCAGGACGATGGCGGTGCGGGCCTCGCTCCACATGGCGGTGGGGTGGCTGCGGCGCTCCAGCGTCGTCTCCATCCAGCCCATCTCGCCGTGCCGTCCGGCCTCGACGAAATGGGCCAGCCGTTCGCCCGCGCTCCACGGCTCGGCCGCTGAGGCGAAGCGGCAGGCGTCGAAGCCCAGGGCGGCGGCGCTGTCCCTGATGGTTTGACGGAGGTCGGTCGCCATGGGCGTCGTTTGACGCGCCGCGCCCTAGAAGTCGAGGTCGGTGTAGTGGGCCGACGGCTGCAGGCCCTGGAACCGGTCCGACAGCAGGGGACGAAAACAGGGGCGCGACTTCAGCTTCATGTACCAGGTCTTGAGGCCCGGCCAGTTCTGCCAGGCGATCTCGCCGAAATAGTCGAGGACCGACAGATGGGCGGCGGCGACCAGGTCCGCCTGGCTGAGGCGGCGACCGGCGAGCCAGTCGCGCTGGGTCGCCAGCGCCTCGAGCATGGCGAGATGGGTCCGCAGGGCCTCGCGCCCCTCGCGCAGGGCCCGCGCCTCGGGCGGGCCGAGACGCAGCAGCGGCTTTTCCATTCGCTCGTGCAGCAGGACGGCGTCGACCTCGTCCGTGAACCGGCGGTCGAACCAGGTCACCAGCCGCCGGGTCTCGGCGCGTTCGCCGGGGTCGGCCGGCAGCAGGAAGGGGGTCTTGGCGCGATCTTCCAGCCAGCCGAAAACGGCGGCCGGCTCGCACAGGGTCAGCGGTTTGCCGGCCTCGGTGGTCTGAACGACCGGAGGCATGCCGGACGGATTGAGTTCACCCAGCGGGCAGCCGGCCTCCCACGGTCGGACCAGGACCTCTGACCACTCCACGCGCGCCTCGCCCAGGGCAAGGCGCGCCGTGCGGGAGCCGGGATCGAACGGGAAATGAAACAGGACGCAGGCCGACATGAGAAATCCATGCGCCCGCGGGCGTTAATCGCTCGTTAGTGACGTGAGGTGGGACGGGCTCAGGACCAGGGGCCACGGGGGCCGGGCCGGGCCGGCGTTGGGGCACTGTCCGGATCGGGCGCGGCCTCGCTGTCGGGTTCCGGGGGCAGCGCGTCGCCGGTGGCCATCGTCTCTGGCTCGGCCCGACCGTGGGGGTCAGGATGGATCAGGATGTCAGCCTGGGGAAACGCCGCCAGCAGGCGATTTTCGGCCGCGACGATGATGGCGTGGGCGGCCTCGAGTGTCAGGGCGGGGTCCATGTCGACATGCATCTGGATCATCATCACCGGTCCGGCCATGCGGGTGCGAAGCTGATGGACGCCATGGATGCGCGGGTCGGACAGGACGGCCGTGGTCACGGCGATCCGGTCACTGTCGGGCACGGCCCGGTCCAGCAGATGGTCGGCGGCGTTTCGGAGCAGGCCCAGCGCCCCCCAGAACAGCCAGACCGAAACCACGAGGCCAGCCGCGGCATCGAGGCCTGGGGCGGCGAGGAAGGCCCCCGAAATGACCCCGATCAGCACCACCAGATTGGCGGCCAGATCCGCGGCGTAATGGGCCCGGTCGGCGGCTATGGCCATCGACCGGCTCTGGCGGAGGGCGCGCGACTGCATCCACACCAGGCCCAGGGTCAGAACGGTCGAGATCACGATCACAGACACGCCCCAGCCACCGGCGGTGACCGGGCGGGGATCAAAGATGCGAAGGACGGCTTCCCAGCCGATGAAGCTGGCTGAGGCAAACACGAGGCCGGCCTGGACCAGGGCGGCCAGGGCCTCGCCCTTGCCGCGCCCGTAGCGGTGTTGTTCGCCGCCCGGGGCCGCAGCCCAGCGCACGGCGACGAAGGTTACCAGCGAGGCCACCAGGTCCAGTGCCGAGTCGGCCAGGGAGGCAAGGATCGACACCGAGCCGGACGCGCCCAGGGCGAAGGCCTTCAGGGTGATCAGGATCACCGCCACCCCGACCGACAGGCGGGTGACGTTGCGCGCGATGGCGTCGGCGTCCGTGCGCTCCGGGGAGGACGAGGGGGAAGGGGAGGTCATTGACGCCTTGTCGCCGATCGCTGCCGCCTTGCCAATGGCCGGGCCCCGGTCAGCGTCATGACTTTTATCGGTCTGTTAGCCTTACCGTCACCAAAGCGCCGCATCATGGGCGGGTACTGAGATCAACCCGGACGTGGAGGGCGGCTTGCAGGCAGTTGACGACGTCACCCGACGCTGGATCGGGCGCAACGAGGCGCTGGACCGCCTCGGCATCAAGACCCAGACGCTGTACGCCTATGTCAGCCGCGGGCGGATCATCGCCCGCCCCGACCCGGCGGACTCACGCCGCAGCCTCTATGACGCCGAAGATATCGACCGCCTGCTGCGGGGTGAGGGCCCGGCCCCGCGCCCGACCACCGCGCCGGACCGGAGCGGTGTGCGGGGAGAGGCCGATATCACCTCCTCCCTCAGTGTGGTGGCCGATGGCCGGCTGTTTTACCGCGGCCTCGACGCGGTTCAGTTGGCGCAACAGGCCACGCTGGAGGAAATTGCCTGCCGGCTGTGGGGATTGCGCGACGTCCATCTGTTCACCGGCATCAAGCCACGGCTGGACGGCGTCATCGGGGTGTCGATCCGGGCGCGAACCTTCGCCATCCTGTCGCGCCGGGCCGAGGAGGACGTGACGTCCGGGGCCTGCGAGACCGAGGCGCTGAAGACCCAGGCGGCCTGTATTCTGAACGAGACGATCGACGCCGCCTCCGGGCCCGGCCCGCGGCTGCATTTTCACCAGCGCCTCGCCCGGGCCTGGAAAACCGTCGACCGCGATTCCCACATGATCCGCCGCGCCCTGGTGCTGTCGGCCGACGACGAGCTGGATTCGGCAGTTCTGGCGGTCCGCGCTGCCGCCGGGGGGGGCGCTCCCATCGCCGGGGCCGCCCTGGCCGGGCTCACCACCCTGGTCGGTTCGACGGTTTTGCGGGACCTGACGGATGCCTCGACCTGGGTCGTGGACGCCCGTCGCAGCCCCGTGGAGGCCAGCCGACGGCGTCTGCAGGAGACCGGCAGCCTGCCGGGCTTTACGGCCGTGGCCGGAAGCCACGACGCCGGACGCGCCGCGGCCCTGCTGTCGGCGGCGGACCTGCCGGCCGACCTTCGGGCGGTTCAGCAGGCCGGTGAGGCGACCGGGGACGGACAGGCGACGTTTGCGATGGCCCTGGCCATCATCGCCCGACGGCTTGAATTGCCCCGGCAGGGGGCGGCCGACCTGTTCATGCTCGGGCGTCTGACCGGGTTGCTGGGCCACGCCCTGGATCAGGCGACGAACGGCTCGCCTATCCGGGCCCGGCTGCGCTATGTGGGACCCGAACCTGGCGCGAATTGATCCCGCCGGCCTCTATCGGAGTGTTCATGGCGGACTGGCTTGCGGCAATCATTCTGGGCCTCGTCGAGGGGCTGACCGAATTCATCCCGGTCTCTTCCACGGGTCACCTGTTGCTGGCCAAGGCCATGCTGGGGCTGACCGATCCCAGTTGGGACACCTTCATCGTCATGATCCAGCTGGGGGCGATCCTGGCGGTCGTGGCCCTGTATTTCGCCCGACTGTGGAAGGTGCTGATCACCCTGCCGACCGACCCCGCGTCACGCGGGTTCGCCCTGGCGGTCCTGGTCGCCTTCCTGCCGGCCGCCTTCGTCGGTCTGGCCCTGCACGACTTTATCAAACAGGTCCTGTTCAACCCGACCATCGTCTGTGTCAGCCTGGTCATCGGCGGTTTCGCCCTGATCGCGCTCGAGCGCTGGGCCCCGAAGCCGCGGCTGCATGATTCGATGGCCTTCTCGCTCAAGACGGCGTTGGGTGTCGGCCTGTTCCAGTGCCTGGCCATCATCCCCGGGGTGTCGCGCAGCGGTGCGACCATCGCCGGCGGTCTGGTACTGGGGGTCGACAAGCGGGCGGCGGCCGAGTTTTCGTTCTTTCTCGCCATCCCGACCATGGTCGGGGCCTTCGCCCTCGATTTCTGGGAAAGTCGCGACATGCTGACCGGGGATTTCCTCGGCCTGATCGCGATCGGCTTCGTCGTCTCCTTCATCAGCGGGGCCGTCATCGTGAAGACGATGCTGGACTTCGTCGCCCGCCACGGCTTCACCCCCTTCGCCTGGTGGCGGATCGTGGTCGGGGTGGTCGGGCTGGGCCTGATCTGGGGCGGTGTGGTCTAGAGCGAAATCGGCCGGGTTGGTCGCGGTCCAACCCGGCCCGGATTTCGTTTCAGTTTGAATTCGGGCCGTTTTTCAGGGGCCACGTCAATTCACCTGAAGCAAAAATGCTCCAGGGGCGGCCCCTTCGGATCACTGCGTCGCGGCAGCGGTATCCTGCATCGCCGGCTTGTCAGCGAACTGGCCACCGCGCCGGTAGCGCCACAGATAGGCCGGGGCGATGGCATCCACGCCGGTCGGCTGGATATCCAGGGCGTCCAGGCCTTCGGCGTCGGGACTGACGACTGTGTCCGTCTTCAGCAGCTCCACCTGGTCGGCGGTCAGGAACGGGGCAAGGCCGACCAGGGTGGTCAGCTGGGCCAGGCTGCCGATGACCCCGGCGACGAGGAAAGGCAGCGGAATCAGCGGGCGACTGCGGTTGGTTTCGCGCAGGACCAGCTTCAGCACGGCTTCGAAGGTCATGACGGCCGGTCCGCCCAGCTCGAAGGTGCGTCCGGCCGCATCGACACGTACCACGGCGCGGGCGATGGCCTCGGCCACGTCACCAACATAGACGGGCTGGAATTTTGTCTGGCCGCCGCCGATCAGCGGCAGGGCCGGGGCGATGGCGGCCAGGGCCGCGAACCGGTTCAGGAAATCGTCACCGGCACCAAAAACGATCGACGGGCGGATGACCACGGTATCGGGCTTGGCGTTACGGGCCGCGATCTCGGCCTCGGCCTTGGAGCGGGCATAGGCGGAATTGCTTTCGGGATTGGCCCCGATGGCCGACACCTGAACCAGCCGGTCGATACCGGCGGCGGCGCAGGCCTCGGCGATGTGACGCGTGCCGTCGACATGCAGGGCCTGGAATTTGCGCGACGGGGTCTCGTACAGGATGCCGACCAGGTTCACGGCCGCGCTCGCACCGCGCAGGGCCTCGGCCACATCGGCCTCGCTGGTGATGTTGCAGCGGACCGCCTGGATCTGGCCGACGTCGCCCAGCGGCTTGAGATCATAGGCCAGACCGGGTTGACGGACCGCGACCCGCACGCGCCAGCCGCGTTTGGCCAGGGCGCGAACGACCTGGGCCCCGACGAATCCGGAGCCGCCGAAAACCGTGACCAGGCCGGGGCTGAACTCACTCATGACGTGCTCCAGAAGAAAGTCTGCGCCGCCCGGAACACGGGCTGACCGGGGCGGGATAGACGATGCTTTTCCGCCCCGCAACGCAAAGACGGGAAAAGGGTTGTTGACCCGTCCGATAGGCTGCCTTAAGGGTCCGCGCCTTCCAGACGGAAACGTCTGGGCCCAGGTGGCGGAATTGGTAGACGCGCTGGCTTCAGGTGCCAGTGATAGAAATGTCGTGGAGGTTCGAGTCCTCTCCTGGGCACCATATTTTCGGCGGCGCTGCATCCTTGTGATGCGGCGCCGTTCGTTTATCTGCTCCGGGTTCCCGCCTGCCGGACGTCACCGGAAGATCACAACGGGGAGCACTGGCGCATTTCCGGCCGAAAATGCTCTAGTATCGCTGTGATGAAAGCCCAGACCTCATGACCGTCTATCTGCACGAGGGCGACCTGCCCGATTCCCTTGACCTCGGTCCGGAGGTCGCCATCGATTCCGAGACCATGGGCCTGCGCCTGCGGCGTGACCCCCTGTGCGTGGTCCAGCTGTCGTCGGGCGACGGCGACGCCCATGTGGTACGGCTGAACCGTCCGGCCTACGACTGCCCCAACCTGAAGCGGCTGATGGCCGACCCGGCGGTGTTGAAGATCTTCCATTTCGGCCGGTTCGACATCGGCATGGTGCAGCTGCACCTCGGGGTCGAGACCCGTCCGGTCTATTGCACCAAGATTGCCTCCAAACTGGCGCGCACCTATACCGACCGCCACGGCCTCAAGGATGTCGCGCGCGAACTGGCCGGTATCGACCTGTCAAAGGCCCAGCAGAGCTCGGACTGGGGCGCGGCCGAACTCAGCCAGGCCCAGCTGGACTACGCCGCCTCTGACGTCCTGTATCTGCACGCCATCAAGGCGAAGCTCGACATGATGCTGGAGCGCGAGGGGCGGACCGAACTGGCCCGCGCCTGTTTTGACTTCCTGCCCGTCCGGGCCCGTCTCGACCTGGCCGGCTGGGACGAAGTCGACATCTTCGCCCACGCCTGACCCCTGATGACCCTGCCGGACCCGTCAGAAACCAGAATCGCCGCCGACGAGGCGCGGGTCGCCGCCGAGGGGGCGCACTGGCGCGTGCGGTCGAAACGCGTGCGTCTGCTGCGGCGCGTCCTGCCGGTCGTGATCCTGCTCCTGGCCGGGGGGACGGTGACCTGGACGGTGGTTCGCAGTGTGATGTCTAACGTCGAGCGCAAGGCCAGCCAGACCCAGGAAGTCCGTCTCGATAATCCGATGTTCCGCGGCCAGGATGCCCAGGGCCGGTCCTTCATGATCGGGGCCGAGGGCGCGATTCGCGATCCGCAGACCGGCTTCTTCCGTCTGGTGGGGCCGGTGATGCGGTTGAACCTGGGGGGCCGCAAGGTTACCGAAATGACCGCGGACGGCGGTGTCTACAACGAAGCGGCGCGGACCGTGACCATCGGTCCGAACGTCAAGATCACCGATGGCGGGTCCGGTTTCACCCTGACCACGCCGGAGGCGGTGGTCGATACGGCGACCGGTGTGGTGACCGGCTCGAAGGGTGTGGAGGGGGTCGGCCCCCTTGGAACCATCTCGGCTTCGTCCTATGCGATCTATGACCAGGGCGAGCGGGTCGTTTTCAACGGCTCGGGCGACAACAAGATCCGGGGGGTTTTCAACACCACCCGGTCGGGCGGATGAGAAGACCATGATCAGATCAATCCTCGCGGGCGCAGCGGCACTCGGAATCGTTTTAGCGGCGGCGGCCGGCGTGGCCACGGCCCAGACCCGTCCGGCTCCCAGCAGCCAGCCGATCATGGTCGGGGCCGACAGTGGCGAACAGACTCCGGCCGGCTTCGCCCTGCGCGGTCGGGCCGAGGTGCTTCAGGGTGACAATCGCCTGCGTGCCGATGCGATCCAGGGGGTCAGCAACGGCGGGGCCATCAGCCAGGTCACGGCCTCGGGCAATGTCTATTATGTCACCCCGACTGAAACGATCCGCGGCGATCGCGCGGTCTATACCGTGTCCGACGCCACCATCGTGGTCACCGGCGACGTGATCCTGACCCAGGGCCGCAATGTGCTGACCGGCGGCCGGCTGGTCTACAATATCGATACCGGATCTGCCCGGATGGAGGGCGCGTCGGGAACTCGTATCCAGGGCGTCTTCTATCCGCAGGGAAGTCGGGACTGAGCCCCCGGGCCGGCCGGATCTGAACCGTGGCACGCAAGGAACTCTCAGCCCTCAACCTTGACCCGGCCCCCGCCGCCGGGACACCGGCCGAGCCGGCGCGCTCGACGGGGCTTCGCGTCGAGCATATTGCCCGTTCGTTCGGGGCACGCCAGGTGGTGCGCGACGTCTCCCTGACCGTCCAGCGCGGCGAGGTCGCGGGCCTGCTCGGCCCCAACGGGGCCGGCAAGACGACCTGTTTCTACATGATCACCGGCCTGATCGCGCCGGACTCCGGCACGATCTGGCTGGACGGTGAGGACATCACCGCCCAGCCCGTGTACCAGCGGGCGCGCATGGGCCTCGGCTATCTGGCCCAGGAGCCGTCGATCTTCCGCGGCATGACCGTCGAGCAGAACATCCGCTCGGTCGCCGAACTGCACCAGTCGGGGGCCGCCATCGGTGAGGAAACCACCCGGCTGCTGGAAGAACTGCGTATCGACCATCTGCGCCACGCCCCGGCGGCGGGTCTGTCGGGTGGTGAGCGCCGGCGCTGCGAGATCGCCCGTGCTCTGGCCGGGCGGCCCTCCTTCATGCTGCTGGACGAGCCCTTCGCCGGCATCGACCCCCTGGCCATCGCCGACATCCGCCAGGTGATCCGCTATCTGTCCGGCCAGGGCATCGGCGTGCTGATCACCGA
>NZ_JAQSDK010000012.1 GCF_029945885.1 Brevundimonas sp.
TGTTCCGCGGTAGCTCAGTGGTAGAGCAGCCGACTGTTAATCGGCTGGTCGTAGGTTCGAATCCTACCCGCGGAGCCACTCGCCTTCCCTTCCCGGCAAATTGCCAAGAAAAAAGCCCGACGCACGCGCCGGGCTGAAGTGGTTTGGTGATGGTGGGTGTCTCCAAAGAAGGAAGACCATCCCTGACTCGACTGTTTCGGTTAAGCCAACCCTAACAGCGTCAGCTGCCGCGATCCGGCAGCCAGGTCGTCTGCGGGGCTCCGGCCGCCCCCTTCCAGCGCACGCGCCAGCCGGAACCGGCCCGCTCGGCGGAAAACGCACCGCCCGACGCAGCCGAATCGCCCGGATAGTCAAAGGCCGCGTCCCGCACCCGCACGGTCACCCCGCCAGCACCGGCCCGGTTAAGAACGGCGGTCCAGCGGCCGTCTGCGTCCGGGATCGCATTCATGACCGGGGCGCTGCCGACCGAGACCGGAACACTCTGGGCCGTGGATCCGGTGCGCCCTGACGCCAGCAGCACCCGGCCGTCGCTGTCGATCGCGGCCAGCACCGGTGCGGAGTCGAGGCGCAGGCTGGCGCGTCCCGGACGGAGCAGGACGATCGGGCCGTTGCCGCCACGCAGAATCAGCAGCTGTTCGGGTGCCGGAACCGCATCCTGTCCGACCTGGGCCTCGGGAATCAGCAGCAGGTCTTCAGCGGGCGCGGCCATGCGAATTTCAAAACGCCCGTCGTCGTCGCTGCTGGCGGCATAGGCGGCCCCGGCCTCCTGTCGCAACACGACCCGTCCACCGGGATCGGCCAGGCCGCGCACCGTCAGGCCGTCAGCGGCCACGCTGACCGAGGTGATTCGTGGCGGCGCGGTCCAGCTGCTGGCGGGCCCAGACGGCGTCGGGGTCGCAACGGGACCGGGCTCGGTGCAGCCGGTGACCAGGCCGAGGGACAGCGCCAGCCCGACGGCGGCGCCCGATGCGATCCGACGTTTCATACTCATCACCGGCACTATATGGCTGTTGTCCCAGATAGCGCGCCCGGACGCTTGCTGTCTCCCCCTTCGCGCCTGAGGAATCATGTCGTCCACTCCCGTCACCATCGCTCCGTTCGACGGCCTGTCCGTCTGCCTGTTCTGCGGCTCGTCCGACACTGCCCACCCTGACTATACGGTCGCGGCCCGGGCCTTTGGCGCAGCCACGGCGGCGCAGGGCTGGCGGCTGGTCTATGGCGGCGGCGGGGTCGGTCTGATGGGGGCCTCGGCCCGTGGAGCCCACGAGGCCGGCGGCCGGGTCGTCGGGATCATGCCGGGCTTCCTGCGCAGTCGTGAGCGGCTCTACGACGAGGTCGAGACCATCGTCGTCACCTCGATGCACGAGCGCAAGACGCTGATGTACGATCAGTCCGACGCCTTCGTCGTCGCCCCCGGCGGGGTCGGAACCCTCGAGGAGGTCATCGAACTTCTGTCCTGGAAGCGCCTCGATCTCCACGCCAAGCCGGTTATCTTTCTCAATATCAATGGCTTCTGGGAAACCCTTTTTGCCCTGATGCAACATACGGTCGACGAGGGCATGACCCCGCCGTCCTTCCTCCAGGCCTGGGTGGTCTGCGATACGGTCGAGGCCGCCATCGCCGCCATTCGCGAGGCGGAACACACACCGGCCTTGCAACATGATCGCCGTTAAGTAATCAGTGATCAGGTGCTGATGTCCGTCTTCTTGCGAAACGGTAGTTGACAGTTTTTATAGAAAACTGACATTGGCGGTCCGGGGCGCTCCAGCCCCGCCTTATCCGGAGTTGCCCCCATGCGTGCCCTGATCATCGCTGCGGTTATGTTCGCTGCCGCGCCCGCCCTGGCCCAGTCGCCCGCGGAAACCGCTCTCACCCTGGCCGACGCCGTCAGTGCCCCTGCCGGCACCACCATCATCGACGGTGCCGCCTGGCGTTGCGAAGGCGCGGTCTGCACGGCCGCCGCCCGCGCCAGCCAGCCGGCATCGCGCGCCTGCCGCCGCGTCGTGGCCCGCCTCGGCAAGGTCACCGCCTTTTCCTACAAGGGTACGGCCCTGACGGCCGCCGAACTGGCCGTCTGCAACGCCGACTGAGGCCTGCGGGGCGGGGTCGGCCTCAGGCCGCCTCGCCCTTCAGACGCTGCACGATCCGGTCGCGACCGATCATCGGCACCAGGGTGGCCATATCCGGCCCGTGCGCCTGTCCGGTCAGGATATGCCGCAACGGCATGAACAGGGCCTTGCCCTTGGCCCCGGTCGATTCCTTGACTGCATTCGTCCACGTCGACCAGGCCGTCTCGTCGAGCGTTTCCGGCAGGACCGCCAGCGCCGCCGCAGCAAAGGCCGGGTCCTCGATGACGGGGGTGACCGGCCCGCGGACCAGAACCGCCAGAGCCTTCACATCATCGAATTTCTGCAGGTTCTGCCGCATCAGCGTCCAGAAGGCCTCGCCCAGATCGCAGTCCAGGGCCGCCAGCCGCGCGCGCGCGACTTCATAGGGCATGGCATGCAGGGCCTGGGCATTGAGCCGGTCCAGATCCGCCGTGTCATAGCGCGCCGGCGAGCGGCCCATCTTGGCGAAGGCGAAGCTCTGTCCCAGGGCCTCGACCGACTCCCCGACTTCCAGCGGGTCGGAGGTGCCGATCCGGCCCAGATGGCTGGTGATGGCGATCGGCTCATAGCCCATCTCGCGCATCTCGCTGATCGACAGCGAACCGATCCGTTTTGACAGGGCCTGACCATCGGCCCCGACCAGCAGGGTCGTATGACCGAAGTCGGGGATGGGGCCGCCCAGGGCTTCGAAAATCTCGATCTGGGCTCCGGTATTGGTCACATGGTCCTCACCCCGGATCACGTGGGTGATGGCCATCTCGATGTCATCGACGACCGACGGCAGCGTATAGAGGAACAGGCCGTCTTCGCGGATCAGGACCGGGTCGGACATCGAGGCGGTATCAACCTCGGCATGACCCCGCGCCAGGTCTTCCCAGGCGACGCGCTTGCCCTCGAGGCGGAAACGCCAGTGCGGCTTGCGCCCTTCGGCCTCATAGGCGGCCTTTTCGGCGTCGGTCAGGTCCAGGGCGGCGCGGTCATAGATCGGCGGCAGGCCCCGCGACAGCTGCACCTTGCGGCGGCGGTCCAGCTCATCGCCGGTCTCATAGCAGGGATACAGACGCCCGGCGGCCTTCAGCCGTTCAGCGGCCGCCTCATAGCGGTCAAAACGTTTGGACTGGTTGAATCGCTCGTCCCAGACCAGACCCAGCCAGGTCAGATCGTCCTCGATGCCCTGTTCGAAGGCGGCGGTGGACCGCGCCAGATCGGTGTCATCGATACGCAGGACGAACTGGCCGCCATGGGCCCGGGCGAAGAGCCAGTTGATCAGGGCCGTGCGGACATTGCCGACGTGCAGCTTGCCGGTGGGCGACGGGGCGAAACGAACCTTGACGGACATGTATGTGGTAACCTCGAAAGCGAGGCGCGTTGGTCGCGCCACCACCTCCGCAAGTCAAGCCGCTGTGCCGTCAGCCGACGATCAATCGTCCCGGTGGACCCGCTCGCGACGCTCATGCCGCTCCTGGGCCTCGACCGACAGGGTCGCCGTCGGACGGGCTTCCAGCCGCCCGAGAGAGATGGGCTCGCCGGTTTCCTCGCAGTAGCCGTAGTTGCCATCCTCGATCCGGCGCAGCGCATCCTCGATCTTGGAGATCAATTTGCGCTGACGATCCCGGGTCCGCAGTTCGAGGGCCCGGTCGGACTCCGAAGAGGCCCGGTCCACGAGGTCGGGATGGTTCTCGGTCTCGGCCTTGAGATTGACGACGGTTCCACGCGACTCGCGCAGAATGTCTTCCTTCCAGGCCAGCAATTTCTGCTTGAAATAGGCGAGCTGTCGCTCGCTCATGAACGGCTCATCGTCGCTGGGCTTGTAAGCGGCCCCGGCCTCGACAACGGTAGACGTTAATGCGTTCATCGCACTCACGCTCTTCTTCTAAGCACCCCCCTGCGGCGCAGCCCTGCCTATAGGAGGGGTGAAGAGTCGTCGCAACGCGGTTCGCGTCAGAGTGATGTCGACAAGCGTGCCTCGGCGCGGAAACGTGACAATTCTTCATCACTTTCGCCCTCAGGCCGAGAATATCCCGTTGAAATCGGTGATTTATGTTGCGGTGCGGCGTAGATCGGCCTTGGCCAGTTCCACTGCGGCGCGGATATCGATCTGGTCCAGCAGGCCGTCCAGACCGGGGTCGCCGTCCAGCGATCGTTCCTCGCGCAGGGTGCGGGCCAGCCGCTCCAGCGCCCCCTCACCGGCCTCGCCGGACAACAGGGCCAGCTTCACCTCTTCCAGCCGGTCCAGCAGGCCGTTGCCGCGCCGGATCGCCCGACGCCGGCGTTCGGTCGCGTCCTCGACGCCCTGCAGGGCCATCAGGGCCGAGACCCCGGCCACGCCGGAGACCCCGCCGGCCGAGGGTGTTGCTCCGGCCGGAGTCGCGCCTGAGGCGGCAGGCAGGGCAAAGCCACCGCCGCTTCGCGACGGCCGGGCGGAAGACGATGACGACGACGGACCCGACGGGCCGGTGACCTTCATGCGGGCGAACTCCAACTGATGCCCGACACTGGCCGGGGTCCGTCACTGTTTGGTTAATGGCCCGGCAGATTTTGCCGCCACTTTCCGGGGGCGATCAGACCCCGTCGCTGTTTTTCCTGCATTATTTTCGCGGCACGATCCTCGCAAGGTTAATCACGACACCAGTCATTGGACGTCCGACCTATGAAAAAACTGCTCGCCGCCTTGCTCGCACCGCTCGTTCTGGCCGGGATTGCCACCCCGGTGGCGGCCCAGTCCCGAATCAAGGACATCGCCGCGGTCGAGGGCGTCCGCACCAACCAGCTCGTCGGCTACGGCCTCGTGGTCGGGCTGAACGGCACCGGGGACTCGCTACGCAACTGCCCGCTGACCCGCCAGTCGCTCGAGGGCATGATGGAACGCCAGGGCGTCAACATCCGCGGGGCCAATGCCAATACCAAGAATATCGCGGCCGTCATGGTCACCGCCGAACTGCCGCCGTTCTCGACGCCCGGCTCGCGCATCGACGTCAATGTCGCCGCCATGTGCGACGCCAAGAGCCTGCTGGGCGGCCAGGTCCTGGTCACCAGCCTCCAGGGAGCCGATGGCGAGGTCTATGCCGTGGCCCAGGGATCGATCCAGACCGGGGCGGTCTCGGCCTCGGGCGGCTCCGGCTCCTCGGTGACCCGCGGCGTCCCCACCGCCGGCCGTATCGCCTCGGGCGGGGTGGTCGAACGCGAGACCGGCTTTGAACTGGCCAATATGGACGAGGTCCGGCTGACCCTGCGCAACCCCGACTTCACCACGGCCCAGCGCGTCTCCGCGGCGATCAACCAGGTCTATCCCGGCACGGCCATGGCCGAGAACGGCACCGTCATCGCCCTGCGCGCACCGGGCCAGATGGGCATGGCCGGCTTCATCAGCCAGGTCGAGAACCTGACCGTCCGGGTTGATGTCCCGGCCAAGGTGATCATCGATGAGGTCAACGGCGTCATCGTCATGGGGGATGCGGTTCGCGTCTCCACCGTCGCCATCGCCCAGGGCAATCTGACCATATCTGTGCAGGAATCCGCCCAGGTCAGCCAGCCCCTGCCCTTCAGTCGCGGCGAGACGGCGGTCGTGCCCGAGTCGACCGTGACCGTCGAGGAGGAGCTGGGTCGGGAGATTCGCATCGTCAACGGCGGCACCTCCCTGTCGACCCTGGTCAACGGGCTCAACGCCCTGGGGGTCAGCCCGCGCGACATGATCGGCATCCTGCAGGCGATCAAGGCCGCCGGTGCCCTCCAGGCCGATATCGAGGTGATGTGATCATGAGCGACCTGTCCGTTCCCGCCGCCCTGCTCCAGCCCCTGGCCGCGCGCCCGGCCGCCACCGCGGCCGACGTCGCCCGGACCCGCGAGACGGCGGAAGCCTTCGAGGCCTCCTTCCTGTCCCAGATGCTGAAGCCGATGTTCGAGGGGCTGTCGACCGATGGTCCGTTCGGCGGCGGCGAGGCCGAGTCGACCTGGCGCGGCTTTCTCGTCGACGCCATGGCCAAACAGACGGTCAAGGCCGGCGGCATCGGTCTGGCTGACCGGGTCATGACCGAAATGCTGAAGATGCAGGAGCAACCCGCATGACCCCTCGCAGCGCCGCCGAAGAGGCTTCTGATCTCAATGCCACCGGCCGTTTGCGCCAGCTGATCACCCTGACCGAGCGGCTGACCCAGCGCCTGATCGAGGAATCCCGGGCCTTCGAGGCCCGTCGCCCGCAGGACGTCGCGGTCGGCATGGCCGAGACCCGTGACCTCGCCAATCTGTACCGGCGGGAATCGGCCCAGGTGAAGGCCAATCCGGCGGTCTTCGCCGGCGGCGGACTTCGCGAACGCAAGGGCTTGATCCGGGCCACCGAAGCCTTCGAGGCTGTGCTGGCTCGCCACGTCCACGCGGTTGAGGCGGCCCGGGTTATTTCCGAGGGTCTGGTCAAGGCCATCGCCGAGGAGGTCGCCAACGTCCGCGGCTCTCCCTCGGCCTATGGGTCGTCAGGCCGGGCCGCAGCCGGTGACGGCCGCGCCGTGGCGTTGAATCGTACCGCCTGATCGTATCCCGTTAAGCCTGTTCGTCGCCGCGTCCTTTACGAATCCGGGCGCAGAGGTGACGGATGAGTATTTCCCCGCGCCTTCTCGGCCTCGCCTTTGCGTCTGCCGACACCCTGATCGAGATCGACGTCGACGGTCGCGTCGTGATGGCGATCGGGGCCGGACCCGTGTCCGGAATCGACCCCGGGACCACCTGGGTCGGGCGGCCGCTCAAATCGCTTCTCGGCAGGGCCAGCGCCGTCGTCCTCACGGACGCCCTGGCCAAACTCCAGCCGGGCGTGCGGTGTCCGGCAGTTGATGTCGTGGTCGTCTGCGACAAGGACCATGTGCGCCGGGCCCGACTGCGGATCTTCCTGCTGCCCGAGATCGCCCCGGCGGTGTCCTGCGCCCTGTCCTATGAGGGGACGGCCTTCGCCCTGGCCGTGCCCCAGGCCCCGCCGATGCTGGACGCCGACACGCTGATCAATCGTGTCCAGCTCGCCCTCGATGAGGGTCGCAAGAGCGATGAAGTGTCCCTGGCCTTCGTCGACATCCCCGGCCTGGGCACCGAAACGGATGAATCGCACCGCCGCGCCGAGGCCCGGATCGAAGCGGCCCTGCAGTCGGCGTCGATCGACGGTGCCAGCGCGGCGCGCCTGACGCCCGAGCGGTTCGCCGTCCTGTGTAATCCCGGCGATGACACCGCCGCCCTCGTCGAACAGGTCCGTGACGCCGGGGCCGCCGAGGGACTGGACATCCTGTCGACCTCGACCCAGGCCGGCATCGACGCCGGCCTGCCCCCCGGACTGGTCATGCGGGCGCTCCGCGTCGCGCTCAAGGCCTGTATCGAGAGCGGCCAAAACCTCCGTCCCGACCAGATCTTCTCCGAAAACCTCAAACACACGCTGCAGGAGGCCGAACGCTTTTCGGCCCTGGTGAAGAAGCGTGACTTCAAGCTGCATTTCCAGCCGATTCACGATCTGCGGACCGGTGAGATCCATCACCTCGAAGCCCTGGCCCGGTTCGATGACGAAAGCCCCGCCGGGACCGTTGCCCTGGCCGAAGCCCTCGGCCTGATCGACAAATTCGACCGGGCCGTGGTCGAAAAGGCCCTGCAGCAGATGCGCCGGCCCGGCTTTACCCACCTCACGGTCGCGGTGAACCTGTCGGGCGCGTCCCTGTCCAACGACATCTATATCCAGACCCTGCTGAAAATGACCCAGCCCTTCCCCGAGGTCCGGTCCCGCCTGTTGATCGAGGTCACCGAGACCGCAGCCGTCGGCGACCTGGAAGCCGCCAACCGCCGCCTCGGCCTGCTTCGCGACGCGGGCATCCGGGTCTGCCTCGACGATTTCGGGGTCGGGGCGGCCTCGTTCGAATATCTGCAGAACCTGTCGGTCGACATCGTCAAGATCGACGGCAGCTTCATTCGTGACGTCGATACCAGTGAGCGAACCCGCACCCTGCTGGGCCATCTGGTCGGCCTGTGCCGCTCATTGAAGGTGGCGACCATCGCCGAGATGATCGAGACCGAGGCCCAGGCCGATGCGGTCCGCGCGCTCGGCGTCGATATGGGGCAGGGTTTTCTGTTCGGCCGGCCGTCGGCGGATCCGGTCATGCCGGTGCCCGCCAGGGCGACTCCTGTGCGGCGACGTCAGGGTGAGGTCACCGGCTGGGGCTGACCCCGCCGGACGCTTCCGTCATCGTTATCGGTAGGCCCGTACCCGGGATCAGTCGCCCCGGTGCCGACGGGTGCAGTCGGCACGAATGCGGATCGGCACCGGCTTTGGCCGCGGTGTCAGCGCCACAAGCCCGGCCACGACCGTAGCGAGGGAAAGGGCCAGACCGATTTCCAGGGCGTGGATCATGGGATGTGTGCCTCTTGTACTGACGCGAGAGGTTGAGAATGGCGTCTGAAGCCGGCTGCCGCAAGGGACTTCCGCTCACGGTTGGGTGACGGCGACGCGGTGTCGCGGGTCGATGGCCTCCGGGGCCGCAACCGCCTATGTCAGGGCCATGCCCCCGTCGCCAGACACCGCCGGTCTGCCCTCCCCCTCCCGCCGCGAGACCATCACGCGCGCTATCGAGGCGGACACCGGAATCGATCCGGCCATGATCTCGCGTCTGGTCGACAGCTTCTACGACCGCGTCCGCGACGACGCCCTGATCGGACCGGTCTTCGCCGGACGCATCCGCGACTGGGGCCCGCATCTGGCGCAGATGAAGCTGTTCTGGTCCTCGGTCGCCCTGATGACCGGCGTCTATCACGGCCGCCCCATGCCCAAACACCTGCCCCTGCCGGTCGACGGCCGCCATTTCGACCGATGGCTGGAGCTGTTCCGGGCCACGGCCCGCGACGTCTGCCCGCCGGCGGCGGCCGACCATTTCATCGAACGGGCCCAGCGCATCGCCGAAAGCCTCGAACTGGGCATCGCCGGGGCCAACGGCGTCCTGCTGCGCAAGGGCGAACGCTATGTGCGGCCGACCGAGGCCTGGGTGCCGCCGCGATCCCCCGACCGGTAAGCGCTTGCGTCAGGTACCCGTCCCGTTACCGCAGCACGGCGATGGCGTCGGTCAGCTTCACGTCATGCATCTGGTCGAGATAGGCTTCATAGTAGCCCTTGTGGGACGCCCCGACGATCGCCAGCAGCCGGGTGCCTGGCTTAAGCCCCAGCACGTCCCGGATATTGGCCACCATGCGCAGGTTGCGCGTCTCCCAGTAGGCCAGGTAGCTGCGACCGAAGCCCTGCGGTGACGGCTCCATCAGGGCCGCACCGAAGTCCGACTGATAGACCTGCATCGCCGCTTCGGGCGCATTGTAGGTCCGGTACATGTCCAGCACGCCGTCTTCGCGCGCCAGGCCGGCGGTCAGGCGGGCATCGGCCTCCTGGCGGGCGTGGGTCGCGGGATTGTCCCAGGCCGCCATGATCGCCGCACTGTAGGCCTCCGGCTCGGCCGAATCCGGGGTGTCCGCCGAATGGTCATCCACACTCCACAGCCGTTCCAGACCGAGGCGTGCGGCCAGGACGGCGGCGATGAGGTTGGTCTCGTTGGGACTGTCCTTGCGCCGATTCAGGTTCGCCACAAGCGCATCCGTCAGGCCGTCTTCCGCCCGCCGCTCGTCCGGGACCAGTCGAAGCCATTGCACAAGCGCCGATCCCGGCTCTCCCGCGGCCAGCAAGACCGCCGCCAGTCGGCGCCGCTGTCCGGGCAGCGGCCGCTCGGGCCAGGCCGCCAGCAACCGCTCTGCCTCGGCATTGGCGGCCGGCACATCCAGTCCGGTGGCCAGCCCCGCCGCCGTCGGATCGGGACAATAGCCCGCCACCGAGTCGGCGTAGCGGCTCGGATAGCGCCGCAGGCTGTCGCACTGCAGGCCTGACAGGTTCTCGGTCGCGATGGCGGTCGGCCTCCAGGCCTCAAGCCGGATCAGCAGGGGTTCCAGCATCTCGGGTCGAAACGTGTCGCCAAGACTGGACAGGTGCTGCGTCCCGAGAACGAGCACCTCGTTCGGCGTGCCGACAGCGGGACCCTTCAACTGATCGGGATGGAAGGCCGCGCGATAGTCCTCGCCGGACTGGGCGGCCGCGACCGTTGGAAGGACAGCGACCGACAGGACCAGAACGGCGAACAGGGACGCGTTGAACGGATTTCTCATGGGCCATTTCCTGTACGGCTCGGTGTGACAGCCTCCGGCTGATTGAGCCCACCATCCAACGGAAACGGGCCCGGAACCCGTTAAATTTCGGACAGCCTCACACCATCCCGACCCGGGCGGTGATGCCGCCGACCAGGGCTGCAGGTGATCCCGTTCTGCCTGTCAGGCCCGCATCGCCGGGGGCCGGGTGGAATCGGACAGGCTTTCTGGCCGGGCAAATGTTCTTATATTGTTCTTGCTGAAACCCGCGAATTGATCCCCATATAGCGGTGTGGCCCTGACCCCTGCCGATCCCGCCGCGTTTCCGGATTCCATGACCGAAAAACACAATTTCATCCGCGTCCGCGGTGCCCGCGAACATAATCTCAAGGGCGTGGACGTCGATATCCCGCGCGAACAGCTGGTCGTGATGACCGGCCTGTCCGGCTCGGGCAAATCCTCCCTCGCCTTCGACACCATCTATGCCGAGGGCCAGCGCCGCTATGTCGAGAGCCTGTCGGCCTATGCCCGCCAGTTCCTCGAACTGATGGGCAAGCCCGACGTCGACCTGATCGAGGGTCTGTCCCCGGCCATCTCGATCGAACAGAAGACCACTTCAAAGAACCCGCGCTCGACGGTCGGCACCGTGACCGAGATCCACGACTATATGCGCCTGCTCTGGGCCCGGGTTGGCGTACCCTATTCGCCAGCCACCGGCCTGCCGATCGAGAGCCAGACCGTCTCCATGATGGTCGACAAATTGACCGCCCTGCCGGAGGGCGAGCGCCTGCTGCTGCTGGCCCCGGTCGTGCGCGGCCGCAAGGGCGAATACCGCAAGGAGATCGCCGAATGGCAGCGTACCGGCTTCCAGCGGCTCAAGATCGACGGCGATTTCTACGCCATCGAGGACGCCCCGGTCCTCGACAAGAAGCTCAAACACGACATCGACATCGTCGTTGATCGTATCGTCACCAAGGCCGGGCTCGAGGCCCGCTATGCCGATAGTCTCCAGACCGCCCTGAACCTGGCCGACGGCCTGGCCACCGCCGAATGGGCCAGTCCGCCCGAGGGCGAGGAGCCGCGTCGCATCGTCTTCTCCGAGAAATTCGCCTGCCCCGTCTCCGGTTTCACCATCGCCGAAATCGAACCGCGCCTGTTCTCGTTCAACAATCCGTTCGGGGCCTGCCCGACCTGCGATGGTCTGGGAGTCAAGCTGGCCTTCGACGCCGACCTGGTCATCCCCGACCGCGACAAGGCCCTGCACAAGGGGGCCGTCGCCCCCTGGTCCAAGGGGCCCTCGCCCCTCTACACCCAGACGCTTCAGGCCCTGTCGCGCCACTACGGCTTCTCGATGGACAAGCCCTGGCGCGACCTGCCGGAACAGGCCCAGTCTGTGATCCTGCGCGGCACCGGCTCCGAGAAGATCAAATTCGTCTATGACGACAATGCCCGCACCTATGAGGTCTCCAAGACCTTCGAGGGCGTGCTGCCGAACCTGGAACGCCGCTGGCGCGAGACCGACAGCGCCTGGGTGCGCGAGGAACTGGGTCGCTACCAGTCCGAGACCCCGTGCGAGGCCTGCGGCGGCAAACGCCTCAAGCCCGAGGCCCTGGCCGTCCGGATCGACGGCTCGGACATCGCCGACATCAGCTTCCTGTCGATTTCGAAAGCCTACCTCTGGGTTTCGACCCTGGCCGAGCGGCTGACCGACAAACAGCTCGAGATCGGCCGCCGCATCCTCAAGGAGATCAGCGACCGGCTGCGCTTCCTCAACAATGTCGGCCTCGACTATCTCAGTCTGTCGCGCGCCTCGGGCACCCTGTCCGGCGGCGAGAGCCAGCGTATCCGTCTGGCCAGCCAGATCGGCTCGGGCCTGACCGGCGTCCTCTATGTGCTGGACGAACCCTCGATCGGCCTGCACCAGCGCGACAATTCCCGCCTGCTGGAAAGCCTGCGCGGCCTGCGCGACCTCGGCAATTCCGTGCTCGTCGTCGAGCATGACGAGGAGGCCATCCTCACCGCTGACTATGTGATCGACATGGGCCCCGCCGCTGGCGTTCACGGCGGCCACATCTGCGCCGAAGGCACCCCGGCCGAGGTGCTGGCCAATCCCGCGTCCCTGACCGGCAAATACCTGTCCGGCGAGCGCGAGATCGCCCTGCCCGTCGACGGACGCCGCCCGATCAACCGCAAGAAGATGCTGAAGATCAGCGGGGCCACGGGCAACAATCTCAAGAACGTCACCGGGGAGATCCCGGTCGGTCTGTTCACCTGCGTCACCGGCGTGTCCGGCGGCGGCAAGTCCACCTTCACCATCGAGACCCTGTACAAGGCCGCCGCGCGTCGGCTGCACAATGCGTCGGACGCCCCGGCCAATTTCGACCGGATCGAGGGGCTCGAGAATTTCGACAAGGTCATCGACATCGACCAGAGCCCGATCGGCCGCACCCCGCGTTCGAACCCGGCCACCTATACCGGCGCCTTCGGCCCGATCCGCGACTGGTACGCCGGCCTGCCGGAGTCAAAAGCCCGTGGCTACGGCCCCGGCCGCTTCAGCTTCAACGTCAAGGGCGGCCGCTGCGAGGCCTGTTCCGGCGACGGCCTGATCAAGATCGAGATGCATTTCCTGCCCGACGTCTATGTCACCTGCGACATCTGCAAGGGCAAACGCTACAACCGCGAGACGCTGGAAATCGTCTTCAAGGGCAAGAGCATCTCCGACGTTCTCGACATGACCGTCGAGGAGGCAGCGACCTTCTTCAAGGCCGTGCCGCCGATCCGCGACAAGATGCTGACCCTGGAACGGGTCGGTCTCGGCTATGTCCAGGTGGGCCAGTCGGCCACCACCCTGTCGGGTGGCGAGGCCCAGCGGGTCAAATTGTCCAAGGAACTGTCGAAACGGGCCACTGGCAAGACCCTCTACATCCTCGATGAGCCGACGACCGGCCTGCATTTCGAGGACATCCGCAAACTGCTGGAAGTGCTCCAGGAACTGGTCGAGGCTGGCAACACCATCGTCGTCATCGAGCACAATCTGGATGTGATCAAGGTCGCCGACTGGCTGCTCGACTTCGGGCCCGAGGGTGGTGAGGGCGGCGGCGAGATCGTCGCCACCGGCACCCCGGAACAGGTCGCCGCCGACCCGGCCAGC
This sequence comes from Brevundimonas sp., assembly GCF_029945885.1. Taxonomy (GTDB): domain Bacteria; phylum Pseudomonadota; class Alphaproteobacteria; order Caulobacterales; family Caulobacteraceae; genus Brevundimonas. The sequence continues at coordinate 13,396 of NZ_JAQSDK010000012.1, forward strand.
TGGACCGGTCGCTACCTCAAGGAGGTGCTGGACCGCCACGAAACCCGTCGCAAGGCCCGGGTGGCGGCCCTGACCCGCGCGGCGGTCGAAACGCCGAAGGCCAGACCGGTCAGGACCAAAAAGCCCGCCTGACCGGTCGGCGGTTCGCTCCTGTCCGTCAGCCCGCCTTCAGGTCGCGATAGGCGGCCGAATAGGGCGCATAGACCACGGCCAGTTGCAGGGCCGACAGGACGGACTGGACCGCGATCCAGCCCGCGACCATCGGCCAGGCCGCCTGAAGGATCTGCAGGGTGGTCTGTCCGTCCATCGTCGCCAGATCGCCGCCGGTCCCCAGCAGCATCGTCACCGGCAGGGCCACCAGTCCGCCCAGCAGGCCGACGACCATCGACATGATCCAGGCGATGATCGCCATGCCGATCAACGGCCAGACGTGTTTGCGCGTCATGGCGAAGGAATCGAAGATGGCGATCCGGCCCTCGGCGACCGTGATCGGCACCGCCAGGCTGAACCGTACCGCCAGCCAGACCAGCAGGACGACGAGGCCCAGGCCGGCCAGCACCACCAGAATCCACAGGGCGGGAATACCGGCATTGGCCGTGAACCCGGCCAGGATACCCACGGCCATGGCGGCGACCATCAGGAAGATCCCATACAGGACCGCCAGGACGATGGTCACGGCCAGGGTCCGCAACTCGTCCATCCCCAGTCGCAGATAGCCGAAGGCGCTCTGTTCTGGCCGCACCACGGACCGGACCACGGCAGCGTTCATCACCGACCCGAACAGCAGGGATACGGGAATGACCAGGGCGAAGAGCGGCACATAGCTTCTCCAGATCGCCGCCATCTGTTCCGGGCTCGGCTCCTGGGACCCCTGCAGGCCCTCCATCGCCGCCATCAGGCTGGCGATCGAACCGCCGGCCAGGGCAAACAGCGTCCCCATCATGGCGATATAGGCCAGGGCCCAGAATATAACGGTCAGCGGCTTGCGCCGAACGACGCGGAAGCCTTCGAAAGCAGCCTCGGTGGCGGAAAAACTCATCGCATGTCTCCTGCGGGTCTGGACGGGATCAAAGTTCCGGCGCGTGCGCCGGTTCCGCCACTGGTTCGGTGACGGGCGGCGGGGCACTGCTGTCCGCCAGCTGGCGGCAGGCCGAGGCAAAGGGCGCGATGCCCAGGGTGACGAACACGCCGTAAATGAACGACAGAACCACACCGCCGAGGGCGCACCAGGGCCAGTTGGCTGTCATCCACGGGATCGGGTCGCCCCAGTTGGCCGGATTGGCCCAGGCCTCGAAGGTCTGCGCGTCCGTAACGACACTGCCCATCCCGACGGCTGCGAGGACCGCGACGCCCAGGGCTATCTCGATCAGCAGGACGATCAGGCACAGCAACACCATCATGCCGAACAGCGGCCAGGTCTGGCCCCGCCCCAGACGCCAGCCCTGAACAAAGGCGAAGTCCCGGTACAGCACACTGGCCGGGGCGATCAGGCTGATCCGCGCCATCATCAGCCAGACACCGAGAACCAGCACCAGCACCAGGGCCGAGATCGCCATCCAGTTGCCCGGCGAATTCAGCTGCCAGACGGCATAGCCGACGGCCGCGCCCAGCAGGACCAGGACGATCAGGGCCACATAGATGCCGACCATGGCGGCAATACCGACCACGGCGACACGAAACTCGTCCATGCCGAGGCGCAGCGAGAAGAAGCCCGTCTCCTTCGGCCGGACGGCCGCGCGCATCACGGCGGTGTAGACCACGGCAATAACCAGCAGCTGCAGGATGTTGAGCAGGCCGCTCATGCCCTGGAACTGCAGCATCCGACTGAATTCCGGCTCGGTCCCTGTCTCGGCCGAAGCGATCACCTCGCCCATCATCGGCAGCATGACCAGGAAGGTCGCGGCCGTCGGCAACAGGATCAACAGACCCCACACAAAAACAGACAGCGGTCGTCGCCCCACAAGGCCGAACGCATCGCCGAACGCAGTACCGATTGAAAATCTGGCCATTAGACCCCCCTATTGCCCGCGGCCACGCTAGCCCGGATGCGGCGGCAAGGCTAGAAGCCGTCCATGACAGCCTCCTCCCCCGCCCCCATTCACATCATCGGCGGCGGCCTCGCCGGTTCCGAGGCCGCCTGGCAGATCGCCTCGGCCGGTGTCCCCGTCGTCCTGCACGAGATGCGCGGCGTGCCCGGCGTCAAGACCGACGCCCACCATACGGATGGCCTGGCCGAGCTGGTCTGCTCCAACTCTTTCCGCTCCGACGACTGGGAGCATAACGCCGTCGGCCTGTTGCACGCCGAGATGCGGGCCCTCGACTCGATCATCATGCGCTGCGGCGACGCCCATCAGGTGCCCGCCGGCGGGGCCCTGGCGGTCGACCGTGACGGCTTCTCGCAGGCGGTGACCGCCGAACTGGAGGCCCACCCCCTGATCACCATCGTCCGCGAGGAGATCGCCGGCCTGCCGCCGGAAGACTGGGACAATGTCATCGTCGCCAGCGGCCCCCTGACCTCCCCGGCCCTGGCCGCCGCCATCCTCGAACTGACCGGCGAGGACGCCCTCAGCTTCTTCGACGCCATCGCCCCCATCGTCCACGCCGACAGCATCGATTTCGACATCGCCTGGCGTCAGTCACGCTACGACAAGGAAGGCCCGGGCGGGGACGCCGCCGCCTACGTCAACTGCCCGATGGACAAGGAACAGTACGAGGCCTTCATCGACGCCCTGCTGGACGGGCCCAAGGCCGAGTTCAAGGAGTGGGAGAACGTCCCCTATTTCGACGGCTGTTTGCCGATCGAGGTGATGGCTGAACGCGGCCGCGAAACCCTGCGCCATGGCCCGATGAAGCCGGTCGGCCTGACCAATCCGCGTGACCCCCAGGTCAAGGCCTATGGCATCGTCCAGCTGCGTCAGGACAATGCGCTGGGCACATTGTTCAACATGGTCGGCTTCCAGACCAAGCTGAAGCACGGGGCCCAGGCCGAGGTCTTCCGCATGATCCCCGGCCTGCACGAGGCCCAGTTCGCCCGCCTCGGCGGCCTGCACCGCAACACCTTCCTCAACTCGCCCAAACTGCTGGACCGCCAGCTGCGGCTGAAGGCCATGCCCCGCCTGCGCTTCGCCGGCCAGGTCACCGGGGTCGAGGGCTATGTCGAAAGCGCGGCCATGGGCCTGCTGACCGGCCGCCTCGCCGCGGCTGAGCGCCTCGGCCGCCCGCTGGAGTCGCCGCCGGTCCACACCGCCATGGGAGCGCTGGTCGAACACATCACCGGCGGCCACCTCGACGGTCCGGGCGGCATCTCCAAATTCCAGCCGATGAACATCAACTACGGCCTGCTGCCGCCGCTGGAGGCCCCCAAGGTCACCGAGGACGGGGTCAAGATTCCGCTCAAGGAACGGGGGCGGGCCAAGAAACGTCTGATGAGCATCCGCGCGCTGGAAGCCCTGAAGGCCTGGCGGGACGCGGCCTGATGACGACGCAGGAAACCGAACTCGACCGGCTGAAGGCCCGCAGGGTTACGACCCTGTTCCGGCTCGACATGATCAACCAGGGAGCGCGGATTCACTATGAGGACGGAACCCCGGTCGACATGGCCTCAGAAAAGGACCGGCTCGACGCTGTCGTTGTTGATCTCGATCGCCGTATCGAAAAGCTAGAACGCGCGGAGGGCTGAATCCCGGTGTTGGACTTCGCCCGCGCGGCCATTCGTCAGCGGATCAGTGACGTCTTCAACGACGCCGACAAGGGCGAGCGGCCGGTGCTGCGCCGCGCCGACGCCCTGTTCGCCCCCGACAGTGTGGCGTGGAGGGTCAATGGTGACGTCGTCACCATGATGATCGGCGGCGTCTCGGGCCTGTTGCTGCAGATGTTGCATCCCGCGGTGCTGGCCGGGGTCTGGGATCACTCCGACTTCCGCGCCGACATGCACGGCCGGCTGCGGCGCACGGCCAAATTCATCGCCCGCACCACCTATGACCATGCCGATGCGGGCCGCGCCGCACTGGACCGGGTCAACCGTATCCATGCGAAGCTGGGCGGCACCCTGCCCGACGGCACCCCCTATCGTGTCACCGACCCCGCCCTGCTGGCCTGGGTCCATGTGACCGAGACGATCAGCTTCCTCGACGCCTGGATTCGCTATGCCGAGCCCACGATGCCGATGGCCGAACAGGACGCCTATTTCGACGAGATGGCGGTGATCGGCCAGGCGTTGAACGCCGATCCCGTGCCCCGCACCCGGGCCGGGGCCGAGGCGCTGATCCAGTCGTACCGCCCCCGGCTGCGCGCCGACGCCCGCACCCACGAGGTCGCGGCCCTCGTTATGGCCCAGACCGTCGGCTCGCCTGCGATCGACATCGCCGCCGGCGTGATCATGCAGGCGGGTCTGGACCTGCTGCCCGACTGGGCCCGGGCCATGCACGCGCCCCACGCCGGCGGCCTGCCTCGCCCCGTCATGCGTGGCGCGGCGCGCAACACCGCCAATCTGATCCGCTGGGCCTTCGAGAGCTCGCCGAACAGGGCCGTCTGGTCGGGTGACGTAACGGACTTTCCGACGCGCTGACCGGCCAGGGCCGTCGCGTTCCGGACAGCGCTGAAGGCCGGATGGGACGCTACCGCCCGATCAGCGGGGCATCATCCGGCGGAGGGTCCCGTCCTTCAGCACATAGTGGTGGATCAGGGCCGCCACCGCATGCAGGCCGACCAGCCAGTAGCCGACCGTGCCCAGGGTCTCGTGAATCTCCTTGGTTCGATCGGCAAGCGCCTCGTTCGCACCCGTCAGGGCGGGCAGGCCGAGGCCGAACAGCCGCACCGGATCACCTTCGGCGCTCAGGGTCAGCCAGCCCAGCAGGGGCATGGCGATCATGAAGCCGTACAGTGCCAGATGCCCTGCTGACGCGGCCCAGGCGGCCACCCCGGCCGGCCGGGGCCGGTTTCCGCCAAAACCGCGCGCGATCACCCGCACCCAGACCAGGATGAAGACCGTCAGTCCCAGGCTGAAATGCCAGGCCTTGAAGGCCTCGCGGCTGTCGCTGCCTTTCGGAAATTCCTGGCGCAGCAGGATGGTGGCATAGACCGCCACCAGCAGCAGCAGCATCAGCCAGTGCAGGGCGATGGACAGGCGGCTGTAGGCGGGCGGCGAACGGTCGGTTGTGGCGAGGCTCACAGTCAGGCTCCTGATAGGTTTCAAACAACCTGTGCCGTCGATCTGGCAGGATCGTTGATCCAGCGCAAATCACGCGGCCGCCGGATCGACCACTGTACAGCGGGACGGGAACGCTGGCGCGGCATCGTCCCACTCGCCAGGCCCTGATTCCGGATCGATCCGGCCGGGGAACCGCGCCGGACTTCAGCTATTCACTTGCCTGCTCACCCAAAGGATTTCTGCTCATGATGCTTTCTCCCGGTACCCTGGTCGCCGTCGTCGATGGCGAGACACTGAACCTGTTCAGGAACAGCGGCACCCATACACCCGAGCTTACCGCCCTGCCGTCGGCATCGGTGCCGGACAGGACATCGGGCACGGCCGGACACCGCTCCAGCTCCGCCAACCCGGACAACGACACCCAGGCTGAAGACGGATTCGCCGCCGGCGTCGCCGCCCTGCTGAATCAAATGGCGCTGTCGGGCGAGTTCGACGATCTGGTTGTCATCGCGCCCCCCCGCGCCCTGGGGGAGCTGCGCAAACACTGGCACAAGGCACTCGAGGCGAAACTGGTCGGCGAAATCGCCAAGGACCTGAGGCATCAGACCCCGGACGAGATCGCGGCGGTGATCGCCAAGGCGTAGGGAATACCGGCCCCGTGACCGACCCCGGTCAGTCCGGGGTCACCGCGTCCACCCACTGGGCGTCCAGCACTTTACCCGTGGCGATATTGCTCCCGGTATAGCAGCCCGGCGAGACCACATGGTCATCGCTCGGCAGGACCGTCACCGGCGTCGCTGCAAAACCCTGCCATTGCTGGCCGATCCGCGACCGGCGGTCAGACCCGCCCGGTCGCCACGCTCCAGGTCAACCGCAGCCGCTTGACCGGTTCGGGCGCATCCGTCCGCGTCAGCGCGGCATGGGCCACGGCCGGAAAGGCCTCGGCCGGCAGCGCCTTCAGCGCCCGGTTCGCGGCCGCCCGCAACCCCCGCGCCTCATCCGTTCGCCCGACCTGGCCCAGGCCGCGTATCCGACCGGCCGTCACGACCGCTCCGTCCAGTCCCGGTCCGGCCAGCACCCGCACCGCCGTCTGCATCGGCCCGACATAGAAGGCGTCCAGATCATGCGGTTCGCCGTGGACCCGGCCGACATGGGCCTCGATCAGGGCATCGAACGGGGCCCGCTCCAGCGTATGGCGGTTCACCAGATCGGTCAGGGCCTCCAGCACCGGATGGCCCTTGCGGGCGGTGCCGGCGAACACCCCGTCCATCTGTTCGCGCCACCAGACGTAACGCATCTCGGCCAGCAGCGGCTGGGTCACCCGGGTCGGGATCGCCAGCAACTCGGCCTCAAAGGCATAGAGGGTGATCAGGTCCGACCGGGCCTGCACCTCGGCCACGAACCGGCTGGACAGCCAGCGGTCGATGTCGGCGGCACGGACCTGGGCGTCGAGATCGGTCATCGGACTTCAATAACGCGCAAGGCCGGAAAGGTCGCCCTTCCCGGCCCCGCGTCTGGTTTGAACCGGCGGATCAGCCGAACAGGGTCTGGTACATCGCCATGGCGGTCAGCATGGGCAGGGACAGCAGCGTATTGGTGCGGCTGGCCAGCATGGCGACGCGGGCGGCCTTGGCCTTGGCGGCGTCGTCGACCACGATCATGCCGAGGGCCCGCTTCTGGTTCGGCCAGATGATGCCCCAGACGTTGAGGAACATGACGATGGCCAGCCAGACGCCGATCCCCATCAGGGTGAATCCCTTCTGGTCCTCGGTCAGGCCACCGGCCAGGCCGAACGACAGCACCTCCATCGCATAGGCGTGGCCGCGCATGAACATGACCCCCAGGCCGGCGACCACGGTCGCCAGGGCCGACCAGCGGAACCAGAACAGGGCCTCGGGCGCGATGTATTTGCCGATGGCCGGCTTCAGCTCGGCCGGAATCGACGGCATGACCCGGATCTGGACGAAGTTGAAATAGTACAGCAGGCCGATCCACAGGATGCCGGCCAGAACGTGGGTCCAGCGCAGCACCGCCTGCCAGAACAGGCCGTCAAAGCCGCCGGGCGAGACACTGCCGAAGGCGAAGATCATCACCCCGGCCAGCACGAGGCTCAGCAGGATGGTATTGCGGAAATTCGATAGCAGCTTGCCCATGTCCAGCCCCTCCCAAGGCGGCGCGATACGCGACGATTCGTGATCATAGCGCCGGGCGAACCCGGCGGGAATACAGACGTCCCTAAGGGCGGCTGGCCATGCCCAGCTTGATGGCCGTGGCTTCCTCGTCGCGGCTGCCGCGCTTCACACCCCACAGCAGGATGATCGGTGCGCCGACATAGATCGACGAATAGGTGCCGATGATGATGCCGAACATCAGCGCCAGCGAGAAGCCGAACAGGGCCGCGCCGCCGTAGACGGCCAGGGCCGCCAGCACCATCACCGCCGTCATGCCGGTGATAATGGTTCGCGACAGGGTCTCGTTGATCGACAGGTCGATCACCTCGCGCAGCGGCATGGTCTTGTATTTGCGCAGGTTCTCACGAAGACGGTCAAAGACGACCACGGTGTCGTTCATCGAATAGCCGATCACCGTCAGGATGGCCGCGACCATGTTCAGGTTGAACTCCAGCTTGAACAGGACGATCAGGCCGAAGGTCAGGATCACATCGTGAACCAGGCCGGCCACGGCACCGAAGCCGAACTGCGGCTCGAACCGGAACCAGATGTAGGCAAACATCAGGACCACGGCCATGCCCAGGGCCCAGAGCCCCTTGCTGAACAGCTCGCCGGAAACCTTGGAGCCGACGACCGACACACCCGAGAAGGTCACATCGCTGACCACGGTGCTGATGGCCCCCTGCACCCGCTGTACGACCGCGGTCTGCTCTTCACCGGCGGGAATCTGGAAGCGCACGATGGCGCTGCTGTCGGTATCGATGCCCTGCACCCCGACCTCACCGATGTTCAGCGCATCAACCGCGCCACGCACCGCACCCAGGTCCAGGGTCTGGCCGCCGCTGCGGGTCAGTTCCATCGCCGCCCCGCCGCGGAAGTCGATGCCCATGTTGAGACCGGGCACGAAGACGCTCACGAGCGACGCGACGCACAGCACGACGGACAGGACCGCAGCCACGCGGGCGTATTTGACGAATTTGAAATTCGTCGTCTTCGGCAGAAGTTTGATCAGGGGCCATCCACGCATCGTCATCACTCCGCGTCCGCGATCGGCAGTTTCTTGGGTTTGGCAACCTTGAGCCAGAAGGCCAGCAGGACCTGGGCCGTCAGGATCGCGGAGAGCATAGAGGTGACGACGCCGATACTCAGCGTCCAGGCGAAGCCCCGAACGGGGCCCGCACCGAAGGCGAACATGATGGCGGCGGCCACCAGGGTGGTGACGTTGGCATCCATGATCGTGCCCCAGGCCTTGCCGAAGCCGGTGTCCATCGAGGCGATCACCGAACGGCCCGCCCGGGCCTCGTCACGCATCCGTTCGTAGATCAGCACATTGGCGTCCACGGCCACCGCGAAGGTCAGCACCAGACCGGCGATGCCGGGCAGGGTCAGGGTCGCCTGGGTCAGCGACATGGCGGCGATGATCAACAGGCCGTTCAGGATCAGGCCGATCACCGAGATCCCGCCGAACAGCAGGCCGTAGGCCCCGATCATGAAGACGACGATGATCAGGAAGCCGATCACCGTCGACAGCTTGCCGGCGCTGACGGCGTCGGCCCCCAGCTCGGCGGTCACGGTGCGGCGTTCCTCGACCTTCAGCGGTGCCGGCAGGGCCCCGCCGTTCAGCAGGTTCACCATTTCCGAGGCCGAGGCGATCGTATAGCCGCCCTCGATGATGCCCTGACCGCCGGTGATCGCACTGTTGATGCGCGGGGCCGAGATCACCTTGCCGTCGAGGATGATGGCGAAGGGTTTGCCGATATTGGCGGCCGTGGCCACGGCGAAGCGGCGCGCGCCGGCCCCGTCAAAGCGGAAGCCGATGGCCGGCCGCCCCTGCTGGTCGCTGTCGACATTGGCCCGGGTCAGGTTCTCACCCGACACCAGCACCCGGCGCTTGACCAGATAGGGGGTGTTGTCCTCGCCATACATCAGCTCGGAGTCCGGCGGCACCCGTCCGGCCAGGGCATCGGCGACCGAATTCTCGACATCGACCATCTGGAAGGTCAGCTGGGCCGTCTGGCCGATGATCCGCTCCAGGGCCTCGGGATCGCTCTCGCCCGGGGCCTGGATGACGATCCGGTCCGCGCCCTGGCGGGTGATCGAGATCTCCTTGGTGCCGGTCTTGTCGACGCGGCGGCGCACGACCTCGATCGACTGGTCGACCGCGGTGGCGCTCATGCTGTTCATCACGGCATCGCTGAAGGCGAAACGGATCCGGTTGTCGGACAGGCGCTGGACCTGGCGTTCGGCGACGCCATTGGCCCCCGGGGCACCGGCCAGGGTCTGCAGGGCGGCGAAGGCCGTGTCATACTGGCCGGCGTCGGCGACGGTAACGATCGTGCCCCCGGCGTCGCGTTGCAGGTTGTTGGTGCTGATCCGGGCCTCGCGCAGGGTGGTGCGCACGTCCTCCATCAGATTGGTGATCTTCTTCTCGCGCATCGCCGGAACGTCGACCTCGAGCAGCAGATAGGAGCCGCCCTGCAGGTCGAGACCGAGGTTGAGGGTATTCTTCGGCAGCCAGCCCGGCAGGGCGTCGCGCTGCGCCGGGCTCAGCAGATTCGCGTAACCGAACAGCAGACCAAAGGCGAGCGTGGCGGCGAGAAGGATGACCTTCCAGCGTGAGAGATGGATCATTGGGAGAGTCCCGGGCCTTTCAGGGCGACGTCAGGCCTTGGCGTCGTTGGCGGCGATGGCGGTGCGGTCGCGGACGTCGGTGATCATCGCCTTGATGACCCGGACGTTCACGCCCTGGGCGATCTCGACCATGGCTTCGTCAGTCTCGACGCGGGTGACCTTGCCGACCATGCCGTTGGACATGACCACGGTGTCGCCGCGCTTGACGGCCGCGACCATCTCGCGATGGCGCTTGGCCTGCTGCTGCTGCGGGCGGATCAGCATGAAGTAGAACAGGACGATGACCGGGACGAAGAAGATCAGGGTGCCGAACGGCCCCTCCAGAATACCCTGCACAGCGTTCTCCATGGTCGCGGAGCCCGTCGCCGGAACTCCCTTGAAATGAGGCGCGGAAACTAGGGTGCGTGGGCAGACAATGCAACGCGCCGTTCCGCTTGAATTTCAGGCCTAGCGCGGCAGTACCGTCAGGGGATCGATCGCGGTCGGCTCGTCGCCGCGCATCCGCCAGGTCTCGAAATGGATCGAGGGGCGACCGTCACCGGCCGTGGTGCCGACGGTACCGATCTGCTGGCCCACGCGCACGTCGTCGCCGTCCCGCACCGTGGCCGAGCCCAGATGGCCATAGACCGAGCGCCAGCCGTCGCGATGCACGACCAGAACCGTCAGCCCCTGCCCGGCCAGGTCGTCGCCGACATAGCCGACGCGACCGGCGGCGGCGGCCCGGACCTCGGTCCCGGCCGAGGCCCCGATATTGATGCCGTTATTGCGTTCGCCCATGCCGACGGGGCCGAAGCGGCGCAGGATGTCGCCCTGAACCGGCCATTCCAGATTGACGCTGGCGGCCGTCGGCGCGGCGGGGGCGACCGTGGCGGCCGGTTGGCGCGCCGGCATGGCGGCATTGCCCGACGGCGGTGGCGGGGGCGGCGGCGGCGGGGTGCCGGCGTCCGGCACATAGACGCCGACCGGCGACGGGCCGGTGGCATAGGGGTCGCGGCCGACGTCGACGGCCGTGTCCGGCAGGGTCAGGCGCTGGCCCGTGGTGATGACCCCGCGCGGACCCAGGTTGTTCAGGTCAATCAGGGTCTGGACCGGCACCTGGAAGCGGCGCCCGACGCCCGACAGCGTATCCCCCGGCTGGATTTCATAGCCGGCCCGGGCCGACAGGGCGGCGCTGCCGGCCGACGGCGGCGGGGCGGCATGACGCGGGGCATCATAGGTCGAGTCCGGATAGGCCGGGGTGGCGGTCTCGATCGGCGCTCCCGGCGGCGGCAGGGCCCCGCCGTCGATCCGTTCGCTCGGGGCCCGCGCCGGCGGCGGGGCCTCATAGGGCGGCGGCACCGGGCGTCCGGCATCGGGCACATTGCCCTGCGGATAGGCTCCCTGGCCCGGCAGCGTCGGCCGGGTCGAATAGCGTGGTGCTTCGGGATAGCTGGCGCAGGCGGCTGTGGTCAGCACCGCGCCGGCGATGATCAGGACTCTGGTCCAGGTCTTGAAGCCGGTCATGCCGCCCCTCCGTCGAACGCGTCTGGTGAATGTCCGGTTTGCCCGGTCCGTCCGCACAAGCCAACCCGTCAAAGGGTGCCAAAATTGGGCGGAAAGATTAACCGTCCCCGGTCATCCCTCCTTGGCGGTGCCCTCGACCAGCGGCACGAACCGCACCTCACTCAGGCTCTCACGCTGGAACGAGCCGTCCGCCTGGCCGGTATAACGATGCAGCATCTGCACCGAGGTCCGTCCCACCGGGGCCACCAGAATGCCGCCCGGCTTCAGCTGTTTCAGCAATTCGGTCGGTTCGGTCGGCGAGGCGGCGGTGACCATGATTCGGTCGAACGGGGCCTGTTCCGGCCAGCCCAGACCCCCGTCACCGTGGCGGGTGATGATATTGTCGATCTCCAGCTGCCGCAGCTTGCCCTCGGCCTCGACCAGCAGGCTGCGATAGCGTTCCACCGAATAGACATAGCGGGCCAGTCGGCTCAGCACCGCGCACTGGTAGCCACTGCCGGTGCCGATCTCCAGCACCCGGTGGCGCGGCTGCACGTCCAGCGCCTGGGTCATCAGGCCGACGATATAGGGCTGGCTGATGGTCTGGGCACAGTCGATCGGCAGGGCCTGATCCTCCCACGCCTGGTCCAGGAACCGCTCATGCACGAAGACCGCGCGGTCGATCGATTCCATGGCCGCCAGCACACGCGGGTCGGTGACCCCCTGCTGCCTCAGCCCCAGAATCAGCCGCCCCGCGCGCTCGTCGTTCAGCTTCATGCCGCCGCCACCGTCTTCGGCGGAGCCCCGCCCAGCAACCCCTTCAGGTCATTGACGCTGGGCCTGTGGGTCAGGTCGATATGCAGGGGCGTGACCGAGATACGCCCCTCGTCCATCGCCCGCAGGTCGGTGCCCTCGGCATGCTGCTGTTTCGTCCCGCGAAAGCTCATCCAGTAATAGTCGCGCCCGCGCAGGTCGGTGCGTTTGACCGCATGCATCTCGCCCGCCTGGCGGAAGCCCTGGCGGGTCACCTCGACCTCGGTCACCGCCTCGGGGGCCAGGGCGGGGAAATTCAGGTTCATCACCACCCCGTCTTCCCAGCGATGCGCCAGCAGCCGGCTGATGATCGGCGGGGCATAGGCCTCGGCCGTTTCCCAGTGGGCGGTGACCGCATCGTGGAAGCGCTCCAGCGACTGGCTCAGGGCGATCGAGCGGATGCCGAAGGCCATGCCCTGCAGCGCCCCGGCCACCGTCCCGGAATAGGAGACGTCCTCGCCGACATTATGCCCGCGATTGACCCCCGACAGCAGCAGGTCCGGCCGCTGGTCGCCCATCAGATCATTGACCGCCAGCACCACACAGTCGGTCGGCGTCCCGGTCACGGCGAACCGTTTCTCGCCCTGCTGGTTGACCCGCAGCGGCTCGGTCAGGGTGATGCCCCGCCCCTTGCCCGACTGTTCGGTCTGCGGGGCCACGGTCCAGACGTCGTCCGACAGCGCCCGCGCGATCCGCTCCAGACAGGCCAGGCCCTCGGCCTCGATCCCGTCGTCATTGGTCAGGAGGATACGCATCAGGCCTTGCCGCCCACATGCGTCACACCCTCGGGCATATAGCGTTTCAGCACCTCGGGCACGGCGATCCGCCCGGCCTCGTCCTGATAGTTTTCCATGATCGCCACCAGGGTCCGGCCGACCGCCAGGCCCGAGCCGTTCAGCGTGTGCACGAACTCGGTCTTCTTCTCGCCCGCCCGTTTGAAGCGCGCGTCCATGCGCCGGCTCTGAAAATCGCCGCAGTTCGAGCAGCTGCTGATCTCGCGATAGGTGTCCTGCGACGGCAGCCAGACCTCCAGGTCAAAGGTCTTCCTCGCTGAAAACCCCATGTCGCCCTTGCACAGCAGCACCTTGCGATACGGCAGCTCCAGCGCCTGCA
>NZ_JAQSDK010000013.1:0-171025 GCF_029945885.1 Brevundimonas sp.
CCGGCGGGACCATGCCCGGATAGACCGAGGGGAAGCCGCCGCCGACATCGACGATGTCTACGAACACACCGGCGCGGCTGATCGAGCGCCCGACCTGGGCCATGGCGGCCTGGTAGGCGCTGGGTCGCATGCATTGCGAGCCGACGTGGAAGCTGACGCCCATCAGACCGTCGGTGACCGCGCGACGCGTGGCCAGCAACAGGGCCGGGGCCTGGTCCGGCGTGACGCCGAACTTGCCCGACAGCGTATAGGCGGCCCCGTCGGTGGCGACGGCCATGCGCACGATCAGGTTCAGGTCCGTCGCAGCGCCGGTGGCGTCGAGGATCTTCAGCAGCTCATCGTGGCTGTCGAGCGCAAAGGTCCGCACACCCAGTTCGAAATAGGCGCGGGTGATGGCATTGCGGCTCTTGACCGGATGCATGAAGGCCAGACGCGCGTCGGGGCTGACCGAACGCACCAGTTCGATCTCGGCGAGCGAGGCGACGTCGAATGAATTAACGCCTTCCGCAACGAGGGTCTCGATGACCCACAGCGACGGATTCGCCTTCACTGCATAGAAGACGTCGGCTTTCAGATTGTCCTGGAACCAGCGCGCCGCTACGGAAACCGAACGCGGCCGCACAAGGGCGACTGGACGCTCGGGGGACCGCTCACGGACCAGGTCCAGGGGAAATGGATACGTGCGCAATTCACGTAAACCCCTGTAATTGTTAAACCCAGCCGGCGTTAGCAGCGCAAGATCAGACCACGGGGTCCGCCGGAAAGGGCGATGTAAGGTCGTGAGGCCGGAATGTAAAGCGGCGATTTTGTGTTGCCGCCCCGGACTCGGCCCGTCTGCCTGCTGATAGAACTCTCCGCCCACCGGGGCGTTCCCACTGACTGGGGGCGCCGGAAAGCGGGCGGCGGGACAGGGGATCGCGATGAATCGTTGGCTGTTTATCTGGAGGCGCACGACGCGTGAACTGTGGTTCCGCGCCGGTCTCTATGCGGTGTTCGGTGTGGTGGCCGCCCTGGCCGCCGTCGTGGCGGCCCCGCTGGTCCCGACCGCAATGGCCGACCGCTTCGGCGGCGAGTCGGTCGAACAGGTCCTGACCATCCTGGCGTCCAGCCTGCTGGCCGTGGCGACCTTCTCGCTCGGGGCGATGGTGACGGCCTATACGGCCGTGTCCAGTGCGGCCACGCCGCGGGTGGCGTCGCTGGTCACCGGGGATGAGGCGACGCAGAAGTCATTGGCCACCTTCGTCGGGGCCTTCCTCTACGCCATCGTCGGGGTCACGGCGATCAACGCCCACTACTATGCGGCAGCCGGTCGGGCGGTGCTGTTTCTGATCAGTCTGGCTGTCGTCGGCCTGGTCGCCTTCCGCCTGCTGGCCTGGATCAACCGGCTGTCCCGTCTGGCCCGGCTGGGTCATATGATCGAGCTGGTCGAGGATCGCGCCACCCGGGCGCTGGTCGAGGCCGCCGCCCGTCCGAACCTGGGGGGGCGGGCCGGGAGCCTGGGCCCCGGCGCGCTGGTCGTGACCAGTCCGCGGACCGGCTATGTCCAGAATGTGGACCCGGACCATCTGCAGCGGGCCGCCGGGGCCGCCGACACCCATGTCGAGGTCATCGCCGTGCCCGGTACCTTCGTGCGGCGAGGCGAGGCCCTGTGCCGTCTGGACCTGACCGCAGCGGATGGGGCGGTGCAGGACAGTTTCTGCGCCGCCTTCACCCTGGGGCGGTCACGCTCATTCGACCAGGACCCCCGGTTTGCCCTCACCGTGCTGGGGGAGATCGCCGGCAAGGCCCTGTCGCCGGGGGTCAATGACCCCGGAACCGCCGTCGAAATCGCGACCGCCGGGGTTCGCCTGCTGGATGCCTGGTGCCAGGCGCGGGACGAGGCCCCCGAGGCCCCGGAGGTGACACACGACCGTCTGCGCGCCGCGCCGCTTCCCGAGGCCGAGATGCTGGACGACGTTTTCGGTCCCCTGATCCGCTACGGGGCCGGCGATCTGCGAGTGGCTATCGTGCTGCAGCAGGCCCTGGGGTCGCTGGGAGCCGAGCGGGGGCCCCTGGGGCGCGCCGCCGCCCGGTTGGGCAAGGAGGCCCTGAAACGGTCGGTCGCGGCCATGGCCTCCGCGCCGGATCGGGCGCGGCTCAGGACTATCATTTCCTGACTTCGATGCGTCACACTGGACGAAATCGACGGCGGCGTGTCATTAAGACTTGCCGAAGCGCGTTCCGCGCGTCATGCGGCCCAGCCCTGCAACCGCCGTCAGCGAGTCCATGAGCTCATCCGCCGCCGCCGTCGCTTCCGTGCGCGATGTGTCAAAGACCTTCGGTTCTCGCAAGGCGCTCGACGGCGTGTCCGTTGAGGTCGCCGCCGGGGAAATGGTCGCCCTGATCGGTCCTTCAGGATCGGGCAAGTCGACGCTGCTGCGGTCGATCACCGGCCTTCAGAGCATCGATCCCGGCAAGGGCACGATCGAGGTGTTCGGCGAGACGGTCCAGAAGAACGGCCGCATCACCGGTCGCGTCCGCGCCGCGCGCGGCAAGCTGGGCATGATCTTCCAGCAGTTCAACCTGGTCGGCCGACTGTCCCTGTTCTCCAACGTCATGCTCGGTGCCCTTGGCCGGCTGCCGGTCTGGCGCGGCCTGTTCGGCCTGTGGCCGGCGCACGACAAGGACCGGGCCATGGCGGCCCTGCACCGCGTCGGGGTTTCCGACTATGCCGGACAGCGGGCCAATACCCTGTCGGGTGGCCAGCAGCAGCGCGGGGCCATCGCCCGGGCGATCGTCCAGGGGGCCCAGGCCATCCTCGCCGATGAGCCGGTCGCCTCCCTCGATCCGGTTTCCGCCCGCAAGGTCATGGAACTGCTGGTCGAGCTGAACAAGCGTGACGGGATGGGCGTGATCGTCACCCTGCACCAGGTCGACTATGCCATCCGCTATTGCGATCGGGTCATCGCCCTTCAGGCGGGCAAGATTGTCTACGATGGCCCGACGACCGGCCTCGACACCAACCGTCTTATCGACATCTACGGTCCCGAGTTCGAGGACGCGTTCTGGGAAGCCAAGGCATGACCCGCACCCTGTTCACCCGCCGTCTGGCCGCTGTCGCCGGTGTCGCTGTCCTTGCCCTGGGTCTCGGCTCATGCGGCAAGGGTGAGGACACGGCGGGCGGTACGCCGACGGAAATCACCTTCTCGATCCTGTCGGCCGAGGGCCAGGCTTCGTCGGGGCCGCTGTGGCAGCCGCTGCTCGACGATATGTCCAAGGCCATCGGCGTGCCGGTGAAGCCCTTCTTCGCCGGGAACTACAATGTGCTGATCGAGGCGATGCGCTTCAACCAGACCCAGGTGGCCTGGTTTTCGGCCAAACCGGCCCTGGAAGCGGTCGACCGGGCCCAGGGCGAGGTCATCGCCCGTATCGTTGATCCGGAAGGTCGTGACAGCTACCGCTCGACCCTGATCGTCAAAAAGGGCTCTGGCATTACGCTGGACAAGGTTCTGGCCTGCGGCAAGGTCTATGATTTCGGCATCGGTGACGCCCAGTCGACCTCGGGCACGCTTGCGCCGATGACCTTCCTGTTCAATCCGCGCGGCATCGCGCCCGGCCAGTGCTTCAAGACCATGCGGTCGGCCAGCCACCAGGCCAACGCCTTTGCCGTCGCCACCGGCGTCGTCGACGTCGCGACCTCGAACACGGTCAACACCGTCTTCATGATGCGGGAAAATCCGCATCTGGCCAGCCAGTTGGAAGACATCTGGACCTCGCCCCCGATCCCGGAGTCCGGGATCGTGATCCGCGAGGATCTGGACCCTGTACTGAAGGAGAAGATCCGCAGCTTCTTCCTGACCTATGGCCAGGGTGACGGTGCCGAGGCCGAGCGCCAGCGCCAGGTTCTTGCCAGCCTGAACTATTCGATGTTCCGCGCGGCCGACGACGGCTACCTCGACCCCGTCCGGGAAATGGTCGCCGACCAGCAGCTGTCCGAGGCCCGCGCCAAGGGCGACCAGGCGGCCGTGGCCGCCGCCGAGCGCGCCCTGGCCGCCCTGCGCGCCAAGCGTGAGGTCCAGCCTTGAGCGAGACACCGAAAACGGCCCTCGCGTCCGGAGCCCTGCCGACCGTGGTGGCGGGCGGAATTCCGCGGCCGCCGGCCAAGTCGCTGTCGGCCTGGCTGCTGGACCTGCTGCTGTGGGGCGGTATCGCCGTCGTGCTGATGATCAGTTTCGACAAGGTCGATATGGTCAATCTGCCGAAATTGATCACCAACCAGGAAAGCATCCGCACCTACGGCCGGGAGCTGTTGCGGCCTGACTTCACCAATTGGCGGCATCTGGTCGGCCTGATGTGGCTGACCGTGCAGATCGCCCTGTGGGGCACGTTCATCGCCGTGTTTATCGCCGTCCCCCTGGGGCTGGCCGCGGCACGCAACATCGCCCCGGCCTGGGTCGTCTGGCCGGTCCGGCGCGTGATGGACCTGTTGCGCTCCATCCCCGACCTGGTCATCGCCACCCTGTTCATCGTCGCCGTCGGCCTCGGTCCGCTTGCGGGTGTGCTGGCCCTGGCGCTCAATACGGGCGGTGTGCTGGCCAAGCTGTTTTCGGAGGCCGTGGAGTCGATCGACAAGGGTCCGGTCGAGGGCGTGCGCGCCACCGGGGCCACCCCGCTGCTCGAAATCGTCTGGGGGGTAATTCCCCAGGTCGCGCCGCTGTGGACCTCGTTTGCCCTCTACCGGTTCGAATCCAACAGCCGCGCGGCGACGGTTCTGGGCCTGATCGGGGCCGGGGGTATCGGCCAGCTGCTGTTCGAGGACATCCAGGGCTTCAACTATAATGAGGTCTCGGCGATCGCGATCGTGATCGTCGTGGCGGTGACCCTGATCGACACCCTGTCGCAGATCATGCGCAAACGCTTGCTCTGACTGTCACAAAGGCGCGCGCTGACCGTCATATATGTCTGATCTAAGCGGGTCAGAAACGCCGTGTTCGGAGAATAGATCATGACTTCCAAACTTCTTGCGGCCGTCTCGGCTGTCGCCCTGTTGGCCGTTGCCGGCTGTGGCAATGGTGGCGGTGGCGGCGACGGAGCCCGCGCCGGTATCTGGGCCGCCGGCTCATCGACCGTCTTCCCGTTCGCCACCCGCGTGGCCGAGAATTTCGCCCGGGCCTCGGGCGGGGCCGCTCCCCGTGTCGAGTCGCTGGGCACCGGCGGCGGCATCCAGGCCTTCTGTCAGGGCGTCGGCCCCAGCACGCCGGATATCGCCAATGCCTCGCGGCCGATGAAGGCCTCGGAATATGCGATGTGCCAGCAGAACGGTGTCACCGACATCGTCGAGCTGAAGATCGGCTTCGACGGCATCGTCATCGCCACCGCGCGCGACGGCAATGGCTTCAACTTCCAGCTCAAGGACCTGTACCAGGGCCTGGCCAAGGAAGTGCCCGGCGGTGACGGCTTCGTCGCCAACCCGGCCACGACCTGGAATATGGTCAACTCCAGCCTGCCCAACCAGCGCATCCAGGTCTATGGCCCGCCGCCGACCTCGGGCACGCGCGACGCCTTCCTGGAGCTGGGCATGGCCCCCGGCGCGGCCTTGATCCCGGCGCTCGCCGCGGTCAAGACCGCCGACAAGGACCGGTTCGAGACCCTGGCCCATACGCTGCGCGAGGACGGTGCCTGGATCGACGCCGGCGAGAACGACAATGCGATCGTCCAGACCCTGTCGCGCACCCCGGGTTCGCTGGGTGTGTTCGGCTTCTCCTTCCTGGAGCAGAACATGGACACGGTGAAGGCCGAGACCATCGACGGCATCGCCCCGAGCGCCGAGACCATCGCCGACGGCACCTATCCGCTGGCCCGCAGCCTCTACATCTACGTCAAGAAGGCCCATATCGGCGTGACCCCGGGCCTGCAGCAGTTCGTGCAGGAATTCATGTCCGAGGCGGCCGCCGGCCGTGGCGGCTATCTGCAGGACCGTGGCCTTGTGCCTCTGCCGGTCGAGCAACTGGTCGCACAACGGGCCGCCGCGACGGCCATGACGCCGATGACGGCACCGGCGAAATAGCGCCGCACGGGTTGGCTCTCCGTGGCCTTGCGGGCATGATCTCCGCCGTACCCAAGGTGGAATCATGCTCGCAGTCACCCTGTTCATCCTGAGTCTCGGCCAGACCTCCCCGGAGGCGGAGGCGGCGGCGCGGTCCGCGCCGCGCTGGAGCGTGCGGCCCCGGGTCGAGCCCTCGTCCAGGCTCGTCCGCAGCGGCCTCGAGACCGCGTCGGCCACCATCCGCTGCCGGGCCCTTCCGGACGGTCGCGTCGAGGACTGCCGGATCACCGCCGAGGCACCGTCGGGCTCGGGTCTCGGCCGGCAATTGATCGAGGCCGCGCGGGAGGCGCGCATCGATCCGGACAGCCTGGAGCCGGGGGACGGCGCCTGGGTGTCGTTCTCCGCCCGCTTCCTGCTGGACTAGGCCGCGACCTTGCGGCGGAGTCGGGCGATCCGCCTCAGGCGCCGCCAGAAGCGGCCGCGCTCGGGCTCCGGGTAGGGCTGCAGATTCTCGACGAACTGTTCGGCCGAGGCGCGCCAGCTGAATTTCTCGGCATAGGCCCGCACCGCGGCGCGATCACATTTCAGGGCTTCAAGGCAGGCGGTCCGCAGGTCGGCGTCGATCGCGCCGGCTCCGGACCCGGGAATGATGTCGATCGGGCCATGGGCCGGATAGGCGGCGACCGGGGTCCCGGTCGCCATGGCCTCGAGGATCACCAGGCCGAAGGTGTCGGTCCAGCTGGGGAAGACGAAGACGTCGGCGTCGCGGAAGCAGCGCGCGAGTTCCTCGCCGAACCGTGCCCCGAGGAATTTGGCCTCCGGATAGCGGGCGGCCAGATCGGCCCGGGCCGGCCCGTCGCCGACGACGATCTTGGTGCCGGGCAGGTCAGTCTCGAGGAAGGCCTCGATATTCTTCTCGACGGCCACCCGGCCGACATTGAGGAAGAAGGGGCGGGGCCAGTCCTTGCCGCCCATCTCGTCATAGATGCGCGGCAGGTCCGGATTGAACTGTTCGGTGTCGACGCCCCGTGACCAGGGCGAGACGTTCCGGAAGCCGTGTTCGACCAGCTCGTCGCGCAGGGTCGGGGTTGCCACCATCAGCCGTCCGGACGGCTTGTGGAACCATTTCATATAGGCGTAGCCGACCTGGACCGGGATCGGGAACCGGGCCGAGACATATTCCGGGAATTTGGTGTGATAGCTGGTGGTGAACGGCAGCTTCCACTCCACGCAGATGCGCCGCGTGGCGATGCCGATGGGGCCCTCGGTGGCGATGTGGACGGCCTCGGGCTCGAAGGCGCGCAGGCGCTCGCGAATCTCTTCTTCGGCACCGAGCGCCAGCCGGATTTCCGGATAGGTCGGGCAGGGAATGGTCTTGAACTGGTCAGGGCGAATGACCTCGACCTCATGACCCATGGCGCGGCACTCGGCCACGGTCCGGGTCAGGGTGCGGACGACGCCATTGACCTGGGGTTCCCAGGCGTCGGTTGCCAGAACAATGCGCATGGACGGACGGAGAGCTTTCACCATCATCGAGAAGCCAAGCCTTAGCCGCTCCTGATGACGAAGGCGAGACTTCAGAACCGGGATCGCGTCGATCAGGTCCGGCGCGGGAAGCCGCCGGCCCGGCTGAGCGCCGACGGCGCGGGCCTGCCGAGCCTGTCGCCCATCCAGCGGGCGGTCGTGATCAGGGCGTCCAGATCATAGCCGGTGGTGAATCCGGCCCGCTCCAGCATGTAGACGAGGTCTTCCGTGGCGATATTGCCGGTCGCCCCCGGCGCGAACGGGCAGCCGCCGATGCCGCCGGCCGAGGCGTCGAGCACATCGACGCCAGCCTCGACCCCGGCATAGGCATTGGCCAGGCCGGTGTTGCGGGTGTCATGGAAATGCAGTCGCAGCCGGGCCTCCGGTGCCGCCTTGCGGGCAGCCTCGACCACCCGGGTGACGGCCCAGGGATCGCCGGCCCCGATGGTGTCGGCCAGGGCGATTTCGCCGACCCCGAGGGCGGCGATCCGACCGACCAGGCTGGTGACCTGATCGACGGAAACCTCGCCGTCGAACGGGCAGCCCCAGACGCAGGAAATCGTCGCGGACAGGGCGGGGGCAGCGGCGGCCCGACCGGCCGCATTGTGGCGTCGACCGATGATCTCGCCGAGCATGGTCACCTGGTCGTCCACTGACAGGCCCTGGTTCTTCAGGCCGAATCCGTCGGTCGCGGACAGGGAGACATTGACCTCGTCCACGCGGGTTTCCAGCGCCCGGTCATAGCCGCGCCCGTTCAGCACCAGGCCGATGCGGCTATGGCCCGGGTTGGGCGTGAGCAGGGTCATGACCGCTTCGGCCCCCGCCATCTGCGGCACATATTTCGGATGAACGAAGGAGACGGCCTCGATCCGCCGGGCCCCGGCGGCTTCAAGTCTCTGCACGAACTCAGCCCGCACGGCAGGCTCGAATACGGTGGGCTCATTCTGCAGGCCGTCGCGGGGCCCGACCTCGACGATGGTGATATGGCGACGGCTCAACGGCGGCCTCCGTCGGTGTCCGCCGCGCCGGGCGGCGCATAGACGGTCAGGCTGACGTCGTCGCCGCTGGAATAATTGTGCCCCGTGACGATACCGACCGCCCGGCCGGTCACACCAAGCCGCGCGCTGGACTGGTGGAAGGCGTCGGCGTCATGCGCCTCGACGATGGCCGGACGACCCTCGGCCAGGGCCCGGGCCGCGCCTTCGGCATCGGTCAATTCGGTATTTCGGCCCGTCAGGAAGACGAAGCTGGGCTCATGGAAGCCGGTGATGGCGACCGGGCCGGCGATCCGGCCCTGGCGCGGGTGGAGATCGGCCTGTTCGAGGGTGGCCTCCAGTCGGGGCGCGATAGCCAGCGGCCGCAGCTGGCGCAGGGTTCCCGCCAGGGCCGCATGGGCGAACACACCGAGCAGGACCGAGGCGATAATCGCCGATGTCGTGGCGCGATTCAGCAGCAGGAAGGCCCCGATCGCCGCCGCCCCGGCGGTGAAGACGATGGTCAGGGTCGCCCAGGTCTGGGCGGTCGAGGTGCCAAACTCGGTCAGGCCGTACAGGGTGATGCCGATGATCAGGGTCCCGGCGAGGACCGTCAGCACCGCCCCCGTGCGCCGCGAGATCACGCCGATCGGCCGGGTCAGGGCCGCCGCGGCCAGCAGGGCGATGGCCCCGAAGGTGGGCAGGGTATAGTGCCAGAGCTTGGTCGGGGCTGCCTCGAAGATCAGCCAGGCCGGGACCAGCCAGCAGACCATGAAGCGCACGGCCGGTTCCGAGCGCCGCTGCCAGGCGGTCGACAGGGCCGCCGGCAGCATCAGGGTGGCGGGGAAGAACAGCAGGGGGGCGAGGAGCAGATACATGCCCGGGAAACCGCCGTGGCTCTCCTGGGCCCCGGTTAGTTTGGGGGCCAGGTCGCCGCCGATCGCCTCACGCCAGAAGCCTCCGTCGGTGGCGATGGTGATGGCGATGGCCCAGGGGCCGACGATCAGGGCCACCAGGGGCAGGCCCCAGCCCCAGCCGAGGCGGCGCATCCACGACAGGTCACGATCCCAGACGGACAGGGCGATCATCGCCGGAATGACCACGATCAGGCCGATCGGCCCCTTGATCAGGATCGACAGTCCCAGTCCCAGCCAGAACAGGAGTTTATGCAGTCTCAACGGGGGCTGATCGGCCCGCGCCGCCATATAGATCCGGGCCAGGGCCGCCATGGACAGGGTGATCGCGCCGCACAGCATGGCGTCGGTCTTGGCGATTCCCGCCTCGCTGGACAGCAGGAAGGTGGCGCCCAGCAGGATGCCGCCGAGGAAGCCGGCGCGTCGCCCGAACAGGGCCGCCCCGGCCCAGGCGCAGGCGGCTGCGGCCAGCATCGCCCCCAGGAGGGAGGGCAGGCGATAGGGGGCGATGTCGCGATTCTCGACGCGGGAGGTGGCCGCCACGGCCATGGCCTGCATCCAGTAGATGCCGACGGGCTTCTTCCAGCGCGATTCGTCCTGGAAGCGGATGTCGACATAGTCGCCGCTCTCCAGCATCTGCGACGTCGCCTGGGCGTAGCGGCTTTCGTCGCGGTCCAACGGAGGCAGCAGCAGCAGACCCGGCAGGCCGGCGACGAGGGTCAGCAGGGCGGCCAACAGGGGGCCGCGCCAGCCGGCGATATAGTGATCCAGGTTCGGGCGCGTCATGGGGTCATTCCTACCACGCCGTTTCGCGGGACGTCAGCCATCGTGACCCACCCGATCTGCGGTGACGCCTGTGTCCGCTTGTGGCTCCCGCCCGGCGGCAAACTCGGCTATTGAGCGACGATGACAAGCACGGATGCCCCTGAAATCTCCGTCGTCGTGCCGGTGCATGACGAAGCTGGTGCCGCCGGTCCGCTGGCGCGAGAAATCGCCGCCGCCTTCGCCGGTCGCGCCTATGAGATGATTTTCGTCGATGACGCCAGCCGCGACTCCACCCTGGCGGAGCTTCAGGGCCTGATGGCCGAACTGCCCGCCCTGCGGGTCCTCGGACATACCCGGAACGCGGGTCAGAGCCGGGCTGTGCGGACCGGTGTACTGGCGGCGCGGGGGGCGATCATCGTGACCCTCGACGGCGACGGCCAGAATCCCCCGGCAGACGCGCCGAGACTGGTCGACGCCCTGATCGCCGCCCCGGCCTCCGTGGGTCTGGTCGGCGGCCGACGCGCCAAACGTCAGGATTCCGCAGCCAAGCGCCAGGCCTCGCTCTGGGCCAACCGTATTCGCAAGAAGCTGCTTCAGGACGACGCCGACGACACCGGCTGCGGTCTGAAGGCCTTCCGGCGCGAGATCTTTCTGCGGCTTCCCTATTTCGATCACATCCATCGTTACCTGCCGGCGCTGATGATCCGTGAGGGTTTCGAGAACCGCTATCTGGACGTCGATCACCGGCACCGGGAGACCGGTCAGTCGAAATATACCAACTGGGGACGGCTGATGGCCTCGGTCTCGGACCTGATGGGCGTGATGTGGCTCAAGTCCCGCTCGCGGCAGCCCGGTGCGGTTCGTGAGGTTGGCGTCAGCTGAGTCGGTCACTCGCCTGCCGGGCGAAGTGACGTAGCCGTATGGAGCGAACGGGGGTATTCGTCGTTAACAAGCGCGACCGTTCCATCGGTCGCCTGTCGAGGATCGAACCATGCTGATCGCCCTGCCCCTGCTGCTGATACCCGTCGTCATCTATAATATCGTCGTCCTGTCCGGAATGATGGGGAGCAACGGCGCGCTTCAGGCGGACGCCGTTCTGCGCGACCCGATCTTCTCGATCCCGATGGCTTCGGGTGCGAACTGGGACGTCGGCGTCGGCGATCTGATCCTGTTTATGGCGCTGATCCTGCTGTTCTTCGAACTGCTGAAATCGACGTCGAGCCAGAAGGTGGCGATCGTCAATCACGCCCTGTCGATGATTCTGTTCGTCGCCTGCCTGGTCGAGTTCCTGCTGATGAAGGGGTTCGCGACCTCGACCTTCTTCCTGATCGTGGTGATGGTCATGCTGGACGTTCTGGCCGGGTTCATCGTCACCATCATCGCAGCCCGCAAGGACCTCGATTTCGGCGGCGGCTGAGGCCGGTGGTGCCGCCTAGCTGAAGGCGGTGAAGATCAGGGCGACGACCGTGACGTCGAACAGGCGGGCGGTGAAGCTGAGAACCGTGGACATGGCGGGCGATCCGGAAAGCGGGACAGGACCCCTTGCACAGCAAGGACCGTGCCGCCGGATATCGCCGCGTCAGACCTCGGTGCGCTTGCCCTTGCCGGCCCCGGGGCGCCGCTCGTTTGGTCCGGAATATTCGGTGCCCAGATAGGTGGAGCGGGCCGCGCCGAGCACCGGCGGGCCGCCTTTCAACCCCTTGCGCTGACCGGTCTGGCCGATCATCTGGGCCGCGAAGGCGGCCGCGCCGGGGTCAGCGGCCGGCCTGGGGGCAGGTCTTGCCGGGCTGTCGTCGGTGGTGGTGGCGTGATCGGCGGCCTCGCCCAGCGGCACCAGATCGCGCGAGGTCGAGCCGGCGCGGCGTTCGTTCGCGCGCCGGTCGCGATCGCGGCGATCCTGCCCCTCGACCGGGCCGACCGGGCGCACGCCGTCGGTCATTTTCCGGCCTTTTCGCCGGCCAGCCGGTCGATCTGGGCCTTCATCTCATCCATCTGCCGGCGCATTTCGGTGAGCGGATCCCGCGGCGACTGATCGGCGGCGGGCTCGGGGGTCTTGTCGGGCCGGGCGGCGGGATTGCCGGAGGCGAAACCGGGCCACATGGTCATGGCCTTTTCGAACAGGGCCATGTTGCGCTTGACCGCCTCGTCCATCAGTCCGGCCCCGGGGGCGGCCCCGAAGGTTCGGCTGAACTGGCTGCGCAGCTCCTCCTGCTGGCGGGAGAAGGAATCCAGCGACATTTCCAGATAGCTGGGCAGGACGCCCTGCATCTGGCCGCCATAGAAGCCGATCAGCTGGCGCAGGAACTGGACGGGCAACAGGGCCTCGCCGCGGCTCTCTTCCTCGAAGATGATCTGGGTCAGGATCTGACGGGTCAGATCGTCGTTGCTCTTGGCGTCATAGACGACGAAATCCGTGCCCTCGCGGACCATGACCGCCAGATCTTCAAGCGTGACATAGGCGCTGGTGGCGGTGTTGTAGAGCCGCCGGTTGGCGTACTTCTTGATGATGACGGTGTCGCCGTCCTTGCCTTTTTCGCTTCCCGACTTTTTCTCGACCACGCGTCGCACCCGCTCTTGTTGCAATGCCGCACTATCCCGCAGGGCGAAGGCGGACGCCAGCCCCCTTGCCGTGACCCGTCCGGGTCAGCCGGCAGGGGCCAGAACCACGCCCACCAGGACGGCAGACCAGTGGGCCGCGGCCCCGGCGACGACGAAACCGTGCCAGATGGCGCGGCGGAATTTCACCCGCGGGCTGATGAAGACGAAGACCCCGGCGGTGTAGATCAGACCGCCGATGACCAGCAGGGCCAGGGCTGCCGGATGGACAGTGTCCATCAAGGGCTTCAGCGCCAGCACGGCCAGCCAGCCGAACAGGGCGTAGACCACGCTCCAGAAGCCGTCAGACAGGCGCGGGGCGATGAGTTTGGCGAAGACCCCGGCGAAGGCGACCAGCCAGACCACGAGGGTGAAGCCCAGCGCCCAGGCCCCTTCGAACCTCTGGGTGGTGAAGGGCGTATAGCTGCCGGCGATCATCAGGAAGATGGCCGCCTCGTCCAGCCGTCGCAGCACCGGCCGGGCGGCACAGGGCCGGGCCTGGTTGTAGACGGTCGAGGCCGTCAGCATGGCGATCAGGCACAGGGCGTAGATGGCCGTGGAGACCGAGGTGCCGACGCCGGCATAGAGGGCGGCGAGGACGGCGAGAACGACGCCGCCGGCCGCGGCCAGGCCCAGACCGACGATGTGGACCCACAGGTCGGCGAGGCGTTCGCCCCGGGTCTGATAGTGTTCGATCATGTCGAGCGCGTCCGGGGTGCAGAGCCGGGTCGCGAGCTTTTTCAGTGTCATCCGCATGGTTTTCTAACCGGGTCGGTGTCCCTGTTGTTCCAGACCATCATGCGCAAACAGGATGACTATCCGCTGAACGGCGCTGACGCGACGTGACGAAGGGCGGCGAATGCGGCAGAAACGCCACGCAACATTTTCGTCCCGGAGTTCCCCATGTCTGACGCCCGCATCGATGTCGTGATCGTTTCCGCCGCCCGCACGCCGGTCGGCTCGTTTCTGGGGGCGCTGTCGAGCCTGCCGGCGTCGAAGCTGGGCGAGATCGCCATCCGCGGGGCGCTGGATCAGGCCGGGGTCGCCCCGGCCGATGTCGATGAGGTGATCCTGGGCCATGTCCTGCAGGCCGCCGCGGGACAGGGCCCGGCCCGTCAGGCCTCGATGGGGGCGGACATTCCGATGGAAACCCCGGCCTGGAGCCTGAACCAGATCTGCGGTTCCGGCCTGCGGGCGGTGGCCCTGGCCTATCAGCAGATCGCCCTGGGCGATGCGCGGATCGTGGTCGCCGGTGGCCAGGAGAGCATGAGCCAGGCCCCGCACGCGGCCAATCTGCGCAATGGTCAGAAGATGGGCGACCTGGCCTTTACCGACACGATGATCAAGGACGGGCTGTGGGACGCCTTCAACGGCTATCACATGGGTCAGACGGCCGAGAATGTCGCGACGCAAAACAACATTACCCGCGAGGCGCAGGACGCCTTTGCCGTCGGGTCGCAGAACAAGGCCGAGGCGGCCCAGAAGGCGGGGCGGTTCGCCGACGAGATCGTTCCGGTCACCATTGCCGGGCGCAAGGG
Organism: Brevundimonas sp.; assembly: GCF_029945885.1. Classification (GTDB taxonomy): domain Bacteria; phylum Pseudomonadota; class Alphaproteobacteria; order Caulobacterales; family Caulobacteraceae; genus Brevundimonas. The sequence goes on from NZ_JAQSDK010000013.1 coordinate 14,336, forward strand.
TGACGTCGTCGTCGACCAGGACGAATATGTCCGCCACGGCGCGACCCTGGAGGCCATGGCCAAGCTGCGCCCGGCCTTTTCCCGGGAAGGGTCGGTCACCGCGGCCAACGCCTCGGGCCTGAACGACGGGGCCGCGGCCCTGGTGTTGATGAGCGCCGATGAGGCGAAGGCCCGGGGGCTGGAGCCCCTGGCGCGGATCGTGTCCTGGGCCACGGCCGGGGTCGATCCGGCGATCATGGGCACCGGGCCGATCCCGGCCTCGCGCAAGGCGCTGGAGAAGGCCGGCTGGACCGTCGCTGATCTGGATCTGATCGAATCCAACGAGGCGTTCGCGGCCCAGAGCCTGTGCGTCAAGCGCGAGCTGGGGTTCGATCCGGCCAAGGTCAACGTCAATGGCGGGGCCATCGCCATCGGCCATCCGATCGGTGCGTCCGGTGCGCGGATCCTGACCACCCTGTTGCACGAGATGAAGCGGCGTGACGCGAAGAAGGGTCTGGCGACCCTGTGCATCGGCGGCGGCATGGGCGTGGCCCTGTGCGTGGAGCGCAGCTGATCCTGTCCAGGGGGCGGCGCTGAAGGGAGCCCCAGTCCCGGTCCTGCAGCCGGCCCCGCTTCGCGAATTGGGCGGAAGGGGCTAAGGCGACGCGATGACGACAGACATTCTCTACGGCCGCCCCCCGCTGGTGTTCGATCCTCCCGGTACCGCGACCCAGGTCTCGCCGCTGATTCCCGGATCGACGGCGCTGGAAGACCTCGAACCCGGCTCGCTGGACACGGCTATGCTCTATGCCCCGCCGGGGGTGCTGGAGCGGCGCTATCTGCTGGCCCAAACCCTGCGGGCGCTGAAGGTCGGCGGGCGGCTGGACGTGATGGCGGCCAAGGACAAGGGCGGCTCGCGGCTGAACAAGGAGCTGAAGGCCTTCGGCGTCGCGGTGGCCGAGAGTTCCAAGGCGCATCACCGCCGCTGCGTGGTGACCCGGCCCGAAACCCTGACCGGAATCGACGCGGCCATCGCGGCGGGCGCGCCGCGTCAGGTCGAGGGACTGGAGGCCTGGTCACAGCCGGGCATCTTCGCCTGGGACCGGGTCGATGCGGGTACGGCCCTGCTGGCGGAACATCTGCCGCCGATGAAGGGTACGGGCGTGGACCTGGGCTGTGGTTACGGGGCCCTGGCGACGGTGGTGCTGCGCTCCGGGGCCGTGACGGCCCTGAGACTGGTCGATCTGGACCGCCGCGCGATCGCGGCGGCGCGGAAGAATGTCACCGATCCGCGCGTGACCTTCGACTGGATCGATGCCCGCAATCTCGAGGCGGCCGGAGATCTGGACTTCGTGGTCAGCAATCCGCCCTTCCATGACGGCGGCGCCGAGGACAAGCGGCTCGGCCAGGCCTTCATCCAGAAGGCCGCCGCCCTGCTGCACAAGGGCGGGGTGGCCTGGATCGTCGCCAACCGGCACCTGCCCTATGAGGCCGAGCTGAACACCGCCTTCAAACGGGTGACGATGGTCGCCGACCGGGGTGGCTACAAGCTGTTCGAGGCGGTGAAGTGAGCTCCATTCCGATGTCGTCATCCTTCGGCGAGCGCAGCGAGACCGGAGGACCCAGCGGTGCCGAAGGCGATTTGCTCACGCACGCTGGCCCTACCGATCACGTCCGCGACAGGTTCCCGCTCTCGCGGGCCGCTGGGTCCTCCGGTCTTCACCGCTTTGCGGCTCGCCGAAGGATGACGACGTGAGTGGGGGGGTGAAAACATCCCGCGTCGACAAGCTGCTGGGCGGGATGGGCTATGGCTCGCGCAGCGAGATGGCGCGGCTGGGCAAGGCCGGGGGCATCACCCTGGACGGGGTCGATCTGGTCGATGTGTCAAAACGCATTCCGGTGACCCGTGACCTGCCGCAGCGGATGATGATCGACGGACGTCCGGTCGATCCGCCGCCCGGAGTGGTGCTGCTGCTGAACAAGCCGCTGGGCATGACCTGCTCGCGCAAGGAGGAGGGGGCGCTGGTCTATGACGTGCTGCCGTCGCGCTGGCGACATCGTGACCCGGCCATCTCGACCATCGGACGGCTGGACAAACAGACCTCGGGTCTGCTGCTGCTGACCGACGACGGTGACCTGCTGCACCGGGTGATCTCGCCGCGTCGCCATGTGGCCAAGGTCTATCTCGCGACCCTGGCGCGGCCGCTGGCCGGGACCGAACAGGCCCTGTTCGCGGCCGGGGGGCTGGTGCTGGAGGGCGAGGACAAGCCGCTGGCCCCGGCCGAGCTGGAGGTGTTGTCGCCGACCGAGGCGCGGCTGACGGTGACCGAGGGCCGCTATCATATGGTGCGGCGCATGTTCGCCGCCGCCGGCAACCACGTCGAGGCCCTGCATCGCGAACGCCTGGGCGGCCTGACCCTGCCGGACGACCTGGCTCCCGGCGAGTGGCGGCTGCTGGACGAGGCGGAAGTCGAGCAGATCTTCGCCTGACTGGACGATAGCCATCTAGATGGCTATTCTGGCGACATGAGCACCTATACCGTTGCCCAGGCCCGGGACAATCTGTCCAAGCTGATCGCCGCTGCCGAGCGGGGCGAGGACGTGCGGATCGCGCGAAACGGTCAGCCCGCCGTGCGTCTGATCAGTGATGCCCCGAAAGGGGTCGTCATCGACGTGGCCGAGTTGAAGCGGCGGCGGGTGATGCCCAAGGCCGGACCGACCGATATCCTCGAAATTCTGGACGAAATGCGCCGGGACCGGCCGTGGTGAACGCCTATCTCGATGCCAGCGTCCTCTATTCCATCCTGATCGCTGACGCCCATTCCGATCGGGTGAGGGACTGGCTGGTCGAAGAGCCGGTCCTGACCGTCAGCCTGTGGACCCTGACCGAAACCTCATCGGCCCTGTCGTACGCCCAGAGGACCGGCCGGATTACACCGGGCGAACGCCGTCGCGCTGAGGTCGAAATGGACCGGCTATTCAGTCCGGCGCGGCCGGACGCGGTGATCGGTCCTGATGATTTCCTACAGGCGCGCCGCCTGCTTGAACGTCATGCTGCCCTGCGTGCGCCCGATGCCCTGCACCTGGCCATCGTCGAGCGGGAAGTCTGGGCCCTGGCTACCCTGGACCGCCGCCTGGCCGAGGCGGCGGTGGATCAGGGTGTCACGCTGGCTCTGCCATGACCCTCGTGAAGATCTGCGGCCTGATCACGCCCGAAACCCTCGACGCTGCGCTGGACGGCGGTGCGGCCTTTGTCGGGGCGGTGGTCTATCCGAAGAGTCCGCGCCATCTGGAGCCCCTGCACGCGGCGACCCTGTTCGGCCAGGCCCGGGGGCGGGCGAAGGTGGTGGCGGTGACGGTGGATGCCGATGACGCCCGGCTGACCGAGATCGCCCTGATCCTGAAGCCTGACCTGATCCAGCTGCACGGGCGCGAGACGCCGGAGCGGGCGGTGCGGGTGCGCGAACTGACCGGAGCCGGGATCATCCGCGCCCTGGCGGTGTCGACGGCCGCCGACATCGAAGCGGCGGCGGCTTGGGCACCGGTGGTCGATCACCTGATGTTTGACGCCCGGCCGCCGGCGGATGCGACCCTGCCCGGCGGGGTCGGGGCCAGTTTTGACTGGTCGCTGCTGGCCGGTCGGTCGTTCCCCAGGCCCTGGTTCCTGGCCGGCGGGCTGACCCCGGACAATGTGGCGCAGGCTGTAGCGGTAACCGGGGCCCCGATGGTCGATGTGTCCTCTGGTGTGGAAAGCGCGCCCGGTGTTAAGGACACCGTCCGGATCGCGGCCTTTCTCAGGGCGGTGTGACGCCCCATTTCCGACGCCTCCCCGCGAGAGAAACGCCTGTGAACGCCATCCTGCCCAACGCCTATGCCCTGCCTGACGCCGAGGGGCGGTTCGGTCCCTACGGGGGCCGGTTCGTCGCCGAGACCCTGATGCCCCTGGTCCATGAACTGACCGCGGCCTATGCGGCGGCCCAGGCCGACCCCAGCTTCCAGGCCGAGCTGGATGATTTCCTGACCCACTATGTGGGCCGGCCCAGTCCGCTGTATCTGGCTGAACGGCTGAGCGCCCACTACGGGGCGGCCGACATCTGGTTCAAGCGCGACGAGCTGAATCACACCGGTGCGCACAAGATCAACAACTGTATGGGCCAGATCCTGCTGGCCATGCGGATGGGCAAGACGCGGATCATCGCCGAGACCGGGGCCGGTCAGCACGGGGTGGCCACGGCCACTGTCTGTGCCCGCTTCGGCCTGAAATGCGTGGTCTATATGGGGGCGACCGACGTGCAGCGTCAGTCGCCGAACGTCTTCCGCATGAAGTTGCTGGGGGCCGAGGTGGTGCCGGTGACCAGTGGCCGGGCAACGCTGAAGGACGCGATGAACGAGGCGATGCGCGACTGGGTCACCAATGTCGACGACACCTACTATCTGATCGGCACGGCGGCGGGGCCGCACCCCTATCCGGCCATGGTGCGCGACTTCCAGTCGGTGATCGGCAAGGAGACCAAGGTCCAGATGCAGGCGCGGCGCGGCAAGCTGCCGGACGCCTGTGTCGCAGCCATTGGCGGCGGGTCGAACGCCATCGGCCTGTTCCACCCCTTCATCGACGACGCCTCCGTGCGGCTGATCGGGGTCGAGGCGGCCGGGCGCGGTCTGGACGGACCCGACCATGCGGCCTCGCTGCAGGGCGGCCGCCCGGGGGTGCTGCACGGTAACCGCACCTATCTGCTGCAGGACGCCGACGGCCAGATCCTGGAGGGCCATTCGATCTCGGCCGGGCTGGACTATCCAGGTATCGGGCCGGAACACGCCTGGCTGAAGGATATCGGCCGCGCCGAATATCGCGCCGCCACCGACGTCGAGGCGCTGGAAGCCTTCCAGCTGTGCTCGAAGCTGGAAGGAATCATTCCGGCGCTGGAGCCCAGCCACGCCCTGGCCCGGATCGGCGAGATCGCCGCCGAGGTCGGCAAGGGTGGCGATGTGGTGTTGAACATGTGCGGGCGCGGCGACAAGGACATCTTTGCAGTGGCCGAACATCTGGGCGTCGAGCTCTAGGGCTCCGGGAATCCGAACATGAAAACCCTCATCGCATTGACGGCCGTCGTCTCGCTCGGTCTGACCGGCCCGGTTCTGGCCCAGAGCCAGGGCGAACCGGCGGCGGAGACGCCGATCCTCGCCGGAGCCACGGCGGCTCCCGATTGCGGCAATCTGTACAGCCTGACCGGCAAGGCCTTCTGTGTCAGCGCTCCCCTGGCGAGTGTCGGCGCGCTGGCTGACGCCTATGTGGCCCATTTTGAAGGTCAGGGCTGGCTGGGCGCGGGCGGTGACAGCAATCGTGTGGTGCTGGTCAAGCGGCGCGAGAGCGGCGGCTGCGACGGGATCCAGATGATCGCCTTCTATGACACCACCCGTCCGGCCGGCCCCACGGCGACCGGCTATCTGGGCTTTGCCACCATCCCCGGGGATGTGTGCGCCGCCGCCGCCGTGCCGGCCTCGCAATGACCACGGCTCGTATCGACGCCCGTTTCGCGGCGCTGAAGGCCGAGGGCCGGGCCGGGTTCGTGGCCTATGTGATGGCCGGTGACCCCTCGCGCGGGGAGTCGCTGGAGATTCTGCGCGGCCTGCCCGCCGCCGGGGCCGACATCATCGAACTGGGCTTTCCGTTCAGTGATCCTATGGCCGAGGGGCCACCGATCCAGCGCGCGGCGATCCGCGGGCTGAAGGCCGGGCTGACCCTGAAGGGGACGCTGGACCTGGCCCGCGATTTCCGCGCCGGCGATGCCGACACGCCGCTGATCCTGATGGGCTATCTGAATCCGATCGAGAGCTACGGCTATGCGGCCTTCGCCCGCGACGCGGCGGCCAGCGGCGTCGACGGCCTGATCGTGGTCGACTGCCCGCCGGAAGAGGCCGATCCGCTGTCGGATGCGCTGGACGCCCATGCAGTGTCCCTGATCCGGCTGGCGACCCCGACCTCGGACGATGCGCGGTTGAAGCTTATCGCCCGGCGCACCTCGGGCTTTGTCTATTACGTGTCCGTGGCCGGGGTGACCGGGGTCAAGGAGGCCCAAACCCTGTCGGTGGCACCCGCCGTCGCGCGGGTGCGCAAGGCTTCGGGCCTGCCGGTGGCCGTGGGCTTCGGTGTGCGTACGCCCGAGCGGGCCGCCGAGATCGCCCGCGTCGCCGATGCGGTGGTGGTCGGCTCGGTGCTGGTCGACGAGGTGGCCGCGGCCCTGGAGTCCGGAGAGTCGCCCCGCGAGCGGGTTCTGGCGCGGGTCAAGGCGCTCGGCGATGCGGTCAGGGCTGCACGCGCGACGGAAACCGTCTAGAGACAGGTCCATGGCCGACAAGAACACTCCTCCGATCAAGACCCCGCCCGAACGCCGTGGCGGCTGGCTGTCGCGCTTCGCCCCCGGCGTGCGCAAGATCGTCAGCCGGCGCGACACGCCCGACGGCCTGTGGGTCAAGGACCCCGACACCGACGAGATGCTGTACCGCCCGGACCTGGAGACCGCCCTGTGGGTGACCCCGACCGGCCGCCATATGCGGATCGGTGCCTCCAAGCGGCTGGGCTACACCTTCGACGGGGGCGACTACGAGAAGATCGACAGCCCCGAGGTCGAGGAAGACCCGCTGAAATTCAGCGACGGCAAGCCGTATCGCGAACGGTTGGCCGCGGCGCGCAAGGCCGTCGGCACGCGCGACGTGATGTCGATCGGCTATGGCGAGATCGACGGCACCCCGGCCGTGGCCATCGTGCAGGATTTCGCCTTCATGGGCGGGTCGCTGGGCATGGCCGCCGGTGAGGGTTTCATCGCCGCCGCCCGGGCCGCCGTCGAGCGCAATGTGCCGATGGTCTGTTTCACCGCCGCCGGCGGGGCCCGGATGCAGGAGGGCGCGCTGAGCCTGATGCAGATGGCCCGGACCACCCTGGCGGTGCAGGAGTTGAAGACGGCGCAATTGCCGTTCGTCGTGGTCCTGACCGATCCGACCACGGGCGGGGTCACGGCCAGCTATGCGATGCTGGGTGACGTACATCTGGCCGAGCCGGGGGCCCTGATCGGCTTCGCCGGTCCGCGCGTGATCGAGGCCACCATCCGCGAGAAACTGCCGCCGGGCTTCCAGCGCGCCGAATATCTGCAGGAAAAGGGCATGGTCGACCGCGTGGTCACCCGCGCCGACCTGCCGAAGACCCTGGGCCAGGTCCTGTCGATGCTGATGGGCGGCAAGCGCCGGGCCGCCTAGGCCGGGCCCATGGATCCGATCTCGGCCCGTTTGCTGGCCCGACATCCCCAGAAGATCGACCTGTCTCTGGACCGGATGCGGGCCCTGTGCGCCGCCCTGGGCGACCCCCAGGATACCCTGCCGCCGGTGATCCATGTGGCCGGGACCAACGGCAAGGGCTCGACAGCCGCCTTCCTGCGGGCCATGGCCGAGGCGGCCGGGTTGCGTGTCCATGTCTACAGCTCGCCGCATCTGGTGCGGTTCAACGAACGCATCCGTCTGGCCGGGATCCTGATCGATGACGCGACGCTGAATGCGGCGCTGGATCGGGTCGAGGCGGTCGGAGACGCGCACGGTATCGGGGCCACGGTGTTCGAGGCGACCACGGCCGCGGCCTTTGTCGCCATGGCTGAAAGCCCCGCCGACCTGGCCATCATCGAGGTCGGCCTGGGCGGGTCGCTGGACGCCACCAATGTCATTGACCGGCCGCTGCTGAGTGTGATCACCCCGATCGCCCTCGACCATGCCGAATTCCTCGGCACCGACCTGGTGGGCATTGCCGGGGAGAAGGCCGGAATTCTGAAGCCCGGGGCGCGGGGGCTGGTGGCGCGCCAGTCGGAAGCGGTGATGGCTGTGATCGCGGCGCGGGCGGCGGCGGTGCATGCGCCGTTGACCGTGATGGGCAGTGATTTCGATGCCTGGGGCGATCGCGGCGGCCTGTCCTGGCAGGACGAGGAGCGGTTTATGGACCTGCCGGCCCCGGCCCTGGCCGGGCCGCACCAGTTCGATAATGCCGGACTGGCCGTGGCCGTAGCGCTGGAGCTGGACCTGCCCGAGGCGGCCATCGCCCGGGGCCTGGAGACCGTGACCTGGCCGGCGCGGATGCAGCGGGTGACGGCCGGACCCTATGGCGAGACGGCGCAGTCGGCCGACGCCGAACTGTGGCTGGACGGGGGGCACAATCCCCACGCGGCGCACGCCCTGGCCGAGACCCTGGAGGCGCGGCAGGCGCGGGCCCCGCGACCGCTGGCCCTGATCGTCGGCATGCTGGCCAACAAGGATTCGGGGGGCTTCTTCGAGGCGCTGAAGGGCAGTGGTGCGGCCGTGTTCACCGTCAGTTTCGACGGGGCGGCGGCCGATCCCGAGGCCCTGGCGGCGGTGGCCCGTGGCCATGGCCTGGGGGCCCAGCCGGCGGGCTCGGTCAGCGGGGCGCTGGACCTGGCGTTGCGACTGGGGGCCGGTCGGGTGGTGATCTGCGGCTCGCTGTACCTCGCGGGCGAGGTGCTGGGGGCAAGCCGCGAGACCTGGCCATTGTGAGTGGGCCTATCGCGCTTCGCGCTACTTGAGGCCTGACGTTGGGCCTACCGCCCTTCGGGCTACTTGAGGCCGTTGTAGTCTGTGCGCGGCACTTCAGGCCCGGCGGCCCCTCCGCGCGGGAGGGGCCCTGGGAAATCAGGCAGTGATGCCGGCTTCTGCCAGCCATTCGACGATCTTGCCCTTGGGCATGGCACCGACCTTCATTGAAGCCATCTGGCCGTCGCGGAACAGCATCAGGGTGGGGATGCCCTTCACGCCCAGCTTGGACGGGATCATCGGCGAGTCGTCGATATTGACCTTGGCGATCACGATCTTGCCGGACAGTTCGTCGGCGATCTGTTCCAGCGCCGGGCCGATCTGTTTGCAGGGACCGCACCATTCAGCCCAGAAATCGACCAGGACGGGGACCGACGACTTGAGAACGTCGGTGTCGAAACTGGCGTCGGTGACCTTGACGGTGGCCATGGTGTCTACTCCTGGGGCGCTGCCGGCATCGGGCCGGACGGGCGCGGGGGTTGGGGCGTGATCGAAACGATCGAGTGTTGCCGCAGATGTGGGGCGATTCCCGCCGAATTCAACGTCAACCGGCCAAAGCCCTGTCCATCAACGGTCCGGGCACAGGCATCAGCTGTGGTCCGTCGGTCCAGACCAGGGCCGCCTCGACGGCGCGGTCCGGGTACAGACGTTTCAGTACGGCGACATAGACGGCCAGCTGCAGCACATAGGCAGGGTCGGCGTTCTCGATCCGGTCAGGGGCCGGCCGGTTGGTCTTGTAGTCGACCACCAGCACCCGTTCGGGGGTGATGACCAGTCGGTCGATGCGGCCGGAGATGCTGACCCCCGGCGGCAGGCCGGGGGCCCAGCCGGTCAGGGCCGCCTCGGCCCGGGAGCCGGGCCCGAACACCGGGGCGAAACGGGTGTCGGTCAGCACGCTGAAGGCGGCGTCGATCATGTCCGCGCGTTGGACAGCGTCGAGGTCGGGCTCGCGGGCCAGCATGCGCACGGCGGCGTCGGGCCGGGCGGCGGCCTCGATCTCGGGCAGACGCTCCAGCAGCCGGTGGATCAGGTCGCCACGGCGGAAGCGGCCGAGCGCCGCGCCCGGACCGGCGGCGGTGGCCAGGGGCGAGGGGGCGGGGATGCGCACGCTCTCGTCCATGCGCGAAGGCGAGGCATAGCGGGCGGCGGCCTCGGCCGGGGGACGGGTCAGGGCCCAGGCGGGGACCGCGCCGACGGTGGCACCGGCCGCGGTCCGGGGCGGCAGGATTTGCGGATCGACACCGTAGCGCAGGGTGCCGTCGTCCAGTTCGCGCACCCGGCCGACCTCGGCCAGGCGATCGAAGGTCTCGGTGACGATCGCCCACCAGCTGCCGGCCTCGGGGCCGAGGGTGCCGGCGCGGCCCATGATCACCAGCCGGTCACGGGCCCGGGTCAGGGCCACATAGAGCAGGCGCAAGGTCTCGTCGTCGGCGCGTTTGGCCCGGGCATCGCGGGCGGCGGTCGAGGCCGGGCAGTCGTCGCCCGACTTGCCCGGACACATCAGCCAGGCCCCGGTCTCCTCGCCGTCGTCGTCGACCGCAGGCATCAGCGACGGGCCCTGGGGTTTGGCCTTTGCGGTGGTGTCGGGAAGGATGACGATCGGGGCCTCCAGCCCCTTGGCCCCGTGCACGGTCATGACCCGGACCTCGTCGCGGGCCCCTTCCAGCTCGCGCTTGACCTCGACGTCGGCGGCCTCGAGCAGGGCCACGGCGGTCTCGAGGTCGACACCGCCGCGGTCCTCGGCCGACAGGACCTGGGCCAGGGTCTCGTCGATGGCCTCCTCGGCCTCATGCCCCAGCCGGGCCAGGATGCGGGCGCGGCCCGACAGGCCGGTGTCGTCGACGCGGTTGAGCAGGGTCGAGAAGAAGGCGAAGGGATCGCGGTCGCGGGCGTCCAGCGCCGCCCGCAGCAGGTCGCGGGCCCGGGTCCATGACGGATGTTCGCCGGCGCGGGCGCACAGTTCGCGCCACAGGCCAGCGCGTTTCTCGCGCCCGGCCAGGGCGTAGAGGCTGTCATCCGGGCCGAAGTCCGGCACGTCGCAGAACGGACTGCGCAATATGCCGGCGAGGCTGAGATCGTCGTCCGGGAACAGGGCGAACCGGGCCAGGGCGATCAGGTCGTCGAAGACGATATGGCTGGACAGTTTCAGCCGGTCGGCTCCGGCCACGGGCACGCCTGCGGTCTTCAGGGCCCGGATGATCTCCTCGAAGGTGGCATCACGCCGCCGCACCAGCACGAGGAAGTCGCCGTAGCCGCAGGGCCGCAGGGCCCCGGTCTTGCGGTCGTGGACAGCGGACCCGGCCTGGACCTGGGCGCGGATGTCCCGGGCCAGGCGGGTGGCCAGTTGTTTGCGGCCACTGACGCCGCTCTCCTGATCGACCGGATCGTCCCACGCATCGCGCTCACCGGCCTTTTCGTCAGAAAACAGGGGGATCAGATCGACCGTGCCCTGATGATCGACGCGGGTGGCGACGTGGGGGGGGATGGCGGCGACATCCTCGCCGACCAGGGCGGCCTGGCGGTCGAAATCATCGAACAGCTGATCGACGAAGCTGAGGACTTCGGGGGTGGAGCGCCAGGATTTGGCCAGTTCGACAGCCTCGAATTCCCCGCCGCTGCCACGCACCAGGGCGTCATAGACCTGGGACTCGCGTCGCAGCCGTTCGGGCCGGGCCCCCTGGAAGGAATAGATCGATTGTTTCTCATCGCCGACGGCGAAGACGGTGCGGCCGCCGGGATCGCCGGCAAAGAACTCGCCGGTCAGGGCACGGACGATGGCCCACTGGTCGGGGGCCGTGTCCTGGGCCTCGTCGATCAGGACGTGGGCGATGCCGCCGTCCAGCTTGTACAGAACCCAGGCGGCGGTCGATCGTTCGGTCAGCAGGTCGACCGTGCGGGCCACCAGATCGGAGAAGTCGAGCGCGCCGCGGGCGGCCTTGGCGTTTTCGTAAAAGGCGGCGTGGGCCCGGGCCAGGGTCAGCAATTTGACCGTGTCGTCGGCGATCTTCGCTTTGCGCAGGCTGTCGCGGGCGGACAGGTATTTGAGCTGCAGGGTGGTCAGATAATCGGCTGCCGCGGGCGGGGCCGATCTGGTGGCCATCCTGGCGCGCGGTTCGCCCTTGTCGGTCAGGAAGACGTCGGCGATTCCGGTGAAGCTCCAGTGGGGCGGGGCCGCTGCCCGCATGGCATCGGCGCGCTTTTGATCGTTGGTCGAGCCCGTGGCCATGGCTTCAGCCATGCGTCGCCATCCGGCCGGGTCGAGCCCGGCGAGGAAGTCGGCCTCGATCCGGTCCGGGGAGGAGTCCGGGTCGGCCCCGGTCAGGGTGTGGGGCCCGGGCAGCTGCCCGGCCTCGACCCCGTCGACATAGGCCAGCAGCCTGGCCCGGTCGGACTCGATCATCGCCAACAGGGACTGGAACCCGTCCCAGTGCAGTTCGACGGCGAAATGGCTGTAGGCTTGACCCACCTGCCCGTCCGGATTGCCAAAGGCGTGCCGGGCCAGGTCCTCGCGGGCCTCGCGCGACAGGGCCAGGGCGGCCTCGTTTTCCAGCACGGTGAAACGGGGCGAGACCCCGGCCTCGAGCGGGAAGCGCCGCAGCAGTTTTTCGCAGAAGGCGTGGATGGTCTGGATCTTCAGCCCGCCGGGGGTTTCCAGGGCGCGGGCGAACATGCGCCGGGCCGAGGACAGGTCGGCCGCGGTCAGGCCGGACGGGTCACGCCCGTCCAGCTGGGACAGCGAGTCCGACAGGGCCGCGTCGTCCATTACCGCCCATCGGCCCAGGGTCTCGAACAGACGGGCCTGCATCTCGGCGGCGGCGGCCTTGGTATAGGTGACGCACAGGATTTCGCCGGGCGTGGCCCCGCCCAGCAGCAGCCGGGCCACGCGGTTGACCAGGGTGGTGGTCTTGCCCGATCCGGCATTGGCGGTGACGAAGACCGAGCGACCGGGGTCGGCGGCGCGGGCCTGATAGTCGATTCCGGCGGGGACCGTCATTCGCCGTCCTCCGCATCGTCGCCGATGACGTGCCATTCCCAGACCCGGGCCAGGTGGTCGTAGTTGCCGCCGAAATTGCCCATGAACTGGGGCGCGGCCCAGCTGACATAGGGGGTGGATTCCCGGTCGAACCGGGCCACGCGGCGCTGCAGCCCCTCAAGGGCGGCGCGGGCCATATCGGCGGCCTCCATTCCTGACGCGCGCACCGCGACCTCGCCGGGCTTGCGACGGCCGACGACGCGGACATAGGTCAGTTCCTCGGGATCGACCGGGCCGTTGGTGTCGGTGAAGCCGCCATCGGCCAGGATGGCGGCGGTCAGGGTCAGCTGGGGAGCGAAGCCGGTCTTGACCTGTTTGGCCGAGGGGGCGGCCCCGGTCTTGAAGTCGATCACAGCCGCGCCGGCGGAGCCCAGTTCGATCCGGTCGGCATAGGCCTTCAGCGTGAAACGGCCGCCGGGGGCGTCGAAGCCGGACTCGCCCTTCTGTTCGATCAGCAGGGTGATGCCCCGGGCGCGTCGGTCCTGTTCGAAGCTCGTCAGCCAGCGGGCGCTGTTGCGGGCAAGGGGGGCTTCGCGGGCCATGGCCGCGTCCTCGAAGCCGTGGTCCTTCAACTCCGCCATCAGCAGATCACAGAGCCGCTCTTCGGCATCGTCGGGCAGGGTGTCGGGGAAGGCCGCGGTCATCCGCTCGATCGCCTTGTGCACGGCATTGCCGCGCGCCATCGCCTCGGCCTCCGCCCCGGGGCGCTCCAGCTTGTCCAGCCCCAGCACCCAGCCGGCATAGACGGCATAGGGGTCGCGGACCCAGCGTTCGATCCGGGTGACATACAGACTGCGCGGACGGCGCTCGACCGGCGGGCGCGGTTCGGGGCGGCGGGCATAGCGCGGCGGGCCCGGCGGCGGGGCGTCCAGCGCCCGGGCCTGGGACAGGGCCAGCACCGGCCGTTCCAGCACCACGGGCGTGGCCGGGGCATTGGCCCCGCGGGTCAGCATCTCCAGCCGCCACAGCCAGCGCGACTTGACCGCCGGCTGGCCGCCGCGGCGGTCGGCATGGACCAGGACGGCCTCGTCGGCGCAGGCGGCCTGGACGAAGTCCTGGGCGGTCTGGCCGAGGCGGCGCTCGGGCGGGGGCAGGCCCAGGGTCTTGCGCATCGGCCGGGACAGGAAGGGATCGACCGGGGCGGCATTGGGCCAGACCCCTTCTTCCAGTCCGGCCAGGATCATGCGGTCGGCGCGCACCAGCCGGGCCTCGATGGCCCCGAGGATGCGCAGGGACGGATGGGTGGCCCCGCCGGTGCGCACGGTCTCGTCGCGCAACAGGCCGTGGACCAGATCGGCCAGGTCGGCGCGGCGGACCTCGCCCAGGGCGTCACCGCCCGCGATCAGGGCGGCCATCAGGGTCGCCGCCGCCTCGCCGTCGGGGCCGGCCCAGACCGCCTGGCCGGCCAGGGCCTCGACCAGACCGGTCAGGGCGCGGGCGGCGACGTCCAGCGGGGCCTCGGGCACGAACGGGGTCCGGGCCGTGCCGACCAGGGACTCGAGCCGGTCGGCCAGGGCGGCGGCCTCGCCCAGCCGGACCTGTTTCCAGTCGGGCGCGGGCTTGCCGCCGCGACGGGGCTGGGCCGCCTCCAGCAGCCGCTGGCGGATCATGGCCCAGTCGCGGGGGCGGGGCCCACGCAGGGCATGCAACTCCAGCGCCGTGGCGGCGTCGGCGTCGATACCGCACAGCGGATGTTTGACCAGGGCCAGCAGGGTCTGGGGTTTCAGCGGATCGGCCAGAAACCGGGCGCACAGGTCGATCAGCCCCCCGGCGGGCAGGCGCAGCAGGGGCGCGCCGGACGAGGAGTCGGCGACCACGCCCCAGCGTTCCAGCCGGGCGGCGACGCGACGGCCGAGGCCGAGGTCGGGGGTCACCAGGGCGCAGGTGCGGCCCGGGGTCTCCAGCGTCTCGCGCATCATCAGGGCGATGGTGGCGGCGGCGTCCTCCTCGGTGCGGACGGTGACCACCGACAGGCCCTGAAGCCCCTCGGCGATCGGGTCGGCGGCCTGTCCCGTGGCAGCAGCCGCGGCGCGGATGCGGGCGATCTCGCGCCGCCAGTCGTCGGTGGCCTCGGCCGGGCGCAGGGCCTCGTTGAGCAGGCGCTGGCGGGCCAGACCGCGTGACTCTCGTGCCGGGTCGAGCGGAGGCTGGAACCACGGGCGGACCGACTCGCGCGGGACTTCGGCCCGGTCCAGCAGCCGCCACAGGGCGTTCTGCGGATGCTGTTCCTCGGCCCCCAGGGCGGCCCAGACGGCGGCATCCAGATCGCGGTCCAGCCCGGGCAGGACGACGCAGCCCTGAGGGGCGGCGGCCACGGCGCGCAGCACATCGGCGGCGGCGGGGGCAGTACCGGTCGAGCCGGCGGCGATGACCGGGCCGGTCGGCGGACTGTCGGTCCAGCGCTCGGCCAGCAGACGCAACAGCCGGGCGCGTCGCCAGGCCGGATCGACCAGACCCAGCTCGGCCAGACGCTCGGGCCAGGCCTCGACGGCGAGGCCGAGAAAACGGGCCGAGTCCTGCCAGTGTTCGGCCAGATCACCCTCGACCAGATGGGCGACGCGACCGGGGTCCTCGACCTCCTCCAGCTGGCAGGAGTCGAGGAAGCCGCCCAGCGCATCGGCCATCTCCAGCGCGCGCAGGGGTTTCAGGCCCGGCTCGAACCGGTCGGTGATCATCCGCGCCATCTCGAAACGGCGCGTCAGGGGGGCGATCGCCGGGGGCAGGTCCAGACCCAGTTCGCCGGGGGCGAAGGGGGCCTCGTCCTCCTCCAGATCGCCTAGCGGCCGGACCTGGGGCAGCAGGACGGGCCGGTCGCCGCCGAGCCGGGACAGGGCGGCGGTGAAGGCGCGGGCGGCGCGGCGGTTGGGCAGAAGCAGGGTGGCGTCGGACAGGGTTTCGGGCGGCTGGTCGCCCAGCCAGGCCAGCACCCCGGCGGCGAGGTCGTCGAGAAAGGGCCGGTGCGCGGGGATGGCGTACCAGCGGGGGGGCGACCCGGAGAAGGGATCGAAAACAGGGGTCATTGTGCGCCTGCCGGTCGACGCGCGGCGTATCCCTGTTTGAGGCGCGCCGTCATCATGCTGATCCGGCCAGCTTGGCCTCGGCAGCATCCCGCGCCTGCGGGTCGCCGACATGCATCCAGTCGCCGTCCAGCACGCAGCCGTACAGGCGCCCGGCGGCGGCCGAGGCCCGCCACAGAGGGCTGAGCGAGAAGGGGCTCTCGGGGCCGCCGTCGGCATAGTCGGGCCGGGTAATGTGGACGCCCATATAGGCGAAGGGGGCTTCAGCCGCGTCACCGCGGAAGGTCAGGCGACCGTCGTCGGCGAGGCGGAAATCCCCCCCGCCCTCGAAGCCGATCGAGCCCTCGCGCCGCGCCAGCAGCAGGACGGCGTCCATCCGCGCCGGGTCCCACAGCCGGGCCAGGTCGCCCAGCGCGTCGCCCCGGTCGGTCCAGACACTGTCGATATTGGCCACGAACACAGGCTCGGGGCCGAGCAGGGGGGCGGCCTTCTTCAGACCACCGCCGGTCTCCAGCAGTTCGGCGCGCTCGTCGGAGATGACGATCGCCGGACCGCGCCCGCGCGCGGCGAGGTGGGTCTCCAGCCGGTCGGCGAACCAATGGACATTGACTACGGCCCGGGCGACGCCGGCCCCGGCCAGCCGGTCCAGCACGTGATCGATCAGGGAGCGTCCGGCCAGTTCGACGAGGGCCTTGGGCCGGTCGTCGGTCAGGGGGCGCATCCGGGTGCCGAGACCGGCGGCGAGGACCATGGCGGTGGTTGGGGCGGTCTTTGGAGCGGTCATCGGCGGCTGGCCTCCGGCACGTGGCGGTTGAACCAGGCGGCGACGCCTTCCAGTCCGGGCGCTTTCAGATTGGCGTTCAGATGGGCCCACATGCGCGGCATGAAGGCACGGTAGCGGGGTTTGCCGTCGCGGGCGATCAGCCGGGCAAAGACGCCGAGGATGCGCGCCTCGTTGAGGGCTGCCAGACCGGCGTAGGCCTGCAGGAAGGGGGTGCGGTCGAGGTCGGGGCGCAGGGCGAAATAGTGGTCCAGCGCGAGGCGTTCCAGCTCGGGCGAAACGTCGCGACGGGCGTCCTGCAGCAGGGAGTGCAGGTCCCAGGACGGATGGGCGCGGACAGCATCCTGGAAGTCGATCATCCCGGCCCGGGCCGGACCGGCGCGACCCGGCAGCCAGATCAGGTTCTCGGCGTGATAGTCGCGGTGGGCCATGACCGTGGCCCCGGCGGCTCCGGCGGCGACGACCGGAGCCCAGGCGGCGTGCCATTCGGCCACGGCGGCGCTGTCGAAATTCAGGGCCGGGTCGAGTTTCGGCAGCCAGTCGACGAACAGGTCGGCCCCGCCCTGCAGGGCGGTCTCGTCATAGGGCAGCAGCGGCCAGTCCCCGGCTGGGCCGGTCAGGACGGCGGGGGTCGGGGCCGCATGGATGCGGGCCAGGGTCTCGATCGCGGCCAGATACAGGGGGGCGGGGTCGGCTCCGTGTTCGATGACCCGGGCGAACAGGTCGTCGCCGTAGTCTTCAAGCACGGCCAGACCGGCGGGCGCGTCAATGGCCACGATCTCCGGGGCTGACAGACCCAGGGCGCGCAGATGGGCGGCGACGGCGGCGAAGGCCTCGATCCGTCCGGCCGACAGACGGGCCACGGCGTTCCAGCCCTCGGTCCGGCGGCGCTCGGGTGTCCACGTCGGATCGCAGGGCGCGCTCTCGGCGGCGGGGGGCTGATCCATCAGCATCAGGGAGGTGCCGGTCGGTGTGGTCAACCGCTCGTAACGGCGGGTCGAGGCGTCGCCGGGCAGGGGGGCGCGCACGGCGGCCGCGAGGCCGGACGCCTTGAGGAAGTCGAGACGCTGGTGTTCGCGGTCAGACATGGACATCGGTGAGTTTGGCTTCCCACGAGCCTACGCCGGAAACGGTCGCAAGGCGACCGTCGACACCGTCGAGGCTCTGTTCGGACAGGGTGATGGTCAGGCGGTCGGGGCCCAGCATGGCGGCGGGGTCCTCGCCGAGGCGTTCGGGCCATTCGATCACGGCGCAGCCCTCGTCCAGCGCCTCGTCGAGCCCGATCTCGAAGGCCTCTTCCGGGCGGGACAGGCGGTAGAGGTCGAAATGGGCCACCGGCGGGTCGCTGTCGTAGAACTGGACCAGGGTGAAGGTGGGCGAGGGCACATCCTCGTCCGGGGTGGTCAGGGCGCGGATCAGGCCGCGGGCCAGGGTCGACTTGCCCATGCCGAGGGGGCCGTACAGCAACACCGACTCGCCGGGACTCAACAGGGGGGCGATGGCCGCGCCCAGTCGGGCGGTGGCGTCGGCGTCGGACAGGGTGATCCTCATGCGAACTCCGCATCCGGGTCCTGCGACAGCGCCCGTTCGGTGAAGGTCTTCAGCGCCAGGGTCGCCTCGACCGCGTCGGCGGGCAGGCCGGCCGGATCGACCGGGCGGCCGACATGCAGACGGAAGGCCTTGCCCTGTTTGTTCAGCAGCTCGTGGAACAGGGTGATGTCGCGCAGCTCGTCGGAGATGCGGTGGAACAGGTGGAACAGGTGCGAGCGCGGTCCGGCGACGTGGATCGGCACCACCGGGGCCGCGTATTTGCGGGCCAGGGAGGCGGCGGTGGCGGCCCAGACCGGATCGGCCAGGGCCCGGTCCGGCCCGATGCGCGAGATGCGCCCGGCCGGGAACAGGACGACGCAGCGTTCGGCCTCGAACGCCTCCTTGGCCGCCAGCAGGGTCAGGCGGGTCTTTTCACGGGTGCGTTTGGCCACCACCCATTCGACTGGAATCACGGTCTCGGACAGGCGCGGGGCGACGCGCAGGGCGTCGGCATTGGCGAAGAAGATGGCGTCGGGCCGGCGGCGGCTGACCGCGTCATGGACGGCGATACCGTCGGCGATGCCGGTCGGATGGTTGCAGACCACAACGCAGCGGCCGGTGGCGGGGATGCGGTCGAGATTTTCGGCCGAGACCTGCAGCGCCAGGAGGTTGGACATATGGTCGAGCGCCTCCAGCCCCGACAGCGGGCCGACGGCATCAGCCATGATGCGGGCGTGGCGGTAACCGAGCAGCCGGTAGAAGGCGGGGCGCAGGACCGGCCAGAACACAGACCCGGTCAGCCGGGGCGCGCGCTCGGCGATCAGCACATCGCAGATGTGGGCGTCCGGTCTGGCGGGGGCGGTGTCGGTCATTCGATGCCGGTTGTCGCCGCTCCTGTCGCGCACGGCAAGCGACTTGGCTTGCGGCGGAGGAGTGTTAAGGCTGACGGGAACGACAGGGGAAAGCGCATGACGATCCGGGCCGGACTTGCAGGGGGTGCCGCGGCGCTCGCGTGGCTTGTGGGTGTGACCATGGCTCCGGCCCAGACACCACCGGCCAGCGCCGGGCAGTCCGGACCGGTGTTGAGTCCGACGGCTTCGGGGGGGCTGAGTCTTGACCAGCTGGCGATGATGGACCGGGTGGGCGACCCCCGGCTGTCGCCGGATGGGCGCCGGGTTCTCTATTCCGTGCGCACGACCGACTGGGCCGCCAACCGCGGCGCGGGGTCGGCCTGGGTGATCGAGGCCGACGGCGCGAGCCGACGCCTGCCGGCGTCCGAGGGCGGCGTCTCCAGCGCGCGCTGGAGCCCGGATGGCCAGGCCATCTATTTCCTGTCGTCGCGCGGCGGCTCCAGCCAGGTCTGGCGGACGGACCGCGACGGACAGGCGGCGACCCAGGTCACGACCCTGCCGATCGATGTGACCGCCTTTCGTCTGACCCCCGATGGCCGAACCCTGGTGGTGGCGATAGCGGTGTTTGCCGACTGCGACGACCTGGCCTGCAGTAACGACCGGTTGAAGGCCGAAGCGGCCGCGGTCTCAACCGTACGCGCCTTTGACCGGCTGCCGCTGAGGCCCTGGGACAGCTGGAACGACGGCCGTCGCAATCATCTTTTCGCCATGCCGCTGAACGCCTCGGGTCTGGCCGCCGGCGAGGCGCGCGACCTGATGGCCGGAGTCGATGGCGATACGCCGGGGCGGCCGCAGGGTGATGAGGGGGAATTCGCCATCTCGCCCGATGGTCGCCGCATCGTCTTCTCGACCCAGATGCAGGGCCGGACCGAGGCCTTCACCAATGACACCGATCTCTACAGCGCCTCGATCGAAGGTGGACCGCCGGTCAATCTGACGGACGGCAATCCGGCACCGGACAGCAATCCGGTCTTTTCGCCCGACGGTCACCAGCTGGCCTGGCTGGCCGGCCGCCGCGAGAATGTCTTCGGTGACCAGGCCGTCGTGATGGTCGGCAATGTCGACGGATCGGGCGCGCGGGCGCTGGCTCCCGGCTGGGACCGTGGCCCCGGCGGCCTGCGCTGGCGCTCCGACGGGCGCGCCCTGTATGTCGTCGCCGCTGAGAACGGCCAGCAGAAATTGTTCGAGATCGATGCCCGGACCGGAGCCGTGCGGACGGTCACCGGTGACGGCACGGTCTCGGGTTTCGATGAGGTCGGCGGGCGGCTGGTCGTCGCGCGGGACGGGTTCGGCGGGCCGGCCCAGATCGTCGACGCTTCGGGTCCGGCCGGGCGGCCCCTGACGCGGCACAATGCCGAACTGCTGGCCGGGGTCGACCTGCCCGCGGCCGAGCCCTTCACCTTCGCCGGCTGGAACGGCGAGCCGGTGCAGGGCTGGGTGTTCAAACCGGCCGGCTATGTCGAGGGGCGACGCTATCCGGCCGTCTATCTGATCCATGGCGGGCCGAAATCGCCCTGGACCGACGGCTGGAGCTATCGCTGGAACCCCCAGATCTACACCGGGGCCGGCTATGCGGTGGTGATGGTCAATTTCCACGGCTCGCCGGGGTTCGGTCAGGCCTTCACCGACGCTATCAATGATCACTGGGGTGACCGCCCGCTGGAGGATCTGCAGAAGGGCTGGCAGTCCGCCCTGGCCGGCAACCGCTTCATCGACGGTGACCGGGCCTGTGCGGTCGGGGCCTCCTACGGCGGCTATATGGTCAATCTGATCGCCGGCAAATGGAACGGGCCGTGGCAGTGTCTGGTCAACCACGCCGGTGTGTTCGATGTCGGCCAGCTGATGAATGCGATGGACATCGCCACCTTTGTCGCCGAGTTCGGCGGCCCCTCGTGGGAGCGGGCCGACCTGTATCGCGAATTCAGCCCCAATACCTGGGTCGACGACTGGTCCAAACCCATGCTGGTGTTGCACGGCTCGCGCGACTTCCGGGTGCCGATCGAACAGAGCCTGGGCACCTTCTCCGCCCTGCAACGGCGCGGCATCGAGAGCCGTTTCGTCCTGGCCACCGACGAGAACCACTGGGTGCTGAAGCCGCGCAACTGGATCGACTGGCAGCAGGAAATCCTCGACTGGACCTCCGCCCACACCCGGGAGGAGGCTCCGGCGGCCGAAGAGGTACCGGCGCGGCCCTGAACTTCCACCGGCGGTCGGGCGGTGCTAGGCCAGCGCCCAGCTGAAGCGTTTAAGCCATGAGGAACCTGTCCATGCGTCATCGCTCACTTCTCGCCTGTGCCTGCGCCGTTCTGGCGCTGGCCGCGGCCGTTCCAGCCCTGGCCGAGGCCCCGGCCGCCACGGCCGCGACGACCGCCGCCGCCCCCGAGGGCCATGCGGCCTTTACCTACAAGGAGCTGATCGGCCTGAACCGGCTGGGGGATCCGCGAGTGTCGCCGGACGGTCGCCGCGTCGTCTATTCGGTCACGGCCACCGACGTCGACGCCAACCGCCGCTCGGGCAGCCTGTATATCCGTGACGTCGCCGGAGACGCCGCACCGGTGCGGCTGGCGATCTCGGACGGCGGGGCCAATACGGCGCGCTGGGGCGCGGACGGCAATTTGTATTTCCTGTCCGGCCGATCGGGCTCCAGCCAGGTCTGGCGCGCCGGTGCCGACGGTGCCAACCCGGTGCAGGTCACCGACCTGCCGGTCGAGGTGAATGCCTATCGCCTGAGCCCTGCCGCCGACCGCGTGGTCGTGTCTCTGGCGGTTCATCCCGAGTGCGCCGACCTGGCCTGTAGCGTCAAGGAGGCCAGGGCCGAGGAAGAGCGTCAGTCGACGGGCCGGGTCTATGACCGGATGTTCGTGCGCCACTGGGACACCTGGAACGACGGCACCCAGAACCATCTGTTCGTCCAGGACATCGGGGCCGACGGCCATGCCGCCGGCGATGCCGTCTGGGTGACCCGCGGTTTCGACGGTGACAACCCGTCCAAGCCGTTCGGTGACGAGAGTGAATTCACCTTCGCCCCCGACGGCCAGTCGATCATCTTCTCGGCGCGCGAGGCCGGATCGTCGGAGCCGTGGAGCACCAATTTCGACCTCTACCAGACCAACGGGATCAGCGATGACGGGGCCTTCGTCAATCTGACCGAGGCCAATCACGCCTGGGACACCGGGCCGGTCTTCTCGCCCGACGGCCGCACCCTGGCCTATCGCGCCATGGCCCGGCCGGGTTTCGAGGCTGACAAATTCGCCATCTTCCTGCGCGATGTCGCCACCGGCCAGACCCGTCAGATCGCGGCCAACTGGGACCGGTCGGCCGACAGCCTGCAATGGTCGGCCGACGGCTCGACCCTGTACGCCACGGCCGGTGACGTGGGCCAGACCCGGATCTTCGCCGTCGACACCCGCAACGGGGCGGTGACCCCGGTCACCGGCGAAGGCCATGTCTCGGCCTTCGACCTGACGCCGACCGGGATCGTGTTCGCCCGGGACGCCCTGAACGCGCCGTCGGACCTGTACTTCAAGGGCTATCGCAGTCGCGACGCGGTGCGCCGCCTGACCGACGTCAATCCGTCGCTGGACGACCAGATCTTCGGCGAGGCCGAGCAGTTCACCTTTGACGGCTGGAACGGCGAGACGGTCCACGGCTATGTGATCAAGCCCGCCGGCTATGTCGAAGGCCAGAAATATCCGGTCGCCTTCCTGATCCACGGCGGCCCCCAGGGCTCGTTCGGCAACAGCTGGTCCTATCGCTGGAACCCCTCGACCTATGCCGGGGCCGGCTATGCGGTGGTGATGATCGATTTCCACGGCTCGACCGGTTACGGCCAGGCCTTCACCGACTCGATCAGCCAACACTGGGGCGACCGTCCGCTGGAAGACCTGCAGAAGGGCTGGGCCGCGGCCCAGTCGCAGTACAGCTTCCTCGACGGCGACAATGCCTGCGCCCTGGGGGCCTCCTACGGCGGCTATATGATCAACTGGATCGCCGGTAACTGGCCTGACGCGTTCAAATGCGCGGTCAACCATGACGGTGTCTTCGACACCTTCGGCATGGGCTATGCGACCGAGGAGTTGTGGTTCACCGAATGGGAATACGGCGGCACGCCGTGGGAAAACCCGCGCGGCTACCAGGAGTTCAACCCGGCCAACCACGTCGACCGGTGGCAGATGCCGATGCTGGTGGTCCAGGGCGAGCGCGACTACCGCATCCCCACGGCCCAGGGTTTGTCGACCTTCACCGCCCTGCAACGGCGCGGCATCGAGAGCCGTCTGATTGTCTTCCCCGATGAGAACCACTGGGTGCTGAAGCCGCAGAACAGCCTGCAATGGCATGATGAGGTGTTCGGCTGGCTGGCCGCGCATCTGAAACCCGCCGACTGATCCCGACGCCGGGACCGGACAGCAGAACGGGGCGCGGCTCACACCGCGCCCCGTTTGTCATTCTGCAGGTTCGCCCGCTGGTTCAGTCGAGGGCGGCGCGGGCCTGAAGCGTCTGGTTCAGGCGGGTGTGCTCACGCTCGGTCATGCAGCGCGGCGCGTCCCAGGTCTCGCCGGCGGCGCGGGCGGCCTCGGCCTCGCGCGCGGTGACGAAGACCGGCGGTGCGCCGAACTCACGTGTATAGGCCTGCCGCGTGGCCCGATCGGTGCCGCACAGCATGACGACGCGCTCCGCCTGCAGCGTCTGTCGCGCGTCAGCCCGGGCCGTTGGCTGGCCGGCGAGGGCCGGGGCGGCGGCCGACAGGGTCAGGCCCAGCACCACTCCGAGGCCGGCGAGGGTCCGTGAATTCATGCGCATCGTGTCTCTCCCTGGAACAGAATTAGATCAGCATCCGGATCGATAATGCGCTCACCAATCTCAATGTAAAGATTATACGACAGTTCAAAGTATGAAATTTGACAACCGGCGGTTTATGTTCGGGAATCGCGTCCGGGGCGTGAGCCGGGACGGTGTTTCGTGCGTATCTGTCAGAGCACTGGCGGGAGCGAAGGGACGGGATGACGCGTAGAGGCCTGATTGGACCGGCTGTGGGAGCCCTTGTGGCCGCCTGTTCGCCGCTGGGTATGTTGAACCGGTTCGGGCCTCGCGATGCCGGGGTGCGCCGTGTGGCGCAGGATCTTCCCTACGGCGACGACCCGCGCCAGCGATTCGACATCCACGCGCCGACGGCGATCGGCATCGACGGTCTGCCGACCCTGGTGTTCTTCTACGGTGGGGGTTGGGATTCGGGATCGCGCACGGTCTACGCCTGGGCGGCCCAGGCCCTGGCGGCGCGCGGCTTTGTCGTGGCGGTGCCGGACTACCGGCTGGTGCCCGAGGTGCGGTTCCCGGCCTTTGTCGAGGATGCGGCGGCGGCGACGGCGGCGGTCGCGGCGGTGTCTGGCGGTTATGGCGGCGACGCCGGCCGTCTGGGGGTGCTGGGCCATTCGGCCGGGGCCCACCTGGCGATGATGATCGCCCTCGACCGCCGCTATATGGCGGCAGTGGACCGGCCCGGTCTGATCCGGGCCGCGGCGGGTCTGGCGGGCCCCTATGAGTTTCTGCCGTTCGATGTGGCGGCCTCGGTCAATGCCTTCGGACGCGTCCCCGACCCGACCCTGACCCAGCCGGTCACCTTTGCCCGGGCCGACGCCCCGCCGTTGTGGCTGGGGCACGGCACCGCCGACACCGTGGTGCATGACGAGGACACGGTGATCCTCAATGACCGGATGCGCGCCCTGGGCGGGCGTTCGGAAGCGCATCTGTATCCGGGGCTGAACCACGCCGACCTGATCTCGACCTTCTCGCCCCTGTTCCGCAAGAAGGCTCCGGTGCTTAACGACGTCAGCGGCTTCTTCCGGCGCGAACTGGGCTGACGCGAGGCAAGCGTCGCCGTCTCGCCAAGGTCACGATCTTCCGCTAGTGGAGGTCATGAAAAAAGCAATGACAGCCCAGGCGGCTCTGGACCGCCTCGAATCCCACTATAATCAATCGGTCGCCAACCTGCGGGACGCGGTTCGCACCTTTATCGCCACCGGCGAGCGCACGACGCCCGAGGCCCGGGCCTCCGGCCTGTTCACCTATCCGCAGCTGCGCGTCAGCTGGTTCGGCGAGCGACTGGAAATCCAGCCGATCCGGGCCTACGCCCGGCTGTCTCGGCCCGGGGTCTATTCGACCACGGTGACGCGGCCAGACCTGTTCCGCACCTATCTGGAAGAACAGCTGACCCTGCTGGAAGAGGACTATGGCGCGACCTTCGAGGTCGGACCGTCGGACCAGGAAATTCCCTTCCCCTATGTGCTGGACGGTTCGGACGTGGTGCTGGACCGCAGCCAGACGGCAGCCATCGCCCGCTGGTTCCCGACCACGGACCTGGCCCATATCGGCGACGAGATTTCGGATGGCCTGTTCGACCTGGCCGAGGATTTCCCGCTGTCGCAGTTCGACGCCCTGCGCACCGACTTCTCGCTGGCCCGGCTGCGCCACTATACCGGCACCCCGGTCGAGGACGTGCAGTCCTATATCCTGTTCACCAACTACCATCGCTACGTCGACGAATTCGTCCGCTGGGCCTGTGTCCAGCTGGCCGATCCGGACAGTCCGTACGAGACCCTGTCCTGCGCCGGCGGTGTGGTGATCACGCGTGACAATCCCGACCCCGAACTGGCGGTGATGGACACGGCCTGGCGCAAGCACCAGATGCCCGCCTACCACCTGACCGCGCCGGGCTGGAAAGGCATCACCCTGGTCAATATCGGCGTCGGCCCGTCCAACGCCAAGACCATCTGCGACCACCTGGCCGTGACCCGCCCCCATGCCTGGCTGATGATCGGCCACTGTGGCGGCCTGCGTCCGAGCCAGACCATCGGCGACTATGTGCTGGCCCATGCCTATCTGCGCGACGACCATGTGCTGGACGCGGTCCTGCCGTCGGACATTCCGATCCCGTCGATCGCCGAGGTGCAGCGCGCCCTCTATGACGCGGCCAAGATGGTCTCGGGCGCGCCGGGCGAAGAGGTCAAACGCCGGCTGCGCACCGGGACGGTGGTGACCACCGACGACCGGAACTGGGAGCTGCGCTATTCGAAGTCGGCGCTGCGCTTCAACCAGAGCCGGGCCGTCGCCATCGACATGGAGAGCGCCACCATCGCCGCCCAGGGCTATCGCTTTCGCGTACCCTACGGGACCCTGCTGTGCGTGTCGGACAAGCCGCTGCACGGTGAGATCAAGCTGCCGGGCCAGGCCAACCGTTTCTATGAGGGGTCGATCTCGGAGCATCTGCAGATCGGCATCCAGGCGGTGGACCTGCTGCGGGCCGAGGGCGACAAACTGCATTCCCGCAAGCTGCGCGCCTTCGACGAGCCCCCGTTCCGCTAGGGCTCAGACCGGTGGGCGGCGCAGCAGATAGAGGCCGAAGTCCACATGGTCGCCGCCGAATTCGAACATCATCCTGACCCGGTCGGCCGAGGTGCGCACGGCGGCGGCCTCGGGCGCGTCCGGATGGTCGGCCAGCCAGGCGCGGGCGGCGCTGTCTGCGGTGCCGAGATAGTGGTCCATCGCCGCCTGCGGTGAAATTTCGGCGTGGACGACCTCGAATCCGGCAGCCCGGGCGTCGCTGCGCGTGCCGGCGTCGCTGGTGAAGCGGTTGGTCAGTTCGAAGATCTGGCGCACCGGTTCCGGCGGCTCCCCGGTCCAGATCAGGTCGCCCCACAACAGCCAGCCGCCCGGTTTCAGATGGTTCGACAGGGCGGTGAAGATGGCGGCGGGCTCCAGCCGGCCGTCCCCGGCGGGATCGGTGGTCCCGGTCGCCACGATCAGATCCTGCGGCTCGAGGTCCGCCAGCACGGTGCCGGAGCGGGCCTGATACAGTCTGATGCGGTCGGCGGCCGAAGAGGCGGCGATCCGGCCGCGTGCGATGTCGGCCATGGCCGGATCCAGTTCGACGGCGGTCACCGCCAGGCCGAAGGCCTCGGCCAGACGGACCGCGACGGCCCCGTTGCCGGTGCCGATGTCCAGGGCCCGGGCCCCGGGTTTCAGGCCGGTACGCAAGACGGCCGCGTCGATCGTCGCCATGTCCAGCGGGTTGCAGACATCCAGCTCAGCATAGGCGAGGCAGTGGTAGTTGACGGATGACGACATGGCCGCACGATACGACGGGCACCGGCGGCCCGCCCTGTGAAAAGTGCTTTACAATGCAAAGTGCCAATGTCACTGTCAGGGCGAACAAGAGGTGAAAATCATGACAGACAACCGCCATTCCACCGCCCACGACGATATCGCCTATATGCGCGCCATGGCCCAGGAGGGGCGGCAGGCACCGCTGTTGAACGGCCCCATCATGGTGGCTGCGGGCCTGATTTTCGGAGTCGCCAATCTGGCCCAGTGGGCGATCGTCAGCGGCCTTGTGGTCGTCGACCCCATTGTCATGCTCTGGGTCTGGCTGACCGCGGGGGTTGCTTTCTCGATCGCCCTGTTCTTCCTGATCCGTCGGGCCAGTCGCAAACCCGGCTTTGGCTCGACCGGAAACAGGGCCGTAGGGGCCGCCTGGTCCGCCCTCGGCTTTGGCATCTTCGTCATGTGGCTGAGTCTGATGGCCGTCGGTTTCACCAGCAGAAACTGGGAGCTGATGTGGGCCATGCCAAGCATCGTTGCGACCACCTATGGAACCGCCTGGATGGTTTCATCTGCCTTCTCATCACAGCGCTGGATGACGGTCGTGGGCTTGATATCCTATGCAGGAGCGATCGCCTGCGGTGCCTTGATCGGTAACCCGGCTATCTATCTGGTCTTCTCCGCCCTGATGGTTCTGACGGGCCTTGTTCCCGGGCTGGCGCTGATGCGTGAAGAACCCGCCGAGGTGATCTGATCATGGCCGCGTTCGATATCGGCCAGATTGACGACGTCATTCACGGCCGGGTGCGTCTGGGTATCATGGCCTATCTGGCCGGGGCGGACAGCGCGAATTTCAACGAGTTGAAGGATCGGCTGCAGACCACGGACGGCAATCTGTCGGTCCATCTGCGCAAGTTGGAGGACGCGGGGTTCGTGGCCGTGACCAAATCGTTCCAGGGCCGCAAGCCGATGACCCGGGCGAGCATGACCGAGGCGGGACGCAAGGCCTTCGTCGCCTATCTGGATGCCATGTCGGGACTGGTCGCCGACCAGACCTGATCGCAGATCGGCCGGTGGTTCCAAGTGGGCCACCGGCGGTCTATGCAGGGGGATGAGTAGCCGTATCCTGCGTTTCGACGCCCTCGACAATTTTCGTGACTACGGGGACTACGCCACGGCGGCCGGGTCCCGGATCCGGCCGGGACGACTGTTGCGCTCGGCCCATCATGCGCGGATGAGCCCGGACGACCTGGCGCGATTGGCAGTGCTGGACATCGGCACCGTCGTCGATCTGCGCCGGCCGGTGGAGCGGACGCACCAGCCGTCGCGACGACCCGAGGGTTTTACCGGTGCCGTGATCGAAAGCGATCTGGACGCCGTGGGCGAGGCTCCGCACATTACCTTTCTGAAGACCGCCGACCTGACGCCGGACTCCGGCCGACGCTTCATGACCGAGACCTACCGCAAACTGCCGTTCGCCGCGGCCCATCTGGACCTGTTCAGCCGCTATTTCCGGGCCCTTGCCGACAGTGACCGGCCGGTTCTCATCCATTGCGCAGCCGGCAAGGACCGGACCGGCATGCTGGCCGCCCTGACCCACCATCTGCTGGGGGTCGGCCACGACGACATGGTCGAGGACTATCTGCTGACCAATGTCGCGGTCGACCTGGAGGCGCGGGCCCCGACCATCGCCCGGCAGTTGGAAACCATGACCGGTCGCCCGGCCGCCCATGACGCGGTCGTGGCCTTCATGGGGGTGGAGCCCGCCTATCTGGAAGCCGCCTGGGCCGCGATCGACGCCCGCTACGGGTCGGCCGACGCCTATCTGGCCGAGGCCCTGGGCGTCGACGCGGCGCTGCGTGAGCGGATCGGCACGCGTCTGTCGGCATGACCGTGCCGCTCCGCGTCCTTCATGCGCGGGACCTGCCGTGGTGTGATCCGCTGGTCGTGGCCGCGGGGTTGAGGGATCGTGACGGGGCCCTGGCCCTGCTGTCCGATGGTGGCCCGCTGGGTCGCTGGTCATGGGTGGCCTGCGATCCGGACCGGATTCATATCGGCCCGGTCGAGCCCGCGCACCCGTTCGCCGCCCTGCGCCGACCCGAATTCGCGACCGCCACCGTCGGCCTGGTCAGCTATGACGCCGGGGCGCGACCGGCCACCGGCGCGCGCTCGGAGGTCTGGCCGGACCTGATGCTGGCCCGCTACCCGGCGATGCTGGGGTTTGATCATCAGGCCCGCCGGGTGCGGGTCATTGGCCGGGGTGTCGATGCCGCCGCGGCCGGTGCGGCCGCCGATGTCGCCGCGGGATGGCTGCAGACCACGCCCCGGCCACCCGTGCCGGACGCGCCGGCCCTGGCCTTCACGCCCGAGGCCCCTGATCAGGCCTATCGCGCGGCGGTGGCCGATGTGGTCGCCCGGATCGCGGCCGGGGAATTGTTCCAGGCCAATATCGCCCGGGCCTGGCGCGGAACGCTGGCCCCGGGTGGCGAGCCGTTCGATGTGATGCTGCGCCTGGCCCGGGGGCGGGCCGCCGCCTACGGGGCCTACTGGCGGCTGGGGTCGCGGGCACTGGTGTCGAACTCGCCGGAACTGTTCCTGGCCTTCGAGGCCCGGAACGGGCGGGTCGAGACGCGACCGATCAAGGGAACCCGCTCGCGGGATGCCGACGCCGTGCGTGACGCCGCCCTGGCGCGCGACCTGCAGGCCAGCGCCAAGGACCGGGCCGAGAACCTGATGATCGTCGACCTGATGCGCAACGACCTGTCGCGTGCGGCCCGCCCGGGCACCGTGCGGGTGGAGCGGCTGTTCGAGATCGAAACCCTGCCGACGGTCCATCATCTGGTGTCCACGGTGACCGGCGTGGTCCGTCCGGAGGTCAGCGCCGCCGACCTGCTGGAGGCGACCTTCCCTCCCGGTTCGATCACGGGGGCCCCCAAACACCAGGCGATGAAGGTGATCGCCGCCCATGAACCCCCGCGCGGCCCCTGGTGCGGGTCGTTGTTCCTGGTCGACGACGAGGGGGGACTGACGGCGTCGGTCCTGATCCGGACCGCGAGTTTCGAGCGGAAGGACGGGGTCTGGCGCTACCGAACCCTGGCCGGTGCGGGCATCGTCGCTGACAGCGAACCCGAGGCCGAACTGCAGGAGACCACGGCCAAGATCCGGGCCCTGCGCGAGGCCCTGATCGGGGATCAGGGCGTGTAGGCGACCATGTCGACCGTTCTCGGCCGCAGATAGTAGGTCTGGCTGAAACGGGTGATCGCCGGCATCAGATAGTCGACCGGCGAGTCATAGTCATAGGTCGCCTCGGTCATGATGACGCTCTCGCCGTTGGCGATCAGACCGTCGGGAATGACCACGGTGCTGCCGGGGGCCCGGGGGGACATGCCCGATCCCTGGCTCCAGTCGACCTTGACCACGCCGGAGGCATTGCGGGTCAGGCTGGAGGCCCGCTGATTCAATGGCGTGCTGGAAAAGGGTTTCATCACCAGGTCGCCGACCTTGAACATGTCGGTCATCTGGCTGGACCGGATCGAGTCGCTCTGGGCCACCAGGTCGGCGACCACGGCCGAGACGTGGCCCATGCGTTTCTGCGCCATATAGCCCTGGCAGAACTCCGCCAGACCGAAATAGAAGGCGATCATCACCGGGGCGATCAGGGCGAACTCGACCGCCGACACACCGCGAAGGTCGCCACGCAGGCGGGTGAACAGCGATTTGCGCGGCGTCGCCATCAGTTGAACGGCTCGTTGCGGAAGACGGCGGTCGCGGTGAGATAGGCGGAGCCGTCCCTCAGCCGCGACAGGCCTTCGTTCATGAACGGCGTGACCAGGGGCTGTTTGTACCAGACCCGGACCAGCATCGTGGTGCCGGCGGCCCCGTCGTCATAGCCGAGGCTGCCGGTCTGGAAGGTGCCCGAGGCCATGGGGTCGGGCGGGTTGGGTGTGGTGAAATTGGGAATGACCCGGACGTCGACGGTCGCCCGGGCGTTGCAGTCGGCCTGGAAGATGCTCATCCGGTCGCACAGGGAGGTCTTGAATTGCGCAGCGGTCATGGCCGAGCTCTCGGCCCGGCCGGTGCGGATCAACCGGGCGGTTTCAGCGGTCGCATTCTCGAGGACGGAGTCGATCACGAAGACCAGGCCCAGTTCGAGAATGGCGAAGATCATGAAGAAGAAGGGCAGGGCCACCATGGCGAATTCGACTGCGGTCGATCCGTCCCGGGCGCGCCAGAATCCGCTGCGCCGGCGGCGGGCGGATCGGGACGGGGCGGTCGGATTGATCATGGCGGCGGCGGGTCGGTCGCTCAGGGGGTCGGGGTCGAATGCACCGACGGCGAGCAGGACGCGGCACAGGCCATCTCGGTCGCCTGGCCGCCGCGCCAGATCCGGACCTGACCGTCACCGCTGCCGGCGGTCACGACGACCCGACTCTGGAACACGGTGCGGCCGATGGCGTCGACGGCGATGACCTCGGTCACGCCGTAGCCCTTGCCGGTGATGTAGAGGGTGTTGGCGTCCACCACGGTGACATCGGCGATCTGCGAATTGCCGACGATGACCGATCCGGCGGGGCCGCTCAGCTGAACGCGGGTCGACTGGTCGATGCCGACGTTCATCGGCTGGGCCTGGGCCAGGGCGATCCCCGGCAGGCCGAGGACGGCGACGGCCAGAACGGCCAGCCGGGCGAGGGGACGTATGGCGACGGATCGGGACATGGCGGCGGGGTTCCACTTTATCGAGGGCGCGCGCGAGGCGACGCGGACGAAGGTGCCTGCCAAACCTCAACAAAGTCTGAAACGCCCCTCGGTATAGTAAACGCAGTGTAACCAGAAATTTTTTGAATATCGACGTTGACTTTACTGGACTTTAATCAACGTCCGGCATTGTCGGCATGTAAGAAGGGGTCAAGCGGGCAAACCGATGACCCTCCTGGTGGAAATCGACTGCTCGCTCAAAGAAGGATACTGACCATGACCAAATTCGTTTCGCGCTTCATGAATGATGAGTCCGGTGCCACGGCCATTGAATATGGCCTGATCGCCGCCCTGATCGCCGTTGTCATCATCTCGGCTGTGACCGCCCTGGGCACGACCATCAAATCGAAATTCAATGCCGTCGTCACCGGCATGGGCGGAACCGCCGGCGCCTAACAGGCCCCGACCGTCGTCTTGAAACCGGGAGGGCCGGAGCGGAAACGCTCCGGCCCTTTTGGCATCCGGGGCGTTGTCGAATTACAATAAAGGTTCAGTAACTACGCCTGGCGACCCGTCCTTAACCTACATGGGCGATGGTGATCCTGCGTTTTGGGGGTCAGGCGGGCTACCGGCTCCCCCGCCAACTGCTCGCTTCACTTTCACATTGAGGAAATCCAGATGACCAATTTTGTTTCGCGTTTCATGAATGATGAGTCCGGTGCCACGGCCATCGAATATGGCCTGATCGCCGCCCTGATCGCCGTCGTGATCATTTCGGCCGTGACCGCACTCGGCTCGACGATCAAGGACAAGTTCAACGCCGTCGTCACCGGCATGGGCGGAACCGCCGGCGCCTAACGGGCCCCGACTGTCGTCTTGAAACCGGGAGGGCCGGAGCGGAAACGCTCCGGCCCTTTTGGCGTCCGGTGACCGGTGGATCGATCCCGGGCTGAAACCCCGTTTTAACCGGCGCTGATGCACAAGGGCCGGATGGACACCCTGACCCTGATCCTGCTCAGCATTCTTCCGGCCCTGGCCATCACGGCCGGGTTGAAGGACCTGATCAGCATGACCATCCCGAACTGGATTTCGGGCGCTCTGGTCGTCGGCTTCTTTCCCGCAGCCCTGGCGGTCGGCCTGGCCCCGCTGGCCGTGGCGGCTCATGTCGGGGTGGCGATCGCTGCCCTGTTCATCGGGGCCGGAATGTTCGCCCTGCGCTGGATCGGCGGTGGTGACGCCAAGCTGATCGCCGCGTCCTGTCTGTGGCTCGGGATCACCGGGTCGGGCATGTTCCTGCTGTGGACCGGCCTGGTCGGCGGCCTGTTCTGTCTGGTCCTGATCTTCGCCCGCTTCTATTCTCGCCCTTATCTGCTGGGCGCGCCCGGCTGGGTCGTCCATCTGATGGAGCCCCGGGGCGACATCCCCTACGGCGTCGCGATCGCGATCGGGGCCCTGATGGCCTATCCGTCCAGTGCGCTGCTGGAGAGCTTTTCCGCCGGTCTGTGACCTGCCGCCCGCCCAGGCGGGCGAAAGCCGGGCTTAGGGGCGCGTTAACCTGCGGGCTTCATGGTCATTAATGGCAGGGGCCGGAACCCGAATCCGCGTCCGGGCGCGCCTGCCGGAGACCTGCGATGAAGCCCGCCCGTATCGTCGTCATCTGTATCGCCGCCGTTTCGGCCATCGGCCTCGCCCTCGTGGTGCGGGCGATGGGGTCCGGCGCGCCGACGGCCGTGGCCACGGCCGCGCCGGTTGTCGCGGTTGTGCCGATGGCCAAGGTGCTGGTCGCCGCCCGTGATCTGGAGCCCGGCCGCCGGCTGGCTGATTCGGACATGGCCTGGAAAGACTGGCCCGCCGCTGACGTCAATCCGATGTTTATTACCGACGGCACGGTGCCGGTCCCGGGCACCGAGGCTACCGAGGCCAGGCCCGAAGGGGCTGTCGCCAGCGTCACCCGCGCTGCAAGCGACCTGGCCACCGGCGGAGCCAAGGGCGATTATGTCGGCTCGGTCGTGCGCGAACCCATTCTGGCCGGAGAGCCGATCGTGGGCCGCAAGATCGTCCGGGCCGGCGACAGCGGCTATATGGCCGCCTATCTGGAGCCCGGCATGCGGGCCATGGCGATCCGCGTGACGGTTGAAACCGCCGCCGGCGGCTTCATCCTGCCGGGCGACCGGGTCGACGTCCTGCTGACCCGCGAGACCAATCTGTCGAATGCCGGTACCAGCGAAGGGGATCGCTCGAAATTCACCTCCGCGACCGTGATGCAGAACGTCAAGGTCCTCGCCATCGACCAGTCGACCCGCGCCGGCGACGACGAACAGGCCGTTGTTGGTGCCACAGCCACCCTGGAACTGGGTCCGCGCGACGCCGAGTCCCTGGCCCTGGCCAAGTCCGAAGGCGAGCTGTCCCTGGTGCTTCGCTCCTATGCCGACACGGCCGGGCCGTCCGGCGGGGTCGGCGCGGCGGCGCGTCAATCCCAGGCTGTCCGCGTCTATCGCGGCGGTACTCCTGAAGTGGTGGTGGTCCAATGATACGCCTGACCCTGCCCCGTTTCGCCACTACCGCCTGTGCCGCCGTCCTGGCCCTGGGCGTGCTCGCCCCGGTGAGCGCCGCGGCCCAGACCCGGTCGACGGTGGCGATGGGCACAGCCCCGCAATTGATCAACCTGCCGCGCGGCTCGTCGATGGCCATCGACCTGCCCAGCGACGCCCGTGACGTGATCGTGCCCAATCCGCAGGTCGCCGAGGCCATGCTGCATTCGCCGCGGCGGATTACCATCATCGGCCTGCAGCCGGGCGAGACCGATGCGGTCATTCTCGACGCCGCCGGCCGGACCATCCTGTCGCTGCGTATCCGCGTCGACGCCGGGGTCTCGGCCCTGCAGGACACGCTGGACCGGGTCCTGCCCGGGTCGAACGTTCACGCCGAGGCGGTGAATGACAGCATTATCCTGACCGGTCTGGTCACCAGTCCCGGCGAGGCCGACCGGGTGACCCAGATCGCCCGCGCCTTTGTCTCGGCACCCGAGAAGGTGCTGAACATGATGACCATCGCCGGCTCCGACCAGGTCATGGTCAAGGCCCGGGTGGTCGAGGTGCAGCGCACCGCGGTCAAACAGCTGGGTCTCGACGTCAGCGCGGTGCTGAACAATATCGGCGACGGCCTGACCTTCGCCCAGTCCGCTACCTTCGGTGTCGCGGGCAGTCAGCTGGGCGGCGGCGTCGCCACCTATACGGACAATGCCGGCAACGGAAATTCCCTGGTCGGAACCCTGCGGGCCTTCGAACGCGCCGGTCTGGTGCGGATCCTGGCCGAGCCCAACCTGACCTCGGTCAATGGCGAGAATGCAGAATTCCTGGCCGGCGGCGAGTTTCCGGTGCCGGTCGGTCGCGATGATCGCGGCAATATCTTGATCGAGTTCAAACCTTTCGGCGTGCGCCTGGCCTTCCGGCCGATCGTCCTGTCGCAGGGGCGGATCTCGCTGCAGCTGTCGACCGAGGTTTCGGAACTGACGACCCAGGGGGCCTTCACCCTGGGCGGCACGGCCAACAACGCCCTGGTGGTGCCCGCGCTGAACGTGCGCCGTGCCTCCAGCACGGTGGAACTGCCCTCGGGCGGATCGCTGATGATTGCCGGCCTGCTGCGCGAGGACACCCGCCAGAACATCGACCAGCTGCCCGGTGCCGGCGATCTGCCCATCCTGGGGGCCCTGTTCCGGTCGCGCGACTATCTGTCGGGTGAGACCGAATTGGTCATCATCGTCGAGGCCTATATCGTCTCGCCGACCTCGCCGGGCCGTCTCCAGACCCCGGCTGACGGCCTGCAGACCGCCAGTGACGCCCAGACCATCCTGTTCGGCCAGCTGAACCAGCAGTACGGCCGCGCGGCCGATGCCGCCCCCGCCACGGCCCAGGCCGGCTGGCAGGGCCCCGTGGGCTATGTGATCGAATGAGGACGCCCGTGACCATCGCCAGATCCCCCGTGACCGTCGCGGCCACCCTAGCCGCCGTGCTCGCCGCCGGCCTGGTCGTGACCGGGTGTGGCGGCGTCGCCGCCGGTGGCGGCACCCTGCCGCTGACCCCGATCTCGCGCTATTCCCTGCAGGTCGAGCCTGGTCTGGACCGCATCGCCCTTGCGGTTCATGAGGGCGGCCTGTCGGGAACGCAGCGCGCGGCCCTGACCGCCCTGGCCGGGCGGTTCAACGCCGCCGGGGCCGACCATATCCGTATCGAGGCCCCATCGGGAGACGACCCGGTCTCCGGCGAAGCCGCCTGGGGAGCGCGCACCGCCCTGGAGCAGGCCGGCATCCCGGGTAACCGGATCGAGGTCGCGGCCTATGTCGCGCCCGACCCGCGCGCGCCGGTCCTGGCCGGGTTCGAGACCTTCAAGGCCCATGTGCCCGACTGTTCCGTCGAGCACGGCGACATGGCCGGACGGATGTCGAACCAGTCGTCGATCGGTCTCGGCTGCGCCATTACCGCCAATATGGCGGCCCAGATCGCTGATCCGCGCGACATCGTCGCGCCGCGGGCCATGACGCCGTCCGACTCGGGCCGTGCCGCGGTGATCTTCGACAACTATCGCAGTGGCCAGGCGACCTCGGCACCCCAGGACGCCCTGGTGTCCGGGCGTATCTCTCGAGCGGTGGAATAGCGGCCCGATGAGTAGCGCCTTCGCTCCCACCTCTTTCGACGTTTCGGACGACGAGTTCGATCTCGACATGGACTTCGCCGCTGACGCGGCCGGGGCCCCGGTCGGGGCCTTTCCCGATGAGTCCGTCGCTGACATCAATCCGCGCGAACCTCTGCAGTTCACCAGCCCGGCCGAGACGGCTGCGGCGACGCCGGCCCAGGCCGGTTTCAACCCGGTCGGCGCGCTGGTGGCCGGGGCCTCCGCGGCCTTCTCGGCCCCGGTCGTGTCCGGCCCGGGGAGCTCGCCCAGTATCGGCGAGGTGTCGGTGCCCCGCATCGCCATTCATGTCTTCGCCGAACGTCAGGACACCCTGGCGGCCGCCGAACGCGCCGGTCAGGACCGGCGTCTGTCACGCGCCACGACCCAGATCCGTATCGGCGGGGTTGCCGCCGCGGTCGAGGCCTATCAGCACGAGCCCACACCGCCGCTGATTATCGTCGAATGTCTGACCGATCCTGACCGCCTGCTGCACGAGGTCGATCTGCTGGCCCAGGTCTGCGACGCCGGCACCAAGGTGGTGGTGATCGGGGCGACCAACGACATCCTGCTGTTCCGCGAACTGATGCGGCGCGGGGTCAGCGAATATCTGGTGGCCCCGGTCCAGCCCCTGCAGCTGATCTCGGCCATCGGCGGGCTGTTCGCCGATCCGGCCCAGCCCTTCATCGGTCGCTCGATCGCCTTTGTCGGGGCCCGGGGCGGTACCGGTGCCTCTACCGTGGCCCACAACACCGCCTATGCGATGAGCGAGCGGATCGGGGCCAATACAGTCATCGTCGATTTCGACCTGCCGTTCGGGACCGCCGGTCTGGACTTCAACCAGGACCCGCTCAGCGGGGTGGCTGATGCCCTGAGCCAGCCCGACCGGCTGGATGCCGTCCTGCTGGACCGGATGATGGTCCGCTGCACCGACAAGCTGAGCCTGTTTGCCGCGCCGGCGACCCTGGACACGGACTGGGACATCACGCCCGAGGCCTTCGAGGAGGTCACGACGCGGATTCGCTCGACCGCCCCCTTCGTGGTTCTGGACCTGCCCCACCTGTGGTCGGGCTGGATGCGCCGCAGCCTGATCGCCGCCGATGAGGTGGTGGTGGTGGCGACGCCGGATCTGGCCTCGCTGCGCAATGCCAAGAACATGATCGACCTGATCCGCAGCGGTCGGCCCAATGACGCGCCGCCGCGACTGGTGCTGAACCAGGTCGGTGTCCCCGGACGCCCGGAGATTCCGGCCAAGGATTTCGGGGCCGCCCTCGGCGTCCACCCCAGCCTGATCATTCCGTTCGAACCGAAGGTGTTCGGGGCCGCGGCCAACAATGGCCAGATGATCCTGGACGCGGGCGGCAAGTCCAAGGCCGGCGAGGCCTTCCAGACCCTGGCCCAGATCGTTTCACGGCGTGAGCTTCCGCTCGTCGCCGGACCCAAGGGCAAGGCCGGAGCCGCAGGCTCCGGTTCGCTCTTCGGCAAGATGTTCAAGAAACGCTGACGGGATCACGGGTGTTCGGTAAACGCACAGCTCAGCCGGGCGGGATCGCCCCCGCACCGCCGCCGGCCCCGAAGCCGGCTGCGGCGGCGCAGCCGTCGGCCGGCATCCAGACCGCAGCCTTCGGCTTCGGCGGTGACGAACCGGCCCCCGCACAGCCGCCCGCGGGGTCACCCGCCGGGAACACGGCCGCCTCCTATGCCGCCAAGCCGGCCTCGCCGGCGGCGGATCGCCTCGATGCCCTGGCCGCCCGCCCCAAGGCCGCGGCCCAGCCCGCGCCCAGGGCCAACGGCCCCGGCCCCAAGGCCACGCCGGGCTTTGAACAGCTGAAGAAGGCCCAGGCGGTCGAGGTCGTCCGCGAGCAGTCCGACTATTATCACGCGACGAAGACGACGATCTTCAACGCCCTGATGAACACGATCGACCTGGCCCAGCTGGCGCAGCTCGACACCAAGGCCGCATCGGAAGAGATCCGCGACATCGTCGCCGAACTGGTGGCGATCAAGAACGTCTCCATGTCGGTGGCCGAGCAGGAGCACCTGGTTCAGGATATCGTCAACGACGTCCTCGGCTACGGGCCTCTGGAGCCGCTGCTGGCCCGCGACGACATCGCGGACATTATGGTGAACGGGGCCGGCCGGGTCTTCATCGAGGTCAACGGCAAGGTCCAGCTGACCAATGTCCGCTTCCGCGACAACACCCAGCTGATGAATATCTGCCAGCGGATCGTCAGCCAGGTCGGCCGCCGCGTCGACGAAAGCTCGCCGATCTGCGACGCCCGCCTGCCCGACGGCAGTCGCGTCAACGTCATCGCCCCGCCGCTGGCCATCGATGGCGCGACCCTGACGATCCGGAAATTCAAGAAAGACAAGCTGACGATGCGCAATCTGGTGGAGTTCAACTCCATCAGTCCCGAGGGGGCGCGCGTGCTCGGCGTCATCGGGGCCTCGCGCTGTAATCTGGTGATCTCGGGCGGTACCGGTTCCGGCAAGACGACGCTGCTCAACACCCTGACCGCCTTCATCGATCCGACCGAGCGGGTCATCACCTGCGAGGACGCGGCCGAACTGCAGCTGCAGCAGCCGCATGTGGTGCGTCTGGAGACGCGGCCGCCCAATCTCGAGGGCCAGGGCATGATCACCATGCGCGACCTGGTCAAGAACTGCCTGCGGATGCGTCCCGAGCGGATCATCGTCGGTGAGGTGCGTGGTCCCGAGGCCTTCGACCTGCTGCAGGCCATGAACACCGGCCACGACGGCTCGATGGGCACGCTGCACGCCAACAGTCCGCGCGAGGCCATCAGCCGGATGGAATCGATGATCACCATGGGTGGCTACGGCCTGCCGTCGAAGACCATCCGCGAGATGATCGTCGGCTCGGTCGACGTCATCATCCAGGCCGCCCGCCTGCGCGACGGCAGCCGCCGCATCACCCACATCACCGAGGTTGTCGGCCTTGAGGGTGATGTGATCGTGACCCAGGACCTGTTCGTCTACGAGATCACCGGCGAGGACGAGAACGGCAAGATCGTCGGCCGTCACCGCTCGACCGGTATCGCCCGTCCGCGCTTCTGGGACCGGGCGCGCTACTACGGTCTGGAACGCGAACTGGCCGAAGCTCTGGACGCGGCGGAGTAGGGCGATGTTGCCGATTCTCGCCGCCGTCCTGGCCTTCATCACCATCGGCGGACTCGGCTGGGTCTTCGTCGGCGGTGACGACTCCACCGGCGAGGCCGTGAAACGGGCCCAGGGGTTCGGTGCGCCCAAGACGGCCATGTCCCGGAAGGCGGCTTCGGCGGTCAGTACGCCCGAGGCCCGCCGCAAACAGATCATGAGTCAGTTGCAGGAGGTCGAGCGCAAGGAGCGCAAGGCCCGCATGACCATGGCGGCCAAGCTGAAACACGCCGGTCTGGCGATGAATATTCGTACCTTCTGGATCGTCAGCGGCGGCCTGGGGCTCAGCGCCCTGTTGCTGGTCCTGCTGTTCACCTCGAACCTGCTTCTGGCCCTCGGGGCCGGGATCGTTCTCGGCCTGGGCCTGCCGCGCTGGGTGGTCGGGTTCCTCGGCAAGCGCCGGATGAAGAAATTCTCGTCCGAGTTCGCCAATGCCGTCGACGTCATCGTTCGCGGCATCAAGTCCGGCCTGCCGGTCCACGACTGTTTCAAGATCATCGGCCGCGAGAGCCCGGCCCCGCTGGGTCCCGAGTTCCAGCATCTGGTCGAGGGCATGGCCGTCGGCCTGACCCTGCCCCAGGCCCTGGACAAGATGTATGAGCGGATGCCGACGCCGGAGCTGAAATTCTTCTCCATCGTCATTGCCATCCAGCAGAAGACCGGCGGTAACCTGGCCGAGGCCCTGACCAATCTGTCGACCGTGCTGCGGGCGCGCCGGATGATGGGCGAGAAGATCAAGGCCCTGTCGTCGGAGGCCACGGCCTCGGCCGGCATCATCGGTTCGCTGCCACCGGCGGTGATGATCCTGGTGACCATGACCACCCCCGCCTACATGATGGTCCTGTTCACCGACCCTCGCGGCCAGTTCATGCTGTTCGTGGCCGCCTCGATGATGGGCTTCGGCATCTTCGTGATGAAGAAGATGATCGCGTTCAAATTCTGATGGGCAGGTCGTCGACATGATCGCGTTTTTCACCGACCCGCGGAACCTGCTGAGTCTCGGCGTCGCGGTCGCCGTGTTCGCCACCCTGATCAGCCTGATGGGGTCGATGGGCGGCGGGGTAAAGCTGGAGAGCCGGATGAAGGCCGTCGCCCTGCGTCGCGACGAGCTGAAGCGGCGCTCGCGACAGGCCATGGCGGCCGGGCCGGGCGGGCTGCGCCACACCGACGAGGGGTTCAAGAAACGCGTCGTCGACCGGCTGAACCTGAGCAAATTGATCGAGGACCCCAAGGTCGCCGAACAGATGGCCCAGGCCGGCTACCGCGGTCCGCGGCCCCTGACGACCTTCTATTTCTTCCGCTTCTCCATGCCCTTCGCCTTCATGGCGTTCACGGCCTTCTATCTGTTCGTCTTCAATGATTTCGGCCTGCCGACGATGACGCGGGTGACGGCGGTCATGGCCTCGGCCCTGGCCGGCTTCTATGCGCCGAACATGTTCATCTCGAACCGAATCTCGCAGCGTCGCACCTCGATCATGCAGGCCTTCCCGGATGCGCTGGACCTGCTGCTGATCTGCGTCGAGGCCGGGATGTCGATCGAGGCGGCGATCCAGAAGGTCAGCCAGGAGATCGGCGGCTCGTCGATCGATCTGGCCGAGGAGCTGACCCTGCTGTCGGCCGAGCTGAGCTATCTGCCCGACCGGCGCATGGCCTATGAGGGTCTGGCCAAACGCACCAACCATCCGGGGGTCCGTTCGGTGGCCACGGCCATGACCCAGGCCGAGACCTATGGCACGCCGCTGGGCACGGCCCTGCGGACCATGGCCAAGGAAAACCGCGACCTGCGCCTGTCGGCGGCCGAGAAGAAGGCTGCGGCCCTGCCGGCCAAGCTGACCGTGCCGATGATCCTGTTCTTCCTGCCGGTGCTGTTCATCGTCATCCTGACCCCGGCGATCATCAACATCCAGGACACGATGGCCAAGGGCGGCTAGTCCGCCGGTCCGGCGTGACGCTCAGTCGTCCGCGAGGGCGGCTGTCCGCAGGCCTTCGGCCACGGCCTCGCAGGCGGCGCGCAGGGTCTTGCGGTGCTTGTCGTGAAACAGTTCGCCGCGCAGGCCGGAGAAGATGAAGCCGTTGGAAACGATGCAGTTTCCGGGGGCCAGCTCCTCGATCTCGAAATAGCGGATCACATTGAAGGCCCAGCCGCGTTTTTCGGCCCAGATCAGCTGGGCATAGGGCTGCCAGTCACCGATCCGAACCGTGGTCGGCCGGTCGGGGAGGCCGGGGATGGATTCGGTCAGGCTGATCTGGCCGCCGAAGGCGATGGCCCCCTGCAGCCCGGTCTCGACCGGATTCCAGCGGTCCCAGCCGCTCAGGTCGGCCAGGAGGTCCCACAGCCGCTCACTGCTGGCCTGGACCCCGACGCGCTTCTCGATCTTGGCAGTCTCCATGGGCGGGGTTTCGCACGGCTCCGTTGCGGAAGGAAGATGCTCAGCGGTTACCTTCGGGACCGGGCTGGGAGGCGGGCGGAGTCTCGGGCGAGGGCCCGTCGTCGCGTCCGGTCGGGGCCAGGGCCAGACTGCGCAGCTGCGGACTGGTGAAACAGACGATGAAGGCGATCGCCAGCAACAGGCCGTTGGCCAGGAAGGGGGCGGGGGTCGACAGCTGGTACAGGGCCACGCCGATCACCGGTGGGCCGAGGAAGCTGAGGCCGGCGACCGACATC
The DNA here is from genome assembly GCF_029945885.1 of Brevundimonas sp. Lineage (GTDB taxonomy): Bacteria > Pseudomonadota > Alphaproteobacteria > Caulobacterales > Caulobacteraceae > Brevundimonas. The sequence goes on from NZ_JAQSDK010000013.1 coordinate 56,466, forward strand.
ATCAGGCCGGCGACCGATCCCTGTTCGTGATCGCTGACGGCGAGAGATGAGCCGGCGGTAAAGCCGGGACGGGCGAAACCGATCCCCATCGAGATCACCGCATAGCCGACCACCGCACCGAAATAGCCGGGCGCGACGACGCTCATCAGGTTTCCCAGCAGGGCGATGGCCGCCCCCCAGCGCATCAGGGCGCGCGGCTGCAGTTTCAGCAGCGGGATCAGGCCCCACTGGACCATCAGTGTGCCCAGGGCCCCGGCGAACATGGCCAGGCCGATGAAGGGCTGGGCCGCGCTGACGCTCGCCCCGGTCCGTCCCATCTCGTCGATAACATGGAAGCCCAGGACCGAGATGTTGACCGCCTGGGTGCCGGTGATGAGGACGCCGTAGATCAGGAAGTCGCGGACCCGGCGGTCCTTCCACAGGCCGCGTCCGACCGCATGGTCGGGCTTGCCGCTGGGTGAGGGGATACGCACGACCTCGCCACTGGGCAGGCGTCGCCAGACCAGGACCAGCACCACGGCCCCGAGGGCGGCGAACGCATACATGGGGCCCGCCAGGCCGATCAGGGGCAGGACGAAGAAGGGAGCCAGCACCGGCCCGGCCACCGTGCCCAGGCCCTGGGCCGAGGCCAGCAGCGACATGGCCTGGGTCCGGTCGGCCGGACCGGTGCGGTCGGCGACATAGGCCTGGGAGGCGATCGGGGCGGCCGAGCCGAACACGCCATAGATGGTCCGGGCCAGGGCCATCAGCACGAAGGCGACACCGACGCCGAGCCAGCCCTCGAGCCCCGAGGTCGCGGCCAGGCCGAAGCCGGCCATGGAGACGACGAAACCGCCGAGGCCGATCATGATTACCCGCTTGCGGCCCAGACTGTCCGACAGCCGGGCCCAGAAGGGCGAGGCCAGGGTCCACATCAGGGCCGAGATGGCGAAGGCGGCGGCGACCAGGGTATCGGCCAGGCCGAACTCGCGGCCGATGGCGGGCAGCACCGACTGCAGGCCCATATTGCCGGCCGCCGCGATCAGGCTGACGGCGAACAGGATCAGAAAGGCGGGGGAACGCGGCCCCATGCTCGCGGGCGAGGTCGGCATGTTCACCCGGCGTCGCTGTCGATGATCAGGACCGGTTTCAGTCGCCGGTCGTCCTCAAGACCCAGCCGGGCCTTGACCTCGAACAGGTCAGCCCCGGTCGGAACGATCAGCATTTCCTTGGGGCGGGCCGCATTGACGGCCACCACGGCATTCTTCGGGCAGATGTCAAAACAGGGCGTATGGACCACGGCCAGTGTCGCCTTCCTGCCCTTGCCGGCTTTCAGATATTTCCGAAGCGCCTTCTTGAGCGTGTGGTTCCCGTCGGGGCCGAAGCCGCCGTCCAGCTTCTTCGAGCATTTACGGCACACCAGCACCACATTGCGCAGCCGGGTTTTCGCGGAATCTATGGCCATGGCGTCAGGATCGGTGTTTCCCGCGCCTTGCACAAGGCGTCGCGCGCGGCCCATCATCCCCCTGAACCGGGGAGCTGCCGATGTCCATCCGCCAACTGATCACCGGGACCGCAATCGCGCTGGTCCTGTCCGCCGGGGCCGCCCAGGCCCAGACCGCCGATAGCGCCGCCGTGGCCACCGCGGTCGAGGCCGTCCTGCCCGAGGTCGTGGCCTGGCGTCGCGACTTCCACCGCCATCCGGAGCTGGGCTTTGCCGAGACCCGGACGGCCGCGATCATCGCCGCCCATCTGGAGTCGCTGGGCATGGAGGTGCGCACCGGGGTCGGACGCACCGGGGTGGTCGGCATCCTGCGCGGGGCGCGGCCGGGCCGGGTGGTGGCCCTGCGCTCGGACATGGACGCCCTGCCGGTGCTGGAGGCCACGGGCCTGCCGTTCGCCTCGACCGACACCGGTCAATATATGGGCCAGACCGTGCCCGTGGCCCATGCCTGCGGCCACGACGCCCATATGGCCATGCTGATGGGGGCGGCCGAGGTGCTGGCCGGGATGAAGGACCAGATCTCCGGCACGATCGTCTTCATCTTCCAGCCGGCCGAGGAGGGGGCCCCTCCGGGCGAGCCGATGGGCGGGGCCGCCCTGATGATCGCCGAGGGGGCGCTGGCGGATCCCCGGCCCGAGGCCATCTTCGGCCTGCATGTGGTGCCGGGTCTGCCGGGAACCCTGTTCTACCGGCCGGAGGGCTTCATGGCCGCCTCGGACCGGGTCGACATCACCCTGCACGGCAAACAGACTCACGGGGCCTGGCCGTGGCGCGGCGTCGACGTGATCGCCGTGGCCGGTCAGGTGGTCGAGACGATCAATACCCTGACCGCCCGCACCGTCGATCCGACCACCACCCCGACCGTCTTCACCATCGCCACCATCAATGCCGGGGTGCGTTACAACATCATTCCCGACGAGGCGGTGTTGTCCGGCACACTGCGGACCTTCAACATCGCCCAGCGCGACGCCCTGGTGGCCCGGGCCTCGGCGGCGGTCACCCATGTGGCCGAAGCCTATGGGGCGACGGCCGCGTTCGCGGTCAAACAGAATGCGGCCCTGGTCTACAACGACCCCGCCCTGTCGGCCTGGCTGGCCCCGGTCCTGACCGAGGCGGCGGGCGCGGGCCAGGTCAATCCGGCCACGCCCCCGACCACGGTGGCCGAGGATTTCAGCTATTTCCAGCACGAGATCCCGGGCGTGTTCTGGCATCTGGGATCCAGCCCCGACGGGGTCGACCCGGCCACCTCGGCCCCGAACCATTCGCCGCAGTTCGACGTCAACGAAAAGATCCTGGCCGTCGGCGTGCGGTCCGAGGTGCTGACGGCGTTGCGCTTTCTTGAGCGCTAGAGCGAAATCGGTTGAGTTGGACGCGGTCCAACTCGGCTCAGATTTCGCTCCAGCTTGATGCTGGACCATTTTTTGGATTCGGGTCGATCCGACCCGAAACAAAAATGGTCTAGGCCAGGCGTTCGAATACGGTGGCGATCACGCGCTGGTAGACCCCGGTCAGGGCCTCGATCTCGGCCACCGGCACCCGTTCGTCGATCTGGTGCATGGTCTGGCCGACCAGACCCAGTTCCAGCACCGGGCACATGGCGCGGATGAAGCGGGCGTCCGAGGTGCCGCCGGTGGTCGAGGCCACGGGGCGATGGCCGCAGACGGCCTCGACCGCGTCCTGAACCGCACTGACGAAGGGGCCGGGCTCGGTCAGGAAGGCATTGCCCGAGCACAGATGTTCCAGCTCGATCCTCTGGCCCGAGGCGGCCTGGGCCTCGCCCGCCTGCACATTCAGCCAGGCGATCAGCGCGTCGCCGGTATGGGTCGGGTTGAAGCGGATGTTGAGCCGCGCCTTCGCCTCGGCCGGGATGACGTTGCTGGCGTCATTGTCGATATTGATGGCGGTGATCTCGAGGTTCGACGGCGGGAATTCGGGATAGCCGTCGTCCAGCACGTGATCGTTCAGCGCCGTCAGCAGCCTGGCCAGCACCGGGGCCGGATTGGCGGCGCGGTCGGGATAGGCGACGTGGCCCTGTTTGCCGTGGACGGTGATCCAGCTGTTCAGCGAGCCGCGCCGGCCGATCTTGATCATGTCGCCCAGATGGGTCGAGGACGACGGTTCGCCGACGACGCAGGCGTCGATCGTCTCGCCCTCGGCCATCAGGGTCTGGACCACGCGCTTGGTGCCGTGCAGGGCCGGGCCTTCCTCGTCACCGGTGATCAGGAAGGACAGGGAGCCGGCCGGTTCCCCCTCGGCCAGCACGCGCGACACGGCGGCGATCCAGGCGGCGATGCCGCCCTTCATGTCGACCGCGCCGCGGCCGTACAGGATGCCGTCGCGGACCTCGGCCTCGAACGGAGCTGACGACCAGGCGGCGGCGGTGCCGGTCGGAACCACATCGGTATGGCCGGCGAAACACAGGTTGGGCGAGGCGGTGCCGCGTCGGGCGTACAGGTTCTCGATCCCCTCAAACGGCATGCGGCGGCAGTGGAAGCCGAGGCCGGTCAGCAGGGTCTCGATCATATCCATGGCCCCGGCGTCGACCGGGGTCACCGACGGTCGGCGGATCAGGTCACGGGTCAGTTCGACGGGATCGATCAGGGCAGGGGGTGCGTCGCTCATGGTCCTATGCTTTAGGGACATCGGACCAGCGCGAGAAGGGGTGACCCGACATGCCGAAGATCGAGATCGACACTGCCCCGACGGTGAACGGCACCACCTATCCCGAGGAATTCGCCGCGCCGTGCAAGCCGCGTCGGCGCTGGCGGCTGGGCGAGGCCGTCGGACTGGACCAGTTCGGGGTCAATCTGCTGCACCTGCCGGCCGGGGCCTGGTCCAGCCAGCGCCACTGGCACGAGACCGAGGACGAATTCGTCTGGGTGCTGGAAGGCGAGGTGGTTCTGGTCGAGGACGACGGCGAGACCGTGTTGAAGGCGGGCGACTGCGCCGGCTGGAAGGCCGGGGTGGCCAACGGTCATGTGCTGCAGAACCGGTCGGACGCCGAGGCGGTCCTGCTGGAGGTCGGCAGCCGCAACTTCGGCGGTGACGGGGTCGACTATTCCGACATCGACATGGTCCTGCCCCGCGGGGGTGACGGCTATCAACATCGCGACGGAACGCCGTACCCCAAACATGACCGACGCAGCTGAATCCACCCCGCCGGAGTCGTCCGGTACCGATCCTTGGAAGCTGCGCGATTTCCGCCTGTTGTGGGTCGGGCGGCTGGCCGCCGTGTTCGGCATCCAGGTCCAGTCCTCGGCCCTGTTGTGGCAGGTCTATGAGATCGCCCGGCGCGACCACCCGATCGAACAGGCCAGCCTGTATCTGGGGCTGGTCGGACTGGTGCAGTTCCTGCCGATGCTGGCCCTGACCCTGCCGGCGGGCGAGATGGCCGACCGGCGCGACCGGCGGATGACCGTGGTCGCCTCCATCAGCGTCGAGGCGGCCTGCGCCATCGCCTTCCTGGCCATGGCCATCCATGGGTCACCGCCGCTGTGGGGGCTGCTGACCGTGGCCTGTGTATTCGGGGCGGCGCGCGCCTTCCTGGCTCCGGCCAGCCAGGCCTTCCTGCCGATGGTGGTCGGGATGAAGGCCCTGCCCAAGGCCATCGTCGCCCAGTCCCTGGCCTTCCAGACCGGGGCCATCGCCGGCCCGGCCCTGGGCGGGGTCATCGTCGGTATCTCGACACCCCTGGCCTATGGCGTGTCGCTGGGCATGTTCGCGGTCGGCCTGTCGGCCATGCTGCTGATCCGTACCAGTGGTCGCCCGGTGCGGCTGAACGGCCTGATCCGGCGTTGGGCCGCGGTCAAGGAAGGGCTGCAATACGTCTGGTCGACGCGCATCGTGCTGGGGGCCATCTCGCTGGACCTGATCGTGGTGCTGCTGGCCGGGGTAGCGTTGCTGACCCCGGTGTTCGCCCGCGACATCCTGATGATCGGACCCGAGGGCTTCGGCCTGTTGCGGGCCTCGTTCGGGGTCGGGGCCCTGGTCATGGCCCTGTATCTGGGGCGGTTTCCGATCCTGCGGCGCGGGGGCGTGTGGATGTTCGGGGCCGTGGCCGTGTTCGGGATCTGCACCCTGATCTTCGGCCTGTCCAAGGTCGCCTGGCTCAGCGCCCTGGTGCTGTTCATCGGCGGGGCCGCCGACATGATCAGCGTCAACATCCGCCAGACCCTGATCCAGATCGCCACCCCCGATCACATGCGTGGCCGGGTGTCCTCGGTATCGATGTTGTTCATCGGGGCGTCCAACGAATTGGGCGAGGCCTATTCCGGGGTCATGGTCCGGCTGATGGGCCCGATCGGCGCGGCGGTGTTCGGCGGGGCCGCGGCCCTGGGCGCGACCGGCCTCTGGGCGAAACTGTTCCCGGGCCTGCGCAAGGCGGACAAGCTGGGCTAGGGCGGACGCTTGGGCCGGATGCCTAGGCGGGGGCACCCGGCCCGAGGGTCGGGACGCCCCGGGTGTCGGTCGTCAGGATCGCCCCGATCGAGGCCACCACGATACAGCCGATGGCCAGCCATTGCAGGCTGCCGAGCTGCTCATGCAGCAGGAACAGGCCGGCGATCGCGCCGATGGCCGGCTCGGCGGACAGCAGGACGCCGAAGGTTCGTTTGGGGATGTGGCGCAAGGCGATCATCTCCAGCGAATAGGGCAGGGCGCTGGACACCAGCGCCACGCCCAGTCCCAGCAGCAGGACCGACGGGGCCAGCAGGGCCGGACCCGCGCTGATGACGCCGAACGGCAGGATGACCATGGCGGCGGTGCTCATGCCCAGGGCCACCGACTGTCCGGCGTGCATGTGCGACAGCCGTTTGCCGAAGATGATGTACAGGGCCCAGAACAGGCCCGCCGCCGCCGCGAAGGCAACGCCGACCGGGTCCAGCGCATGGAGGCCGCCACGCAGGGGCAGCAGCAGGCCCAGACCGGTGACGGCGCAGGCGATCCAGACGAAATGGATCCAGCGCCGGGAATGAACCAGCGCCAGGGTCAGCGGTCCGGCGAACTCGATGGCGATGGCCGGCCCCAGCGGAATGGTCCGCAGCGACAGGTAGAAGGTCAGGTTCATCAGCCCCAGGACCAGGCCGTACATCAGTACCCGCCCGGCGTCGTCCCGGCTGAGCCGGAACCGCCACGGTCGCCAGATACAGACCAGCACCAGGGCCGACAGCCCGACCCGCAGGGTCGAGGTCCCTTCGGCCCCGACGACCGGGAACAACTGTTTGGCGAACGACGTCCCGACCGACAGCGACACCATCCCGCCCAGCAGGGCCAGATAGGGCAGGGCCGCCAGAACGGGCTGGGTCAGGACCGGGTTGGGGCGGGGCGTCGACATGGGCCCCGATATAGCGGGCCGGACGGGCGTTGCACGGTCGAAATCGGTACGGGGTTAACTGAGGCAGGACGCCCGCCCCCTACGCCCTCACCAGGGCCGGAAATGCTTGCTCAGCTTCAGGCCCTGGCTCTGGTAGTGGCTGCCGCCCTCGCCATACAGGCGGCTCGGCCGTTCGATCAGGGGCTCATAGACCAGACGGGCGACGATCTGGCCGTGTTCCAGCAGGAAGGGGGTGTCGTGGGTGCGCACCTCCAGCACGCCCTTGGAGCCCGCGCCGTGGGCCTCGTCCGTGCCGAAGCCGGGGTCGAAGAAGCCGGCGTAATGGACGCGGAACTCGCCGACCGACGGGTCAATCGGGGTCATTTCGGCGGCCTGGTCGACCGGGATCTCGACGTCGTCGCTGGAGGCCAGGATGTAGAATTCACCCGGATCCAGCAGCAGCTGGCCGGCGCGCAGGGTCAGGGGCTCCCAGAAGTCGCGCGGGTCGTGGCCGTCGATGTGATCCATATTGACCACCCCGGCGTGGCGGCGACCGCGGAAGCCGACCACACCGTCGGTCGTCCCATCCAGATCGACGCCGACGCTGCGGGTCTCCAGCTTGGGCGGTTCGCCGGCCTTCAGCCGCAGCTGGTTCAGCCGGGTGCCGGGCCGGACCAGGATGGAAAAGGTCTGGGGCGCGATCTCCAGATACAGGGGGCCGTCATAGCCCTCGGCGACATCGTCGAACCGGGCACCGGAATCGGTCAGCAGCCGCACGAAGACGTCGACCCGGCCGGTCGAGCTCTTGGGATTGGCGCGGGCGATCAGGCCTTTCGGCAGGCTCAGCCGTTCCTGCAGCCGGGCGATATAGACGCAGCCCTTTTCCAGAACGAAGCCGCCGGACAGGTCGACCGTATGCATCGAGACGTCGGCGATCCGGTCCTCGACCTTGCGGCTGCCGGGCAGGAAGGAGGCGCGCACGCGCCAGGCCTGGTCGGACAGGCGCAGGTCCAGACTGGCCGGCTGCACCTGGTCGGCGTCGAACGAGGTGTCCGAGGTGATCGCGCCACCGGCGATCAGGGCCTCGATGGACTGGCAGGGCAGGATGCCCGGGGCGGTGTTTTCAGAGAACTGCATGGGGTCTGATTACACGTTTTTGCAGCGCGTCTAACCCCCGGGGTGCTTGACGGCGGCGTCGGTTGCGGGACCATGGGCCCATGTATGACACCCACGCCTATGAAGCCGAGACCGACGGCATCGTCGTCAGGGTCCGGCCCTCCTATCTGGCGGGCCAGTCCGACCCCGAGTCCGGGCGCTGGGTCTGGGCCTATCAGGTCGAGATCGAGAACCGCGGCGCGGCGGCGGTGCAGCTGGTGGCGCGCCACTGGATCATCACCGACGCCCGCGGCCAGATCGAGGATGTGCGCGGCCCCGGCGTGGTCGGGGAACAGCCGACCATCCCGCCGGGCGACAGCTATTCCTATACCTCGGGCTGCCCGCTGGGCACGGCCTCGGGCTCGATGGTGGGCAGCTATTCGATGACGGATACCGAGGGGCGATCGTTCGAGGCCGTCATTCCGGCCTTCAGCCTGGACGTCCCGGGCGAGCGGCGGGTGCTGAACTAGGTCCGGCCTCAAGCCACCCGACAGGGCGGTAGACCAAATGCAAAACATCAAGCCCCGAAGGGGCGGGTGAGGGACTGCGTCAACCCGGATAACCGCAGTCCCGCCCCGTGTCCCGCCGACGCAAGGCCAGCGGGGCGGACGGCGGCTCAAATAGGAGCCATCTGTGTTGGTCGTTTGACCGAATTGCGAAGGGCGCACGAAATGAATCCGTGCGCCCCCGGCGCGTTCGCGCGCCCGCGCTCAAGCAGCGCGAAGCGCGATAGCGCCCTTTAAATATAGCGACGCAGGCTGCGGGCCAGTTCGGTGGCCCCGTCCTTGTTGCCGCGGCGAACCTGGGGCTGGTAGGCGACCCGGGCGTGCTCGATGCAATAGACGCCTTCCGAGGCGCGGCGGCCGCAGAAGCTGAACTCGCGCGACGACGGATCGCCGATCGGCCATTTGCACATGTGCGCGCCCAGGGTCATCACCGTGGCCGTGCCGGGCATTTCCGGCGGACGCTCGGGCGTCGGCGGAACGGGCGCGTTGGGGCGCAGCTGGGCCGTCTCGATACGGCGCGGAGCCGACGGCTGGGCCGGGGCTGCGGGCCGCGGACGGGCGGCGCGGAAGGTGGTGCGGGCCGGTTGCGACGGCGCGGCGCGGCCCGACAGGCCGAGACGGTGCACCTTGCCGATCACGGCGTTGCGGGTGACGCCGCCTCCCAGTTGTTTGGCGATCTGGCTGGCTGACTGGCCCTCAAGCCAGAGCTTCTTCAGCGCGCCTACGCGGTCTTCGGTCCAGCCTGCGGTCATGCCACCCTCCCCGGGGTAATCAGATCAATATCTAGGGGCACCGGCTCCGTTCGGGAGGCAGCGCCTACCACCACTTGTAAACGAGACGTTAACGGACGCAACATCTGCGAATCAGTGTGTCCACAGAAACCACATGTTGAATCGTCGGTATGTGAAACGCCTGTGGGCGGCCCCGCCTTGCGCCGGGGCCTTGCCGGGGGCATCTGGCGGACATGACTGATCTCGCTTCCACCCGCCCGTCCGGCCTGCCGTCGCCCCGTCGCTACAACGGCATCAACTGGATCGGGGTCCAGACCCTGTATCTGCGCGAGGTGCGGCGCTTCTGGAAGGTGGGGGCCCAGACCGTGGCCGCCCCGGTGGTGACGACCCTGCTCTATATGCTGGTCTTCGTCGTGGCTCTGAAGGATGCGCGGCCGCCGCTGCACGGCACGCCCTTCGCCGAGTTCGTCGCGCCCGGCCTGATCATGATGGCCATTCTCAACAATGCCTTCGCCAATGCCTCATCCAGCCTGATCCAGGCCAAGATCATGGGCACGGCCACCGACTTCCTGACCCCGCCGCTCAGCCCGCTGGAACTGACCATCGGCTTCTCGCTGGGCGCGGCGACGCGCGGCATGGTGGTCGGGCTGGTCACCGCCGTCTGCGTGCTGCCGTTCGCGAAGCTGGGGGTCACCAATCTGTTCGCCATCCTGTGGTTCGGCATCGTCGCCTCCCTGCTGATGGGGATGCTGGGGGTTCTGGCCGGGCTGTGGTCCGAGAAATTCGACCATCTGTCGGCGGTGCAGAATTTCGTGGTCATGCCGATGACCTTTCTCAGCGGCACCTTCTATCCGATCGAACGCCTGCCCGAGCCGTTCCGCTCGATCAGCCATTTCAACCCCTTCTTCTATCTGATCGACGGCTTCCGCTCCGGCTTCATCGGCCATGCCGACGGCAGTCTGATGATCGGTGTGGTGGTCAGCGCGGTCCTGACCCTGGCCCTGGCCGTGGCCTGCTGGCTGGTGTTCCGGTCCGGATGGCGGCTGAAGAGCTAGGCCGCAAACGTCGCCGGGCCGGTGTTGACTACGTCGCCCGCCCGTCCGACAAGATCGACCCCTGATCCAGCGGTCCCGGCGCATCCTGCGGCGGGGCCGTCTCGCTTTTGGAGGTTGCGTCCATGTCCGGTCATCTGATGGGTGTCTATAATCGTGCTCCGGTCGAGGTGGAGCGCGGCGAAGGGTCCCGACTGTATGCGGCGGACGGCACGGTCTATCTGGACTGCGTCATGGGCATCTCGACCAATGCGCTGGGCCATGCCCACCCCAAGCTGGTCCAGGCGGTCAAGGACCAGGCTGAGAAGCTCTGGCATGTCTCCAACATCTTCAAGATTCCGGGCCAGGAGGCGCTTGCCGACGCCCTGTGCGAAAAGTCCTTCGCCGACGTCGTCTTCTTCACCAACTCCGGCACCGAAGCCGTCGAGTGCGCCCTGAAGACGGCGCGCAAATATCATTCGGCCAACGGCCAGCCCGAGCGGATCGACATCTACGGCTTTGACGGCTCGTTCCACGGCCGCACCTATGGCGCCATCAACGCCGCCGCCAACCCCAGCTATACCGATGGCTTCGGTCCGCCGATGGCCGGCTTTCACCAGCTGAAATGGGGCGACCACGACGCCATCAAGGCGGCCATCGCCCAGCCGACCACCGCCGCCATCATCGTCGAGCCCGTGCAGGGCGAGGGCGGCTGCCGCGCCATGCCGGAACAGTGCCTGCGTGGCCTGCGCGAGCTGTGCGACGAACATGGCGTCCTGATCATCTTCGACGAGGTCCAGTGCGGCATGGGCCGGACCGGCAAGCTGTGGGCCCATGAATGGGCTGGCATGGCCCCGGACATCATGGCCATCGCCAAGGCCCTCGGCGGCGGCTTCCCGGTCGGGGCCTGCCTGGCCACGGCCGAGGCGGCCAAGGGCATGACCGTCGGGGCGCACGGCTCGACCTTCGGCGGCAATCCGCTGGCCATGGCGGTCGGTAACGCCGCCTTCGAGGAGATTTCGAAGCCGGAGACCCTGGCCAACGTCAACGAGATCGCCGGCTATCTGAAGCAGCAGCTGCACGGGCTGAAGGAACGCTTCCCGGACGTCATCGCCGATGTGCGCGGCAAGGGGTTGCTGATCGGCATCAAACTGATCCCGAACAACCGCGAATTCATGGGCTGGGCCCGCGACGAGAACCATCTGCTGGTGGCCGGGGGTGGCGACAATTGCGTGCGCATGCTGCCACCGCTGAACTTCACCCGCGACGATGCGGCCGAGGCGATCGCCCGCTTCGAGAAGACCTGCGAATTCGCGCGCGGCAAGATGGCGGGCTAGGCGGATGGTGCGGCATTTTCTCGATATCCATCGGCTGTCGGCCGAAGACCTGCGCGGCATTCTGGATGACGCCCATGCCCGCAAGGCCGCCCGCAAGGGCTGGCCCAGGGGGCGGGTCGACGCCGATGCGCCGGCCACGGATCATGTGCTGGCGATGATCTTCGAGAAGAATTCGACCCGCACCCGCTTCAGCTTCGACGCCGCCATCCGCCAGCTGGGCGGGGACTCGATCATCGCCAATGCCGGGGATATGCAGCTGGGTCGCGGTGAGCCGGTCGAGGATACGGCCCGCGTCCTGTCGCGCATGGTCGATGCGGTGATGATCCGCGCCAACAGCCATGACGACGTCGAACGGTTCGCCCGCGTCGCCACCGTGCCGGTGATCAACGGCCTGACCGACCGCAGCCATCCGTGCCAGATACTGGCCGACCTGCAGACCATCGAGGAACAGCGCGGCCCGATCGCCGGCAAGACCCTGGCCTGGGTCGGGGACGGCAACAACGTCTGTCACAGCTTCATGCATGCGGCCCCGAAATTCGGCTTTCGCTTCAACGTCGCCTGCCCGGCCGACTACCATCCCGACCTGCGCGACCTGGCCCGGGGCGGCGACCATGTCACCCTGACCAGCGATCCGCGCGAGGCGGTGGCCGGGGCCGATGTGGTGATCACCGACACCTGGGTGTCGATGGGCGACGGCGACTATGAGGACCGGCTGGCGGCGTTCGAGGCCTATACGGTCGACGAGTCTCTGATGGCCACGGCCGCGTCCGATGCCGTCTTCCTGCACTGTCTGCCGGCGCACCGCGGCGAGGAGGTCACCGATGCGGTGATCGACGGTCCGCAGTCGCTGGTCTGGGACGAGGCCGAGAACCGCATCCACGCCCAGAAGGCCGTTCTGGCCTGGTGTCTGGCGGGCGGCTGAACCCGGTCGGCGACCGGGTCGGTCAGTAGGGTCGCTGCGGCACGCCGAACAGGGTGCCGAGATGGATCGCCAGGATGAAGACCGACGCCGCCGACAGCAGCATGATGAAGCGCCACGGGACCATGCGTACGCCCCTGCGCGGATCCCACGGTCGCGCGCCGCGCCAGCCGGCGAAGGCGGTCAGGGCCACGGCCGCGGCCAGCAGGGTCAGGGTCAGGGGCAGGTCCACGCGTCAGCAGATGGCGGGTGCCGCGTCTCCGCGCAAGGCCGAATTCCTTGCCGGAAGGTTAATCTTCACGACTGGTTAACCATGATCAGGCGAGAAATCGGCGGGTCGGGAGCGCTGTCCACAGGAAGATCGGTCGCACCCTACATCTTGGGGTTAACCATGCGTTTACACCCCTGATCTGGGCGTCTAGCGTCCAGTCTGTAGGTCGGGAGGCGAATCAAGTGAGCGCAGCCGCGCCGTGGAGCGTGAAGGGTATCGAGCCCAAGGCGCGCGAGATCGCCAAGGATCTCGCGCGGCGCTCAGGCATGACGCTTGGCGAGTGGCTGAACACGATGATTCTCGAAGACGATGATGACGGGGTCGTGCCCCTGTCGCGTCGCGAGCACGCCGCAGAGTCCATTGATCGTCGCGGACGCTACCGCCGCGTCGATGACGCCTATTCGACCCCGGATGCCCCGTGGGACCGGCTGAGCGCGTCGGTCGACGCCATCGCCGCCCGGCTGGAAGCGTCGGAGCGCCGCTCGACGGTCGCCATCCAGGGGGTCGACCAGGCTGTGACCGGACTGGTCCGGCGGCTGGAAAACCAGGATCAAAAGACCGACGCCTCGGGTCGCCGTATCGACGATATCGCCGAGGAGCTGCGCGAGGGCCACAAACGGCTGCGCCGGTTTGAGCAGGAGGTCGGTCCGCGGACCGTCGAGACCTTCAGCAAGGTCGAGACCACCCTGGGGAGTCTGGCCGGGCGGCTGTATGACATCGAGGAGCGTCAGCGTTCGGGCGTGAACGAGCTGCGCCAACGTATGGACGCGGTCGAAAAGGTCGCCGGGCCCGGTGCCGGGACGGACATGATGGCCGCCGTGGCGGCGCGTCTGGACGCGGCCCAGGCCACGACCGGTGAGGCGCTGCGCGGCCTGGAGCGGGCCTTTGCCGGTCTCGATCAGCGGCTGCGGGCGGCCGAGACCCGGGGCGGGCCTGAGGCCTCCCAGGAGGCGGCCCGGTTCGAGAAGCTGGCCGAGACCCTGTCGCGTCAGGTCGAGACCAATCGCACCGAGATGATGCGCCGGCTGGACACGGCCGAGACCGAAAACCGCATGGCGCGGATCGAGCAGACCGTCCTGTCGATCGGTGAACAGGCCCGGACCGCCGAGCAGCGCTCGGCCCAGGCCGTCGAGGCCATGGGTCGTGAGGTTCTGCGCATTGCCCAGAACCTGAACGGTCGGGTCGCGGCGATCGAGACGGACGTACCGGCGCGGCTGGACCGCCTCGGCGCGACCCTGTCCCAGAAGGTCGAACAGGACATCGGCCGCTACACCCAGGCCGTGGATCACAAACTGGTCGCCGCCGAGGACCGTCACGTCCTGGCGCTGGAGAAGCTGGGTGGCGAGATCACCCGGATCTCCGACCGGCTCAGCGACCGCATCGCCCAGTCCGAGCGCCGCTCGTCCCAGGCGCTGGACGATATTGCCAAACGCCTGACCGACAGCACCGCCACCGTCGAGCAGCGGTTCGAGCGCACCTCGGGCGAGCTGGCCGAACGCGTTCGCCTGAGCGAGCAGCGCACCGCCCAGCTTCTGGCCGATGCCCGCGAAAGCTTGGAACAACGCAGTGCCGCCGCCGCCGTGACCGCCGGCAAGGCCACCGTGGTTCGACCGGACTGGCGCGCGACCGCCTTCCAGGACGACGATTTCAGCAACAGTTTTGAAGATGACGCGGCCTGGACCGACGTGGCCATCACCGGCGAGTCCGACCCTGCGCCGTTCCCGGCACCGTTCATGGAGGCCGCGGCCCCCGAGCCGGCCGCCCTTGTCGAACCCGCCCCGACGGCCGCCGCCATCGCCGCCGAGGTCGTGCGCGAGGCCGTGCTGCGCGCGCCGGAGCCTGAGCCGGTCGTCATCGCCGATCCCGAGCCGGTCAATGTGCCGTTCGGTCGCCCGTCCGCGGCCACTTCGCCGATGGCCGGCTTCGGCGGGGCCGATGTTTCGGATGCGCTGGAGGCAACCGCCGCCGTCGCCCCCACCGTCCCCGACGCGGAGACGGATGATTTCGCCGCCGAGACGGATTTCGTCGACCCCCGCGCCCTGCGCGCCGCCGCCGCCGCCGGCCGGGCCAGCACGACCCGCCAGGCGATCGAGGCGGCCCGCGCCGCCATGGCCCCCGCCGAGGTCGAGGCCCCGGCCCGTTCAGGCTTCGGTCTGAAGAGGGGCGGCAAGTCCCGGCTGCAGGAACGTCTCGACAAACAGGCCGCCCGCGACGGCGGCACGGTCCGCAAGGCGCTCGGGGCTTCGGCCGCAGCCGTGTGCCTCGTGGTTGGAGGCACCTATGCCTATGACCAGCTGACCGGCGAGGGCGGCCTCCCGCAGTTCTCGCTGGGTGGATTCGGTGGCGGGTTCGGTGCCGGTGCCAATGCCGCCGCGGGCCCCATGCTGGCCCTGGCCACCAGCCCGACGACCACCTTGCCTCCACCGCCCTCGACCGGGGCAGTATCCGAAGGCGAGGCCCTGTACGCCAGTGCGGTTGAGCAACTGGACGCCGGCGACGTGCTCGGGGTCGAGACCCTGACCCGTTCGGCCAGCCTCGGCAATACGACCGCCCAGACGCATCTGGCCGGCTTGTTCGAGACCGGCGACAACGGTGTGGCCATCAATCTCGAGGAAAGCCGTCGGTGGGTCCGGCGCGCGGCCGAGGGTGGCAATGCGCGCGGCATGCACAATTACGGCCTGTATCTGTTCGAAGGCGTCGGCGGTCCGCGTAATGGTGCCGAGGCCCTGGCGTGGCTGCTGAAGGCGGCCAGGACCGGTCTTGTCGACAGCCAGTACAATGTCGCCCGAATCTATGAGAACGGCGCGGAGGGCGTGGCCCCCAACGCCGGCGAAGCCTACAAATGGTACATGATTGCTGCCCGCGCCGGCGACGAGGATGCCCGTGCCGCGGCGGACCGCCTCGGCCCGTCAGTTCCGGCTTCAGCCCGCCGGGTGGCCAGGGCCGCCGCAGAAACGTTCGAGGCCGCGCCCCTGGCCTAGGTTTCGACCGAATATTGATCGATGACACCCGCCTGTCGCGTGCATCGGGTGGCGGCCTGCCTCCCGGACCGCTAAGAGGTTTTCACCGTCGCCTTCCCGGCGCCTAGCGTTCGTTCCAGCCGAAGGCGCGTCCTTTGGATATCTATCTTCCGATCGCCGAGGTTTCGGTGAACTGGCCGTTCCTGGTGATCCTGGGCGCGGTCGTTGGATTCGTGTCCGGTCTGTTCGGGATCGGGGGCGGGTTTCTGATGGCCCCGATCCTGGTGTTCATGGGCATCCCGCCGACCGTGGCGGTGGCCAGCCAGGCCAGCCACGTCGTGGCCTCCTCGACCTCCGGTGTGATCAGCTATTCCGGCCAGGGTCTGGTCGACTACCGCATCGGTGGAATCATGGCCGGGGGCGGGGCCCTGGGGGCGCTGCTCGGCGTCGAGATCTTCCGCTATCTGCGCCTGCTCGGACAGGCCGACCTGGCGGTGGCCGTGTCCTATCTGCTGTTCCTCGGTGTCATCGGTTCGCTGATGCTGAAGGAGAGCCTGACCGAAATCCTGCGCCGGCGGCGCGGCGAGACGGCTCCGCGCAAGGTGCGCCGTCGCCCGATGTGGCTGTATGGCCTGCCGTTCCGCATGCGGTTCCCGCGCTCGGGTCTCTACATCAGCGTCATCCCCCTGATCGCCCTGGGCGGGTTCGTCGGCATATTGTCGGCCATCATGGGCGTCGGTGGCGGCTTCATCCTTATCCCGGTGATGCTGTATGTGCTGCGGATGCGGGCCAGTGTCGTCGTCGGCACCAGCCTGTTCCAGATCATCATCACCACCGCCATTACGACCGTGCTCCAGGCCGGACGCAACCAGACGGTGGATATCGTCCTGTCCAGCCTTCTGCTGTTCGGCGGCGTGGTCGGGGCCCAGTTCGGGGCCCGGCTGTCCGGCCGGTTCCGGGCCGAGGAACTGCGCGCGGTGCTCGGCCTGATCGTCCTGCTGGTCGGTATCCAGATGGGGCTGGAGTTGTTCGTGCGGCCGGGGGATCTGTTCAGCCTGGCACCGGGGGTGGCAGGATGATGCTGCAACTGCAGCCACCGCCTCCGGCCTATGAGGCCCCGGCCCCGGAACGGTCCGTGGCGACCCAGGGTGACCTGCGGGTCGCCGCCGCCCTGACCGACGCCCGGGTGCGGGTCGACTCCGGGTTCCGCGGGGCCTCCATCGTCCTGTACGGGGCGGTGTTCAATCCGACCGATCGGCCCGCCGATGTCGTGGTGGTGGTTCGCGGGCCTGATGCGCCGGTGCGTCTGGTCAAGAAGTCGCGCACGCTCGGGGTCTGGCTCAACAGCCGGCCGGTGCTGTTCGAGGGGGCTCCGGGCTTCTACATGACGGCCTCGACCCGGCCACTGGGCGATATCGCCGATTTCGGCCAGTTGCGCCGTCTCGGCGTCGGGGTCGACCACCTGCGGATCGATGCGCCCGAGGAGTCCAGCACCGTGACCCGCTATGGGGTGCGCGACGTCGTCATCAGCCGGCTGGGCGAGGACTATCTGGACTGGCGCCGGGCCGTGATCCGGCTGCGTGAGGCCGCGGCCCTGTACAATACCGATCCCGAAGGGGTCCAGTTCGTCGACAAGGGGCTGTTCCGGGCCGAGGTCGACCTGCCGACGGTGGCCCCGACCGGTCAGTATTTTGCCGAGGTCTGGCTGTTCCAGGACGGGGCCCCGGCCTCGGTCTCCAACCTGACCCTGACGGTGGAAAAGGTCGGCATCGAGCGCGACGTCTATGAGTTCGCCCACCGCCAGCCCTGGATCTACGGGATTCTGTGCGTGCTGTTGGCCGCCTTCACCGGATGGGCCGCGAGCCGGATATTCCGACGCAACTGATCGCCGGCCGGTCAGTCGCCCCGCTTCAGCGCGCCCGTCAGTGTGGATGCCAGATCGCCGTGCTCGACCACCTCGACGCGGTCCAGACCCAGCCAGCGCGCGGCGAGGCGCAACTCTTCGGCCAGGGCCCCGGGTGTTTCGCCATCGGCGTCCGGCTCGCGCCAGGCGGCCTGGACACGCAGGACACCGGCCTTGCGGTCGGCCTTGAGGTCGATCCGGGCGGTGATGGCCTCGTCCTGCAGGAAGGGCAGGACATAGTAGCCATGCACCCGTTTGTGGGCCGGGGTGTAGATCTCCAGCCGGACCCGGACCCCGAACAGCCGCTCGGTCCGTTCGCGGAACCAGATCAGATTGTCGAACGGCGACAGCAGGGCCCGGGCGGCGATGCGCCGGGGTTTGCGACAGGCCGGGACCATGAACGCCGGTTTGTCCCAGCCCTCGACCGTCACCGGCACCAGTTCGCCCGCCTCGACCAGCTCGCCGATCCGGGCGCGGGCGTCGGCCAGCGGCAGGCGGAAATAGTCGCGCAGGTCCGCGGCGGTGGCCACGCCCATGGCCCGGGCGGAAATCCACACCAGCTGGCGCTGGGCCTCGGCCTCGGTCGGGGTCGGCCGGTCGAGGACGGCGGCGGGCAGGGTCCGGTGGGGCAGGTCATAGACGCGCTCAAATCCCCGGCGAGTGGCGGTGGTGATCTTGCCGGCCCAGAACAGCCATTCCAGCGCCCGTTTGCCATCGGACCACGACCACCAGCCGGGCGCGCCGCGCGGGCCGGCGGCGAAATCGCCGCCGGTGACCGGGCCGCGCTGTTCGATCTCGGCCAGGATGCCGTCGATATAGGCGCGCCGTTCGCGGCCGAACCGGGCGGTGCCGCTCCAAAGACCCTCGCCGGCCTCGGCCCGGGCCATGCGCCAGCGGAACAGCGGCTGGCTGTCCAGCGGCAGCAGTGAGGCCTCATGGCCCCAGTATTCGAAGAAACTGGGTGTCCGGCCCCAGGCCTCGGCCTCGAGGGTTTCGCGTGGATAATGACCCAGGCGGGAGAAGGCCGGCAGATAGTGGGTGCGGCTGACGACATTGACGCTGTCGATCTGGATCACGCCCAGATCACGGGCGGTCTGGCGTAGATGCCGCGCCGCTGCGGTGTCGGGCCGGGCGACGCCGAAACCCTGGGCGGCCAGGGCGATGCGCCGGGCCTGGGCCGCCGACAGGTGCACCGGCCCGGTCACACCGCGACCTAACGGGCCGCGAACTCGCTGAGCGCGTCGATCACCGCCCGGTTCTGGTCCTCGGTGCCGATGGTGATGCGCAGGCAGTCGGGCAGGCCATAGCCGCCGACGGCGCGGACGATGATGCCCTTGCCGTTCAGATAGTCGTTGGCGGCTGTGGCGTTGCGGGCCTCATCAGGGAAGCGGACCATGACGAAATTACCGGCGCTGGGCATGACCTCGAAGCCGAAGCCGCGGATGGCCTGGGTCAGGCGCGGCCGCCAGGTCTGGACCAGGTCGCGCGAGGCCTTCTGGTGGGCCTCGTCGCCGAGGGCGGCGGTGGCCGCTTCCAGCCCGGGCACCGAGACGTTGAACGGCAGGCGGATACGGTCGACCGCCTCGGCCACGGCCAGCGGGGCATAGCCGAAGCCGATGCGCAGACCGCCGAGGCCGTGGATCTTGGAGAAGGTGCGGGTGACGACGATGTTGGCGGCGTCGCGGGCCAGGGGGAAGGCAGTCTCCCAGTCGGGCTCGACCACGAATTCGGCATAGGCCTCGTCAACCACCAGCAGGATGTGGGCCGGCAGGGCCGCGTGCAGGCGACGGATCTCCTCGTCGCTGTTGTAGCTGCCGGTCGGGTTGGACGGGTTGGAGACATAGACGATGCGGGTGCGGGCATCGACCTGTTCGAGCAGGGCCTCGACCTCGGCCTTGTAGCCGGGCTCGGGGGCCAGTTTGACCTCGGCCTGGTTGGCCTTGGCCGAGATGCGATAGGCGAGGAAGCCGTACTGGCCGGTGACGATATTGTCGCCCGGGGTCAGATAGGTCTGGTTCAGCAGGGCGAAGACCTCGTCCGAGCCATTGCCGAAGATCAGCCGGTCAGGCTCCAGCCCGTGATGGTCGGCGACGGCGGTCCGCAGCCTGGCGGCGCGTCCGTCCGGATACAGATGAATGTCGCCGATGGCGGCGGCATAGGCCTCGCGCGCCTTCTCACCGGCCCCGAGGGCATTCTCGTTCGACGACAGCTTCATCGGCTCGGCGATACCGGCGATCGACGACTTGCCGCCGACATAGGGGGCGATGTCGAGGATTCCGGGCTTGGCGATCGGACCCTCGGCGGCGGAGGCAGTCGTGTCGTCGGTCATGCGGGGATCCCTGGTATCAGAAGACCGGGGCCGCACCGATAATGCCGGTGAGGCTGCCCGGAGCGCCGGTCAGGCGCGGGTCGTCGGCCTGCACATAGCCCGCCAGCATGAACAGCTTCAAGCCGCCCGTCGCGATCAGCGGTGAGGCGACCAGTCCGGCGGCCTCGAGGGCCGTGGTGATTTTCGCCTCGGGAGCCGGGCTGTCACTGACCCAGAAGGTGCGGTCGTCGCCGGTGGGGCCCGGGGCGCGGGTCTCGATCATCAGGGCCTGGGGCCGGCCGTGACGGTCGTCAGGCAGGGCACCGGTGACCTGCAGGGCCGGTCGTGCCAGCAGCATACCCCACCAGGGCCTGCCGCCGCCCAGGTCGATCAGGGCACGTCCGCTGCCCTGCACCGTCGCCAGCGCCGCCTCGGCGTCCGCTGCCGACTGGATCGTCAAGCCATAGCGGTCGACCGCCAGCAGCCGGGCCGCCGGCCCCCAGACCGTCAGCGGGCCGCCCGTGGCCACGTCCAGTCGACCCAGAAGGGCGCGCAATACGGCGACGTCGCCGGTGTCGGCCTCTTCGAGTCGCGCGCGAATGGCGAGGATATCGGCATCCACGGAGGTCCGTGATCCGGCCGCGATCCGGGCCCGGACGGCGGCCAGCAGAGCCTGATCCAGCGCGTCCAGGGCTGGATCGACCGGCGGCTCGACCAGCATCAGAACAGTTTCGGCGCGGGGGCCAGGGCGAAAGGGCCCAGCCAGGTACGGCCGTCACGGAAGACCAGGGGCAGGCTGACGGCCGAGGTGTCACCGGTCAGGGCCGTCGCCGTGGCGGCTCCGGCGGCTGCGGCCCGGTCGACGCCGGAGACGCCGGAACGGGCCAGGCCGGCGAGGGCGGGCAGGGGCTTGTCGGCGGTCAGGGCGACGCTGCCTCGCAGGCGGCCATCCGGTCCGGCGGTCAGGGTGTCGCTGGACAGGGTCGCGGTGCTGACTCCGGCCTTCAGTTCACCGCGCACGGCCGTGAAACGACCACCTGCGCCGGCCCAGGCCCTGAGGTCGCCGATCATGGTCCGGCCACGCTGATGGTCGGCCCCGTCGATCGTGGTCTCGATCCAGCCGCCGACCGGGCCCTGGACAGCGAGGCCGTCGAGAACGCCACCCGGTCTCGCCCGGGCCTCGGTCAGGCGGAACAGGACGTCGACAGCCCCGGTCGTTGCCGTCCCGGCGGTTCCGGCGGGGCCGTCGACCATATGCGGCCGGGCCACGATCTGCAGTTGATCGGCGCGCAGGATGGGGAAGGGGGCGGCCCCGGGATGCGGGGTGAAGACCGGCTGGTCCAGCTGGATGCGCAGGTCGGGGAAGTTGGCCCGGAGGTGGCTGAGGCTCATGCGCAGGGCGTCGCCGCGCACCGCCACCTTGCCCATGTTCGGCCGGGTCAGGACCAGACCGTCCGGGGCGACGATCACCCATTTGTCCGGATTGTAGGTATTGGCCTCGGCGACCAGGGCCGGGGCCGCGATCGCGTGGCCGTCGGGGGCGGTCACGGTGGGATAGGCAATGGCGATCCGGGTCCGGAACGGCCAGCCGGTGGTGGTGATCCGGCCGTGGCCGATATCCCAGCCCGCGGCCCGCATCTCGACCGTCCGGGCCTCGATCCCGGTCTCGATCCGATGCGTCAGATAGAACCACCAGCCGGTCCATCCCGCCAGAACGGCCAGGGCGATGAACAGCGGGACATAGAGGCCTGTACGGCTGTGGCGTCGGATCGGCGGGGTCACGGTCATGCCCGGTGAGTATCAGGCGACCACGGCCAAAAAAAGCTGGGAAATGGCTTCAACCCGGCGAGGGCGATCCCGGGACGGCCAGGAAGCCCGCGACCGTCTCGACCGCCTCGGCCAGACCCATGCGCAGCACCTCGGTGCCCGGCGGCAGGCCGGCGAACAGTCGCGTCGGGGTGGCGGCGTCCAGCATCACGAACACCCCCTTGTCATCGCCGCGCCGGATCAGGCGGCCGAAGGCCTGGGCGATGCGGGCCCGGGCCAGGGCGTCGTCATAGGCCCGGCCCTGGGCTCCCTGTCCGCCGAACCGTTCGCGCCGGGCCCGGTGCAGCAGGTCCGGCCGCGGCCACGGCACCCGGTCGAAGGCGAGGATGCGCAGGGACCGGCCCGGCACATCGACCCCGTCGCGCACGGCGTCGGTGCCCAGCAGGCAGGAATCCTGTTCGGCCCGGAACACATCGACCAGGGCCCCGACCTCCAGCGGATCGACGTGCTGGGCGTAGAGGGGGATGCCCTCGCGGGCCAGATCCGGCCCCAGACGCTCATAGACCGCCTTCAGCCGGCGGATGGCGGTGAACAGACCCAGGCCGCCGCCGCCGGCGGCCAGGAACAGTTCCCGCATCGCCGCCGCCGTCTGGCGCGCGTCGTCCTTGACCAGGTCGTTGACGACGATGACGCGGCTGTGGGCGGCATAGTCGAACGGGCTCTCGACCTTCAGGGTCCGGGCCGGTTCGATCAGCCGGGCCGAACCGGTGCGCATCCGGGCCATGTCGAACGGGTCGCCGCCCTCGCCCGTCGCCATCGGGTCGGACAGGGTGGCGCTGGTCACCAGCACCCCGTGGGCGGGCATGATCACCGCCGCCTCCAACGGCACCGTCGGGTCGATCCAGTGGCGGCGCAGGGCCACGTCATGGATGCGGCCGAAGGCGGCCTCGGCCGACAGCCAGTCGACGAAATCGGGATCCGCCTCGTCACTGCCCTCGTCCAGCGCCGCCAGCATCGACCGCCAGCCGGGCAGGGTCATGCGGGCGCGGCGGTCGAGGCCACGCAGGGCCCCCTCGATCCGGGCGCGCTGGGCCCCGTCCAGCTCGGTTGCCTCGTCGTCCAGCACATCTTCCAGATGGCGCGACAGGGCCAGTAGCGGGGCCTCGACGGCGGCCAGGGCCCGGGCGGCGGCGCGGGCGGCCTCCAGCACCGGTTCGTTGACCGGCCGCAGCGCGCATTCCATGCCGAATTCGATGCCGCCGGGTCCGCCGGTCTCGGAGGTCCGCGCCCGCAGCTGGTCCAGCGCCGCCAGCAGGAAGGTCTCGATCGGCCCGATCGGATTGACCTCGCCCGAAGCCGGGGCGATGCGGCCCGACACCCCCTCGCCGGGCAGTTGTGCGGCGGCGCGCACGGCGTCGTTCAGCGCCTTCTGGGCCGCCTCATTGTCCGCGCACAGATCACCCAGCCGCTGCTCCAGCCCGCGCCCGCGTCGACCGCGTCCTTCCGGCCCCCGGATCCAGCGCCGCAGCTCGGCCGCCTCCTGACCCGAAAGGCAGGCGGAGAAGGCACTGTCGGCGGCGTCGAACAGATGGTGGCCCTCGTCGAAGACGATGCGTTTCAGGGCCGCGGTCTCGCCGTCCTGTTTCAGCCCCCGGGCCGAGCGGGCTCCGTCGAAGGCCGCCTGGGTCATGACCAGCGCATGGTTGGCCACCACCAGATCGGCGCGGCGGCTTGCGCGGATGGTCTTTTCGACGAAACACAGCCGGTAGTGGGGGCAGGCCGCGTGGACGCATTCGCCGCGCCGGTCGACCAGGTTGGCGGCGCTGGCCTGCTGGCCCGATCCGACCGCGAACAGGCCGGGCAGCCAGCCCGGATAGTCGCCGCCGGTCATGTCGCCGTCGCGCGAATGTAGGGCCCAGCGCGCGGCCAGGGCCATGCCGATCAGGTCGCCATTGCCCAGTTGGGCCGCCTGGACCATGTCCTGCAGGTTCAGCAGGCACATATAGTTCTCGCGGCCCTTGCGGACCACGGCCTTGCGTTTGCGCTCGGCCGGGTCGGGCCACAGGGCGGCGCTTTCGCGGTCGATCTGCCGCTGCAGGGCCCGGGTATAGGTCGAGACCCAGGCCGCGCCCTGGTTGCGCTCGGCCCATAGTGAGGCGGGGGCCAGATAGCCCAGGGTCTTGCCGGTGCCGGTTCCGGCCTCGGCCAGCAGCATCCGCGGCCGCCCCTCCTCACTGCGCGGCGAGAAGGCATAGGCGGCCTCGGCGGCATAGTCGGACTGGGTCGGGCGGGTCTCGTCCAGACCCGAGACCTGCAGCAGCTTTTCCAGCCGGATGCGGGCGCTTTCGGAATCGACGGGGACGGACCCGGCCTCGCCGCGCGGGGCCTCATCCTCCCACTCCGCCATCCGGCTCCAGACATCGAGGCCCGAGCCGCGATACTGGCGCGCCCGCATCGGCTGGTGCTGCAGCGCCCCGGACACCCGCCAGCCCCAGCTCCAGCCCGCTTTCGACAGGGTTTCGGTCAGGGTCAGGGCGTCCTCGCGCCGCGGATAGGCCGGATCGGCCAGTTCGCGCAGCAGGGCGTCGGCGGCATGGCGCAGGGCCACGGCCTGGGCCTCGGCCCCCTTGGGTTCCACCATACCCAGGGCCAGGGCCAGGCCGCTGGGCGAGGGGGCGCAGAATTTGGCCGGGCGGACAAAGGCGAACAGCTCCAGCACATCCAGCAGGTCCGCCGAGCGCGGTGGCGGGGCCAGCCCCAGTCGCCGCGCCGTCAGACTGGCATGGGCGACCATGACCGGGGCGGTGGTAAAGGCCCCCTCGGCCGCGCCGCGCCCGATCCGCCGGGCTCCGGCCTCGTCGCAGATCGCCCCCGCCCCCGGCGGGATCGCCAGGGCGGGCGGCAGCACCAGCCACGGCTCCGCACCGGTGACGGCGGGACGGACGGCGGCGGCGAGGGCGGATTCGTCGGACACAGTCGATAGATAGCGGTTCGACGCGTGAAACGGAACGGGAACATGCTATAGACCGGTCGTGACGACCCCTGCCGCTCCCGCAACGCTGCCGCCGCTGTTCGCCGACTGGTTCGCGTCGCGTGGCTGGAGCCCGCGTCGGCACCAGCTGGAGATGGTCGCGGCGGCCGAGGCCGGGTCCCATGCCCTGCTGGTGGCCCCGACCGGGGGCGGCAAGACCCTGGCGGGCTTCCTGCCCAGCCTGATCGAACTGAGTGAACGCGGCCCGCGGCCCGCCTTCGGCCCGGGGTCGGGGGTGCATACCCTCTATATCTCGCCGCTGAAGGCCCTGACCGTCGACGTCGAGCGCAATCTGATGACCCCGATCCGCGAGATCGGGCTGAACATCCACGTCGAAAGCCGTACCGGCGACACCAAACAGTCGAAGAAGCAGCGCCAGCGCGAGTTTCCGCCGGACATATTGCTGACCACGCCCGAACAGCTGGCCCTGTTCTGCGCCTGGGACGGGGCGCGAAGCTATTTCGCCGATCTGAAATGCGTGGTGCTGGACGAGGTTCATGCCATCTGGAGCGGCAAGCGCGGCGACCTGCTCAGCCTCGCTCTGGGCCGGTTGCAGGCCTTCGCCCCCGACATGCGTCGCGTGGCCCTGTCCGCCACCGTCGACGATCCGGCCATGATCGCCGGGTGGCTGCGGCCGGGAGTGCCTGCTCCCACAGGGGGAGAAGGAAACGTACGGATCGTCCGCGGCGACCCCGGCTCTCCCCCGGTCATCGACGTGCTGGTGTCCCAGGGGCACGTCCCCTGGGCCGGCCATACGGGGCAGCACGCCATGCCCGAGGTCTATCAGGCCATCGCCGCCGCCCGGCTGACCCTGGTGTTCGTCAACACCCGCTGGCAGGCCGAATTCGTGTTCCAGCAGCTGTGGGCCATCAATGACGAGAACCTGCCGATCGCCCTGCACCACGGCTCGCTGGCGGCGGAACAGCGGCGCAAGGTGGAGGCGGCCATGGCGCGGGGCGAGCTGAGGGCGGTGGTCTGTACCTCGACGCTGGACCTCGGCATCGACTGGGGCGACGTCGATCTGGTGATCCAGCTGGCCGCGCCCAAGGGGGCGTCGCGCCTGGTGCAGCGCATCGGCCGGGCCAACCACCGGCTGGACGAGCCCAGTCGCGCCCTGATGGTCCCCGCCAGCCGGTTCGAGACCCTGGAATGCCAGGCCGCGCGCGAGGCGGTGGCCGAGAACGCCTTCGACTGGGAGCCGGTCCATGTCGGCACCCTCGATACCCTGGCCCAGCATGTGATGGGGGTGGCCTGTTCCGAACCGTTCCGGGTCGAGGCCCTGCATGCCGAGGTAACCGGCTGCGGCCCCTATCGCGACCTGTCCTATGAGGCGTTCGAGGAGGTGGTCGATTTCGTCGCCACCGGCGGCTATGCCCTGCGCACCTATGACAAATTCGCCCGGATCGTGCGGGATCGCGACGGCTTCTGGCGGGTGCGCACCCCCCAGATCGCCCAGCGCCACCGGATGAATGTCGGCACCATCGTCACCGCCGCCACCCTCAGTGTGCGGGTCGCCTCGGGCCGCGGCGGGGCCCTGCGCAACCGGATCGGCGGCCGCAAGATCGGCGAGGCCGAGGAGCATTATTTCGAACAGATGTCGCCCGGCGACACCTTCGTCTTCGCCGGACAGGTCTGGGCCTTCCAGGGCATTTCCGGCCTTGATGCCCTGGTCACCCACGCGACGGATCGCGACCCGAAAATCCCGTCCTACGGCGGGTCGAAATTTCCGCTGTCGACCTCACTGGCGGTCCGGGTGCGGGCGATGATCCAGGACCGCGACCACTGGCGGGTCCTGCCCGGCGATGTGCGGGAATGGCTGGAGCTGCAGGACCGCCGCTCGCTGATCCCGACCGCCGACTCCCTGTTGATCGAGACCTTTCAGCGCGGCGGGCGGAATTTCATGGTCTGCTATCCGTTCGAGGGGCGGCTGGCCCACACCACCCTGGCCATGCTGCTGACGCGGCGGCTGGACCGGGCCGGGGTCGGGCCGCTGGGCTTTGTCTGCACCGACTATGCCCTGGCCATCTGGGCCGTCCGGCCGCTGGACGGGCTGGTTTTCGACGACCTGTTCCAGCCCGACATGCTGGGCGACGATCTGGAAGCCTGGCTGGAGGAGAGTTTCATGATGAAGCGCAGCTTCCGCGACTGCGCCCTGATCGCCGGCCTGATCGAGCGCCGCCAGCCGGGGGCCGAGAAGAGCGGGCGGCAGGTAACCTTCTCGACCGACCTGATCTACGACGTCCTGCGCCGGCACCAGCCCGACCATTTGCTGCTCAGAACCGCCCGCGCCGATGCGGCGGCGGGCCTGCTGGACGTGGCGCGACTGGGTCAGCTGCTGGCCCGGATCGGCGGCCATATCCGTGCCGTGGCCCTCGACCGGCCCTCGCCGTTCAGCGTGCCCGTGCTGGTTCAGATCGGTCGCGAACGGGTCGGCGGTGGCGCGGCCGACATGATCCTCGAGGACTCGGCCGAGGCCCTGATCGCCGAGGTGATGGAGGAGTCGCCGTGAACGCCGCCCTGCGCGAAACCCTGTCCCCCAGCCGCCACCCGTGCGGCGGTCTGCGGGTGCGCATCGCGGGCGAGGCCTGTGTGCTGCGGGCCTCCGGGGCCTTGTGGGTCATTGCCCATCGCACCCTCATCGCCGCCGACCTGCATCTGGAGAAGGGCTCGGCCTATGCCGCCGGCGGCCAGATGCTGCCGCCCTATGACAGTGCCGCCACCCTGGAGCGGCTGGAGGTCGAGATCGCGGCCCTGGACCCCGACCGGGTCGTCCTTCTGGGCGACAGTTTCCACGACACCCGCGCCATCGGCCGCATGGCCCCGGACGACCGCGCCCGGCTGGACCGGCTGGCCGCCGCCCGCGACTGGATCTGGCTGGAGGGCAACCACGACCGGGTCGCGCTTGGCGAGGACCTGTCCGGCCTGACCGGCACGGTGGTCGAGACCCTGTCGCTGGGCCCGCTGCGTCTGGTGCATGAGCCGCAGCCCGGTGACCAGCCGGGCGAGGTCGCCGGCCACCTGCACCCGGCCGCCCGGGTCGCGGCCTACGGACGCGGCGTGCGGCGGCCCTGTTTCGTCACGGACGGATCGCGACTGATCCTGCCCGCTTTCGGGGCCTTCACCGGCGGGCTGAATGTGCGCGACCCGGCCATCGCGAGCCTGTTCGCCACCCCGCCGATGGCCGCCGCCCTGGGCCGGGACCAGGTGCATGCGCTGGCGTGGGGGACACTGCGGTAGGGACCGTCACCCCTCATTCCTGACTCGGTCGGCTTGTCATCCCGGACGCCGCGAAGCGGAGATCCGGGACGCTCATGTGCAGCAACGACAACCTCCCGGAAGCGGCGTCAGCCGCTATCCGGGAGAAGGGTCAGGCTCAGCGCGGCGGCACCCGGCTCCCGGACAATCGCGCCGCGATTTCCGGGAGGCCCCGCTCAGGAGTGTACAATCCGTCCCGGCTCGCCGCTTCGCGGCGTCCGGGATGACAATGGTGGTTCGCGCCCTACCCGGGACTGCAGGGGCCGCGACTTGGCGGTGTCTTCATTATTGCGTATTCTGAAGACGCAGCAGGAGGCGAGCCGTGTCCCGAACCACCACAATGACCGTCCGCCTCAGCGGCGCGCTGAGCGCGTTCGTTGCCTCGAACGTCGGCGAGGACGGAGCCTATGAGAACATCAGCGAATATGTGCGCGACCTCGTCCGGCGCGACATGGACCGTCGTGAGCAGGAGGCGTTCGACCGGCTGAAGGCGGAACTGACCCAGGCCTTCGCCGCGCCGGAGTCATCCTATGTCGCCCTGACCGCGGCCGAGGTCATCGCCCGCAACCGGAGCTGAGCGGGTGGCCGCCGTCCGCGTCCAGCAGGCGGCGTCGCACCGCATCGATGCCATCTACCGCCATACCCGCGACCGCTGGGGCGAGGCCCAGGCGGAGCGCTATATCACCGGCCTGTTCGACGCCTTTGCGCGGATCGAGACGCACGGCGTGGCGTCCCGGCCGATCCCGGCCGCCTTCGGGGTGGAAGGCTATGTCTTTCGCTATGAACGCCACCTCGTCTACTGGCGGCATCTGACGGACGGCGACATCGGCATCGTCACCGTGCTGCATGAGCGGATGCACCAGATCGGGCGGCTGCGGGAAGATTTGGGGCTTTAGACAGCGCCTTTGTGCCCTGCGCGCATGTGGTGAAGACGCAAGTCTAATTCCGGGTCACGTCTTCGCCGCATGAGGTGCAGATGCGGCCCGGAAACATTCCGTAGCCTGTGACCTTACGGTCGCCGACAATCATCTTTGGCTGGACCAGTGGATGATCGCAGTAGGGGCAGACGAACCATTGGCCGACGACCAGCGTCACCAAGGCACTCACCCCAAAAAGCAGGTACCAGAACGGGCCGATGACCGACATGATTTGGCCGACGAAGCCCATGATGATCGCCATCCAAATGAGAGCGATGGTCAGGAACGCATAATAGTTAGAGCGCACGTTCCGCGCCCTTTGACTGGCCTGGGCTCTTCGCCAGCAACGCATCCGACGCCGCCTCCAGCTCCCGCTCCAGCCGCGCCATGAACACATCCCGCTTCAGCCCCGCGGGGATCGGTGGCAGGAATTCATAGACGATCGTCCCCGGATAGCGCCGGAACCCGTGGGCGGGCCAGTGGACGCCGGAGTTGGTGGCCATCGGGGTGCAGGGGCAGTCCAGGTCGCGGTACAGGGCGGCGATGCCGGGCTTGTAGTCGGGCGCGGCCCCGACCGGGGTGCGGGTGCCTTCGGGGAAGATCAGCATCTGCCGGCCCTCGGCGAACCGGTCGCGGGCCTGACGCACCATGGCCTTCAGCGCCTTGGAATGGGCCGAGCGGTCCACGGCGATCATCCGGGTCTTGGTCGCGAACCAGCCGAAGAAGGGCAGGGGGGCCAGCTCCTGCTTCATGATGAAACAGTTGTCCGGCAGGATGGCGAACGGGGCGATCACGTCCAGCATGCTCTGGTGTTTGCCGGCGATCAGGGCTGCGCCGGCGGGCCGGTATTCGAGGCCGCGGAACTCGACCTTGACCCCCGCGATCCAGCGCAGGCCGAACAGGCAGAAGCGGGCCCAGTTGCGGATCACCCACATGGCCTGGCGGTAGGGCATCAGCAGGGCCGGAGATAGGCCGACGGCGAACAGGGCCATCGACAGATACAGCCAGACCACGAAGAGCAGGGAGCGGACGCTGGTCACGCGGGCGAGGCTTCGGTCGCGGCTGCATCGGAATCGGTCGCGGCGGCGTCGTCAGCGGTCAGGCGATGCACACCGGCCCGCGTCAGGGCGGCGAGGTATTTCATATATTCCAGCGTCATGCGCCGCGCCGTCACGGCAGCCCGCCACCAGCGCGAATCGTCGAGCGACGGGGTGGAGACCGCATAGGGGGTCAGGGTCACGCCGGGGGCGGCGGCGCGGATCTCCACCAGGCTGCGCGGCATATGGTAGTCGGAGGTGACCACGATCAGGCTGTCATAGCCCTTGGTCTCGGCCCAGGCGGCGATCTCGCGGGCATTGCCCGAGGTGTCCTCGGCCTCGAAGCCCAGATCGACGCAGCAGTTGAACAGACGGTTTGACCCGGGGGTCAGGGCGCGCAGCTCCTGGCGACGCACCTCGCGATTGACGCCCGAGATCAGCAGTCGGCGGCCCTTGCCCTGTTCCAGCAGGCGCACGGCGACATTGACCCGTTCGGCCGAGGGGCCGGTCAGGGCCACGATGGCGTCGGCCCGGCCCGGTTCGTCCGCCGGGGTCAGATTGCGTACCCGGTCGGCGAAGGCGAACAGGCCGACCAGCCAGACCAGGGCCACGATCGCGATGAGAGTCAGAAACTTCATAGCCCTTACCTAACGCCGCCGTCGCAGGCTCGCCAGCGCTGTGATACGCGCCGCGACAACCGCTACCGTAGCCGCCAGAAGCGGGCATGGCGAGAGCAGCCACAGGTCGCTCCAGGCCAGGGGCAGGGCCGGGCTGATGCCGTCGCTGCCGCCAAGGCCGCGCAGGCCCGCGACCAGCAGGGCGGCGGCGATGGCCCCGGTCGCCCCGGCCCCGGCGGCGAGCAGGCCGAACCGGGTCTGGTACAGGCGGGCGATGGTGCCGTCGGCGGCCCCGTTCAGGCTCAGGGTCTCGATCACCGACCGCTGGGCCGCCAGGGCGGCCCGGGTGGCATAGGCGATGGCCGCGCCCGCCGCGAGGGCGGTCAGCAGGAAGGCGGCCCCGGCCAGCAGGGTGATGATCATGGCCGCGCGCTCGACCTCGCCGCGCCACAGGCTGTGGTCGTCGACGCTGGCGTCCAGCCCCGCCTCGGCCAGGGCCCGACTCAGGGTGACGGCGCTGGCGGGGGCGGCCGGATCGAGCCGCACGGTGACCAGATGCGGCAGGGGCAGGTCGGGCAGGACCGCGTCGCCGATCCACGGACGCAGCAGGGCCTCGGCGGTCTCGCGATCCATGGCCTCGGCCTCGGCCACCCCGTCGACCCCGGCCAGGGTCTCGGCGGCGCGGGCGGCGGCCCCGGCCCCGCTCTCGCCGACGCGGGGCCGGACCTGGACGGTGGCCTCGGCCCGCAACTGGCCGGCCCAGCCGTGGGCGGCCCGGTCGGCCGAGGCGGCCCCGACGGCGGCCAGACAGGCGAGGAAACACAGGATGGCGATCACCGCCGCCAGCCAGGGCTCGCCGGCGCTGTCACGCGGCAGCAGGCCGGGGGGGCGGCGGGTCAGGGCGGCGATCATGACCGGTCTCCGACCAGGCGACCGCTCTCGAGACGCAGGATACGGGCCCCCGAACGGGCGGCCAGGGCCTGGTCGTGGCTGGCGATCAGCACGGTGGTGCCCAGCTGGTTCAGCGACTGGAACAGGCGCAGCAGCCGCTCGCCCATGGCCGCGTCGATACTGCCGGTCGGTTCATCGGCCAGAATCAGGTCGGGCCGGCTGATCACGGCCCGGGCGATGGCCAGCCGCTGCTTCTCCCCCCCGGACAGGGAGGGAGGCGCATCGGCCATACGGTCGCCGAGACCGACCCAGTCCAGCATTTCCGCGACATTGCCGACATAGTCGTCGCGTTTCAGCCCGGCCAGCCGCAGCGGCAGGGCGACATTGTCGAAGGCGCTGAGGTGATCCAGCAGGCGAAAGTCCTGGAACACCACCCCCATGCGCCGCCGCACGGCCGGAATGGCCCAGCGCGGCAGGGAGGTGACGTCGTCCCCGAACAGGCGCAGCCTGCCGGTGGTCGGTCGTTCGACCAGGGTCAGGAGCTTGAGCAGTGACGATTTTCCCGCCCCGGACGGACCGGTAAGGAAGTGGAAAGAGCCACGCGGCAGAATAAGGTCGATGTTCCGAAGCACGCCGGGCGCATCCGCATAGCCGAATCCCACGCCCTCAAGGCGGACGGGGGCGGCAGCGGAGTCGGGTTCGGCGATGCGGCGGGGCGATTCGGGCATAGGTTACTTATGGGATCGAGGCGGAATGTCGCCTCGACGGGAGGGGGCTCAACGCCTCGCAGTCAGACCACATGATACTGACCTGCCCGTCCTGCGCCACCAGCTATTTCACCCCCGACGATGCGATCGGTCCGGGCGGGCGCCGCGTGCGCTGCAAGAGCTGCAGCCATGTCTGGCACGCCAGCACCGACGAACCGCTGGAATTGAATGCCGCCGCGGTCCTGATCGCCGATTCGGAGCAGGCCGCCACCACGGCTGCGGATTCAGTTTCCGCCCCGACGGCGGCCACCGGATTCGGCAAGCGGGACGAGGCCACCGAAACCCTGGCCGAGACCCCGGCCCCTGAACTGCCCAAGGCCTTCCGGGCCCGGGCCGAGCAACAGCGCCGCCTGCGTCGGGCCGCCGCCCACGGGGCGGTCTGGGCCGGGATCGCCTCGGCCTTCGTCGCCCTGCTGACCGCCGGCTGGCTGTTCCGGGTCGAGGTGGTTGAACTGTATCCCCGCGCCGCCGCCGCCTATGCCGCGGTCGGGTCGCCCGTGAATCCGACCGGTCTCGAGTTCGAAGCGATCACCGCCCGCGCCGCTCCGGGCGCGCCGGACCGGGTGCTGGTCTCGGGGGCCCTGCGCAATGTTCGTTCGGACGAGGTCGTCGCCCCGCCGGTGCGTCTGGCCCTGCTGGACGCCCACGGAGCCGAGATCGGTCATGCCGTGGTGCGGATCGATGCCGCCCCGGTGCTGCCGGGCAAGGTCCAGGGCTTTGCCGTCCTGATCGCCGATCCGGGCAGCAAGGCCGCCGGGGTCGATGTGGTCTTCCTGTCGCCCGAGGCGGCCCGTCAGCCCGTCCGCCCGGCGCATGCGGCCCATGCTGAACCGGTCGCTCCGGCCCCCCGCCCCCTGCCCACGGCCGACGAGGGTGGGCTGCGACCGGCCCTGGCTCCGGTGCCGGAGCCGGGGGACCTGCATCCGCTGGACGCCGTGCCTGTGGCGGCCCCGACTCTCGACGCGACGGGCGATGAGGCGGTATCGGCCTCCCATCATGGCTGATGACCCCCAGGCCGCACCGGCCACCCCGACCGTCCTGCTGCCCGAGACCGAGATCCAGCGCATCGTCGCCGATCTGGCCGCGCGCATCGCGCCGGTGATCGACGACGAGACCGTGGCCGCCGTGCTGTTGACCGGGGGTCTGTGGTTTGCCGCCGACCTGACCCGGGCCCTGGCGCGGGTCGGCCGCAACGTCCGTTTCGACGCCCTGTGGCTGGCCTCCTACGGAGACTCCCGGTCCAGCCGCGGCAAGATCGACGTTTATGCCCCTTTCCAGCGACCGATCGCCGGCCGCCGGGTGCTGATCCTCGACGATGTGTTCGACACCGGTCTGTCGCTGGCCGAGGCGGTTCGCATCACCCGTGAGGCCGGGGCGGCCGAGGTGCTGACCTGTGTCTTCGCCAGAAAGCCCTGGCCGCTGCCGCGTGCGCCCGAGCCGGACTTCGTCGGCTGGGACGCGCCCAACCGGTTTCTGGTCGGCTATGGCCTTGACCACGCCGGGGCCCTGCGCGGCCTGCCCGACATCTGCGCCCTGGACTGAATCGCCCCGTCACGCGGGTGAAGGTGGTCGAGACGGGTGACGTGCCGCGGCGGCGGCGCTAAACCATCAGCAGGGAGATACGCACCATGACGACTCGCGCCAAAGCGCCCCACTACCAGTCCGGCTTCGGCAATCATTTCGTCACCGAGGCGGTGGCCGGGGCCCTGCCCGAGGGGCAGAATTCGCCGCAGAAGGCCCCGATGGGACTCTATGCCGAACAGTTGTCGGGCACGGCCTTCACCGCGCCGCGCGCCGAAAACCGGCGCAGCTGGCTGTACCGGCTGCGGCCGTCGGCCCAGCACCCGGCCTACAGCCCCTTCCCCCAGGGACGGCTGCGGTCGGCCCCCTTCACCGAGGCCGAGCCCAATCCCAACCGCATGCGTTGGGACGCCCTGCCGATGCCGGATACCCCGACCGACTGGGTCGAGGGGCTGATCACCTATGGCGGCACCGGCGACGCCGAGGCGTTGAACGGCATCGGCATCCATCTGTATGCGGCCAACCGGTCGATGGTCGACCGGGTGTTTTATGACGCCGACGGCGAGTTGCTGATCGTGGTGCAGTCGGGCGACCAGACCTTCGTCACCGAGATGGGACGGATTGCGGCCCGACCCGGCGAGATCGTCGTCATCCCGCGCGGCGTGCGGTTCCGCGTCGACTGCGACGGGCCGATCCGGGGCTATGTCTGCGAGAACTACGGTGCGCCCTTCCGCCTGCCTGACCTGGGGCCGATCGGTGCCAACGGTCTGGCCAATCCGCGCGACTTCCAGGCCCCGGTCGCGGCCTTTGAGGACCTCGACCGCCCGACCGAATGTATCCAGAAATACGCCGGGCGGCTTTGGACCACCACCTTCGACCACAGTCCGCTGGACGTGGTTGCCTGGCACGGCAATCTGGTGCCCTACAAATACGATACGGCCCGGTTCAATACGATCGGCACGGTCAGCTATGACCATCCGGATCCGTCGATCTTCACGGTCCTGACCGCGCCCAGCGACACGCCCGGCACGGCCAACTGCGATTTCGTCATCTTCCCGCCGCGCTGGATGGTGGCCGAACACACCTTCCGGCCGCCGTGGTTCCATCGCAATGTGATGAGCGAGTTCATGGGGCTGGTGACCGGTGAATACGACGCCAAGGAGGGCGGCTTTGCCCCCGGCGGGGCCAGTCTGCACAACTGTATGAGCGGCCACGGCCCCGACCAGGCCAGCTATGACAAGGCGATTTCGGCCGACCTCAAACCGGTCAAGATCGACAACACCCTGGCCTTCATGTTCGAGACCCGGCTGCCGATCCGCACCACGCGCTGGGCCCAGACCTCGCCGCTGATGCAGCTGGACTATGACGAGGTCTGGACCGGATTCGACAAGGGAGACGTGACATGAGCCTGCGCCTGTTGATGGCGGCCGCCGCCGCCCTGCTGCTGGCGGCCTGTGCGCCGGTTGTCCCGAGTCCCGACGGCCCGGTGATCACGGACCAGACCCCGACTGCCGCCGCCTGTGCTGCGCGCGGCGGCGAACTGCAACCGGTCGGCCGGATGCAGAGTCTGCAGTGCGTGATCAAATACGCCGACGCCGGCAAGCGTTGCACTGACGGCGACGACTGCCTGGGCGACTGCCGGATCGAGGACATGGCCGCCCGCCCGCAGGAGGGCGCGCCGGCCGTCGGCCAGTGTCAGGCCAGCAGCAACCGTTTCGGCTGTTTCACCACGGTCGAGAACGGTCGGGCCGAGGCCACACTCTGTATCGACTGAAGCGGTGCATCCAACCGCCATCGGGATCCGTTTCTGAACCATGACCCTGACTGAAATCGCCGTCCTTCTGTCCGTGAACCTGGCCCTGATTGTCGGGATGATGGTGGCCCTGTGGCTGGTGGCGATGAAGGTGCGGGACGTCAGTTTCATCGACGGTGTCTGGCCGCTGGCCATGCTGTTTCTGGCCCTGGTGACCTGGCCGCGGACCGACGGCGATCCGGGACGAAAATGGTTGCTGCTGGGGATCGTCACGCTCTGGGCCGTGCGGCTGGCCTGGCACCTGCTGCGGCGCTGGCGCGCGAACGGGGCCGACGCCCGCTATGTCGCCATCCTGAAGGAGCGTGCGAACAAGGGCTGGAGCTTCGGCAAGACCGCCCTGCTGATCGTCTTCCTGCCGCAGGCGGTTCTGGCCTGGCTGACCTCCCTGCCGGTGCAGCTGGGTCAGGTGACGGCGACGCCGCCGTTGGGGGCGATCGCCATCGTCGGGGCGGTCCTGGCCCTTACCGGGCTGGTGTTCGAGACGGTGGGTGACGCCCAGCTGAGCGCCTTCCGCAAGGACCCGGCCACCCGCGGAACGGTGCTGGACACGGGCCTGTGGCGTTATACCCGCCACCCCAACTATTTCGGCGACGCCTGCGTCTGGTGGGGTCTGTGGTTGATCGC
Organism: Brevundimonas sp.; assembly: GCF_029945885.1. Taxonomy (GTDB): domain Bacteria; phylum Pseudomonadota; class Alphaproteobacteria; order Caulobacterales; family Caulobacteraceae; genus Brevundimonas. The sequence goes on from NZ_JAQSDK010000013.1 coordinate 92,621, forward strand.
GGCCGAGAGCGGGGCCGTGGGCCTGTGGTCGATCGCCGGGCCGCTGTTCCTGACCTTCACCCTGACGCGCTGGTCGGGCATCGGCATCACCGAAAAGGCCATCCACCAGTCGCGCCCCGGCTATGCCGCCTATGTGGCGCGCACCAGCGCCTTCATTCCCTGGCCGCCGAAACGGTCCTGAGCCGCCGGCGACGGCCCCGGCGTGATCAGCCCGGATCGGTGAAGGCGACGCGACCGGCCCCCAGCAGGGCTGCATACTGGTGCAGGATCACCTGGGTCGGGATGGCGGCCATATAGGGCTGAAACCGGCCCTTGCGCTCGAACCGTTCGCGGAAGGGACTGGCCTTGAGGAAGGGCAGGATGCGCGGGGCTATACCGCCGGCGATATAGACGCCGCCGCGTGCGCCGGTGGTCAGGGCGATGTCTCCCGCTACGGCCCCGAGGATGGCGCAGAACCGGGCCAGGGTGGCCCCGCAGGCGCTGTGGGGATCGGCCAGGGCGTCCCGGGTGATGGTCGCGGGGTCGTTGATGTGGCTTTCCCGCCCGTCGATCTCGGCCAGGGCCCTGTGCAGGTTCAGCAGGCCGGGGCCGCAGATGAGGCGCTCGATCGAAACGCGATCATAGCGACGCCTCAGGATGCGCAGAATCTCGTCCTCCACCGGATCCCCGGGGGCGAAACAGACGTGGCCGCCCTCGCTGGGCATGGCCATCTGCTGGCCGTGACTGTCGCGGATCAGGGCCGAGACGCCGAAGCCGGTGCCCGGGCCCAGCACCGCCAGGGTGGCGTGCGGATCGCCGTCCTCGGGTCCGCCCAGAGAGGCCAGCTGGTCCGACGGCACGATCGGCGCGCCCCAGGCGAGGGCCTCGAAATCATTGATCAGCCGGATCGGGTTCAGACCCAGGTCGGCCAGCTCGCGTTCGGACACCCGCCATGGCGAATTGGTCAGGTCGATCTCGCCGTCGGTGACCGGTCCGGCCACGGCGATGACGCCGCCGGTCGGCCGGACCGTGCAGTCATCGAGGAAGGCGGCGACCCCGGCGAGGAAGGTCGGAAAACGATGCGCCGGATAGCTCTCGACCCGGTCCAGCACCGGCCGGCCATCGATCAGATGCACGGTGGCGAAGCGGGCGTTGGTGCCGCCGACATCGCCGACCAGAAGGGTGGAGGGACTCATGCATCCACTGCCGCATTGACCCAGTTGGGATCGGACACGTCCCGAATCTCGGGCTTGCCGCCGCCGTGCAGGCCGGAGAAACAGACCGAGGCCCCCTGTTCGGCCGGGCTGACCCCGGCGCGGAAGGCTCCGAACAGTTCGCGACCATAGCCCCAGTCCTGGGACTCGGTCGGGCGGGCGCGCTTGCGGGCCATCAGCTCGTGCATCTCGACCCGTACATGCAGTTCGCCGGTCTCGGCGTCGACGCGGATCACATCGCCGTCGCGGACATAGGCGAGCGGCCCGCCGTCGAGGGCTTCGGGGGTGACGTGGATGGCGGCAGGGGTCTTGCCCGAGGCCCCTGACATCCGGCCATCGGTGACCAGGGCCACCTTGAAACCGCGATCCTGCAGCACGCCCAGACCCGGAGACAGGCTGTGCAGTTCGGGCATGCCGTTGGCGCGCGGGCCCTGGAAGCGGACCACGGCAATGCCGTCATGGTCCAGCTCGCCGGCCTTGAAGGCGGCGAGGAAGCCTTCCTGGCTGTCGAACACCCGGGCCGGGGCCTCGACGATGCGGTGCTGCGGCTTGACCGCCGAGACCTTGATCACGGCCCGGCCCAGATTGCCCTGCAACAGGCGCAGCCCACCCTCGTGGTCGAACGGGTCCGAGGCGGGGCGCAGGATGGTGGTGTCGAGGCTCTCGGCCACGCCGTCGCGCCAGACCAGCTTGCCGTCCAGCAGGACGGGCTCCTGGAAATAGGCGGCGATCCCCTTGCCCATCACGGTGGTGACGTCGGAATGGATATGGCCGGATTTGGCCAGTTCGCGGGTGACGAAGGCCACGCCGCCGGCGGCCTGGAAGGCGTTCACATCGGCGGTGCCGTTCGGATAGATCCGTGTCAGCAGCGGGGTGACCGAGGACAGCTGGTCCATGTCGGTCCAGTCGATGATGATCCCGGCCGCCCGGGCCATGGCCACCAGATGGATGGCGTGGTTGGTCGAGCCGCCGGTGGCCAGCAGGGCGACGATGCCGTTGACGATGGCTTTCTCGTCGATGACGTCGGCCATCCGGCTCTTGCCTGTGCGGGCCAGTTCGACCGCGCGCTGCGCCGCCGCCGCCGTCAGGGCGTCGCGCAGGCCGGTGTCGGGGTGGACAAAGGCCGTCGAGGGCAGATGCAGCCCCATCAGCTCCATCATCATCTGGTTGGAGTTGGCGGTGCCGTAGAAGGTGCAGGTGCCCGGCGAGTGGTAGGAGGCGATCTCGGTTTCCAGCAGGGTGGCGCGGTCGACCTTGCCCTGGGCGTATTCGGCGCGGACCAGGGCCTTTTCGGCATTGGGAATGCCCGAGGGCATCGGACCGGCCGGGGCAAAAATCACCGGCAGGTGGCCAAAGGCCAGCGCCCCCATGAACAGGCCCGGTACGATCTTGTCGCACACGCCCAGGCACATGACGGCGTCGAAGGCGTCGTGGGTCAGGCCGATGCCGGTCGACATGGCGATGACGTCGCGGCTGAACAGCGACAGCTCCATGCCGGGACGCCCCTGGGTGACGCCGTCGCACATGGCGGGGGTCCCGCCCGCCACCTGGGCCGTGGCCTCGACCTCGCGCACGGCGTCGCGGATCACCTGGGGGAAGCGTTCGAACGGCTGATGGGCCGAGAGCATGTCGTTGTAGGCGGTGATCACCCCGAGGTTCGGCTGGGCACCGGACATGGCGGTCAGCTTGTCCTTGATCGGGGCCCCGGCGAAGGCATGGGCCCAGTTGGCGCAACTGAGCTTGGCCCGGCCCACGCCTGAGCTGCCGGCGGCGTCCATTCGGCGCAGATAGTCGGTGCGGGTGGCGCGGCTGCGATCGACGATCCGCGCGGTAACCGCAGCGACAACGGGATGAAGTTTGGTCTTGGCAGCGGCCATCAGGCAGTCTCCGTCCACAGGACCTGAAGCGGGACCCCGGCTTCAATCAGGGCAGCGATGGGTCGGGTCGCCGGATCGCCGACGGCCTCGCTCTCGAACACCGCCCGTTTGGCGGTGCCGGTGAGGGCCAGGATGACCCGTTCGGCCCTGACCAGATAAGGCAGGTTGATGGACAGGCGTTCCATCGACGGGGCCGCGCCGTCGCGCCCGGCGGGCACGCCCAGCACCGTCGGTTGCAGGTGCGGGCTCAGCAGGCTTTCCAGCGTCGGGCTGCCGGGGAACATCGAGCAGATGTGTCCGTCCTCGCCCATACCCAGCAACACCACATCGATGCCGCCGACCTCGGCCGCCAGGTCCCGGGCGGCGATCAGGGCCGAGCGGTCGACCGTGATCGACGGGTGGAACAGGGGCACGAAACGGGCCGCCGCGGCCGGGCCCTTCAGCAAGGTCCGGCTCAGCAGACGGGCATTGGAGTCCGGTGAGGTTTCCGGGACGTAGCGTTCGTCGATCAGGGTGACCGCGATCTTCGACCAGTCGAGGGCCGTCTCGGCCATGACCTGGTAGATCGGCTTGGGAGTCGAGCCGCCCGACCCGGCAAACACGGCCCGGCCCCGGGCCTTGAGCGAGGCGGTGAGGCCGTCGGTCAGCCGGGTAGCGCAGGCCCTGGCCCAGGCGTTGGCGGTGGCAAAGGTCTCAATGGCAGGGATCACAGGCGTCGTCCGAATCGGGCAGAGGGCAGGCGGTCGTCAAACATCATTCTTGTTCCAGGCCCGACCGGTGTCGGTCAGCAGCTTGCGGGCCGAGGCCGGGCCCCAGGTGCCGGCGGCATAGGGTTCCAGCCGGACGGCGGCCCCCGCCCAGGCGCGCGACACGTCATCGACCCACTCCCAGGCCTTCTCGGCCTCGTCGCGCCGCACGAACAGGGTCGAGTCGCCGGCCATGGCGTCGAGCAGCAGCCGCTCATAGGCGATGCGACGGCGCGGCGCGGCCTCGCCCTTGCCGTCAACGCCCCACGACAGGGACATGCGGATCGGCTGCAGCTGCATGCGCAGATCGAGGCCCGGTCGCTTGTTCATCACCGTCAGGGAGATGTCCTCGTCCGGCTGGAGTTCGATGACCAGACGGTTGTCGCTGACATCGCCGCGGGTGTCGTCGCGTCCGAAGATCGAGTGCGGGACGGCCTTGAACTGGATGACGATCTCGGTGCGCTTTTCCTTCAGCCGCTTGCCGGTCCGCATGAAGAAGGGCACCCCGGCCCAGCGCCAATTGTCGATATTGGCGCGGATGGCGACGAAGGTTTCGGTGTCGGACGGCTGGCCGCGATCCTCGCTGTAGCTGGCCGCCGGACCACCGTCGACGGTCCCGGCGATATACTGGCCGCGCACGGTGACGGTCTCGGCGTCCTCGGGTGTGATCGGGCGCAGCGAGCGCAGCACCTTGACCTTCTCGTTGCGCACCGAGTCCGGGTCCAGATCCGATGGCGGCTCCATCGCCACCAGGCAGAGAAGCTGCAGCATGTGGTTCTGCACCATGTCCCGCAGCGCGCCGTACTCGTCGTAGTACGGCCAGCGGTCACCGACCCCGACGGTCTCGCCGATGGTGATCTGCACGTGGTCGATGGTCAGGTTGTTCCACAGTGGTTCGAAGATGGTGTTGCCGAACCGCAGGGCGATCAGATTCTGGACCGTCTCCTTGCCGAGGTAGTGGTCGATGCGGAACACGCGGTCCTCGGTGAAGGCGCGGCGCACGGCCTCGTCGATCTCGAGGAAGGATTCCAGGTCGCGGCCGACCGGCTTCTCGATGACGATGCGCGACTTTGGTCCGGCCAGTCCGGCCTCGGCCATCGCATCAACGATATGGCCGAACAGCGACGGGGACACGGCGAGGAAGGAGGTCAGGTCCTCATCGTCGCCCACCCGGGCCTTCAGGGTCTTCAGGCTCTCGGCTTTCGTGGCGTCGACAGCCAGATAGTCCAGGCGGAGGGCCAGCCGGTCCCAGCTGGCCGGGTCCCAGCCGCCGTCGGCCCTGGCCCGGGCCTCGACCGCTTCACGGGTGCGGGCGATATAGGCGGGAACCGTTTCTTCGCTCCGGGCTGCGGCGATGATTTTCAGACCGTCCGGAAGCAGGCCGTCGCGCTCAAGGAAATAGAGCGAGGGCAGCAGCATCCGCATGGCCAGGTCGCCGCCGCCGCCGAAGAGAACCAGTGCCGCCATAAAAGGTGTCGCTTCCCGTTAAATCCGCCTCGGTCAGTGTTTGGCCGCTTCGGCCCTTTGAGCCAACACGTTGAGGACGTCCTGAAACACCAAGTTACGCGCGCGGAGCAGGACCAGCAGATGATAGATCAGGTCGGCGGCTTCTGAACACACTTCCTCGTCCGGACCGGCGGCACCGGCGAGGGCGGTCTCGACGCCCTCCTCACCGACCTTCTGGGCGACCCGCTTGGGTCCCTCGGCCAGCAGGCGAGCGGTCCAGCTGGTGGCCGGGTCGGCGGCGGCGCGTTCGGCGATGGTCGCCTCCAGTCGGGCGATCCGGCCCAGACCGGGGGCGTCGGCGTCACCGAAACAACTGGTGGTGCCCAGATGGCAGGCGGGACCCATCGGTCGCACCGCCAGCACCAGGGCGTCGCGATCACAGTCGGGGGTGATCGTCACGACGGTCTGCCGGTTGCCCGAGGTCTCGCCCTTGCGCCAGCGTCCACCGCGCGAGCGCGAAAAGAAGGTGGCCTCGCCGGAGACGATCGTCTCGTCGAGGGCGGCGCGATCCATATAGGCCAGGGTCAGGACCTGCAGGGTGTCGGCGTCCTGGACCACCACCGGGATCAGGCCGTTGCCCTTGGCGAAATCCAGCGTGTCGGGGTCGAGGGTCACAGGCGCATCTCCTGGCCGGCGTCAGAGAGGAAGGTCTTCAGATCGGGAATGGTCAGGGCCCCGGTGTGGAACACACTGGCGGCCAGGGCTCCGGACACATCGGCGTCACGGAACACATCGAGGAAATGGCTGGCCGCGCCGGCCCCGCCCGAGGCGATCAGCGGGATGGTCAGCCGCGACCGGGCCTCGGCCAGCTGGGCGATGTCATAGCCATGGCGCACGCCGTCCTGATCGATGCAGTTCAGCACGATCTCGCCGGCCCCGAGGGTCTGGGCCTCGACGATCCAGTCCATCGTGCGCCGGCCGGCGGCGCGGCGGGCGTCGGGATCGCCGGTGTATTTGTGCACGACCCAGTCCCCGTCCTCCAGCCGGCTGTCGACGCCGACGACGACGCACTGGCTGCCCAGCCGGGCGGCCATGTCGCCGATCAGGTCCGGCCGTTCGAGGGCGGGGGAGTTGATCGAGACCTTGTCGGCCCCGTTGTCGAGGCAGCGGGCGGCCTGGTCGACGGTACGGATGCCGCCGGCGACGCAGAAGGGGATGTCCAGCAGCCGGGCGATGTCGCGCACCCAGCCGTAGTCGAGCGTGCGCCCCTCGGGCGAGGCGGTGATGTCATAGAAGACCAGCTCGTCGGCCCCCTGGTCGCGATACCGCGCGGCCAGGTCGGCGGCGTCCCCCATGTCGACGTGGTTCTCGAACCGGACGCCCTTGACCACCCGGCCGTCGCGGACGTCGAGGCAGGGGATGATGCGGCGCGCCGTCATGTGACGATTCCGACGGCCTGATCGACGGTGAACCGGCCTTCGTAGAGGGCGCGGCCGACGATGGCTCCGGCGCAGCCGATGGCGGCGGCTTCGGTCAGGTCGGAGAGGACAGCAACGCCGCCCGAGGCCTGGACCTGCAGGTCGGGGCGGCGACGGACGATCTGGCCCAGCAGGTCGAGGTTGGGCCCGGTCAGGGCCCCGTCGCGCCCGACGTCTGTGACCAGCAGGTGCCGGGCCAGATCGGGCGGATAGCGGTCCAGTGCCGCCCACAGATCGACATCGGCGGCCTGGGTCCAACCCTTCAGGGCCGGGACATAGCGGTCGCCGTCGGCCCTGACGTCGATGGCCAGGGTGAGGCGGTTCGGACCGAAGCGGCGCAGCCAGTCGGCCACGGTCTCGGGCTGGGACACGGCCAGCGACCCGACCACGACCCGGGCAACCCCGGCGTCGATCAGGGCGGCGACATCCTCGGCTGTGCGCACGCCGCCGCCGGACTGGATGCGGATGTCGACCGAATTGGCCAGTTCGCCGATCAGGGTGTGCTGGACCGCGCGCCCGGCCTCGGCCCCGTCCAGATCGACGATATGGGCCCAGGTTGCGCCCGAGGCGGCGAAGGCGGCCAGCCGGGCGGCGGGGTGGTCGTCATAGCGTGTGACCTGGTCGAACCGGCCATGCATCAGACGCACGCAGACGCCGGCACGCAGGTCGATGGCGGGATAGACGATCATAGGGGGAGGCCCAGGAAATTCTGCAGGATACGCGCGCCGGTCGCGGCCGAGCGCTCGGGGTGAAACTGGCAACCCCAGCGGTTGCCGCTGCGCACCACGGCAGGCACGGCGGTGCCGTAGTCGGCGGTGGCCAGGGTGGCGTCGGTGACCGGGCAGACGAAACTATGGACGAAATAGGCATAGTCGCCGTCGCTGACCCCGCCCAACAGCGGGTCGGGTTTCACCCCCTCCAGCCGGGTCCAGCCCATGTGCGGCACCGGCAGGGCGGGGCCACCTTCCAGTTTCCGCACCGTGCCGGGGATCAGGCCCAGCAGGTCGACGCCGCCGCCCTCGTCGCTGCGCTCGAACAGCAGTTGCTGGCCCAGACAGACGCCCAGAAGCGGGCGGCCAAAGGCGCGGATCGGCGCGCTCAGGCCCAGGGTCTCCAGTCTTTCCATCGCATAGGCGGCCGCGCCGACACCGGGCAGGATCAGCCGTTCGGCGGCGGCGATCACCTGCGGGTCGTCGGTGATCTCGACCGAGGCCCCCAGACGTTCGAGCGCAAACTGGACCGAGGCGGTATTGCCCGCGCCGTAGCCGACGACGGTGACCGTGCTCACAGCACCCCCTTGGTCGAGGGGATGGCGTCACCCTCGACGCGGATGGCCTGGCGCAGGGCGCGGCCGAAGGCCTTGTAGACGGCCTCGGTCTTGTGGTGGTCGTCGTCGCCGGTCACCGTGACATGGATCGCGGCCCCGAGGTGTTCGGCCAGGGAGCGGAACACATGGGCGGTCATGTCGGTACGATAGTCACCGATGAAGGGCGTGGCGAACGTCCCCTCGAACACCGGGTAGGGCCGGCCCGACAGGTCGATCGACACCGAAGCATTGGCCTCGTCCATCGGCAGGACGAAGCCGTAGCGGGCGATGCCGCGCCGCTCGCCAAGGGCCTGCTTCAGCGCCTGGCCCAGGGCAATGGCACTGTCCTCGATCGTGTGGTGCGGATCCGTGTGCAGGTCCCCCTCACACGACAGCCGGATGGAGAAGCCGCCGTGGGCGGCAACCTGTTCCAGCATGTGGTCGAAGAAGCCGACGCCCGTGTGGATGGCCACCGGACCGGCGGCATCGAGGTCGACCACACAGACGATCCGGGTCTCCTTTGTATCGCGCACGGCCTCGCCGGTGCGGGCCGCCCGGCGCGGGGCCGGACCGATGCCGAGGGCGGTCAGCAGCCGGTCATTGTCCTCAGGCCGGATGGAGACGGGCAGGCGCAGCCGGTCGCCGGACCGGTCGACCGCAACCCCGAATTTCTCCAGCGCCGCCAGGGTGGCCTCCGGATCGGCCGGCCGGACCATTACGATCGGGCCGACGCCCGGCTCGATGGCCATCACCCGACCCAGCGCCGCCGCGACCCGGTCACGCTCGCACCGCACGGTGGCAATCCGCCCGGACGTCTCGACCATGCGCGACGGATCCAGCGCCTGCAGGGCCAGCCGCATCGACGGTTCGGGCAGGGCATAGGGCTCCAGCATGGTGCCCAGCCGGGCGAGGGTCGCAGCATGGGCCAGGGCCGCGCCGATCCGGGCCCCGGCCAGGCCGTAGGCCAGCGACAGGCTGCGCAGGACGATCAGATTGGCATGGTCGCCGATGGCTTCGGCCGCCGACGGGGCGTCTGAAAATTCGATCAGACCCTCGTCGATCACCAGCAGGGCCGGGGCGACGCGTTCGGCCATTTCAGCCACGGCCTCGGGCGAGCCGAGGGCGCGGATGACGACGGCCCCGGTCTCGCCGGTGATGCCGGGGCGCGCATAGATCGCCGCCAGTCCGGCATAGGGCTGGGCCTCCGGTGCGGTGACGGACAGGCCGTCCCGCGCGCACAGGCGCCAGACCAGCTCCAGCCCGTGCGACAGGCCGCGCACCGGCAGGACCTGCTCGACCGGCACGGCGTAGATCCGGGCCATCCGGGCGGCGAGGGCGGACGGGTCGGCCGGATAGCGGTCCAGACCACTGCCGTCGGAGACCAGCGGGGCAAAGGGGGCGGGCAGGTTGATCATGATGCGCACCTCAGGTCGGCGGCGCGGGCGTGGGCCTCCAGACCCTCCAGCCGCGCCAGTCGGGCGGCGACCGGAGCCAGGGCGGCGGCTCCGGCGACGGTGACTCGTTGTACCGACATGGTGGTCATGAAGCTGGCCGTGGTGATTCCGCCCAGGGTGCGGGCCCCGCCGTCAGTCGGCAGGACGTGGCTGGGTCCGGCGGCATAGTCGCCCAGGGTCTCGGCGGCGCAGTTGCCGACGAAGACGGCCCCGGCGGCGGAAATCTGCGCCACAAGCGCCTCGGGGGTTTCGGTCTGCAGCGACAGGTGTTCGGGGCCGTAGAGGTTGGAGACGGCGCAGGCCTCGGCCAGGTCACGCACCTTGATAGCCCGCCCCTCGGACAGGGATGTCCGGGCGATGGCGGCGCGGGGCAGGGACGGCAGCTGGGCCTCGACCTCTTCGAGGATCGCATTAATCGCGGCCCTGCTGTCGGAAACCAGCACCACCTGGGCGTCGGCGTCGTGCTCGGCCTGGCTCAGCAGGTCGGCGGCGACGATGACCGGATCGGCCGCGAGGTCGGCGATGACCAGCAGTTCGGACGGGCCGGCGGGCATGTCGACGGCGGGGCCACCGGGCAGGGCCGCGGCCTGACGCTTGGCCTCGGCCACCCAGGCATTGCCGGGGCCGAACAGCTTGTCACAGGGGGCGATCTCGCCGTCGTCGAGGGTGACGCCGAAGGTCAGGGCGGCGATGGCCTGGGCCCCGCCGATGAACCACAGATCGTCCAGCCCGCCCTCGGCCGCGGCCAGGATCATGGCCGGGTGGGGCTCGCCGTCCTTCGTTGGCGGGGTCACGGCGACGCGGCGCTCGACTCCCGCGGCCGTGGCCGGGATGGCCAGCATCAGCAGGGACGAAAACAGCGGGGCCGACCCACCGGGCACGTAGAGACCGGCCGAGGCGATCGGCCGCCACACCAGCTGCGAGCGCACGCCCGGCGTGGTCTCGATGATCGCCGTATCGACCGGAACCGTCAGCTGGTGGAAGACGCGCACATTGGCGGCGGCCATGGTGATGGCGCGGGTGTCGGCGGGCGACAGCCGGTCACGGGCGGCGGCCACGCTGTCCGGGGTGATGGCGATGCGGCGCGGGGCCGCCCCGTCCAGCTTCAGGCTCCAGTCGGTGACGGCGGCACCGCCGCGGGCCTGAACGTCGTCGAAGATGGCGCGCACGCCGTCGGCCACGCGCGTCTCGGTACGGCGTTGTGGTCGGGCGAGGGCGGCGCGGCGGCCGTCGGCATCGAGGGAAGACCAGTCGATCAGTCGCATCACATCATCTTCTCGATCGGCAGGACCAGGATGGCCGAGGCCCCGGCGGCCTTCAGCTTCTCCAGCGTCTCCCAGAACACAGCCTCCTGACAGACGGCGTGGACGGCGACCGCATCGTCGCGCCCCGACAGGGGCATGACCGTCGGTGAGCCGGCTCCGGGCAGGATGGCGGTGATGGCGTCCAGAGCTGAGCGCGGCGCGTTCAGCATCACATATTTGGCCCCTTGGGAGGACACCACGCCGCTCATCCGCTCGATGATGCTGTCCAGCAGGTGCTGCAGGCCGGGCTCGGGCGGCTGCGGTGCGCGGATCAGCACGGCCTCGCTCTGCAGCACGGTCTCGCGGGCCATCAGCCCATTGGCCTCCAGCGTGGCCCCGGTCGAGACCAGGTCACAGATCGCCGCCGCCAGCTTCAGTCGGGGCGCGACCTCGACCGCGCCGCGCATGACCACGATGTCGGCGTTGACGCCCTGGGCCTCGAGATAGCGCCGCAGGATTTTGGGATAGGAGGTGGCGATTCGCAGCCCCTCCAGCGAGGCCGGTCCGGCATAGTCCAGCGTCGGCGGCACGGCCAGTTTCAGCGTGCAGCGCCCGAAGCCCAGCGGCATGATCACCTCGGCCGTCGGCCCGCCGTTGCGGGCCTCCTCCAGGACGTTCTCGCCGACGATGCCCAGGTCGCAGACGCCGTCGGCGACAAAGGTCGGGATGTCGTCGTCGCGCACCCGAAGCAGGTCGATCGGATAGTTCTCGACCCGGTAGAGCAGGTCGTTGTTGCCCTTGACCACGCGCAGGCCCGCGTCGCGGACGAGGTCGAGGCTACGGTCGGCCAGGCGGCCGGATTTCTGGACGGCGATGCGAAGTCGCCCCTGGACGGTACTCATGATCGGCTACTCAGGCTTTCTTTTTCAGGCGGTCGAGCACGAGGCGGTAGCCCTGGTGCGGCATGTCTTTCAGGGACCGGGCGACCCGCACGACCGTGGTGGGGCTGGCCCCGGCGGCGAGGGCGATCTCGCGGTACGTCTGCGCCTGTTCGTCGAGCAGGCGCGCGACGGCCCAACGTTCCGCGAAAGCCCGCAGTTCCGACGGGGTGCACAGGTCGGACAGGAAGGCGTCCACCTCCTCACGCGTTCGCAGGGACAGCAGGGCGTCGTAGAGCGCGATACGGTCGTCGGCGGCCTTTTTCAGGGCCTTGGGTGAGGGGGCGTCGGTCATGGCTTGTTCCACTATGCTGTAACGATGGAACGGTCAAGCGGTTCTGGCCATGGGCTGGGAGAAGGGCCAGGAAGTCGCTATTCCCGGTCCCATGACCAAGATCCTGATTATCGGTGCCGGCCATGCCGGGGGCTCTGTCGCGGCGCTGCTGCGCCAGTACGGCCATGAGGGGCCGATCATTCTGGCCGGGACCGAGGCTTCACCGCCCTATCAGCGGCCGCCCCTGTCCAAGGCCTGGCTGAAGGGCGAGGCGACGGGCGACGACCTGCTGCTGCGTCCGCTCCGCTTCTACGACGAACAGGGGATCATCCTGCGCACGGGAACCACAGCGACGGCGATCGACCGGGGTGAGAAGCGGGTGCGGTTCGCTGACGGCAGCGTGGAGGGCTATGACGTCCTGGTGCTGGCGACCGGGTCGACGGCGCGCAAACTGGCCATCCCCGGCGCGGACCGCCCCGACCTGCTGGAGCTGCGAACGCTGGAGGATGCCGAACGGCTGAAGGCCGCGCTGCGTCCCGGCGTCCGGCTGGCCGTGGTCGGCGGTGGCTATGTCGGGCTGGAGGCGGCGGCCTCGGCGCGGGCCCTCGGGGCCGAGGTCGTCGTGCTTGAACGGATGGACCGGGTGCTGGCGCGGGTGGCGTCCGAGACCCTGTCGACCTTTTTCACCGCCCTGCACCGGACCCATGGCGTCGATATCCGCACCGGGGTCGAGGTCACGGCCTTCGAGGACGGCGGCGTGCGGCTGGTCGACGGCTCAAAGGTGGCGGCGGACGTGATGCTGGTCGGGGTCGGGGGGCTGGCCTGCGACGGCCTGGCGCGCGCGGCGGGCCTGGTCTGCGACAATGGGTTGGTGGTCGACGAGACGGCGCGGACCTCGGACCCGGCGATCTATGCCGTCGGCGACATGACCTTCCGGCCCCTGCCGGTGCACGGGGGGCGGATGCAGCGGCTGGAAAGCGTGCCCAATGCGCTGGAGCAGGCCAAACAGGTCGCCGCCGCCATAACCGGCCGCGCCGCACCTGTGCCCGAGGTGCCGTGGTTCTGGTCAGACCAGTATGAGGTCAAATTGCAGATCGCCGGCCTGCCCCATGATGCCGACCGTCAGCTTGTGAGAGGCGATCCGGCGGGCGGACGGTTCGCGGTCTTCCATCTGAATGGCGACCGGATCGTTTGCGTTGAGGCGGTCAATGCCCCGGCCGAGTTCATGGGCGGACGTCAGTTGATCGGGCGGGCCACACCGGTCGATCCGGTCAAGCTGGCCGATCCGGAAGTGTCGATGAAGACGGTGGGGCTCTAGAGCGAGAGCGGCCTAGGCTGTCCGGACCGCGACCTCGGCGACGACCGGCCCGTCGAGCCGCTGGATCAGGGCGGCCAGGGGCATGGGCCGACCGATCAGATAGCCCTGGGCCATGTCGCAGCCCATGCCGCGCAGCAGGGCGAGAGCGGTCGGGGTCTCGACCCCCTCGGCCGTGACCCGCAGGCCGAGGCCGTGGGCCAGATCGATCGTCGATTTCACCAGCAGGCCGTCCCGGGCCGACTGGTCGAGAGTCAGGATGAAGCTCTTGTCGATCTTCAGCTCGTCGGCGCGGATCTGCTTCAGATAGGCCAGGGAAGACAGGCCCGAGCCATAGTCGTCGATCGAGACGGCAACCCCGGCCGCGGCGAAACGGTCGATGATGGCCAGGGCCACCTCGGGATTGTCCATCACGGCGGTCTCGGTGATCTCGAAACAGAGGCGGGCGTCGGACGCCGCGATCTCGGCCAGGGCAAAATCGGCGAAGCTGTTGTCGGCCAGCAACCGGCCCGAAATATTGATCGAGAGGGTCAGGTCGTGGCCGGCGGTGCGCAGGGCCGCGTGATCACGGATCGCCTGGCGGATGACCCATTCGGTCAGCGGGCGGATGTGGCCGGTTTCCTCGGCCATGGTGACGAACAGGTCGGGCGAGACCACGCCACGGCGCGGGTGGGTCCAGCGGGCCAGGGCTTCGACGGCGGTTACGGCCTCGGCGCGGAAATCATATTTGGGCTGGTAGTTGAGCGAGAACTCGCCATTGCGCAGCGCCTCCATCAGCTCGCTGATCAACGACAGATTGCCGCCCGGATCGCCATAGGCGCGGCTGTCGAAAATCGCCGTCGGACGGCGGACGGCGCGGGCCTGGTCGACGGCGACGGCGGCGCGGTCGACGGCCGAAGCGATGTTCGGATCATTGCGGCCGGTACAGGACAGACCGGCCGTCAGGGCGATGTCTACCGGAGCCCCGTTCAGCAGGATCGGGGTGTCAGCCGCTTCACAGAGGGCTTCAGCCAGGGCCTCTGCGGCCTCGTCGTCGGCGGCCTCGATGATCAGACCCAGGGCCCCGGCTCCGACGCGGGCCATGGCGGCACCTTCACTGAGGGCGGACAGCCTCTGGCCCAGCACACCCAGCAGGCGGGCCATGGAATCATAGCCGATGGCGTTGCGGACCACCTCGAAGCGATCGACGCTGAACAGAATGACCCAATCCCCGTCCTTCGCCGCCGCGCGGCGTTCGAGCGCCAGGCGGTTGGGCAGGCCGGTTTCCTGATCATGCAGGGCCATATGGGTGAGGCGGGCCTCGCGGTCGCGGATATCACCGGCCATCACGTTGAAATTGGCCGCCAGCCGTCCGATTTCGTCGCTGGAGGTAACCGGCACCTCGGCGTGTTCACCCTGTTGAAGGCGATGCACGGCCTTGTCGAGCGCCGAAATCGGCCGGGTCAGGCCCAGGGCCAGGGTCCAGGTGCCGATCAGCAGAACTGCCAGGCCGGCACTACCGATCGCCGACAGCCAGTATAGCAGGGCGCTGTAGGGCCGCATCGCCAGCTTCATCGGATAGGTCAGAAGCAGGGCTGCAGGCGCGGCGGGATCGAAACTGGGCAGGGGGCGCACAAGGGTCATCGCCTCCCCCTCGGCCGTGCGGATCGTGCCGGCCCGACCATCGTCGCGGACCATGATGTCGGCGATTGGCACAGCCCCCGAGGGGGCCGCGGCGGCGTCGTGCCAGCCGTCGGTGCCATGGCTCAGGATTCGGGCCGTCAGGGGAATGGCCGACAGACCCTCGAGCTGCTGCAGCTGACCGGCGTCGAGCCTCCGGGCGAAGACCACCCAGCCGATCAGCATCGGTGCCATTACCGGGGTCGCGACCGCCTGATAGGGCTGGCCGTTGATAGTCAGGACGCCCGCGTCGATGCCGCGGGAGCCGAGCCCGGAAAAGAGGGCGTCGCGCGAGGCCTCGTCGAGGGTCAGGCCGGTGGCCGTGGCACGACCGTCGATGCCGATTATCAGGGCTCCGTCGACATTCTGGCGAGCGCGAAGATTGTCGAGGGCGGAACGGATGCGGGGCTCGTCGCCGGTGGTGAAGGCCCGGCGGAAGCCGTCATCGTGGGCCAGAACAGCCGCGCCCTGACGCAGTTGGGCCGACCCGGACTCCCAGACCTGGGCGTACACGGCACCGGAGGCGGTCATTTCGCTCAGCACGACCTGGCGGGCGCTGGCGGTGACGGCCGTGACCACGGCGAGGGCAACCAGCAACAGGGCCGCCGCGAACAGGCCGGTGTAGAGCACAGCCAGTCGGGTGCGCAGGTGTCGGAAACTCATCACCCGGGGCATCAGAACGAACCGGCCGGAGCGCAACAGCCGTTGGGCACGGTGCGATGACCGGCCGGACCACGGCGACCCATAATCAGGTCAACAGCCTGCGTCAGCGTCATGATCGACGCGTGAACGGCAGGGGCGAGCGCGATACGCATGCCATCCGCTGTAAACCGACTTGATGAAGTCGGGGTGAATCCCGCCGGACTATTGAGCCCGGGGCCACAGCGCCGGCCCCGCCGGTCTACCGCGTCAGCCGCAGGCCCAGACCCAGGCTTCGCGGCGGGCCGAAGCCGGTGACGCCGGTTGCCGTCTGCGACACCTCGATATCGGCGTCGAACAGGTTTTCGGCCGCCAGCCACAGGCTGGTGCCGGGTGCCACGGTCCAGTCGACCCGCAGGTCCAGCGTCGTCGCCGGGGCCAGGGTGCGGCTGTTCAGATCATCATCGAAACGGCGGCTTTCGAAATGAACCGTGCCGCCCACGATCAGCCGCGGGGAGGCCAGCCAGTCCAGTCCGGCGGTCGCACTCCAGATCGGGGCCTGGGCCGGGCGCAGGCCGGTCAGTTGCGGAGCCTGCCCCCCCCCGTCGAGACGGGCGTCCGTCACCGAAAGGGCCGACCGTAGACGCAGGCCGGTCGACAGTTGTCGCTCGGCCGTCAGTTCCAGCCCGGTCGCGGTGACGGTCCCGGCGTTCTGACGCTGGCGCAGAACCCCGCCGGCGGGGACGAACCCGGCGCGGGGGAAGGTCGCCGGCCCGGCCCCGATCGTGACATTGACGACCGCGTCCTCGATCACATTGCGGAACAGGGTCACGGTCCAGCCACCATCCTCGCCGGCGCGCGACAGACCTGCCTCGATGCCGGTCAACCGTTCGGGAACCAGGTCGGCATTGGCCTCGGTCAGGTCATTCCCGACCCGGAACGGACGATAGAGTTCGTTCAGGGTCGCGGGCCGGAAGCTGGAATAGGCCGCGGCCCGGACGGCATAGTCTCGCCCGAGGTCGCGACGGGCGGCGAAGCGGGCGCTGGTCACGGTGCCGGAGCGGTCGGGGTCGGTCTCGTCGAGCGTGGGCAGACCGGTGGTCAGGTCGCGTTCCAGCCGGCGGCCGTTTTCGCTGGCCCAGTGATCGAGCCTGAGCCCCCCGGCCAGCAGCCAGTCGCGGCCGCGCCAGGCCCCCTCGCCATAGGCTCCGGCCACGGTGGTCTCGCCGCCGGCGCTACGACTGCGGGTAAAGCCGGCCCCGAGGTTGCGGGAGCGTTCATTGGTCTCGCCCTCGGCACTGCGGGCATCGAGGCCCAGTTCCCACTCCAGCCGGCCGCCCGCGACGGCCACGCCGGTGCGACGCAGGGCGGCATTCATACCCCGGCCGGTGGCCGGGGTATGAAACTGGTCATTGGCGGCCGTGGTCGCGCTGCGGTCGACGGTGACCGCCACGGAACCGTTGGTCAGATTGCTGCGCGTCTGCCACGCCTGCAGCCGCCAGCCGGGATGGCCGGCGGCGGGCTGGCGCGCGAGGGTGGCGCTGAGGCTGGAGCCGGAGGCATTGGCGCGGGCACCCGCCAGGCCCGATCCGCGATCCTCCTCCCAGGACGAGGCCCGCAGCGACAGGGCGGCCTCCCCCAGCGGCACATCGGCCCGCAAAGCGGCGCTGCGGGCATCGAGATCGAGGGGCGTGTCGGCGGCCCCGGCCTGATCGCCGCGGACCGGGATATAGCCGTCGCTGCTGTCATACAGGCCCGAGGCGACCAGCCGGATCGGGCCCAGATCCATGGTCGCCGATCCTGCGAGGCGTTCACCGTCGTGGCTCGAGACGCTGGTGTCCAGAACCCCGCCCGCGCCGTCGCGTTCACGCAGGACGATGACCCCGGTCAGGGCACCGGCCCCATAGGGTCCGGCCCCGGCACCGCGCACGATGTCGAGGCTGTCGAGACTTTCCGGCGCGACCCTCGACCAGATGACCCAACCGCCGAACGGATCATTCAGCGGCACGCCGTCGAGGGTGACCAGGGTGCGGCCGGCCCCCGACGGCGCGATGGCGCGCAACGAGATGCCCTGGGTTGTCGGATTGGCTGACAGGCTGGACGTCCGGCGGAAAAGGGACACCGCAGGCACCGACGCCACGGCCTCGTCGAGGCGCAGGGCGCTGCCCAGGGTCTCGTCGTCCAGCCGCACCACCGAAAAGGCGGCCTCACCGGCGGCGGGCGGCAGGCGCGCGGCGGTGATGATGACTTCGGGAAGCGGAGCGGGTGGAAGCTGAATCATGAGCAGCATCCTAGGGCAGGTGCCGCCGGATTGCGCGGGGGATCAGGCCGCGGCAGCCTCAACCGGTCCGGTCATCACCCGGCGGATGGCATTGAGCAGGACGTCGGGCTGGATCGGCTTTTGCGCCACCCCGTCCATACCCGCCGCCCGATAGTCGACCTCGTCGCGCGGATCGGCATTGGCCGTCAGGGCCAGGATCGGAATCCCGGACACGGACCGGTCGAGGGCGCGGATCGCCCGGGTTGCCTCCATGCCGTTCATGCCCGGCATCTTGATGTCCATCAGGATCAGGTCGAGCCCGCCCTCGGCCGCGCGCCGCACGGCTGCCGCGCCGCTGTCGACGGCCTCATGGGTGCAGCCGAACAGCTCCAGCACCTTGCCGGCGACAAACCGGTTGGTGGCATTGTCGTCGACTACCAGCACATGGAGCGTTTCATGCGGTGTCGGCTCAAGCGCCGCCTCGGCGGCCACAGCGAGGTCGGGACTGGCTCCGGGCAGATGCAGCGAGAAGCGGAAGCGGGCACCGCCGAGGCGCGAGGGCTCCAGTTCGAGGACGCCGTCCATCCGGCTGACGATCTGGCGACAGATGGACAGACCCAGACCGGCCCCGGCACCCAGGGTGCCGGCCGCCCCGGTGTTGAAGGGATCGAAGATGCTGCTCGCGACGGCCTCGCTGATGCCCGTTCCGCTATCGTCCACCGACCCCGTGATGCAGATCCGGCCGTTCTCCAGCCGGCTGGCCAGATGCACGGCGACGGCCCCCGAGGGGGTGAATTTCATCGCATTGCCGATCAGATTGTTCAGCAGCTGTTTCAGCCGGACATGGTCGCCCACGACCCAGTCATGATCGTCGGTTTCGCAGGTGACGGTCAGCGCCAGCCCCTGTTCCTCGGCGCGTGGCGACCACAGGGCCGTCAGGTCGTCGCCGATGGCTGTGAGCCGGACCGGGGCGGCCTCCAGGGTCAACATGCCGGCCTCGGCCCTGGACATGTCGAGCGCGTCGGTCAGCAGGCGAAGCAGGATCTGGCCGGAGTCGAGAATGGTACGGACGTGGGGGCGCAGGGCTTCCTGCTCCAGTTCGCGCTCCATCAGGGCAGCGACGCCGAGGACCCCGTTCAGCGGCGTACGGATTTCATGGCTCATGACCGCCAGGAATTCGGATTTCGCGCGGCTGGAGGCGCGGGCCTCGGCCTCGGCGCGCGACAGGTCCTGGGCCAGGGTGCCCATCTCCTCGGCACGACGGCGATAGACCACACTTCCGGCCTGGAGCACGTCCAGCGCCGTGCCGATCCCGAGATAGCGACCTTCCGAGGTGACGACGAAGCCTTTCAGCAGGGTACCGAGTTCGGCGACGTCGACGCTGCGAAACAGGATCTCTGCATCTGCCTCAGCATCCACGATCAGGGGGGCGGGATCCATCAGGGCCGCGGCCGGGCGGCGGGCGAACAGGGCGCGGCCGAACTCCGCCGCCATCTTGAGGCAGAAGGCATTGCGTTCGATCAGACCAAGGGGCTGATCGTCGTCACCGACCACGGCGATGGCCATGGTGTTGGATTCGACCTGGAACCGCTCGAACAGGTCCGCGCCGGGCGTATCCGGGGCCGCGGGAGCGACCGGATTCACGAAATCACCGATTCTGGCCATGCACGCCCTCTACTGACGGAGGACGGTCTAACGCGGTGATCTTAACGACCGATTTTCCGAAAGTGAATGTTTTACAATGCTTTTTCGTATAATTGTCAGCGATCGGACGGTGTTTTCAGCTCCGTAGGCGTGCCAGCAGGCCGGCGGCGAAGGTCGACAGGGTGTCGTCGCGCGCGCCCATGATGATGATGCGGTCGCCGGGCCGCGCCAGGGCGATCAGCCGGTCCCCGCAGGCGTCGCGGGTCGGCAGGGCCTCGGCGCTGGCTCCCGCGGCGCGGATCCCGGCGGCGATGTCCTCACTGCCGACGCTGCGGTCGGTGGTGCCGCCGTAATAGACCGGCTCGGGCATCAGCAGGATGTCGTCGGCCTGCATGCGGGCGGCGAAGACCTGGATGAACTCACGCCTCATCAGTTTCAGTGGCCCGAAGCCATGCGGCTGGAACAGGATCAGCAGACGGCCGGGAAAGGCGTGCAGGGCGTCAAGGGTGGCGGCGATCTTGTCGGGGTTATGGGCGAAATCGTCGAGGATGGTGACGCTGGCGGCCGTGCCGACCACCTCCATGCGACGGCGGATGCCGGCGAAGGTCGCGAGCGTCGCGACGGCCTCGGCCAGCGGCACGCCCAGGGCGCGCACGGCCCCGAGGGCGGCGAGGGCATTGGCGACATTGTGGGCCCCGGGAACGTTCAGGGTGACCGGGATGCGGTCGTTGCCGGGGCGCTCGATCAGGTCGAATTTCATGCCCGCCGGAAGCGGTCGCAGGTCGTGGGCCGACAGGTCGGCGGCGGCGTTGTTGATCGAGAAGGTCACCGCCTTGCCCGTGTCCAGTCCGGCGGCGAGGTCGGCGGTCCCGGCATTGTCGAGGTTGAGCACGGCGGTACCGGCCCGGCCGGCGAAGCCGCCGAACAGGTCGCGCAATTCCTCCATCGACTTGTGATCGAGCGAAATGTTGGAGACCACGGCCACGGTCGGGACGTAGCGGGCGATGGACCCGTCGGACTCATCGACTTCGGACACGAACAGGTCGGGTCCGCCGATCAGGGCGCTGGCGAACGGGTGATCGGCGTCGACGAAATTGGTCATCACCGCCCCGTTCATCACCGTGGGCCTGCGACCGGCGCGGTCGAGGATCCAGGCGATCATGCCGGTGATGGTCGACTTGCCGCTGGTCCCGGCCACGCCGACGGACTGCGGGGCGGCATTGAACAGCTGCGACAGCAGTTCGGGACGGGTGACAATCTGCGCCCCGACGCGGCGGGCGGCGGCGATGTCGGGCACCGTGTCCTCGACCGCGCCGGTGGCGACGACGATCTGATCGCCACTGGTCAGGCCCGAGCCGTCCTGGGGATGGAGGGTGACGCCATGGGCAGACAGCCAGGCGAACTTGTCCGGCGTCCGGCCCTGGTCGCGCGAGCGGTCCGAGCCCGCGATCCGGCCGCCGCGGCTCTGGACAATCATGGCCAGGGGCAGCATGCCGGAGCCGCCGATGCCGCAGAAGAAATAGGTGTTGGCCATGATGCTGACTAGGACGGTTCCGGGCGGGGGAAAAGAGGCCGGGGGACGGAAGTTCTTCGGCTTTCGGAAAACGATGCCCTGTCCTAAGCTTGAGGCTGGCCCAATGAGACAGACACGCTGATGACGCCTTCGCCGCCTCCATCGATCGCATCCCGCATTCTGGACGTGGTCTTTGGAGAAAAGGGAACGCCTGAAGAGGCCGGGCTGCCGCCGAAATCGATCCGGCTTGCCTTTGTAATTGTCATGGGCCTGCTGTTCGCAGTCTGGCTGCTCTTGGTGTTTGGTAGTTGGGGCTGGTTGCCGATCGATCGTGATTCCATTCCGACCTGGAGACAGCTTCCGACCTGGGGGAAACTGGCCTTCTTCGGGATGCTTCTGCTTGTGCAGCTCGCGCAGCTTCAAGTTCAGCGCCACTACAAACATCGCGCCGATCGGACCCGGATGTCCGACGGTGGGCAGGACGACCAGCCATGAAGATCGGCATCGTCAACGCCAGTTCGCGGCTGGACCCGGCCCGGGCCGAGGCGGTCCAGGCCTGGTTCGCCGGCCATATTCCCGACGGTTCCGTCTCGGCGGTCTTCCACCCGGCCAGCTTCGGCAAACACGGCCATTTCGGCGGCGATGACGCCAGCCGGGCCAGTGCCTTTGTTGAGTTCGCCAATGACCCGCGGCTGGACGCGGTGTGGTTCGCACGCGGCGGCTATGGCGCGTGCCGGATCGCCGAGGCGGTGCTGCCACGCCTGACCGGGGTGGCCCGCAAGAAACGCTATCTGGGCTATTCCGACGCCGGCAGCCTGCTGGCCGGGCTGTACCGGGCGGGCTTTCCCCATGTGGCGCACGGCCCCATGGCCTCGGACTCGGTGCGCCATGACGAGACGGCCTGGCGGGCGGTGAACTGGCTGGTCAGCGGCGACCCGACATCGCTGGAGCCATCGCTGGCCGATGATCCGCGTCCGGCCGTGGCCTTCAACCTGAGCATCCTCGACGCCCTGGTCGGCACCTATCTGGAGCCGGACCTGACCGACCATGTGCTGATGCTCGAGGATGTGTCCGAGCCGCTGTACCGGATCGACCGGATGATGTTCCACCTGACCGCCCAGCCGTCGATTCGTCGGGTGGCGGGAATCCGGATGGGGCGGGTCTCGGCCGTCGTCGAGAACGATCCTGATTTCGGCATGACGGCCGAGGAGATCGCCCGCTACTGGTGCGCGCGATCGGGCATTCCGTATCTTGGAACCGCCGACATCGGCCATGACGGCGGCAACAAGATCGTGCCCTTCGGTCCGCGTTAAACCCCGGAGAAGGTATCGCAGACGGCGGGATCGCCGGACTGGTAGCCGCGACGCAGCCAGTCAACGCGCTGGGCCGAGGTGCCGTGGGTGAAGCTTTCGGGACTGACCCGACCGCCGCCGCGCTGCTGCAGGGTGTCATCGCCGATGGCGTTGGCGGTCTTCATCCCCTCTTCCAGATCGCCGGATTCGAGGGCCACGGCACCGTTGGACACGGCGGCGGCATTGGCGGCCCAGACCCCGGCATAGCAGTCAGCCTGGAGCTCGAGGGCCACGGAATAGCGGTTGGATTCGGCCTCGCCGGTGGCGCGCTGCTGGGCGGCCTGGACCTGTTGCGAGGCCCCGGTCAGGGTCTGGACGTGATGGCCGAACTCATGGGCGATGACATAGGCCCGGGCGAAGTCGGCCCCGGAAGCACCCAGCTGGGTCTCCATGTCGCGCCAGAAGCCGAGGTCGAGATAGACCGTCGAATCGCTCGGGCAGTAGAAAGGACCCATCGCGGCCTGACCGAAGCCGCAGCCGGTGTTGGTGCCCTGTTCATAGAGAACGACGCGCGGGGCCTCGTAGCCCTGCAGGTTGGCGGTCCAGACGTCATTGATATTGGCCCCGATCACGTCGACGAACTGGCCGGCCTGGTCGTCGGGGGTGCCGGTGCGACCAGCCTCCTGGGTGCCGGTACCGCCGAACTGGCTGGCCAGCTGGGTCGTGGTCGACGGGTCGATGCCGAAGACGAAATAGCCGATGGCCGCCAGCACCATGACGCCGATTCCGCCGCCCGCCATGGCCCCGCCGCCCATGCCGCGCCGGTCCTCAATGCCGCCACCGCGACGTCCACCCTGCCAACGCATCTGATCGGTCTCCTGCCCTGCCGTGCTGCAAGCTAGGCCGGAACGCGGCAGAAGGCCAAGGGATGCAGGCCGGATTCGTCCTAGCGCGGGCGGCGATCCAGCCAGTCATCGATCTGGGTCATGCCGCTGACGACGGCCTCGCGCCGGGCGCGGGCCTGTTCCGGGGTTCCGGTCGTATAGGGGAGATAAGGTTCCGGCGGTGTCGGTTGCCGGGCGGCCTGCAGATCCATCACCCGCAGTCGGGCCTCCAGCACCTGTTGCCGGGCAAAGGCTTCGCGCTGGTCGGCCTCCAGCCGCAGACGGTCCATCTCATGGCGGTGCTGGTCGGCCTGGTAGCGGGCCTGATCCGCGGCATTGGACCAGGGCTGGCCGGGCAGGGGCGCGACCTGGGCGGCGGCCGGCAGGGCGCTGGCCATGGCGGCGGCGGCAAGAGCGGCGGAAGTCACGGACCGGATCATGGCTTCAAGATGGGGTCGAAGCCGGCCCGGACCAAGCGCTGCCGTGGCAGGCCTCGAGGGGCAGGGCCCAGACGCGGGTGCGTTTGATTTCGAAATCCTCGAGCTCGCGCGTGGTCGGGACGCTGTATTCAGCCAGGAATTCCAGCCCCTCGCGCGGGAAATAGGTGCGCTGCGGATCGCCGATCAGCACCCGGGTTCCGCGTGCCCGCGCCACCGCCAGCCAGGCCAGGACGTCGCCGGCCATCGGCTGTTCGTAACAGACATCGCCTGCCAGGATGACGTCGACCTCAGGGGGTGGCGCAGCCAGCAGGTCGGTGGCGGTAAAGTCGGCGGCGACCCCGTTCACGGTCGTATTGGCCGCCACCGCCGCGCCGCAGAAGGGATCGATGTCGGCGCACAGGACGTGGGCGGCCCCGGCGCGGGCGGCGGCGATACCGACCAGGCCCGATCCGGCGGCGAAATCCAGCACCCGCCGCCCGGCCACCTCTTCGGGATGGTCGAGAACCCAGCGCGCCAGCGCCTGACCCCCGGCCCAGGCGAAGGCCCAGAACGGCGGCGGCAGGCCCAGTTCGCCCAGTTCCTCCTCGGTCAGCCGCCAGATCGGCGTCACCTCATCGGCCAGCCACAGCGAAATCTCCGGCGCATGCGGCACCGGCTGGACGCGGGTGTTGGCGGCGATGAAGGCGGCAGGGTCGGGGATGCGGGTCATGGGTCCGGGCTGGTGGGCGGCGACGGGCACCGGGTCAAGGGGCCGCTTATGGCCGGATACAGGGGCGCGCATAAAAAAGCCCCGGCGCGACGGCCGGGGCTTGGTGTCGCCAAGGCCGGATGATCAGCCCTGCGCCTTGACCGTGCGCAGATAGGGCAGTTTGACGTCCACATCGCCGAATCTCGTCCTGGCGTCCTCGGTCGAGACCGAGAGGGCGACGATCACGTCCTGGCCGGGCACCCAGTTGGCGGGGGTGGCAAAGGGCACGCCCTCCGTGGCCTGGACGGCGTCAAGCGCGCGGAGAATCTCGGCAAAATTGCGCCCCACCGACATCGGGTAGGACATGGTCAGGCGGACCTTCTTGTCCGGGCCGACGATGAACACGGTGCGCACCGAGGCCGAGTCCGCCGCGGTCCGGCCGTCCGGCAGCCAGGCTTCGGCGGGCAGCATGTCGTACAGTTTCGAGACGGTGAGCGAGGTGTCGTCGATGATCGGGAAATTCGCCGGAACGCCCGCGAGGCTGGCGATATCAGCCTTCCATTTCACATGCTCCTCGACGCTGTCGACGGACACGCCCAGCACCTTGGTGTTGCGTTTTTCGAACTCGGGAACGAGCTGGGCCACGGCACTGAATTCGGTGGTGCAGACCGGGGTGAAG
This sequence comes from Brevundimonas sp., assembly GCF_029945885.1. Lineage (GTDB taxonomy): Bacteria > Pseudomonadota > Alphaproteobacteria > Caulobacterales > Caulobacteraceae > Brevundimonas. The sequence goes on from NZ_JAQSDK010000013.1 coordinate 117,590, forward strand.
TCCTTGGGGTGCGAGAACAGGATCGCGTAGCTGTCGCCGACCCAGTCGTGGAAATGGATCTGGCCTGCGGTCGAGTCCGCGGTGAAGTCGGGAGCAACATCGTTGATGCGCAAGCTCATGGGGTAGTCTCCTGTCGGCGGAAATTCATTGTCCGCAGGGGATATGGGTATTCGGCCCGGTCCGGTCCAGCCGACCGCGGCCATTTTCAGGGGCGGCTGATCCGACGGACAGGTCCGATGTCCTGCCGGCCGGACCCGGTCCTCGCGGGCGCTACAGCCCTCTCCCGGTCGTCGATGGTCTGTGGCACAGTCTTGATCGAGACCTGCCACAGTCGCGTGCTCCAGGGGCCCGAATGCCGACCGAGTTGATCGACCGCATCTATGAATGTTCCGTCGTGCCGGAGCTGTGGCCCACCGTGCTGGACGATCTGGCCCGCCTGACCGAGTCGCGCGGCGGTCCATTGTTTTCAGCGCGCAAGACGCTGTGCTGGACGGCGTCAGGCACGGTTCGGGGCGTATTCGACGAATACGTCAACGAGGGCTGGTTCAACCGCTGCAGCCGGCGCGTCTGTCTGATGAGTCAGTCGCAGCCGTCCTTCTTCGTCGAACAGGACTTCTGGAGCGAGGACCAGCTGGACGCCGACCCGATCTATCGTGACTTCTTCCGACCGCACGGGCTGGGCTGGTCGGCGGGAACCGGGCTCAAGATTCCGACCGGCGACAATATCGTCTTCAGCATCGAGCGCGCGTTCGAGCGGGGACCGATCGAGGCCGAACATGTCGAACGGCTGAACGCGCTGCGCCCGCATCTGGCCCGCAGCGCCCTGGTCAGTTCACGGCTGGGCCTGCAGCGGGCCCGGGGCGCGACCGAGGCCCTGACCGATCTGGGCCTGCCGGCCCTGCTGCTGGACGAGACCGGACGGGTGGTCGAGGTCAATGCCCTGATGGAGGCCCTGCCTGAACGGGTCAGGCTGGGGGCGCATGACCGTCTGGTGCTGGCCGACGGGAAAGCCCAGGCGCGACTGAGCGAGGCCCTGTCGATGATCACGGCCACGGCGGGAGGAGCGGGCTGTACCGTCCCGCTTCGCGACGCGGTCGGCCGGGCGACCATGGTTTTGCACCTGATGCCGGTGCGACGATCGGCGCATGACATCTTCGGCAGCGGCTACGCCCTGCTGCTGATCACGCCGGTTGCCGCCGATCGGGCCCCGTCGCTGGAGCTGATGCGGTCGCTGTTCGACCTGACCGTGTCCGAGGCCCGGGTGGCGTCCCGCCTGGCCACCGGCCAGTCCCTGGAGACGATCGCCGCTGAAGGCGATGTGGCGATCACCACGGTGCGCTCACAGCTGCGGCGTGTTCTGGAAAAGACCGGATGCACGCGCCAGGCCGAGGTCGCCGCCCTGCTGGCCAGCGTGGCGCTGACCCCGGTCTGAGCGGGCCGACCGTCCGCCGGTCGTCCCGAAAAACCGGCTCCCTTCATCTGTTTGGATGACGACCGCGCGCTCCCGTGCGGGCCAGGATGCCCTCATGTCGTGGCCCGGCCGCGCCCTCAGGGAGACAGAGTGATGCAGACCTTTATCCGTACCGTCGCCGCGACCGGACTGGCGCTGGCCATGGCGCTTCCCGCCCCGGCTCTCGCCCAGAGACGCGCCGAACCGCAGTTGCAGGTCTCCTATCCGACCGACGGCGCGATGGACTGTGACCAGCTGCTGGTCGAGATCGGCCGGATGGAACAGATCTCCGGCATCTCGGCCGAGAATGCGCAGAACGCCCAGAACCAGGGTGCGATGGCCGAGGGCGCGGCCGGAGTAGCCGTCAATGCCGCCCTGTATTCCGGAGCCCTGGGGGCCGTGCCCGGTCTGGGAATGTTCGCCAACATGGCCGGCGGGGCGGCCCGCCGCAACGCCGAGGCCCGCGCCCGCGCCGAGGCCGAACGGATTCGCATCGCCGACCAGCGTCGCAGCCTGCTGAGCGGCATCTATCAGGGTCGCCAGTGCGGCTTGCCCGTCGCTCCGCCCGTCGCGACCCCCACCGTGGCGGCCGCGGTCGCACCGTCCGTCGCTGCCCCCGTGGCGACGGACGGTGCCGAAGCGGCGGCCGTGCCGCCCGCTGCGGCCTCGGACGACTGATCGTTCGACCCCGGCCAAGGGCGAATCAGGACGCCGCCCGAGGCCGATAGGTGTGGAGCATGAAGCGGTTCCGGCCCGTCCGGTTGCGGCTTTCGACGGCGAAGCGGAAACCGTCGCCGTCTTCAGCCGGCCAATACAGCATGCGCGCCAGGCCGGCGGGCATCTGCGCCTCGAAAGCTATGGCCAGGGGGTGGGCGTCGCTACCGTCGTCCAGGCGACCGACCGAGCGTTTTCCGTCATTGGTGAAGGAGAATACGCCGAGCGCGCCGTCGTCACCGACACCGAACAGGGCGGTCTCTCGGCGGTCGCCGCGCTCGCCCATATGCCAGAATGCCTCCAGTCGGATCCAGCCCTTGCCGAAGGTCCGGAAGCTGCGGGTGCAGACCATCGTCTGACCGTTAAGCTCCGCCTCGGCCCGCCAGTCACCCGGCAGGGGTTTGAGCGCCCCCAGGAGGTCGCGGCCCGGTTTCCATTCCAGGCTCAGCCGGCCTTGCCGCTCGCCGTCCGCAGAACCTCGAGATAGCCCCCGGCCACCTCCATCCGCTCACCCTGCGGCTTGCTGCGCACCGCCCGGTGCAGGTCGGCCAGCTTCCAGCAGGGGACGTGCATGAACAGGTGGTGTTCGGCGTGGAAATTGACCCAGTAGGGGGCGATCAACATCCGCTCCCACCATGAGGCCCGGGTGGTGCGGGCGGCGCGGAACGGGTCGGTGGCCGAGCCCTCGACACAGGCGTGTTCGGCGATGTTGCGCAGCCGGGTGACCAGCGGGAACCAGGTGGCCAGCGGCAGCAGCCACAGGGCGAAATACGCCCACCACACCCCGGCCAGGGTCAGGCCCAGCAGCATGAGCGCATTGACGATCAGGAAGGGGGCCACGGACTTGCCGGTGACCACCGCGCCTTCTGCCGTGTCTTCGTCCCGCTTCGACGCATAGGCCCGGAAGGCGAACAGCACCCGCTGTTTGAAGAAGGTCTGGCCGGTCAGGTCGCGGATGATCTTGCGCCGCAGTGAGGCGGGCGTGACGGGGAAGGGGGCCGACAGGACCAGGTCGGGATCCTCGGCGTTCTGGGCGTATCTGTGATGGTTCAGATGATAGGGGCGATAGTCGCCCAGATCCGCTCCGATCGGCACGGCGCACAGCCAGTGGCCGAGAAAATCGTTGAGCTTGAGGTTCTTCGCCAGGGCCCCGTGGGCGGCCTCATGCATCAATATGGCCAGGCCCAGCTGGCGGGTGCCGATGACCATGACGCAGAGCGGGATCAGGATCGGCCAGACGACGCCGACGGCCATGGCTGCGGCGATCACCCCCCAGGCATGGGCCACCAGCAGCGGGCCACGCCAGGTGGAGCGCGTCTGGAACGGGGCCCATTCGTCGGGGGTGAACAGCTGGGTCGGGGAGACGCGGGGCGCGGCGGACATGGTGCGAGTATAGGCCGTTTTCGCGGGTCTTCAAAGGCAACGGGCTATGTCAGGCTTATCTGACAAAAAGTCAGGTTGACATGACAAAATCTCGCAGTAAGGTAGGCCTTACATTCGGTCAGGAACACATGACATGTTGGCTCTCGGAAAATCAACCACCGCCGCGCATCGCCGCTACGCCGTTCGGACCATGGCCTTCATGGTTCCCTATGTGGCGATCAATGTCGCGGCCATGTTCGGGGCCTTTGACGACATCGCCTCGACTCCGGCCGCCTGGCTGCTGGCCCTGGCGGTCTCGGCCCCCGTGGTCGGGCAGATCTGGGCCACCCTGTCGATGATGCGCGACTCCGACGAGTTCGTGCGGGCGGTGGCGGCCAAACAGTTCATTGTCGCTGCGGGTCTGGCCATGGCGATCGCCAGCGTCTGGGGCTTTGGCGAGAGCTATGCCGACGCCTTTCACCTGCCGGCCTGGCTGATCTATCCGTTGTTCTGGGGCTGCATGGGCCTGACCGCGCCCTTCATCCGGACCTCGAACTGATGCGCAATCAGCTCAAATTACTGCGCACCCAGCGTGGCTGGACCCAGGAGCAACTGGGCCAGGAACTGGGGGTCTCGCGCCAGGCGGTCAATGCTCTCGAGACCGAGAAACACGATCCGTCGCTGGACCTGGCCTATCGCATCGCCGTGCTGTTCGCCCGGCCGGTGGAAGAGATCTTCGACAATCCCCACCTCTGATCAAAAGTCAGATTACCCTTACATCGCTGGAGAGTGAAATGTTCAACGCCTTCTTCAAGGCGCGGCCCCGGCTGCGCGCTGCCCTGTTCGGTCTGGCCGTCTGTTCCCCCGCCTTCGTGGTCGGGATCAGCCAGGCCTTTGCCCAGGAGGCCGCCGGCCCCGTCGCGTACAGCTCCGACCGTCTCTCGGTCGAAGTCATCGGCTCAGGCCCCGATGTAATCCTGATTCCCGGCCTGGCCTCGTCGCGCGATGTGTGGCGGACCGAGGCCGGACGGCTGGCCCCGATGCACCGGGTGCATCTGGTTCAGTTGGCCGGGTTCGCCGGCGAGCCGTGGCATCACGGTGACGGGCCGTTCGTCGCGCCGGTGGTCGAGGCCCTGGCGACCTATATCGACGCGGCCGGTCTCGATCATCCCGCGGTCATCGGTCATTCGATGGGCGGACTGTCGGCCCTGATGCTGGCCCAGCAGTATCCGGCCTCGGTCGGACGGGTGATGAGTGTCGACAGCCTGCCGTTCTTCAGCGCCATGTACGGACCGCAGGTCACGGCCGAAAACGCCCGACCCTTCGCCGAACAGGCGGCCGTGGGCATCCTGAATGCCGATGATGCAGGCTTCCGCGCCGGTCAGGCGCAGACGGCGATTGGTCTGGTGCGGGATCCGACGACGCGGATCGCGATGGTCGACTGGTCGATGGCCTCGGACCGCCACGCCATGGCCGCGGCCATCCGCGACGTGATGACCACCGACGCCCGCCCCGGACTGGGAGCCACGACCACCCCGGTCTGGGCTGTCTATGCCGCCGACGCCGATGGAGGCACGCCCGCGGCCATGGCCGATGCCCTGTGGAGCGGCGAATATGCGGCCCTGCCGGGGGTGACCCTGATCCGGGTCGACGACAGCCGCCATTTCATCATGGCTGACCAGCCTGACCGGCTGGCGGCAATCATCGATCGTTTTCTGGACCAGTGAGCAGGCTCAGTTCGTCGGCGCGGCCACCGGCTGGCCGGCGAACTCGTCGGCATAGGCCCCGGCCAGCACGCTGCGGAATTTCGACAGCGGCAGGGTGACTTCATAGTGGCCCTCGGAATAGGGGCCGACCAGATAGGGACCGATCAGGAAGGTCAGGCCACCGGCCTTGCCGTCGACCGTGCCGGGCGCGAGGACGAAGGGGGTGGCGGCGACCCGGGGGCAGGACCAGTCGCGGCCGTTCAGGGCGACGACCGCAGAGCCGGGGACACGCGCCTGTTTGGCGGCGTTGATCGCCGCGCACAGCGCCTGGTCCAGGGTCGAAAGATCGGCCCCCGGACGGAACAGGCCGGACGGCGAGATCATCTGCTTCAGGGCCTTGTCCCACAACACGCCGGTGGTCTGGGTATTGGGATGGGCCCCGCCCGAGTAGTCCATGGCCTCGCGCTTGAGGCTGACCAGTTTGCCGGTCTCGGCGGCGGCGGTCAGGGTGATGGTCTTCTGGTAGAGGCCGATCGACGAGTCGTCGCCGGCCTCGCTGCGGTCGGCCTGGGCCCCCTCGGTGAACTGGCGCAGGCGACGCACCTCCTCGGCATAGAGGCGGGCGTGCAGGTCGGTCTGGGGCTTGATCGCCTCGGGCAGGGTCAGTTTGACCTCGGCGTACTCCGTTGTCAGGGCAAAGCCCATCGGGGCGGCCGCGTCCGCCGGCGTGATCTCTGCCGGGGCTTCGGCGGCGGGCAGGGGCGCGGGGGCCGGCTCGGCCTCACGGCGGTTGCAGCCGGCCAGGGTGGCGACGATGGCGCTGGTCAGAAGCAGGGCACGGAATGCGGTCATGGAACGGTCCTTCATGTCGGCCAGCCCACTGTACCAAGGATGATGGCCAGAAGCAGGATCAATCCCGCCTCGCGGTTGGATCGGAACAGGCGCAGGGCCAGAACCGGGCTGTCGGGGCGGACGTCGCGGACCTGGCGGTACAGATGCGCCGCCCATGGCAGCAGGGCGACATAGAAGACCGGGCCGAGGCCCGCGGTCAGGCCCGAGGCGACGGTCAGGACGACGGTCATTCCGTAGAAGATGCCCACGCCGCGCTGCACATTGGCCCCCAGCCGCCGGGCCGAGGATTTGACCCCGACCATGGCGTCGTCCTCGATGTCCTGCAGGGCGTAGATTGTGTCGTAGCCGAGGGTCCAGAACACGCCCCCGAGGTAGAGGAGGACGGCGGCGGGGGTGATCGTGCCGGTCACCGCCGCAAATCCCATCAAGGCCCCCCAGTTGAAGGTCAGGCCCAGCCAGGCCTGGGGCCACCAGGTGATCCGCTTCATGAAGGGGTAGGCGGCGACCAGGGCCAGGGAGCCGACGCCCAGCAGCACGGCTGTCAGGTTCAGCGTCAGCAGGATCAGCAGGCTGACCAGCGAACAGCCGATGACGAAGGCCCAGGCCTGTTTGACGCTGATCTGACCCGCCGGAATCGGGCGCAGGGCGGTTCGGGCGACCTGCGCGTCGATGTCGCGGTCGACGATGTCGTTGAAGGCGCAGCCGGCGGCCCGCATCAGGGTGGCCCCCACGGCGAAGGCGACGACCAGCCAGGCGTCATACAGGTCGGGTGTCCGGCGATACTGGCTCAGCGCCAGGGCGATGCCCTGCCAGCCGGGGATCAGCAGCAGCCAGATGCCGATCGGTCGGTCGAACCGGCCCAGTTTCAGCCACGGCTTCAGGCGCGTGGGCGCATGGCGGTCGACCCAGTTGGCACCGGCGTCGGGGAGGGGAGCGGAACTCATGACACCGGTCTAGCCCGTCCGGCCCCGGCGGGTGAAGGGGCGGCCAATTGAAAACGGGCGCGGAACCCGAAGGTCCCGCGCCCGCCTGATCTCAACGTCCGAAGGGACGCTCGGCTCAAAGAACCTTGAGGTCGATCGCGGAGGTCTTGCCGCGCTGGGATTCCAGCTCGTATTCGACCTTGGCGTTCTCATCGAGGCCCTGCAGACCAGCCTTCTGAACGGCGGTGATGTGGACGAAAACGTCCGCGCCGCCGCTGTCGGGCTGGATGAAGCCGAAGCCTTTGGTGGGGTTGAACCACTTGACCGTGCCGGTCGCCATATCTGCGCTCTCCATAAACGCGCTTCTCCAGGCGGGCTCTCACGCGGAGAAACCCGACAATCCATCTGGACGGCTCGTTCAGGCGAAGGAGCAAGACATGGGTTTGGACCCCACGCAAAATCCGGACTGCGAGGCTGTTTTCTCGCGTCTGCCGATCACGGTCAACCCGAAACGATTCGCGCGCCCGGCGCGGCGGGTCGGACGAACCCCGGTGAGGCCGGGGCGGGACAGGTCAGGCACACAGGCCGCGGGGGGCTCCGTCGAGGTGCAGATGGTCGTGATGTTCGCGGTTGTAATCGGGGCTCAGAACCGTCGAGAAGACGCGGCAGGCCCCGGCGCGAATGCGTTTGAGAAAGCGGCGGCCGTCGGCACCCGCGCGGCCCTTGCCTGTCCAGTCACCGGCGATGGAGATTACCCGACCATCCTCGAGCGTGATGGCCGCGACATCGAGGGCATTGGCCCGGGCATGTTCGCTGGGGCGGGCGTCGGTGGCCGTCCGGCCGTAGATACGACGGCAGGAATAGCTGCCGTAGTTCTGAACACTGGCGACCGGGGAGCCGAGAATGTCGCGCGCGGCCGGTTGCAGCACCTGGCGGTCCCAGATCACGTAGCGCACCGCCATCGGGCACTGCATCACGAGACCGCCGGGGGCCAGGGGGGTGACCGCGCCGCCGGTGATGCGCACGGCACCGCGGACCACGCAGAACCCGCCGTCATCCCGGTCCGGAGCGCGTTCGACCTCAACGCCGGCCTCGCGGAGTACCTGCATACAGGCGTCGGTGACGGCCTTGGTTTCTTCCGGGGCGGCGGTGCGGGGAATATCGAAATCCGCGACCTTGGCCGCCGTCGCCTGGCCAATCGGATGGGCGAGATCCAGCGGCTTCCACGGCAGGTCCTGATGCGGGGCGAAGGCATTGAGCAAAGCAAAGCCGGCGCAGACGCCCAGCGCCAACTCCCACAACAGATTCCAGAAGTCAGCGAAATCGCGATCCATGTTCGCCCAGACTAGCCGCCCCCTGTGACGGCGGAAAGGCGGTTCAGGCGGTGGCGGCGATGACCAGGTGCGGGATCAGGGACGAGCAGGCTCTCTGGCCGGCGACTCCGTCATTGGACAGGGTGATGACGCCCAGTCCGCGCTCGGGGGCCGCCAGCACGGTGGCGAACCACAGGGTGTTGGAGCCGTTGTGGGTGATCGTCGGGCCCGGTTCGCCGACCCCGGCCCACGGGGCCGTGCCGATACCCCATCCGGCCGCATAGGCCGGGGGATCGCCGACGGCGGGGGTCAGCAGGTGGCGGCGCGTGTCTTCGCTGAGCCAGTCAGGAGCTCCGCCCATCATGGCCCCGATGAAGCCGGCATAGTCGGCCAGGGTCATATGGACCGTGCCGGCCGGGCCGAGAGCAGCGGGATTGTCGGCGATTCCGGCCGGGTCCACCGCGACGCCCCCCTGGTGTCCCCATGGGGCCTCGCCCTTCGGGGCCCCGAACCCGGCGGAGGCGAGTCCGAGCGGCTGGAACAACTCGTGTTGCATGACCGTCTCCCAGGCTTCGCCGGTGATGGCCTCGATCGCCGCCCCGACCACGATATAGTTGGCGTTGCTGTAGGCGAAGGCCCCCACCGGCCCCGCCGGCGGGGCCGAGAAGACCCCGCGCGCCAGTTCGGCGCGCTGTTCGGGCAGGGGCCGGGTGTCGGCATGGGCGGCCATCAGCCAGGCCCGGTTGACGACCGGCCCGTCCAGCAGCCCGCCCCGGTGCCGCATCAGGTCGTCGAGGGTGATGCCGTTCCAGGCCGGGTCAATCGTCAGTCCGGGAAAGGCCGCCGCCACCGGCATGGCCCAGCGGGCGCGGCCCTGTTCCACCAGTCGGCCGAATACGGCGGCGGACATGGCCTTGGTGTTCGAGCCCAGGTGCCAGCGGTCGTTCAGGGTGGCCAGGTCGCCGCCGCCGGCGCGGCGTACGCCCCGGACGCCGGACCAGACCAGGCCGTTGCGGGTGACGATCCCGGCCGCCAGGGCCGGCGGGGCTGCCGCGGTGAAGACGGAATCCAGCGCCGTTGCGGCCGCGTCCCCGACGGACCGGGCCCGGGCCGGGCCGGGCAGGCCACCAAGGATCGGAAGGACGGCGAAACCGCCAAGAAGCGTGCGACGTGTGCTGAACATGGCATCCTCCCTGTCGCGGACGATCTTATGGGGGTTGCCCGCCACTTGCACCTGACAACGCGGCAAGGTTCGGGATGGAGGAAATCCGGCGGCAATATTGCCCCGGCGGGCGGCGGGGCGCATCCTTGATCCATGGGCAAGAAAAAAGACGGCTACGACAAGACTCTGGAACGGCTGCAGGAGCTGCTGGTGGAGACCCAGGCCTGGGTCATCGCCCAGGGAATCCGGCCGCTGATCGTGTTCGAGGGACGGGATTCGGCCGGCAAGGACGGGGCGATCAAGCGGATCACCGAGTTCGCTGCCCCGCGCCAGACCCGGGTCGTGGCCCTGCCCAAACCGACCGAGCGCGAGACCACCCAGTGGTATTTCCAGCGCTATGTGCCGCACCTGCCCGCCGCCGGCGAGACGGTGATCTTCAACCGCTCCTGGTACAACCGGGCCGGGGTCGAGCCGGTGATGGGCTTCTGTTCGCCGGGCCAGTACGAGAATTTCCTCAAGGACGCGCCGCATTTCGAGCGGATGCTGACTGACGACGGCATCGTGCTGATCAAGCTGTGGCTGGACATCAGCAAGCAAGAGCAGGCCAGGCGTCTGGATGAGCGGATTAATGACCCTCTGAAACGGTTCAAGGTCTCGCCGCTGGACAAGGAGGCCCAGGCCCGCTGGGAGGCCTATTCGACGGCCCGCGACCGGATGTTGTCCGAGACCCATGCCCATGGGGCCGGCTGGACGGTGGTGGCCACCGACGACAAGAAGACCGCGCGGCTGAACATCATCCGCCACATCCTGCGCACCCTCGGCGGGCCGGGCACCAAGGCCGAACGGCCGGACACCGATGTGGTCTTCCCCGCTGACGGAGCCGAGGGCCGTCTGGCCCCCTGATCAGAAGCCCAGCTCGGCGCGCAGGGCGGCGGGACTGACCCCGGCGGCACGGATCTCGGCCAGGGTCACGGCCCCGTCGCGCTTGGCAAAGCGTTTGCCGTCGGGCCCCAGCAGTAACGGATGATGGCGATAGACCGGGGTCGGCAGGTTCAGCAGGGCCTGCAAGACGCGCTGGATCGAGGTGACCGCGATCAGGTCATCGCCCCGGATCACATGGGTCACGCCCTGGGCGGCATCGTCGATGACGGTGGCGATGACATAGCCGGCCCCGATGTCCTTGCGCCCCAGAACCATGTCGCCGAGCGTCTCGGGCCGGGCGGTGTGGCGGCCGGGGCCGGCCGTTTCCTCGAGCCAGTCCAGATGGTCGAAGCCGCCGAGCCGGTCTCGGGCCCGGTTCAGTGACAGCCGCCAGGCAAAGGCCTCGCCCCGGGCCAGACGGTCGGCCTCGTCGTGCGGGGCATGCGGCCCGCCACCGAAGGCCCCGGCGTCGGCGGGGTCGTCGGCATGGGGCGCGACCCCCGCCAGGGCCAGCCGCTCCTTGCGGGTACGGAAACACCGATACAGCACCCCCATGTCACCCAGCTGCTGCAGGGCCGCGTCATAGTCGGCGCGGTGGTCGGACTGGCGGCGCACCGGGGTCTCCCAGTCGAGCCCCAGCCAGGTCAGGTCCTCGAACACGGCCGTCTCGAACTCCGGACGGCAGCGGGTGAAGTCGGTGTCCTCGATACGCAGCAGGAACCGGCCGCCGGCGTCGTGCGCCGCCTGCCAGGCGGTCAGGGCCGAAAAGGCGTGCCCCCGGTGCAGCCGTCCGGTCGGTGAGGGGGCGAAACGGGTGGTGAAGACCAAGCGCTCAGACCCGCTTCAGCGCGCCGTCGGCCTCGGCCGCGGCTACGGCGGTGCGCAGGGCGGCCTCGTCCACGGTATCGAACTCGGCGCACAGGTCTTCCAGGGCGAAAGTCGGCTGGCTGAAGGCCCACTGGAGTGCTTCGGCAAGAGGCCCGGTAGCGGCGGGCGGCGCGGCCCCGGTCGGTCGCAACAGGGTCAGGGGCTTGCGCACCGGCAGGCCGTAGGCGGGCAGGCGCGGGGCCAGTCCGGCCTGTTTGCCGGCGAGGGTGTCGCGGAAGCCGGGCGAGGCCGCCAGGGCGGCCAACCGCTGGCCCAGATCGGCCAGATGCCGCTGCAGTGCGGCCCCGCCGTCCATCTGGGCCGGCGGCATATAGGCGCGGAAGGCCGGATCCTGCATCGCCATGGTCTCCAGCAGGCCGAAGATGATGCGGCCATAGAGGGCGGCCACCGAGAAGGTCACATGCAGCGAGGCATTGCCGCCGCTGACCGGACCGTCGGCCAGGGCGTCGTGATACCAGCCGCGCGGCAGATAGAGGACGTCGCCCGGCCGCATCCGCACGGACTGCATCAGCGGCCCCCGGGTCTGCTGGAAATAGGGGCGGGGATCGCCACCACCGGGCATGGTGACGGGGGTGTCGGCGCGCGACTCATAGAGCTGCCAGGTCTTTTCGCCGCTGATGTGGACAGCGAAGACGTCGTGCAGGTCGAAATGGGTGCCGAAAGCCTGGACCCCGCCGAACGAGGCATAGGCATTGGCCCCGACCGAGGCACCGAAGGTGCGCGACAGCATGTCGGCCAGGGCTGCCAGTTCGGGGGTCAGTGACTGGATGTCGTCGGCAATCAGACTGGCTCCCGTCGACAGGAAGACGTCGACCCGGGCGGGTGCGGGCCGCTGGACCTCGCCCGTCGGGGTGCGGACGCGGGTGCAGTACTGGTCCGGCGGGATCGGCGCGCCGTCGCGCACCAGTTTCAGATTGGCGGCGGTCCAGATCGCGCTCTGGGCCAGCAGGCCGTTGAGCCGGTTCCAGTCGAAGATGCGGGCCTTGGTCGAGCTCGCGCCGGCGGGAATGTGTAGCGGTTTGCGGTCGTGGTAGTCGGCCATGAAGCGATCAGGGGTGATCGGATGCAACAGTTCGGCCAGGGTGAGCATGGATCGACGCTAAAACCGTCCGCTGTCCCTGTCGAGGAACCATGATCACCTGCCCGGGCCCGAGCGAAATCGCCGCTGCACGCGCCGCCCTTGTGGCCGCCGATCCCCGGCTGGAGCGGGCCCATGCCCAGACGCCGGTGTTCGAATGGCGCGCGCGGACCGGCGGCTTCGAGGGGTTGTTCCGGATGATCGTCGAACAGCAGGTGTCCGTGGCCTCGGCCGCGGCCATCTGGGGGCGGGTCCGCGACGGTCTTGGCGAGGTTACGGCTGACCGGGTACTGGCCCTGGACATCGAGACCCTGCGTGGCTTCGGCCTGTCGGGACAGAAGGCCCGCTATGGCCATGAGATCGCCCGGGCCCAGGGCGAGGGCCGGATCGATTTCGACCATATGGCGGGGCTGGACGACGCCGCGGCCGTGGCTGCCCTGACGGCGATCAAGGGGGTCGGGCGGTGGACTGCGGAGACCTGGCTGATGTTCTGCGACGGACGCACCGACCTGTTTCCGGGCGGCGATGTCGCGCTGCAGGAGGCGATGCGCTGGGTCGATCGGGCGGGCGTGCGACCGGGTGAAAAACAGGCCTGTGCCCGGGCTGAAATCTGGCGACCGCACCGCAGTATTGCGGCACATCTTCTGTGGGGGTGGTATGGCGGGATCAGGCGCGGCGAAATCGCGCTTGAGGAGCCCCAGCCGTGATACCGACGCCCAGCCTGGACGAGATCAGCCAGCCGATTCTGCCGACCCTGTTCCTGCTGGACTATGTCGGTGTGCTGGTGTTTGCCGCCACCGGGGCCCTGGCGTCGGCGCGCGAGAAGCATGACCTGGTGACCATGGGCTTCTTCGCCGCCATCACCGGAGTCGGCGGCGGCACATTGCGGGACCTGCTGATCGGCGCACCGGTGTTCTGGGTTCAGGACTGGAAATATATGGCGGTCTGCCTGACCGGGGCGCTGGCGGTCTGGATACTGGGGCGGCGCGACTGGCGGTTCCGGGCCCTGCTGTGGCTCGATGCCATCGGTCTGGCCGCCTACGGCGTAATGGGCGCGGCCAAGGCGGAAGCCTTCGGGGTCGCTCCGCTGATCTGCATCATCATGGGCACGCTGACCGCCTGTTTCGGCGGCATCGTCCGCGACCTGCTGGCGGGGCAGCCGTCGATCCTGCTGCGGCGCGAGATCACCGTCACCGCTGCGATCCTGGCGGCTGCCGCCTATGTGGCGATGAAGATGCTGGGTCTGTCCAATGTGGCGGCCGCCCTGGTGGCCATGCCGCTGGGATTCGGCCTGAGGGCCGGGGCTCTGGCCAAGGGCTGGAGCCTGCCCGGTTTTCCGGACACTCCGTCGCGCGGATGATGTCGCCGAGCCGACACGTAGACGTCATGGCGGAGCCGTCGAATCGCGGCTAGGCTGGAGCTTGCCTGACAAGGAAGGAGACGTGTCTTCAGTCCTGTCGCCTCCCTTTCCCTCCAGCGCACTGGCAGGGCCTGATGCAGGTCCAGTCCCGTCCCCCGTCCGGTTGGCCCGCGCTGGTGCTGAACGCCGACTTTCGCCCGCTGTCCTACTATCCGCTGTCGATCTGGCCGTGGGAGGAGGTGGTGAAGGCCGTCTACCAGAACCGCGTCGATGTGGTCTCCACCTATGACAAGGTGGTGCGCAGCCCGTCGATGGAGATCGTCCTGCCCAGCGTGATTGCGCTGAAGACCTATGTCGATCAGGACCGCCAGCCTGCCTTTACCCGGTTCAACGTCTTCCTGCGCGATGGCTTCACCTGCCAGTATTGCGGTGACATGCGCGACCTGACTTTCGACCATGTGGTCCCGCGCAGCCGCGGCGGTCGCACCACCTGGGAAAACATCGTCGCCGCCTGCTCGCCCTGCAACCTGCGCAAGGGTGGACGCACGCCGCAGCAGGCCAATATGCCGGTCCACCGCGCGCCGCATCGTCCGAACTCCTGGGAGTTGCAGGAGCGGGGGCGGAAATTCCCGCCGCATTTCCTGCACCAGAGCTGGCTGGACTACCTGTACTGGGACATCGAACTGGAGCCGTAGGCGGGAGGCCTTCGGTCCGCTATTGTGCCCGAACGGTTTCACACACAGTAAGCAGACGGTCCCCGGGACCGTTGACGCCACTGCTGCGTTGAGGTCGTCTTCCCCCGTTCAGCACAGGCTGCCATGAAACTCCGTGTCCGTTCCGAGCTCGTCTATCGTTTCGACCCGCCGACGGACGCGATTTTCCAGATTCACGTCGCATCCTGGCCGGGGCTGCGGGTGCTGGAAGAGACTCTGGTCGTCAGCCCCGAGGCCGATTTCCGCCTGGATGAGACGGTCGATCTTGGCACGAGGCCGCTGCGGGGGCGTCTGTCCGGTACCGTGTCGGTGATCTATGAGGCCCTGGTCGACAATGGGCGGCTCAAGGGGCTGCCGCCCGGTGCCGTCCAGCACAACTGGACCGATCTCCCGGTCGAGGTCCTGACCTATCTGTGGCCGAGCCGGTATTGCGGCTCCGACGAGTTCGGCCGGTTCGCCGAGCGCGAATTCGGCAGCCTGAGCGGCGGGGCGCGGGTGCTGGCCATCGTCGGCTGGATTGCCGGGAACGTCGACTATCGCTTCGGCGTGTCCGACAGTGAAACCACGGCCGCCCGAACCTTCATCGATCGCGCCGGCGTGTGCCGCGACTTCACCCATCTGGGTATCGCCCTGTGTCGCGCCTCCGGGATTCCGGCGCGGGCCGTCAGCGCCTATGCCGCCCAGATGACACCGCCGGATTTTCACGCCGTCTTCGAGGTCTGGCTGTCCAATGGCTGGTGGCTGATCGATCCGACCGGCCTGGCTCCGATCGAGGGGCTGGTTCGGATCGCCAGTGGCCGCGACGCAGCCGACATCGCCTTTTTGAGCACCCAGGGGGCCTGCGAAATGGTTCGTCAGGCGATCACTGTCGAGGCCGTCTGATCAGTCACTGCTGTCGGTCGCCTGCCGTGCCTTCCAGGTCTCGATATAGTCGAGACGTCGCAGGGCCCGGTCGTGAGGGTCGATCAGGACATGGGCACCGGCCGGTACGGTGATCTCACCGTGATTGCCGGTCATGGGAAGGGTGGTCAGTTGGCCGTCGACCTCGATCTCGACCGGCATGGGAAAGGACCCGCCGTCGCCGGTGACCCAGTCCAGTTTCAACAGGTCGCCTTCGCGGGTCTGGCGAAGGTCGGGCAGGGCGGCCTGGTACAGATAGGCGCGGAAGAACCAGGTCAGGTCGCGGCCACTCTCTTCATTGACGAGGGCCAGGAAGTCGTCGGTCGAGGCGAAGCGCGGGCTGAAACTGCCCGGACGCGGGTCTGGCCGACCATAGACCAGCCGACGCACCGAATTGAAAAAGGCCTCGTCGCCGATCAGCAGGCGCAGGGAATGGGCGATCAGCGAGCCCTTGTTGTAGATGTCCAGGCCCGGTCCCTTGTCACCGTCATAGACCTGGTCCTCGGTGCGCAGTTCGCCGGACACGACCGGATGAACGTTGAGCAGGGCCAGGCGCTGTTTCAGCAGGGCGGCCTGCATGGCCCGGTCGCCGTGCAGCCAGCGGTCGTAGAGGGGCTGCATATAGCTGCCCAAACCCTCGTGCAGCCACATGTCGTCGGCATTGGTGTTGGTCAACTGGTTGCCGAACCATTCGTGCGACAGCTCATGGTGCAGCAGCCAGTCGAAGCCGCGCCCGTCCAGCTTGTAGGCATTGCCGTAGGCGTTGATGGTCTGATGCTCCATGCCCAGGTGCGGGGTCTCGACCACGCCCATCTTCTCGTCGCCGAAGGGGAAGGGCCCCACGGTGGCCTCGTAGAAGTCCAGCATCTTCGGGAATTCGTCGAACAGGGCCCGGGCCCGGTCCGGGTCGTCGGTGGGCAGGTACCAGTAGGTCATCGGCACGGTGTTGCCGAAACGGCTGGCGTAGTCGGCGCTGAGTTCGACATAGGGACCGATGTTGAGGGCCACCGCATAGGTGTTGGGCCGGGCCGCGCTCCAGCTCCAGGTGGTCCAGCCGTCGCCCTGGTCGATGACACCGGTGAGGCGACCGTTGGCCGGGGCCGACAGGCCGGTGGGGACGGTGATGTGCAGGTCGACCCGGCCCGGCTCGGCCAGGGGGTGGTCGATACAGGGCCAGAACAGGTCACAACCCTCGCCCTGGACGGCGGTGGCGATCCACGGCTGTCCGTCGAGCGTGGTGGTCCAGACGAAACCGCCGTCCCACGGCGCGCGCGGGGCCTCGCGGGGATAGCCGGCATAGGCGATGCGCAGGCTGACCGATTGTCCGGCGGCGATCGGCCGGGGCAGATCGACCGTCAGCCGCCCGTCGGGATTGGCCCAGTGGTCAGGCGGGACCGGCATCCCGTCGACGGCCACCCCGGTGATGGCAAAGCGGGTGTCCAGCTCGACCGCCAGCCGCTCCAGGGGGGCGGTGGCAGTGAAGCGCAATTCGGCGACGGCGCTGAGGGCCCGGGCCTCGGGGCTGACGCGGATGGACAGGTCGGCCCGGTCGAACCGCATGGCCAGCTGCTCGGCGGTCCGGGGCTGGTCGGTCTCGAGCGTGAAGGCGGTGGACAGACGCAGGGCGGCGGTCGGCGGTGCCGGCGTCGTGGCGCAGGCGGCCAGGGCCAGGACACAGGCCGCAGGCACGGCAAGTCGGGGGACGATGGCGGACACGGCGAACTCCGGAGGCGACCGGGTCGAGGGTAGGGCCAGCGGGCGCGGGCGCAAGGGTGATCGCGACCAAAGAAAAAGGCCGGTGTTGCCACCGGCCTTTTTCAAATTCAGCAGTCAGTCGCCGATCAAGCGGCGGCTTGCTCGGCGATCTTGGCCTTGACCTGGCGCTTGATGCGCTGGGCGGCGGTCGAGAGCTTTTCGTCGCGTGCCTTGACGATGAAGGCGTCCAGGCCACCCTTGTAGTCGAGGGTGCGCAGGGCGGCGTTCGAGATCCGCAGGCTGAACGACTGGCCCAGGGACTCGGAGGCGAGCTTGACCGTTTTCAGCGACGGCAGGAACCGGCGCTTGGTCTTCACATTCGAGTGGCTCACGCTGTGGCCGACCATCGGGCCGATACCGGTGAGTTCGCAACGACGAGACATCGTCAGATCCTTAAAGATCACATCCGGAAAACAGCGGCCGGACGCATGAAACAGGAACGCGCGGGCAAATGTCCCGCGCGAGAGGGGGCCGTATAGAGGAAGGGCGGTCCGCGCGTCAAGGCCGAACCCGCCTGTCGGGAGTCGAACGTCCCTGTTCAGCCGCCGTTCAATTGCCGCCATATAGAGACTGTATCCATGACCACGTTTTCAAACCGAGGGGCGACAATGAAACCTTCTGCTGTGCTGACCCGCACCCTGGCCACCGCCGTGCCGGTGCTCGCCGGGGCCCTGATGTTGGGGGCGTCGGCCGCGGCCCCCCAGGCCCCGGCACCCGCGCCGCCCGCCCAGACAGTCCTGCCCGGCTACTGGGAATATACGACCAGTGCCCTGGGCATGGGCGACACCGAGACCAAATGCGTCCGGCCCAGTGAGATCAACCGCTTCTTCGGCGGTCTGTCGACCCGGCGCTGGCGGTGCACCTACCCGGTGCGCGAGGTCGGCAACGGCCAGGCCCGGTTTGAAGGTGTCTGCCGCGACCCCAAGGGGCGGAGCGTCAACGTCCGGCTGAACGGCCCCTTTGACGCGGAACATTTCCGTTTCCGGGGCGGGGCTCAGCTGGCGCGGGGCCTGCCCTATATTCCGGCCAGTATCACGGCGCATCGTATCAGCGCCGAATGCCCGGCCAACGCCGAATATTTCTGAGGCCCGGCCCATCGGGCTCCGGAACAAGAAAAAGGCCCGGTCTCGCGACCGGGCCTTTTGTCTATGACGACGATCGCCTGACGGGTCAGGCGGCTTCGGCCTCAGCCTCGGCCTCGGCGGCAGCGATGGCCGCCGGAGACAGGACAGCCTTCTTGGCGCTGAGCGACTTGGCCAGCAGCTCGACGGCGGCTCCCTTGTCGATGCGGTTGGCCGCAGCGACTTCACGGGCCATGCGGTCCAGGGCCGATTCATAGAGCTGGCGCTCGGAATAGGACTGTTCCGGCTGGCTGTCGGCACGGTGCAGGTCGCGAACCACCTCGGCGATCGAGATCAGGTCGCCGGAGTTGATCTTGGCTTCATATTCCTGGGCGCGGCGGCTCCACATGGTCCGCTTGATGCGGGCGCGGCCTTTGAGCGTGGTCAGGGCCTTGGTCACCACATCTTCGGCGGCCAGGGTGCGCAGGCCGGCCGTCTTGGCCTTCTTGGTCGGAACCCGCAGAGTCATCTTCTCGTGGTCGAAGGTCACGACATAGACTTCCAGTTCCATGCCAGCGACCTCCTGGACCTCGACGGCGGCGACCTTGCCGACGCCGTGCGCCGGGTAGACGACCGCATCGCCTACCTTGAATTCCAGACCGCTCTTGCTCGTCATGTCATTCCTTTCCCGGCAGCAGGGGCGGGCGAAGCGAAAACCCAGAGACGTCAAATCCTCTCCGTCGGCGGGGGCCGTCGGAGGGGACCGGTTTAGACGTCGCTGTGGAAACGGATCACCAAACCTCTGGCCGACCCTGCCTTCGTGGGCGGGGTTCTGTCGCAAACGCGGGCGGGGCGAAAATTTCGCTGACCGCCCGACCCAATGACGAGGAACCTATCACAAAATGCCGGAATTTCAAAACATCCACAGCTCCGTCTCCGGAGGGGTGTGTCACCGGTGGGGCCGGGGCTGAAGGCTCAGGAGCCCTTGCCGGGTTTGGTGGAGAAATATTTCTCGAACTTGCCGGTCTCACGCTCGAATTGTGCGGCATCGGCCGGAGCTGTGCCCTTGACGGTTATGTTGGGCCAGACCTTGGCATATTCGGCGTTGACCTGAAGCCATTTGCCGTCGGGCTCGTCCTCGGTGTCGGGCACGATGGCGTCGACAGGGCATTCCGGTTCGCAGACACCGCAGTCGATGCATTCGTCCGGAGCGATGACCAGGAAATTCTCGCCCTCGTAGAAGCAGTCGACCGGGCAGACCTCGACACAGTCCATGAATTTACATTTCACGCAGGCGTCGGTGACGATGTAGGTCATGGCGGAGCTGAAATACCGGGCGAAGGTCGGGGAGGGAATGGCCTGCGGACATGACCCCCGACCGTTGTCCTGTCAACTGATCGGCCCCGAAAGCGCCCCGGATCAGGGAGCTGCGGGCCGGCCCATCGCGCGTTATTTGCAGCAGTGTCTATTACAGATATGGTCGGCGCTTCCCGGTCTTCAGGAGATCCGTCCATGCTGTCACGTCAACGTCTCGTCCGTTCGGGCCTCGCAGGAGCCCTGGCGCTCAGCCTCGTGGCTGGTGGCGTGTTCGCCCAGGCCGCCCTGACCCGCAACCCCGCCGAGGTCGAGGCCGGAACCTACAAATTGGATCCGGCCCACGGCAAGATCACCTGGTCGATCCAGCATATGGGCTTTTCGACCTATTCCGGTCAGTTCACCAACGTCTCGGCCGATCTGACGCTGGACCCGGCCAATCCTTCGGCCGCGACCCTGACCGCGACCGTGCCCCTGGCCGACGTCGCCCCCAATGACGATGGCCTGAAGGCTCACCTCCAGACGCCGGACTTCTTCAATACTGCAGAGTTCCCGACGGCCACCTTCACGGCCCGGACGATCGTCGTCGATTCGTCCGACCCGAGTGAGGCTGACGTCACGGGCGATCTGAGCCTGCATGGCGTGACGCGATCCGTCACCCTGGCCGTCAAATTCAACCAGGCCGGGCCGTTCATGGGCGGGGCCTATCGCGTGGGCTTCGACGGCGAGACGACGATTAACCGGTCGGAATTCGGCATCGACAAATATGTCCCGATGCTGGGCGACGCGGTCGAACTCCATATCGAGGGTGAGTTCGTCAAACAGTAGGCGCGTCGTCCGACCCCACCAGGCTGGAATAGAGGGCGCGGGCCTCCGTCGGGGGGCCGCGCCGCGTGCCCAGGGCCTCGACCCGCACCGACAGGACCCGGCCACTGATCGCGAAGGTCAGGGCATCGCCGGGATGGACGAGGCGGCTGGGCTTGTCGAGCCGGACCTGGTGCCCGCGCTGGGCCAGGCGCACGGCCCCGCGCTCGACGAAGGCGGTCGCCAGGGACCGTGTGCGCAGGAAGCGGGCCCGCCACAGCCAGACATCGACGCGACAGGCGCTGTCGTTCATGCCTTGGGCGCGACCCGTCGCCGGGCTGTGGCCTTGCGTCGCGGGGGCCGCGCCGGGGCGGCGGTCAGGGCGGCCAGGGCGGCGAAGGGCGAGTCTTTCGGCGGGGCCACGGGTTGCCCGGGCCGATCGGGTAACCGGGCGCGCACGGGCCGCAACGCGATCGACAGCGCCCGGGCCTCGTCGGCGGTCCAGCCCAGTTCGGCCAAGACCGGGGCGGGCAGGGTACCGTCCTTGCCGCGTTGATCGGCGGCCCGTTCCAGCGCCTCGACCGGCACGGCCCAGCGCCCGACGGCGCGCAGGCCGCGGGCCGACAGGGTCCGGGCTGACGGTGGCGGATCGGGCAGCAGGGTCAGGCCCCCGGCCTGTGGACGGAACGGTTGATCGGCGACGAAGGCCAGGGCCAGGGCCCGGGCGCGTGGCTTCAATATATCGGGCAGCCAGACCGAGTGGCTGCCCATGCGCACGGCGAAGGTGCGCAGCGTGCGGCGCTCGGCCGGGCTGAGGGCGTGGAGGTCGCGCTCGACCTCGGCCCGGTCGATCAGGCCGCCGGCCTCGACCAGCCGGAAGGCCAGGCCACGCGGCAGACCCTTCAGGCTTCCGCTGTCGAGCGCCCGGCGCAGGCGACGCAGGGATTTCAGTGCCCGTCCGGCCTCGGCCGCCAGCCAGGCCTCGATCCGCTGGCGGGCGCGGTCGCGGGTGGCCGTGGGTCCAAGTTCGCTGAGCAGCCGCACCCGGGGGGCGAAGGGATCGCCACCGATGATCCGCGCGGCCTGGGCCCCCTGCCACAGGACGATTCCGTCCGGGGCGACCGAGAAGGCGTCGTCACTGTCGCCTGTCAGCCTGCCGAGGCGCCGGGCGATCTCGGGGCCGACGGCGCGACCGGCGGCGGCCTTCAGCGTGCGGTCGGCCAGGGTGGAGCCGCCCTTGTCCGGGGCGAAACGGACCCCGTCCAGGTGGCCGACCACCTCACCCTCGACCGTGACCCGGCCGTCCTCGGCCACCTCGGCGGCGAGATCCGGCCGGTCGTTGAGCGACCGCATCAGGGCGGTGGTACGGCGGTCGACGAACCGGGCCGTCAGCCGCTCGTGCAGGACATCGGACAGCCGCTCTTCCAGTACCCGGGTCTGGTCGCGCCAGTCGCGGGCCTGGTCCAGCCAGTCGGCCCGGTTGGCGATGTAGGACAGGGTGCGCACCCCGGCCAGTCGGGCCGAGAGCTGGTCGATCTGGCCGTCATCGCGGTCCAGTTGGGCGAAGCGGGGGGCGATCCAGTCGGCGGTCAGCCGTCCGCGCGGCCCGGTCAGGGCCTGGAAGATCCCCTTCGACAGGCGGGCGTGTTCGTCGAGGGTGGTCTTCTGGAAATCGGGCAGCTGACAGGCCTCCCACAGCCGCATCACCGCGCCGCGTGAGCGGCCGATACGTTTGACGTCCTCATCGGCCATGGCCCGGCGCAACAGGGTTTCGTCGAGGGCCGGGGCCGCCAGTTTCAGCCCCCGCGTGCCGGGGGTCTCGACCAGGGAGCGCAGCAGGTCGGGCAGGGTGTCGAAATCCAGCCGGGCATTGCGCCATTCGGCAGCCACCACCGGATCGAACCGGTGGTCGACCACCTGTTCGACCAGATCGGCATCCAGTTCCTCGCATTCGCCGGTGACACCGAAGGTGCCGTCGCGCAGGTGGCGACCGGCGCGGCCGGCGATCTGGCCGATCTCATGGGCATGCAGCCAGCGGGTGCGGGTGCCGTCGAATTTGCGCAGGCCGGCGAAGGCGACATGGTCGACGTCCATGTTCAGCCCCATGCCGATGGCGTCGGTGGCGACGAGAAAGTCGACCTCGCCGGACTGGAACAGTTCGACCTGGGCATTGCGGGTGCGCGGCGACAGACTGCCCATGACCACGGCGGCCCCGCCGCGCTGGCGGCGGATCAGCTCGGCGATCGCATAGACCCGCTCGGTCGAGAAGGCGACGATGGCACTGCGCCGCGGCAGCCGGGTCAGCTTCTTCGACCCGTCGTAGCTGAGGGTCGAGAGGCGTTCGCGGATGACGACCTCAAGGTCGGGGATCAGGGCCCGCATCAGGGGGGCCATGGTGCCGGCCCCCAGGAACATGGTCTCGAACCGGCCGCGGGCGTGCAGCAGGCGCTGGGTGAACATGTGGCCGCGCTCGGGATCGGCGACCAGCTGGATCTCGTCGACGGCCAGGAATTCCACCTGGCGTTCCAGCGGCATGGCCTCGACCGTGCAGACGAAGAACCGGGCCCGGGGCGGGACGATCTTCTCCTCGCCGGTGATCAGGGCCACGGCTGCGGCTCCGCAGCGTTTGACGATCCGCTCATAGATCTCGCGCGCCAGCAGACGCAGCGGCAGGCCGATCATGCCCGAGGCGTGACCCAGCATCCGCTCGACCGCCAGATGGGTCTTGCCGGTATTGGTGGGGCCCAGGACCGCGACGACGCGCGAGGGGGCCAGACCCGTGGGGCGATCACTCAT
The DNA here is from genome assembly GCF_029945885.1 of Brevundimonas sp. Lineage (GTDB taxonomy): Bacteria > Pseudomonadota > Alphaproteobacteria > Caulobacterales > Caulobacteraceae > Brevundimonas. The sequence continues at coordinate 140,662 of NZ_JAQSDK010000013.1, forward strand.
GATGGACCCAAGGTGGCGACTCACGAGGCATTGCTCAAGGCGCAAGCGTCGGGCGTCAGGGTCGCAGGGCGTATGGTGAAATTCGCTTGCTCCGCGCCGTGGGGACCGCACAGTGACGGTTACCGCATATCCGGAGCCTGACCTTGACCGACACCGCCCCCCGCAAGCCGATTGCCTGGCCCATGCTGATCCGCCAGGGCCACCTGTTCCTGGGCATGATCATCGCGCCCAGCATCCTGATGTTCGCCATCACCGGCGGGCTGCAGATCTTCCGCCTGCAGGAGAGCCACGAAGGCTACACCCCGCCCCCGATCGTCGAGAAGCTGGGTCGGATGCACATGGATCAGGTCTTTGCGCTGAAGAAGCCGCGGCCCGCGCCGGTGGCGGCTCCGGCCGCGGCGGACGCACCGGCGGCGGCGGTCGAGGCGGCCCGGCCGGAACCGAAGCCCGCCCCGCCGCTGTCGAAGGTGCTGCTGCAGTGGTTCTTCACCCTGGTCGCCGTCGGCCTGGTGCTGTCCACCCTGATGGGGGTCTGGATGGGCGTCATGGTCAGCCGCTGGAAGATCACGGCGCGCTGGCTGCTGCTGGCCGGCACCGTCCTGCCGGTGCTGATGCTGCTGGTCTAGGGCCCGATATCCGTCGGTCTTAACGGGGCGTGGTTAACCGGCGGAACAGGGGCGAAACGAATCAGGACCGAATCGCCGACACCGCCCGATTCAGGGTTTGTTCCCTACAAGATATTGTATCTTAAGAAGGATTAACCACAATCAGCGGCGCGTTCCGGCCAGGGGTATGCGGCGGGCGCGCGGTAATTCCATCGCGGGGCGGCGTGAGGTGCTTCCCCCGCGCCCGCCGAGCCGCTAGGTCAGCCTTCGTGACCCCGTAGCTCAGCCGGATAGAGCAAGGCTTTCCTAAAGCAGAGGTCGGGGGTTCGAGTCCCTCCGGGGTCGCCAACTAAGACAGAAGCTTCTCGACCAGGACCACGTCACGCCAGACGCCGTCCAGTTGTCCATGCCGTCTCAGCACGCCGACCTTCCGGAAGCCGAGCGCGGCGAGCAGGCCCAGGCTCGCCGTGTTCTCGGGAAAGACGCGCGACAGGAGCTTCCAGAGTCCGGCCTCGCGCGCCGCCTCGATCAGACTGACCATCGCGGCGCGACCGGCCCCGCATCCCCGATGGTCCCGGCCGACGTAGACCGAGAACTCGGCCACGCCCCGATAGACGAACCGGTCCGCGTGGGGAAAGCTGGCGGCGAAGGCGATCACCGGTCCCGCCTCCCCGGTCACCACCCGGACCGGATGCCGGCCGTCGAACCACCGGGCGATCATGTCGGGGGTGCGGTGTTCGGTCTCGAAGGTGCCGACCCGATCCTCGATGCCCTGATTATAGATCGCCGTGATCGTCGCCGCGTCGGCGACGGTAGCGGCTCGCGTGCGCATCCTGTCCATCCTGCGTTCCTGCCCGACCTTGAGTCCGTCCGTCCGGAGCCGGTCGCCCCGGTCGAGGGCGTTGACGGTAGGCCGGTTGACACAACTAATAATCTAGATATATAGGTTCGTATGCAAGCATTATCCCCCGGCCTGGACGAAATCGAAGAGCGGGTGGCGGACCGGTTGGCCGCACTGGGGGCACCTGTGCGGCTTCGGCTGATCCGTCTGCTGGTGCGGGCCGGGGAGGAGGGTCTGACGGTCGGTGACCTGCAGCGTCGTCTGGAGATGCCGGCCTCCACCCATGCACATCACCTCGCCGCGCTGGTGCGCACGGGCCTGGTCCTTCAGGAGCGGCGCGGTCGCGAGGTGTTCTGCCGCGCCGACTTCGCCGCCGTGCGTGGCCTGGGGGAGTATCTCAGCGATCAGTGCTGCGCCGACGCGGGGGCCGGTGGTCGGGTCCCGGAGTGACGATTTGTCGATCTGAAATAACTATAAAACTGGAGAAATAGTAAGATGAAACGACTTCATGTGCATGTCAGTGTCGACGACCTCGCGGTGTCGAAGGCCTTCTACAGCGCCCTGTTCGGCACCGAGCCGGTCGTCGAGAAGAACGACTACGCCAAATGGATGGTCGATGATCCCCGGGTCAATTTTGCCATTTCCAGCAAGCCGGACCGGCGTTCCGGCCTGAACCACCTGGGCATCCAGGCCGAGAATGAGGCCGAGCTCGACACCCTTCACGCGGCGCTGGGTGCGGCCAACATCGCCACCCACACCGAGACCTGCGCCCGGTGCTGCTACGCCGAGAGCGACAAGCACTGGGCCGTCGATCCGGACGGTATCGTATGGGAAACCTACCGCACCATGGGCGCGATCGCCGTCTACGGCGAAGACCGGGGTGAAGGCGTCGATCCGCTCGTGAAGCCGGGCGAGCCGGTCACGCCGTAGCGGACGGGACCGGAGGTCACGGTCCTCGTCGGCGGGGGCTGTGCCTTCCGGATGACCACAGGTCCGCTGCCCCCCTGAGTCAGCGGGCCAGGGCACACGGCATGTCGGCCGCCCCGGGCCGCCCTGTCGCCCGTCGCCCGTCGGGGCGGCGGGCTAGGTCTCGCGGCGGCCGCGCGGGCCGGTGCCGGTGCCGTGCTTGCCGATGCTCTCCCAGACCGGCGGCGCGGCCTTGTGGACATACTGTTCCGAGACCATCCAGCCCTTGAACGGTCGCAGCGTGGCCAGACACATCAGGGTCAGCAGGGGCAGGGTGACGACCAGATGCACCCAGATCGGCGGATGGGCCATGAAGTCGAAGGCCATAAGGGCCACCATGCCGATCACCCCGACCAGGGACATGACGAAGAAGGCCGGGCCGTCGGCCGGGTCGGCGAAGCTGTAGTCGAGGCCACAGGCCGGGCAGGACTCGCGGATGGTCAGATAACCGGTCAGAAGCGGCCCCTCGCCACAGCGGGGGCAGCGGCAGCGCAGGCCGGTCGACAGGGTGCTCAGGCGCGGAAAGGCAACATCGGTCATGGGACTGATGTCGGCCCGGCCTGCCGGGGTTACAAGCGTCGTCAGTGTCGCGGGGGCGGTGCCGGTGACCGGTGATCGGTCATCCTCCGTTAACCGCGATTAAAGGGCTTCACGCGAGTGTGCGCGCGTATGTCCGGGGTCTCATCCAGCAAGCGCATCCTCAGAACGACCGTGGCGGCTGCCGCGGCGAGTGCCGTGGTGCTGTCGCCGCTGGCTCCGCTGGCCGAGGAAATGGGCGCGGCGGTCGATCCCATCGATATTCGCGTCGGGGCCAATCCGCGCTTTACCCGCGTCGAATTCGCCGGGGTGATCGGGGCCCGGTCGCAGGTGCGGCGCGAGGGCCAGACGGTCATCGTCCGCATCGGAGCCACTGCCGCCCCGGATATCTCCCGTCTCCGGGTCGATCCGCCCAAGGGGGTCGAGAGCGTCGAGACCCGCTCGGTGCCGGGGGCGACCGAACTGGTGCTGACCCTGGCCGAGGGGGCCGATGCGCGCACCGGCAGCGCCGACGGGGCCGTGTGGTTGAACCTGTATGCGCCCGGCAAGGCCCCGCCGGCCGAGGCCGGGGCGCAAACCGCCGCCGCCGCCGCCATCCCCGTCACGGCGACCGCGACGGCGGACAAGGTCTCGCTGAATTTCGCCTGGACCCAGCCGGTCGGCGCGGCCGTGTTCCGTCGCGGTGCCGCGGTCTGGGTGGTGTTCGATACGGTCGCGCGGCTCGACATGACGGGGGCGCGGACCCTCGGACCGGCGACTGACGCGCGCTGGGCCGCCGGGGCCGACTATACGGCGGTGCGGATCGCCGCCCCCGAGGGTCTGCCGGTGTCGGTGGTCAGCGCGGGCTCGAGCTGGACGGTGGTGATCGGCGGCCAGCCGGTTGCGACCACCGGAGTCGAGGTGACGCGCGCGGACAGCGGCGATCTGGCCCTGGTCGTGCGGATGGCCGGGGCGACCCGGGCCGTCTGGCTGACCGATCCCCTGGTCGGTGACCGTTTCGCGGCCGTGACGGCCCTGGCCCCGGGCAAGGGTCTGTCCCAGCGTCGCCAGTCGGTTGACCTGACGCTGTTGCCGACGGCGCACGGACTGGCGATCGAGACCCCGACCGACGACCTGCGGGTTGCCGCCGACGGCGACCTGGTGTCGCTGACCCGGCCGGGCGGCCTGATCCTGTCGCCGCCTTCGGTGCTGCTGGGCGCGGCCGAGGTGAGCACCGGCGCGCCGCAGAAGGCCCGGTTCGCCGCCCTGATCCTGCCGGAGTGGAGCGACACCGGCCCGGGTGGGTTCGGGCCGCGTATGCGTGAGCTGCAGGATCGCGCCGCAGAGGAAGCCCAGGCTGCCGGCGACAATCCGCGCGCGCCGATCGAGGCCCGACTGGCCCTGGCCCGTTTCCTGGTCGCCTCGGGGCTGGGTTATGAGGCGATCGGCATTCTGAACGCCATTATCGACCAGGCCCCGAACATGGCTGGCGAGGCCGAGGTGCGGGGCCTGCGCGGCGCGGCGCGAACCTCGATCGGCCGTATTGAGGAGGCCCAGGCTGATTTCGCCGCGGGAGCCCTGGCCGGGGATCCCTCGGCGCGGGTCTGGCAGGGCTATATCGCTGCCCAGCAGGGCGACTGGGCCGAGGCCCGGCGCGGCTTCATCGCCGGGGCCTCGGTCATCGACAGCTTTCCTGAGGCCTGGCGGGCCCGTTTCGGGGCCGCCCATGCCCTGGCGGCGCTGGAGACTGGTGACCTCGAGGCCACCAAATCCCTGCTGGCCTACAGTTTCAGCCAGCCGGCGAGCGCGGCCGACCAGCTGACGGCGCGGCTGGTCCAGGCGCGGCTGTTCGAGCTGCAGGGCGAGGGCGACCGGGCCCTGGCCGTCTATAAGGCCGTGGCGCGGGCCCCGCTGGATGGAATCTCGACCCCGGCCAAACTGGCCGTGGTGCGGATGGAGCTGGCCCGGGGCACACTGAAGCCGGACGCCGCCGCCGATCAGCTGGAATCGCTGCGCTGGCGCTGGCGCGGTGATGCCACCGAACTGGCCGTGATCCGGCAGCTGGGCAGCCTGTATCTGTCGCAGGGCCTGTATCGCGAGGCCCTGACCGCCCTGCGTGGGGCCGGGACGCGGATGGCCGACCTGCCGGGTGCGACGGATCTGCAGATGGACCTGTCCAATGCCTTCCGCAGCCTGTTTCTCGAGGGTGGGGCCGACGGACTGCAGCCGATCCAGGCCCTGGGCCTGTTCTATGATTTCCGTGAACTGACCCCGGTCGGGGCCGACGGCGACGAGATGGTGCGCCGGCTGGCGCGGCGACTGGTCAATGTCGACCTGCTGGACCAGGCGGCCGAACTGCTGAAACACCAGGTCGACAACCGGCTGGAGGGGGTGGCCAAGGCCCAGGTCGCGACCGATCTGGCCACCGTCTATCTGATGGACCGGCAGGCCGAGAAGGCACTTCAGGCGATCTGGAGCTCGCGCACCACCCTGTTGCCCAATACCCTGAACGCCGAGCGCCGGGCGCTGGAAGCGCGGGCCCTGATGGATCTGGGCCGGTTCGATCATGCGCTGGAGGTGCTGGATCGTGATGCCACGCCGGCGGCCCAGGCGGTCCGGGCCGAGGTGTTCTGGAAACAGGAAAACTGGGCGGCGGCGGCCGCGGCCTATGACAAGAGTCTGGGCGAGCGCTGGAAAGATTCGAGCGTGCCGCTGACGCCCGGCGAGGAAAGCCTGCTGATCCGGGCCGGGGTCGGCTATTCGCTCGTTGATGACCAGGGAGCGCTGGCGCGGCTGTCACGGGACTATGCGCCGCTGGTGCCGGGGGCCCGGTCGGCCGGGGCCCTGCGCATCGCCCTGGCGGGACCCAACGGTGGCGATGTCGATCCGGCCGATATCGGCACGGCGGCCGGCGGGGCGGATACCTTCTCCGGATGGGTCACGGCGATGAAGGCCCAGTTCAGACAGCAGACGGGCGGGACCCGCACTGCTGCGACCCCCGCCCGTCCTCAAACCCAGGCTCCGGCACCGGCGGCCGCCGCGAGACCCGCAGCCGCCGCCTGACCGGAAACGATCCTAGCTGTTGACGGCGTCCTTGAGCGGCTTCGACACGCGGAAGCGCACGGCCTTGGAAGCAGCGATCTTGATGGTGGCACCGGTGGCCGGGTTGCGGCCTTCACGGGCGGCGCGGGCAGCGGTGTCGAAAACGCCCAGGTTGGAGATGCGGACGTCGCCGCCGCCCATCAGGCTTTTATGGATGTTCTTGACGATGGCTTCGAGCACGCGGCCGGCGTCGGCCTGCGAAACGTTGGCGTCCTTGGCGACGGCAGCGATGAGTTCAGCTTGTGTGGTCATGGGTCGTTTCCAAAAAAGGCCGCCCGATTTCCGGGCGAGACCGACCGATCAACACGTGTTTTGCCGTGCTTGGCAAGCGGTGCCTGTCGCGTGGGTCACTGAGGGTGGGGATTCAGCCCGTTCCTGAGGCCCTCTGGAAGCTCTCGACCAGGCTGCCGGCGACCAGTCGCCAACCATCGACGAGCACGAAGAAGATCAGTTTGAACGGCAAGGAAACCACCACGGGTGGAAGCATCATCATCCCCATGCTCATCAGCACGCTGGCGACCACGAGATCGATCACAAGGAACGGAACAAAAAGAAGAAATCCGATTTCGAAGGCGGTCTTCAGCTCGCTGATCATGAAGGCCGGGGTGACCACCCGCAGGGGCAGGTCGGGGGCTGCGGTATTGGCCTCCACCTGGCTCAGCCGGGTGAACAGGGCGAGGTCGTTGCGGTCCACCTGGGCGAGCATGAAAGTCTTCACAGGTTCGGATGCCGCATCGAAGGCCTGGGGCAGCTCCATCTGCTCATCCAGCAGGGGTCGGATGCCCGAATCATAGGCGTCCTGCCATGTCGGAGCCATGACGATGGCGCTCAGAAACAGGGCCAGGGAGACGAGAACGGCGTTCGGTGGCGACTGCTGCATGCCCAGGGCGGTGCGCAGCAGGGACAGGACCACGATGATTCGCACGAAGCTGGTGGTCATGATGACGATCGACGGGGCCAGCGACAGGACGGTCATCAGACCGACCAGCTGGACCACCCGGGTGGTCAGTCCGGCCCCGGTGCCGAGGTCGACATTGATGGCCGCACCGCTCTGGGCCGCCTCCTGGGCCAGGGCGGCCAACGGCCACAGCAGGCACAGGACCGTGGTCAGCAGCGACAGCAGGGCCGCGCGTTTGAACTCGGCCCGTGTCGGGACGGCGAACAGGGCCGGGCGCGGCGCGCGGACGGTCACGCCCCGGTCTCCGGCAGGGGCGGGGCGGGTTGGCGCGGCTCGATCAGCTCACGCCCCTCGCCCAGCAGGATCAGTCGTTCCTCGTCATCGACCCGGACCAGGACCAGGCGGCGGGCCGGATCCAGCACCAGGGTCTCGACGACGCGCAGGCGACGCTCGCCGCGCTCGGCGCTGATTCGGGCCATCAACTGGGGCGCATAGCGACGGGCGGCCCAGGCCGCGAGGCCGATGATCCCGAGGGTAAAGGCCAGGCCGAAGACGGCGCGGGCAAGGTCGAGGAAGTTCATTCAAATGGCCCTGCCGGCGACGCCTCCGCGATCGGGGGCCGGCGCATGGAGCCTTGCCGATCGTGGTTAACGGGTCGTTTAGATAACTCCGCGTTAACCATGCAGGCGGCATTTTCTGCCCATCTGAACGGGCGCGCCGCGTCTGACGGGAGGAAGCCATGGGCTTTTCCGACCTGCCCCTGCTGGACCAGATCAAGGGTCGCCTGTCCTGGCTGGACGAACGTCAGCGGGTCATTGCCCAGAATGTCGCCAACTCCGACACGCCGGGCTACGTCGGCCGCGATCTGAAGGCACCGACTGATTTTGCCGCCGCCCTGCGTGAGGGCGGGGCGCTGCAGATGACCCGGACCAGCGCGAATCACATCGCTCCGGCCGTGACCCAGAGCCGGTTCCACACCAGCGCCGCGCCCGATTCCGAGACCACGCTGGACGGCAATACCGTCGTGGTCGAGGAGCAGATGCTGAAGATGGCCGAGAGCCGGATGGCCTATGACGCCGCCATCAGCTTCTACCAGAAGTCGATGAACATGCTGCGGATGGCCGCCCGCGGGCCGGGTCGCTGACACCATGAGCGAGGATCAATAGATCATGCCAGAGCCCGTCGCCCGCAACAGCGCCATGGCCGTGGCTGCCTCGGCCCTGAAGGCCCAGCAGTCGCGGATGCGCGTCATCGCCGAGAATATCGCCAACGCCCAGTCCACCGCGACGACGGCGGGGGGCATGCCCTATCGCCGCCAGATCCCGGTGTTCGAGGCCCGCAATGTCGACGGGGCCACTGGCGTGACCCTGGCCGAGGTGCGGCCGGACCAGAGCGAGTTCCGCAAGGAATATGATCCGTCCCATCCGGCCGCTGACGCCGACGGCTATGTGCTGCGGCCCAACGTCAACAGCCTGGTCGAGGCGATGGATATGCGCGAGGCGCAGCGGGCCTATGAGGCCAACCTCAATGTCATCGAGACGGCGCGGTCGATGGACGCCCGCATCCTCGACCTGCTGAAGAAGTGAGGCGCTAGATGATCAATCCCATGATGGCGGCGCGCGCCTATTCCTCGGTGCAGGGCGGGGCCATGCCGACCGAACTGACCGGGGCGACGGGCGGAGCCGGCGCGGCCCAGGGGGCCGGTTTTTCAGACCTGCTGCAGAACGTCATGGGCGACCTGACCCAGTCGACCAAGGCGGCCGAGACGCAGATGGCCACCTCGGTGCAGGGCAAGGGCAGTCTGATCGACGTGGTCACCGCCGTGACCTCGGCGGAAGCCTCGCTGGAGACGGTGATGGCCGTCCGCGACCAGGTGATTCAGGCCTATCAGGAAATCATGCGGATGCCGATCTGACGATCGGTGGCCACTAGCCTTCCAGCGAGATGACCGGGCCGCCCAGCCGGACCGGCCGGGGCGAGCGTGCCTTGAGCCAGGCGCGGAAGCGGGTCTGGATCGGGTTGTCGATCCCGAAATGGAAGGCGAAGGCGAAGGCCACAGCGGCCACGATGCCCAGGCCCCACAGGCCCCACTGGGCCGCGACCGGAAGGTCGAAGCGGGCGATGGCGACATTGGCCACGCCGAACCAGGCGATGCGGACCACCTCATTGGTGATGAACATGGAGAAGGAGACCTGGGCGGCCTTCTCGACCCATTTCGACGGGCGTGGGGTCGGGATGGCCCCGGCGGCGAGGATGATCACCGCGATACAGGCCAGGGAGGCCAGGGCCTGTTTGTCGACCAGCTGGATGACGAACAGGGCCACCGCCGCGCCGATGCCGGCCCAGCGGGCCAGTCGGGGATCGATCCAGACCTTCTGCGCGAATCCGGCGAGGGCCATGCCGAGGACGAACAGGGGCAGGGCGCGGAAGAAGCCGTAGCGCAGCGGCATCTGATAGACGGGATAGTCGAGCAGGGCCCAGCACAGCTGGTTGGCCAGCAGATAGCCGCCGAGACCGAGGGCCAGGATCGACCATGGACCCAGCCGGGTCAGGCCGCGCAGGACCCACGGAAAGGCCAGGTAGCAGCCGATCAGGGCCGAGATCGACCAGGTCGGGGCGTTCCAGCCCAGGCCGCCGGGAATGCCGAAGGCCTGGACCAGCGCCAGCTGGGCCGGAAGCTGGTCCCACTGGAACCATTCGGGATTGCGGGGCGGGGCCCCGGCTGCCGTACCCAGAACCACCATGGCCACCAGGGCCAGGCCCATGATCAGGTGGGCGGGCCAGACCCGCAGCAGGCGTTTGAGAACGAAGTTGCCGGGCGACAGCGCGCCGCGCCCCAGGGCCGCGCCATAGACGCGCATCAGCACATAGCCGGAGTCGATCAGGAAGAAATTGGTGAGCAGGAATCCGCTGCGTTCGAACATCGGATGGACGCTCTCGGCCAGGGCGATCGGCCCCGCCCCCTGGAAATGGTGAAGGATGATCAGGGCGGCCACAATGAAACGCAGGGCGTCGAGCCACCCCCCGCGCGAGATCGGGAGTGTTTCATTGCGGGTCGAAACAGACGTCCAGGCCATCGGAAGGGCCTCCTTCGAGGTCAGTTCCGCAAGGACCGGGCCACAGGAGGGCGGGGTTAGGCCGCGGCGGAAAGCGCCAGGCGGCGGACGTTGACGGTCACCGCGCGAGTGAAGTCTACTGCCTTGTAGCCTCCCTCCTTCAGGGCCAGCGGTTCCATATTGGCCGTATCCAGGTCAGCGTAGGACAGCCAGGCCGAGGCGAAGTTCGAGCCGCGAAGATCGGCTTCGCCGAAGTCCGCCCCCCGCAGGTCCGCCCCCTCGAAGTTGGACCCCTGCAGCTGGGTGCCGCGGAAGCTGACGCCTGCGGCGATCGCGCCCCGAGCCGACAGGGCCGCCAGTGTTCGCCCGACCATGGCATTGCCGAGCACCCTGATGTCCATGCCGTCGAAATTGGCGGGCCGGCCTTTCCGGCCGCTGGTCATTCCCCACAGCTCGGCGGCATTCAGGGCCGCCAGCATGGCCGGTCGGGCCGCGAGGGCCGCGCCATCCGGGTCGAGCAGGCAACCCTCGAGACTGGACGACGGCAGGTTCAGCGCCCCGACATCGACGCCGGTCAGAACCGCCCCCCTGAAGGTGGTGCCGCTGACCTGGGCCCCGGTCAGGTCCGCGCCCTCGAGAATGGCCCCCGTGAACACCGCGCCGCGCAGGTTGGCCCCCCGGAGCCGGGCCCCCTTGAGGGAACAGTCCGAAAAATCGACACGACCGGCCTCGGCCTCGGACATGTCCACACCGTTCAGCGACGCCGACATTTCTGCAGGCCGTATCATCTGGAAATCGTCATGGGCGCTGGCGAGGAGGGCGCGCCGCATGTCGGCCCCGTCCAGCACGGCCCCGTTCAGCCGGGCCCCGCAGAGGTTGGCCCCGCGCAGGTCGGCATTGATGGCCTGGATCAGCGTCAGGTCGGCAAGGGAAAGATTGGCCCCGTAGAAGGAGGCGCGGGCGGCGCTGGCCTGCCTGAGGACCGCCCGGCCCAGATCGGCACCCGTGAAATCGGCGTCGTCGAGCAGACGCGCCGTCAGGTCTGCGCGGGACAGTTGCGCAAAGCGCAGCATGGCCCGCGTACCGCCGGCCTGCCGGCGAACAAAACGCTGATGATGCTGCAGTGCTGCCGCCAGCGCGGCAGGACTCATCAGCAGACGATGACGCGACGGTTGGGGCAGGGCCAAAGACGTTCCTCTTGAACGCCAGCCTGACAGGGGCGGACGAAGACCGCGTTAACGGGCACCGTGGAATCGGGCCGGGAACTAGCCTCGCACCAGACGCAGAAACTCCTCACGGGTGCGGGGATCATCGCGGACGACGCCGAGCAATGTGCTGGTCGTCAGGGTCGCTCCGGGTACATCGACGCCGCGCAGGGTCATGCAGCTGTGTTCGGCCTCGATAACCACGCCGACCCCGGCGGGGCGCAGGACCTCCTGGATGGCCTCGGCGATCTGGGCCGTCATCTTTTCCTGGATCTGCAGGCGTTTGGCATAGCCGCGGACGACCCGCGCCAGCTTGGAGATGCCGACGACCCGGTCCGTCGGCAGATAGCCGACATGGGCGACGCCGACGACCGGCAGCATGTGATGTTCGCAGAAGCTGACGAAGCGAATGTTCTTGAGCACGACCAGCTGATCGTAGCCGCCAACCTCCTCGAAGGTGCGTTCCAGATAGGCGCGCGGCTCGACCTCATAGCCGGAGAACAGTTCGCGATAGCTGCGGGCCACGCGGGCCGGCGTGTCGAGCAGGCCTTCGCGATCGGGGTTGTCGCCGGCCCAGCGGATCAGGGTGCGGACAGCGGCCTCGGCCTCGGACTGCAGGATGGCGGGTTCGGTCGACGAGTCGGTCATGCGGTCAGCCATAGGGGGGGATGTGACGAAAGGGGAGCGGTGCCGCTCAGATGATCGGTTGTGGACGGTCGCGGATCCATTGGGACAGCAACCATTTTTCGCCGCTGGTCGGCGGCAGACCGGCATGGAGGGTGCGCGGGTCGACGCGGCCGTCCGGGCGGACGTTGAAGAACAGCAGGGCGTCCCCCGTCTTGCCGCCGAAGCGCCAGTCCAGTTCCGGAAAGGCGGTCTCGCCGCCCGTATAGTCGGCGTTGAGATAGGTCAGGAAGGTCGCCTGGCGCTGGCCCTGCTGGGCCAGGGTCTCGGCCAGGGCCGGGGCTTCCGGGTTGAGAAAGTCGAAATGCGGCTCGTAGCGCTGGCCGATGTCGTAACGCAGGATATTGCAGGGTTCGAAGGTGGCGATGTCGAGGCCGGGGGCAGCGGCGGCCATGCGGGCCCGTATCAGGGCCAGAACCAGATCGGTGTCGATCAGGCTGAAGCCCGCGCCGCTGCCGGTGCGCATGCCGTCCGGCCGCCGGCCGCCCTTGTCGGCGTCATAGACCCGGGCCGGGACCAGACGTTCCCCGGCGCGACGGACGATCCAGTCGCACACGGCCGGGGGTGTGAAGCCCTCGAAGACCTGGATGCGTGGTGAGTCCGAAATCGTCCGGGCGACGGGCGGGGTCAGCCAGGCCTTGATGTCGATCGCCTTGCGGGCCCGGGCCCACAGGGCTGGTTCGGGGTCCGGACGGTCCGCGGCACCGGCGACCCCGTCATCGTCCGTCAGCAGCAGGAGTTGGGCGCGGGCGGAGGCCTCGCCGCGCTCGGCGGCCGTCTGCAGCCAGTCGAGGGCCGTGTCCCAGCTCTGCGGGCGACCGATGCCGACGGCGGCGAGGACGGCCAGGCGGGCCGCGGCCTCGGCATGGCCCAGCTCGGCGGCGCGGCCCAGAAGCACGGCCCCCTCGTTCGGCTGGAACGGAGCCGCGCGGCCGACCAGCAGCCGCGTCCCCAGCCAGGTCATGGAAGGGACGTGGCCCTGGCGAGCGGCCCGGTCCAGCCAGGACACGGCGATCTCGTGCCGGCCTTCGCGGTCAAAGACGCGCGACAGGGCGAATTGGGCGTCCCCGTCTCCGGCGACGGCGCGGCGGTGAATGTTCTCGGTATCCAGCGAACTCATGGGGCGGAGCCTTACCATCGGCTTTGGCGGAGCGCAGCGGATTTTGACGCCGCACCCCCGGGGGACGATTTGGGAATCCTGCCGCCAGACGCAGTTTCCTAACTCCGCATTAACCATGGTCCCGGCATTTTCTGCCCGGTATCGTTGGAGCTGAGAATGAACGGCGCGGAAGTTCTGGATGTCGGGCGTGATGCCCTCTGGCTGACGATCCAGCTGTGCGGTCCCATGCTGCTGGTCGCCCTGGTGGTCGGTGTCAGCATCGGTCTGTTCCAGGCCCTGACCCAGATCCAGGAGCAGACCCTGGTCTATGCCCCGAAAATCATGGCCATCTTCGTCTCCCTGCTGCTGTTCTTGCCGGTCATGGGCTCGCTGCTGGGCGGCTTCATGCGGACCATCGCCGCGCGCATCGCCGGGATGTGATCGCAAGGTGGAACCCTATGCCACCGCCGATCAGGTCTGGGCCGGCGGTCTGATCTTCGCGCGCATCGGCGCGATCATGATGATGATGCCCGGTTTCGGCGAAACCTATGTGCCGCCGCGCATCCGCCTGGCCCTGGCCCTGTCGGTATCGCTGGTGGTGTGGCCGGTCGTCGGCGGATTTCTGCCGGGCCTGCCCGCGACCATCGGCAGCATGGCCGGCTGGGTGCTGCGGGAGGTGATCACCGGTCTGATGATCGGTGGGCTGCTGCGGGCCTTCATGACCGCGCTGTCGACCGCCGGTGAGGTGGTGTCGATGCAGACCACGCTGAGCTTCGCCCAGACCGCCAGTCCGATGCAGGCGCAGCAGGGTTCCACGCTCGGAGCGTTTCTGATGCTGCTGGGCACGACCCTGATCTTCGCGACCAACACCCATCATCTGTTTATCGCCGGCCTGGTCGGGTCCTATGAGCTGATCGCGCCGGCACGGCCGCTGATCGTTGAGGATTTCGCCACCCTGGCCCTCCGCACCATCGCCGACAGTTTCGCCCTGGGAGTGCAGCTGGCGGCCCCGGTGATTGTCTTTGCCCTGGTCTTCAACATGGCGTCGGGTCTGGTGGCGCGCGTAATGCCCGCGTTCCAGATATTCTTCGTCGCCTCGCCGCTCAGTGTGATCCTGGGCCTGTCGATTTTCGCCCTGTCGCTGGGCGTGATCGGGACGGTCTTCATCGACCGCTACCGTATCCTGGCGCGAATCTTCGCGGGCTCAGCCGGTGGCTGACGCGCCCGATCCCGAGTCGAAAACAGAAGAGGCGACACCGCGAAAACTCGCGGACGCGCGAAAAAAGGGCGATTCTCCCAAATCCCCGGATGTCGCCTCGACCCTGAGCCTGATGGGGGCCACGGCGGTAATCATCATCAGCGGCGGCTGGTTCGCCGGCCGGCTGGCCGAGGACCTGCTGCCCTTCATCGCCCGGCCGCACGCCCTGATGGGGGCCCTCGACGCCGGCGGCGGGGCCGAGATCGGCTATCGCGCGGTCTGGGCCGCGGCCCCCTTCCTCGGGGCGGTAATGCTGGCCACCATCCTCGGCGGGGCCGGGGGCAACCTGGCCCAGTCGGGCCTGGTCTTCAGTGCCGAGAAGATGAAGCCGAAGCTGGAAAAACTGAGCCCGATCGCCGGGTTCAAGCGAATTTTCGGCCCCGATGGACTGATGCAGTTCGTGAAGACCTTCATCAAGCTGGTGGCGATCGGCGTCATCTGCTGGATGGTGCTGAAATCCCATTTCCGCGATTTCGAGACGATGGCGGCCCTGAGCCCGGCGGCCATCCTGCCGGCGGCACGCGACCTGGTGATCGCCCTGCTGTCGGCGGCCATGGTCTTCCTGGCCTTCACCGCGGGGGCTGACTACCTGTGGCAACGCTACCGGTTCGCCGAGCGGATGAAGATGTCCAAGGAAGAGCTGAAGGAAGACTACAAACAGGCGGAGGGCGACCCGCATGTGAAGGCCAAGCTCAAGCAGATCCGGGCCCAGAAGAGCCGGCAACGGATGATGCAGGCCGTGCCGACGGCCACGGTGATCGTGACCAACCCGACCCACTATTCGGTGGCCCTGCGCTATGAGCCGGACAAGGGCGACGGCGCGCCGATCTGCGTGGCCAAGGGCGTCGACGCCGTGGCCCTGCGCATCCGGGAGGTGGCGCGGGAGCACAAGGTACCGATCATCGAGAATGTGCCGCTGGCCCGGGCGCTGTATGCGGCGGTGGAGATCGACGAAACCATCCCGCGCGAGCATTTCGAGGCGGCCGCGCGGGTCATCGGCTTCGTCATGCAGGGGCGGAAGAAGCGCTAGAATGGAAAAGGCGTATGCTGCCGCCAGCGAATCGGCTCCGCGAGGCCCCATGCAGACCAAGAGTTGGCAGGCTCAGGCCCGTGCCCCGTTCGATCCCCTGCTCATTCTCATGGCCGTCGGATTCATCCTGGCGGTCGGGGCGATGGCCTATCCGGCCTTCCGGGCCAACCCTTACAGCGCGCCCGGTCTGATCCTGATCTTCACCGCCGTCGCGGTCGCCCTGATCGGCCTGTTCGCCTTCGGCCGCAGCGAGGCGCGCAAGCCGACCGGGGATGTCTGGGTCGAGATGCTGGATGCGCTGGGCGAACCGGCGGTCCTGGTCTGGACCAGTGGTCAGGTCCTGGCCTTCAACGGGGCCTGGGCCGAGGAGAACGGGGCCATGGTGGCCCTGCCCAAGGGGCGGTCGGTTTCGGCCCTTTATATGGCGTTCGCCCAGGCCCGCGAGGGGCAGCAGGCCCGGGCCATCGTCACCATCGGCGCGCGCGAGATCGAGGTCCTGATCAGTCATGCCGGTGGCGGGCGGTTCCTGGTTCGGGCCGCTCCCGAGGCGGTGCTGGGTCTGGCCCATGCCCCGGCGGTCCAGGTCGGCAGCGGCACCAGCGCCGGCGAGGGGCGGGCCATGGCAGCCGGCGCGCCGTTCGGCTCGGCGATGATCGCCCATGAGGACATCTTTTCGGGCCGGGTCGAGGAGCCCAATGCCGCCCTGGCCCTGCTGACCGGTCCGGCCTCGGCCCGCGATGCGGCCTTCGGCCATCTGTTCGAGCCCAACGGGGTGATCGAGGCCCGCTCCAAGCTGACGGCCGGGTCCAGCGGCCCGATCGAACTGGTGGCCCGGTCCCATCCGGACCGGATGCTGCATCTGTATGTGGCACCCGAGGGAGACAAGCGGCGGGTGTGGCTGTTTGACGTCTCGGCCCAGAAGTCGATGGAGCTGCAGCTCAGTCAGGCCCAGAAAATGCAGGCCGTCGGCCAGCTGGCCGGGGGCGTGGCCCACGATTTCAACAATCTTCTGACCGCCATCCAGCTGCAGCTCTCGGGCCTGCTGGAGCGGCACCCGGTGGGAGATCCGTCCTATGAGGGGCTGAACGAGATCCGCCAGACGGCGATCCGGGCCGCCGATCTTGTTCGCAAGCTGCTGGCCTTCTCGCGCAAGTCGACGGTGCGGCGCGAGCGGCTGGATCTGGGCGAACTGGTCGGGGAGTTCGCGGTGCTGCTGCGCCGCCTGCTGCGCGAGGATGTGCGTCTGGAGACCGATTACGGCCGCGACCTGCCGATCGTCCTGGCCGACAAGAGCCAGCTGGAGACGGCGGTGATGAACCTGGCCGTCAACGCCCGCGACGCGATGCGCGGCGTGGTCGAGCCGGGGGCCGGAGTGGTCACCATCCGCACGCGGCGTCTGACCGGCGACGAGGCCCGGGCCATGGGCTGGCTCGACGCCCCGGTCGAGGAGCTGGCCCTGATCGAGGTGTCGGACACCGGCACGGGCGTGCCGCCGGAAATCCTCGACAAGATCTTCGAACCCTTCTTCACCACCAAGGCGGTCAATGAGGGCACCGGCATGGGGCTGGCCACCGTCTACGGCATCGTCGAACAGGCCGGCGGCCACATCAATGTCGTCAATCTGGACGGGGCGGGGGCAGCCTTCCGCATCTTCCTGCCGGCCGCCGCCGAGGCCGAACTGGCCGAGGTCGCCCCGGTCGAGGTCAAGATCAAGACGCCGCGCGACCTGTCGGGGGCCGGCCGGATCCTGTTCGTCGAGGACGAGGCCGCCGTGCGTGGCATTGCCGCCAAATTGCTGCGTCAGCGCGGCTATGAGGTGATCGAGGCCGCTGATGGCGAGGAGGCCCTGATCCTGGCCGAGGAATGGGCCGGCAAGATCGATATGATGATTTCGGACGTGATCATGCCGGGTCTGGACGGACCCAGCCTGCTGAAGAAGGCGCGGCAGTATCTGGGCGATGCGCCGGTGATGTTTATCTCGGGCTATGCCGAGAGCGATTTTTCGGACCTGCTCCAGGACGAGGCCGGGGTGTCCTTCCTGCCCAAGCCGCTGGACATCAAGATCCTGGCCGAGCGGGTGAAGCAGGAATTGCGCGGCGAATAGGCCTGCGGAATTCGTGTCCCCCTGCGGACATTGCCTATGTTTCACTTGCAGCCGCGGCATTCCCCGCTTCTTTTGCGCCACACCTTTTCGGAGACCAGTGTCATGATCGATCGTCGCCGCCTGCTTCTTTCCGCCGTCGCCGGGGTCGCCCTGGCGGGACCCGCCGGAGCCGCCCTGGCCCGGGTCGCCTCGCCCGGTTCCGATCCCGCCGAGGCCGCCCGGCTGAACGGCATTCTCGATGCGATGTTCGCGATGGTCCTGGCCAAATCGGCCATGGCCGCCACCTATATGGGCCTGGACAAGGGACCCAATGCCGCCGCCAAGGCGCGCCTGGACATGCTGACGCCGACCGATATCGCCGAGCGGGAAGCCTTCAGCCGTGACTTCACCGCCCAGCTCCAGACCATCGATGCGTCCAAGCTGGCCGGGATGGATGCGGTCAATCTGGCGACCGTCCTGTATGACGGTGAGACGACCAATGTCGGCCTCGATCACTTTCGTTTCGGCAACACCGGGTCACCCAATCCCTACCGGATCAGCCAGCTGGGCGGATCCTATCGCGACATCCCGGACTTCCTCGACACCATGCATTCGATCGAGACCGAGGCCGATGCCGAGGCCTATCTGTCGCGGCTCGATGCGTTCGGCGACCTGCTGGACCAGGAAACCGGTCTGGTCCGCGCCGACATGGCCATGGGGATCGTGCCGCCCGACTTCGTCATCGACCGCACCCTGACGCAGATGAATGCCGGACTTGAGGCCGCTCCGGCCGAATCCGGCCTGGTGACCTCCCTGACGCGCCGCGCCGGCGAGGCGGGACTCGAGGGGGACTGGGCCGCCCGGGCCACGGCCATCGTCAGCGACAAGGTCTATCCGGCCCTGCGCCGGCAGGTCGCCCTCTTCGAAGGCGCGCGCCCGACGGCCCGCCATGACGCCGGGGTCTGGGCCCTGCCGAACGCCGACGGGTATTATGAATACGGCATCCGCAACTACACCACGACCCGGTTGACCGGGGCCGAGGTCCATCAGCTGGGTCTGAGCCAGGTGGCCGAGATCACCGCCGCGGCCGACGCCATCCTGAAGGCCGAGGGGATGACCGAGGGCACGGTGGGCGCGCGTCTGGCCGCGATGGCCAAGGATGCACGCTTCATCTATCCGAACACCGACGCCGGCAAGCAGCAGCTGCTGGACGAGCTGAACGTGCAGATGGCCGCCATGCAGGCGCGGCTGCCCGACTATTTCGGCATCCTGCCCAAGGCCTCTGTCGATATCCGGCGCGTCCCGCCGGCGATCGAGGCCGGTGCGCCCGGCGGCTATTAT
The DNA here is from genome assembly GCF_029945885.1 of Brevundimonas sp. Lineage (GTDB taxonomy): Bacteria > Pseudomonadota > Alphaproteobacteria > Caulobacterales > Caulobacteraceae > Brevundimonas. The sequence continues at coordinate 159,346 of NZ_JAQSDK010000013.1, forward strand.
CAGGGTCCGAGCCTGGATGGTTCGCGCCCCGGTGCCTATTACATCAACCTGCGCGACACGGCGGAATGGCCGAAATGGACCCTGCCGACCCTCACCTATCACGAGGCGATTCCGGGTCACCATCTGCAGATCACCCTGTCGACCGAGGCCCAGGGCATTCCGACCATCCGCAAGCTGATCGGCTTCTCGGCCTATTCGGAAGGCTGGGCCCTGTATTCCGAACAGCTGGCCGACGAGATGGGCGTGTATCAGAACGACCCGTGGGGCCGTCTGGGCTATCTGCAGAGCCTGCTGTTCCGGGCCACCCGGCTGGTGGTCGACTCCGGCCTGCACCACAATCGCTGGAGCCGCGAACAGGCGATCCAGTACATGGTTGCCACCCTGGGCGACCAGGAATCGAGCGTCACCACCGAGGTCGAACGCTACTGCGTCTGGCCGGGCCAGGCCTCCAGCTACAAGGTCGGGCACACCGAATGGGTGCGGCTGCGCGAGGAGGCCAAGGCGCAGCTGGGCGACCGGTTCGACATCAAGGGCTTCCATGACACGGCCCTGGCTTCCGGCGGGATGCCGCTGGAAGTGCTGAAGACGGTGGTCGGTGAATGGGTGCAAAGCCGGATGGCCTGACAGTCGGGCGGCGCTCGGTCTTGCTATTGACCGCGTTGGGGCGTGCTATCGGCGCGTTCCATACGGAGTTGAGCCATGATCGATCGCCGCCGCCTCCTGCAGACCGTCTTCGCCACGAGCGCCCTGGCCCCGCTGGGAGTCTTTTCGGCCACCCTGGCGGCGACACCCGACGCAGGGGAGGCCGCCGCTCTGGTGGCGGACATCGGCGAGGCGGCCGTGGACGGCAACCCGCAGCTGGCAACCAATCTGGGTCTGGACAGTGGGGCGCGGGCGGGGCTCAAGGCCCGACTGGCCCCGCGGGGTATTGAGGCCCGCAACGCCGCCATCACCCGCAACAGCGAATGGCTGACCAAGATCCGGGCCATCGACGGCTCCGACCTGATCGGTCAGGACGAGGTCAGTTTCGGGGTCGTCAAATTCCAGGCGGAGACCCTGGATGAGGCCCGTGGCTTCGGCTACGGCGATTTCGGCTTCGTCGACGCCGCTGCCTTTCCGATCCAGCCCTATACGCTCAGCCAGTTGACCGGGACCTACCAGTTCCTGCCCGACTTCCTCGCCACCCAGCACACGATCGAGACGACGGCGGACGCCGAGGCCTATCTGTCGCGCCTGTCGGCCATGGCCAAGGTGATGGACCAGGAGACGGAGTCGGTCCAGGCTGATGCTGGCAAGGGGGTAATCCCGCCCGACTTTATCATCCGCAAGACCCTGGTGCAGATGCGGTCGCTACGGGCCCCGGCCGCCGCCGAGGCGGGGATGACCACCAGTCTCGCCCAGCGCGCCGCCGCGAAAGGCCTCGACGGGGACTGGTCCGGCCGGGCCGCGCGGATCGTCGGGGACGAAGTCTATCCGGCCCTCGACCGTCAGATCGCCCTGATGGAAGACCTGCTGCCCAAGGCCGTCTCGAACGCCGGGATCTGGGACCTGCCGGACGGGGCCGCCTACTATGCCACGGCCCTGAAATTGATGACCACAACCGATCTGGATCCAGACACCATCCATGCGATGGGGCTGGAGCAGTCCAGGGCCATTCTTGAGCGGATGGACGGTATCCTGAAGGCCCAGGGGATGGTTGAGGGCACCGTCGGGGCCCGGATGGCGGCCCTCGGAAAGGATCCGCGCTTCCTCTATCCGAACACCGAGGCGGGCAAGGCGCAGATCCTGACCGATCTGAATGCCCAGATCGTCGAGATGCAGGCGCGGCTTCCGGCCTATTTCGGCCGCCTGCCCAAGGCCGGCGTCGAGGTCCGCCGCGTGCCGCCGGCGATCGAGGCCGGTGCCCCCGGCGGCTATGCCGTGTCCCCCAGCCTCGATGGCTCGCGCCCCGGGGCCTATTACATCAATCTGCGTGACACGGCGGAATGGCCGAAATGGTCGCTGCCGACCCTGACCTACCACGAGGCGCTGCCAGGTCATCACCTGCAGGGGACGCTGGCGATCGAGAACGAGACGCTGCCGTTGATCTCGAAGGCCCTGTACTTCAGCGCCTATGGCGAGGGCTGGGCCCTGTATTCAGAGCAGCTGGCCGACGAGATGGGGGTCTATGCCAACGACCTCTTCGGGGAGCTGGGCTATCTGCAGAGCCTGTTGTTCCGGGCCTCGCGGCTGGTCGCCGACACCGGCCTGCACCACAAGCGCTGGAGCCGCGAACAGGCGATCCGCTACATGGTCGACACCGGCGGTGACGAGGAGAGCTCGATCGCCTCGGAGGTCGAACGCTACTGTGTCTGGCCGGGTCAGGCCTGCAGCTACAAGATCGGCCATACGGAATGGGTGCGGCTGCGCGAGGACGCCCGGGCCCAGCTGGGCGACCGGTTCGACATCCGCGGATTCCATGATGCCACCCTGGCCGCCGGCGGCATGCCGATCGCTGTGCTGCAGACGGTGGTCGCCGACTGGGTCGCCTCCCGACGGGGCTGACCCCGTCGGGACTGACCTTTTCGGGTCCGTTCAGCGCGTGCGCCAGGTCGTGGGCCAGTAGTCCGAGACCATGCCCCAGCATTCTTCCATATGTTGTTCGGTCTTCAGAGCGAAGGCGCGCCCGGTCCAGACCCAGGCGCTGGCCGTGCCGCAATCGCCCAGGCCCCGGCCCTTTTCGAAGGAGTCGAGGATGCGGGTTGCGGGATCGAACTGGCCATTGATCACATCAAAGGTCGAACCGTCCGAGGTCGGGAAGCTTACCGGCTGCGGATTGGTCCCGCCGACGCCGGTCGTGAAATACCGGTAGCCCATGTTATAAGCGCCGCCGAAGCAGGGAACGCCCCAGAGTTCGGTATCCGTGGCGAGACGGGCCACGGTGAAGGCGGTGCTGAGGTATTCGTTGTCCGCCACGTCGGCCTGACAGGACCGGGCCGCCGGCATGGCGGCGACGGCCGCAGGCAGGGGGGGCGACCGCGTATCGCCATTGGCGTCCCGGGACCCGTATTGCTCAAATCCCTGCTGGCTGACGGCGGCTGCGGCCACGACGAGGGGCAGGGCGGGGGCGGCGGTGACCGCCGAGGCCGGCCGGTCTCCCTTGCGGACCACGGCGGTCACGGTGTCGAGCCGGCCCTGGCGCTCGTCGATCCAGAGCAGGGCGGCTGAGGCCCCCGTGACCGACAGGTCAAGGCTGACATCCCCGGCGCTGATGGTCAGGGCACGGGAATTGGGCAGGCGGGTGAGGAAGTCCGCTGCGTCGGCGTCGGACAGGACAAAGGCGGCCGTGTCGGGTGCGCCCGCGGCTGCGGCGTAGGTCTTGCCGTCCAGCTTGACCGTCAGGGGCCCGGGGATGTCGCTGCCCGAATCTCCACGCAGACCGAAGACCACGCCGGGACGGGCGGTCGCGCCCGGCTCGCGGGTGACCCGGATCCAGCCGCCGGTCCCGGCGGTCGACGGACCAAAGGCGGCGCAGACATTGCCGTTGTCGCACTGGGCCCGCCAGTCGCGGAACGACCGCGCCTCGGGACTGACGGCCGGGCCAGCGGCCGCGGTCGCCTGCGACGGGTCGAGGTCCGTATCGATGGCCGGGCCCGCGACGCTCTTGTCGCCACAGGCACCGAGCAGAAGCGCCGCGGCGCAGATCATGAGTCGATTCATTGGATTCCCCGTTTGCACCGGTGTTGATACCTGCGCGGTGTCGGGGGCGTGCGCGCCACCCGCGCGCAGAATACTGCCGGTTTTTGAAACCTACACCCTTCAGAGGGGCGAACCGGCCCTTATTCTGGTGGTGGAATAATTATACTTCTCAAAGGTTTGATCGGCTGTTGCTGGAAGCAATGATGCGGGGCCGTGCGGTCACCGGCCTTGGTGGACGGGCGGCGGGACCCGGGACCGGATTGCGCGTCCGCCCGCCAGACCTTTCGCCATCGGTCCGGCCTCGCTATACCGCCGCCAACCCGACACTCCAGACAACGAACAGAGGCGCTTCATGGCCAAGATCAAGGTCGCCAATCCCATCGTGGACATCGACGGCGACGAAATGACCCGGATCATCTGGCAGATGATCAAGGACAAGCTGGTCTTCCCTTTCCTGGACCTCGAACTCGACTATTATGACCTGGGCATGGAGCACCGCGACGCCACCGACGACCAGGTGACGATCGACGCGGCCCACGCCATCCAGAAGCACGGCGTCGGCGTCAAATGCGCCACCATCACCCCCGATGAGGCCCGGGTGACCGAGTTCGGTCTGAAGAAGATGTGGAAGTCGCCCAACGGCACCATCCGCAACATCCTCGGCGGCGTGGTCTTCCGTGAGCCGATCATCTGCTCGAACGTGCCGCGGCTGGTGCCCGGCTGGACCCAGCCGATCGTGGTCGGCCGTCACGCCTTCGGCGACCAGTACAAGGCCACCGACTTCCTGGTCCCCGGTCCCGGCAAGCTGACGATGAAATTCGAAGGCGACGACGGCCAGGTCATCGAGCACGAGGTGTTCCAGTACCCGTCGTCCGGCGTGGCCATGGGCATGTACAACCTCGATGACTCGATCACCGAGTTTGCCCGCGCCAGCCTGGCCTTCGGCCTGCAGCGCAATTTCCCGGTCTATCTGTCGACCAAGAACACGATCCTGAAAGCCTATGACGGCCGCTTCAAGGACATCTTCCAGAAGGTGTTCGACGAGGAGTTCGCCGACAAGTTCAAGGCCGCCGGCCTGACCTACGAGCACCGTCTGATCGACGACATGGTGGCCGCGGCCATCAAATGGTCGGGCGGCTTCGTCTGGGCGTGCAAGAACTATGACGGCGACGTCCAGTCCGACGTCGTGGCCCAGGGCTTCGGCTCGCTGGGTCTGATGACCTCGGTGCTGATGACCCCGGACGGCAAGATCCTGGAATCGGAAGCGGCCCACGGCACGGTCACGCGCCACTATCGCCAGCACCAGAAGGGCGAGGCCACCTCGACCAACTCGATCGCCTCGATCTACGCCTGGACGCGTGGCTTCAGCCATCGCGGCAAGCTGGACGGCAACCAGCCCCTGATCGATTTCGCCAACACCCTGGAGCGGGTCATCGTCGAGACCGTCGAGGCCGGTTACATGACCAAGGACCTGGCCCTGCTGGTCGGCGATCAGCAGAGCTGGCTGACCACCGAAGGCTTTATCGACAAGGTGGCCGAGAACCTGACTAGGGCGATGGCTTCCTAGCAGGGTGCCATGCTCGCGACGCGGTCGCTCGCGGCTTGAGCGTCTTGTTGGGGCGCTAACGTTCGCCGCGCGGCGGCTCACTGCTTGAGCGCTTGCCCCGGGCGCTATGCTCGCGACGCGGTCGCTCGCTACTTGAGCGCCGCGCGAAGCGCCAGGCCGCGTCGGGTCGAGAAGGCGGAGCCTTCTGACCGCGGCCCACGATCAAGCCGCGTCGGGTCGAGAAGGCGGAGCCTTCTGACCGCGGCCCACGATCAAGCCGCGTCGGGTCGAAAAGGCGGAGCCTTCTGAGCGCGAGCCACAAATGAAGGCCCGCCGGATTCGCGTCCGGCGGGCCTTTTGTTTGTGGCGGGGCCCGCATGGTGCAAGGTTGCGGCGAACCTGACGGGAGTCCGCCTGTGAAGCGTCTATTCGGCAATCTGTTCGTCATCGCCCTGGTGGCGGCGGTCGTGTCCTTCTTCGCGGCCCCGGCCGTGGCGTTTTTCGCCATCCGGTCGGCGGCGGACGCCAATGACGCCGCCGGACTGGAGCGGCTGGTCGACTATCCGGCGGTGCGCCAGTCGCTGCGGCCGCAGCTGTCCGGCAATCCGGCGGCCATGGCCCCGGCCCCGTCCTTTCTGGAAGATCCGATCGGTGCCGTGCGGCGGCAGCTGGAGCCAGCCGTGGCCGGCGCGCCGAACCCGGACGTCTATCTGACGCCGGCGGCGCTGTCGGCGCTGAGCCGGGGCGAAGGGCGCTATGCCTCGCAGCGCACCGGACCCGCGACCGGCACCGAGGCGACTGATCCGATGCCGAAGCCGGTGTCCTGGGGCGTCAACCGGGCGCGAATGGCCGTGACCGACGATGGTGGCTCGAGGACGGTCTTTACCTTCGAACGCAAGGGGGCGTTCGAATGGAAGCTGGTGCACATCGGCCTGCCGGACGGGGTTTCGCCCGCCGAAACGAATTCCGCACCGCCCCGCGATATCATCGTCGGGTCCGGGGGCGGCGAAAGCGGCTGACGCTGGCCCCCGGTTTCGAATCGCGCAACCGTCCGGCTGGCGACGCGTTCGGGAGCCAGAGGGTTCTATGTCCAAAAAACTGATTGTCGGCCTGACTGTTGTCGCTGCCGTGTTTCTGGCGGCCTATTTCGCGTCCCCCGTGCTGGCGGTGCGAGGGCTGACCGAGGCCGCAAGGACTGGCGATGAGGCGGCCCTGCGCCAGCGCGTCGACTTCCCCGCGTTCCGGGCCAGCCTCAAGGAAGAGCTGAACGCCGAACTGATGGTGCGGATGCGGGCCGATCCGCGCAGCGACAATCCGGTTCTGTCCGGACTGGGCATGTTGCTGGCCCCCAGTCTGGTGTCAGGGGCGGTCGACGCCTTCGTTACCCCCCAGGCGATCGCCACCATGGTGCGTTCGGCCAGGGCCCCGGATCCGATGGACCGGTCCGAACCGACCGAACCCGCGGAAGCTTCGGAGCCGGGGCGGGACACGGTGCGCCAGTCCTGGGCCTATCGCGATCTGGATACCTTCGCCGTGACCCTGACCAACAGCGAGCACCCGGACCAGCATCTGGCGCTGCTGATGGAGCGGCGGGGTCTGTTCAGCTGGAAGCTGGCCGGGATCGACCTGACCGCGCCGTCCGAAGACGACGCGATCTAGGGCTGTCGATCTAGCCTTCCAGCGCGGTCCGGATCGCCGTCAGGCCCTCTTCGGCCTTCGATCCGTCGGGAGCCCCGCCCTGGGCGAAGTCCGGCTTGCCGCCCGCACCCTGTCCGCCCATGGCGATGACCGCCGCGCGCGCGAGGTTGGCGGCATTGACCTTGTCCGTCATGTCCGCGGTCACAGCCACGGTGATGGCGGCCTTGCCGTCGGTGACTCCGACCAGGGCCACGACGCCCGAGCCGACGTGGGTGCGGAAGCCTTCGGCCACGCCGCGCAGGCCCTTGCCGTCGACTCCATCGAGGACACGGGCGATCAGCTTGATGCCGTTGATTTCCTCCACGACAACGGCCGCGCCTTCGGGCCCGCCGAGGGCCAGCTGTTTCTTCAGCTCGGCGACCTGTTTCTCCAGCGCCTTGCGGTCGGCGGTCAGGGCCTCGACCCGGGCCGGGACGTCCAGCGGCTGGACCTTGAAGGTCTGGGCCAGGCCCCTGGCCACGCCGGCCTGGGCCAGCAGATACTGGCGGGCGGCCTCGCCGGTCAGGGCCTCGATGCGACGCACGCCGGCGGCGATGCCGGTCTCGGCTGTGATCCTGAACAGGGCGATGTCCCCGGTGCGGGCGACGTGGGTGCCGCCGCACAGTTCGACCGAATAGGGTTTGTCGCCGGTGAGCGCGTGGCCGAGCGTCAGCACGCGGACCTCGTCACCGTATTTCTCGCCGAACAGGGCCACGGCCCCGGCCTCGATGGCCTTTTCCGGGGCCATCAGTTCGGTGGCGGCGGGCAGGTTCTGGCGGATGACGGCATTCACCTCATCCTCCATCCGGGCCAGTTCGTCCTCGGTGACCGGGGCGTTGTGGCTGAAGTCGAAGCGCAGGCGGTCCGCGTCGACCATCTGGCCCTTCTGGGCCACGTGCGGGCCGAGCACATTCTTCAGGGCCGCGTGCAGCAGGTGGGCGGCCGAATGGTTGGCGCGGGTCGTCAGTCTGGCGTCGGCGTCGACGCGCAGCTTGACAGTCGCGCCGATGGCCAGGGTGCCTGAGGTGACGGCGATCTTGTGGGCGAACAGGTCCTGGGCGTGTTTCTGGACGTCGAGCACGGTGCCCGCGCCCTGCTGGCCCGAGGCGTCGGTCCATTCGATCTCACCGCGGTCGCCGGCCTGGCCGCCGCCCTCGCCGTAGAAGGGCGTCTTGTCGAACAGGACCTCGGCGGTCTGGCCGCTTTCGAGGGTGTCGACCGAGGCACCGTCCTGGACGATAGCGATGACCTCGCCGGTGCCGTCGGTGGTGTCATAGCCGGTGAATTCGGTGGCCCCGAGACGATCGCGCAGCGCCAGCCATTCGGCGGTCGAGGCGGTCTGGCCCGAGCCGGTCCAGTGTTCGCGCGAGCGGCTGCGCTGTTCGTTCATCGCGACGTCGAAGGCGTCGGTGTCGACCGAGAAGCCGCGACGGCGGGCCTCGTCCTGGGTCAGGTCCAGCGGGAAGCCGTAGGTGTCGTACAGGGTGAAGGCGGTCTGGCCGGACAGGACGCCGCCCTCGCCCAGATCCTTCGACGCATCCTCCAGCAGGCCCATGCCGCGGCCGAGGGTGGTGCGGAAACGGATCTCTTCCTGCTTCAGGGTGTCGGTGATGAAGGCCTCGGCGCGGCGCAGCTCGGGGTAGGCCTCTCCCATTTCGGCCACCAGGGTCGGTACCAGCCGGTGCATCAGCGGATCGGCCGCGCCCAGCAGGTGGGCGTGGCGCATGGCCCGGCGCATGATGCGACGCAGGACATAGCCGCGACCCTCGTTCGACGGGGTCACACCGTCGGCGATCAGGAAGGACGAGCTGCGCAGGTGGTCGGCGATGACCCGGTGGCTGGGGGCGCGGTCGCCCTCGGCGCTGGTATTGGTCGCATGTTCCGAGGCAGCGATCAGGGTGCGGAACAGGTCGGTCTCATAGTTGGAATGCACGCCCTGCAGCACGGCGGCGACGCGTTCCAGACCCATGCCGGTGTCGATCGACGGCCTGGGCAGGAGGGAGCGCGAACCATCGGCCTGCTGGTCGAACTGCATGAAGACCAGGTTCCAGATCTCGACCCAGCGGTCGCCGTCCTCGTCCGGGGTTCCCGGAGGGCCGCCCCAGATGTGATCGCCGTGGTCGTAGAAGATCTCGGTGCAGGGGCCGCACGGGCCAGTGTCACCCATCGACCAGAAATTGTCGGAGCCGGCGATGCGGGTGATGCGGCTCTCGGGCAGGCCGGCGATCTTCTTCCAGAGTTCAACCGCCTCATCGTCGTCGATGTAGGTGGTGACCATCAGCCGGTCTTTCGGGATGCCGAAATCCTTGGTGATCAGGTTCCAGGCCGCCTCGATGGCGTGTTCCTTGAAATAGTCACCGAAGGAGAAATTCCCCATCATCTCGAAGAAGGTGTGGTGGCGGGCGGTGTAGCCGACATTGTCCAGGTCGTTGTGCTTGCCACCGGCGCGCACGCATTTCTGGGCCGAGGTGGCGCGGGTGTAGGGGCGCTTCTCCTGGCCGGTGAAGACGTTCTTGAACGGGACCATGCCGGCGTTGACGAACAACAGGGTCGGATCGTTCTGCGGCACCAGGGGCGCGGACTGGACCTTCGCGTGACCATCGGCCGCGAAATAGTCGAGGAAGCTGGAGCGGATTTGTTTCAGGCTGGACATGAGGGCGCACGTTCGGTCGTCGGGAGGGAGGGCGAACGGGCGTCATATAGGGGTTTCGACGCGAAAGCATCATCTGCGCGGATCAGCGCAGGGGGGATGACAGCGATGGTCGGGCGGCCCAGATTGTCACCATGGCCGATGTGGACGTCTGGTTCGATGGTGACTGCCCGCTGTGCCGGCGCGAGATCGCCCTGATGCGACGGCTGGACCGGCGCGGTGCGATCGCCTTTATCGACGTCGTCGGCGACGGAACCTGTCCGATCGACAGGGCCGAATTGCTGGCCCGGTTCCATGCCCGCGAGGATGGCCGGATGTTGTCCGGGGCCGCGGCCTTCGCCGCCATGTGGCGCGCCATTCCGCTGCTGCGGCCGCTCGGCCTGCTGGCGCGGAATCGTGTCGTTCTGCGGGGTCTGGAGGCGGCCTATATCGCCTTCCTGCGGATACGGCCGCACTTGCAGCGGCTGGCCGGCGGGCGGGCCGGAGTCTAGATCGCCGGGTCGGCCGACTGCGGCGTGTCGTCGTCCTCGTCTTCATCCTCGAGCAGGGCGACCAGGGCATCGATGATCGCGTCCAGCTGTTCCGGACTGGCCGAGACGGTCAGGGCCGCACCATCGTCGGCTTCCAGCTGCAGCAGATAGCCGTCCTCGTTCTCGGACAGGCTGAACTGGGTCAGGGCGGGGATGTCGGCCATCTCGGGAGTCCTAAGGGTGCAGCGGCAAGGTCAGCCGGCGACTGATTTGCCCTTCATAGCAGAAAAAGGGCCGCCCGGCGTCGGGACGTAAGGTCCCGGGCCGGACGGCCAGCCACGTCCGGTCCGAACCCCGCGGGGGTCGGTGGCGGGTCGCAGGGACCGGCCGGACGGGGTGTTCGGTCAGACTCCCCGGCGGGGAGGCCGGAAGGATCAGCCGTCGAGGTCCTGGCCCTCGTCGGGCTCGGGCGTGCCCAGCAGCTCGTCGGCGATCTTGTTCGTCGATTTGCGGACCTTGTCCTCGATCGAGGCGGCCATGTCGGGGTTCTGTTTCAGGAACTCCCGGACGTTCTCGCGGCCCTGACCGATACGGGTCGAGTCATAGGAGAACCAGCTGCCGGATTTCTCGATGACCCCGGCCTTGACCCCCAGGTCGATGATCTCGCCCAGTTTGGAGATGCCCTCGCCGTACATGATGTCGAAGATGACCTCGCGGAACGGCGGGGCGACCTTGTTCTTGACCACCTTGACCCGGGTGGTGTTGCCGACGACCTCGTCCCGGTTCTTGATCGCGCCGATGCGGCGGATGTCGAGGCGGACCGAGGCGTAGAATTTCAGCGCATTGCCGCCGGTCGTGGTCTCGGGCGAGCCGTACATGACGCCGATCTTGTGACGGATCTGGTTGATGAACAGCACGATGCACTGCGACTTGTTGATCGAGGCGGTCAGCTTGCGCAGGGCCTGGCTCATCAACCGGGCCTGGAGGCCGGGCAGGCTGTCGCCCATCTCGCCCTCGATCTCGGCGCGCGGCGTCAGGGCGGCGACGGAGTCGACCACCACGATGTCCACGGCCCCGGAGCGGACCAGGGTGTCGACGATTTCCAGCGCCTGTTCACCCGTGTCCGGCTGGGAGACCAGCAGGTCATCGAGATTGACGCCCAGCTTCTGGGCATAGCCCGGGTCCAGCGCGTGTTCGGCGTCGACGAAGGCGGCGGTGCCGCCGGCCTTCTGGATCTCGGCCACGGTATGCAGGGCCAGGGTGGTCTTGCCCGAGCTTTCGGGGCCATAGACCTCGATCACCCGGCCACGCGGCAGGCCGCCGATGCCCAGGGCGATGTCGAGTCCCAGCGAACCGGTCGAGACGGACGGGATTTCCGCCACCACGCCGCCCTTGCCGAGCTTCATCACCGAGCCCTTGCCGAAAGCCCGGTCGATCTGGGCGATCGCCGCTTCCAGCGCCCGCTGCTTGTCGCCGTCGTCCTTGCCAACCAATTTCAAATTCGCCTGAGCTGCCACCTTGCCACTCTCCTTTGCCATGATTCCCATCTGGTTCCGGGAGAGACCCGCCTGGACCCGCTCCCTGTGTGAGGCGGACTATGTGCACGGTTTGTTCCGGTTGCCAATATGTTCTTTTCGGAACGGTGGGGCGCTACGGCGG
>NZ_JAQSDK010000013.1:171035-193626 GCF_029945885.1 Brevundimonas sp.
TGGACGTATCGGCCCACCGTTCCCGGAACCCGGATGAGGGGCGTCGGTGGTGTTCGAACGCTCTAGCCGTCCAGACGGTCGAGGCCGTCCATGACCGCGGTCAGGGCGATGACCGTCTCGGCTTCGAGGGCGCTATGCCCGGCATTGGTCTTGATGAAGGTCCGGGCCGGCGATCCGGCCGCCTCCAGCGCCGCGACCAGGGCGGACGCCTGCGCGAGCGGAGTGACCTGGTCGAAGCGACCGTGGACGATGTGGATGGCGATGCCGGCCAGCCGGTCGACATGCTTCAGCACGTAGTCCGGTTCGATGAAGAGGTCGTTGGCGAAATAGTGGGCCTCGATCTGGGCGAAGCTCAGGGCGAAGTCCGCTTCGGCGTTCTGTCCGGGATCGGCGGCCGGCGGCACCGTGTAGGAGATGGTGCCTTCCCAGACTGACCAGGCCACCGCGGCGGCCCGCTGCACCGCGCGATCGGCCTCGCCAAGGGTGGTCCGGTCGAAGATCGCCTTGTAGGCCGCCATCATGTCCGAACGATCTCCGGGCGGGATGATCTCCACGAAGGCCTTCCACTCATCCGGATAGGCGACATAGCTGCCGGGCCGCGTGAGAGCGTAAGGACGGTCCGCCCAGGTCTCGGCATTGCCCTGGTACATGTAAAGCAGGTCGTCACGTTCACCGAGGAAGATGCCCCTGAGGATCAGGGACGCCACGGCGTCGGGGTGCCGGATGGCGTAGACGAGCGCCAGGGTGCTGCCCCAGCTGCCGCCAAAGAGATGCATCTTGCCGGTGATGTTCAGGGCCTGCCGCAGGCGATTGATGTCGGCGACGAGGTCGTCCGTCGTGTTCTTCACCAGGGCGACTTCAGGGCCCGCGCCGGCGACGGTGGGACGGCTCTTGCCGCATCCGCGCTGGTCGAACAGGATCACACGGTATCGCGCCGGATCGAAAAACCGCGAGAGAACGGGCGAGCAGGTGCCGCCCGGCCCCCCGTGCAGAAACAGCACGGGTTCGCCGTCCGGATTGCCGTATTCCTCCCAGTACAGGGTGTGATCCGGCGCGCGATCGACAGGCAGAAGCCCCGAGATGCGCGCGTCCTTCTGAGGGTAGGACCATTCATCAGAGACCTTGCTGACAGTCTGAAGTCTGGAGAAATCCATGGCCTAGTCCTCTGAAAGGGCGGTCGGAGTTTCACGTTATCATTTTAGTTTCCGACGCCGGGCCGGCTTTGCTGCCTGTCGTGGAAGAGTGTGGCACCGCCGTCTCCCGGGGTCTGAACGTCCGGGCAGCGGCGTGTATCCGGCAGAACGGCGATCAATCGCTCCCGCGATCCGGATTCGGGCCGCCATGGATGGGGCTTCCGCGAAAATGACCCACCCCACCACGGCCGAAAGTATTGATCCCCAAGTGTCGCTGTGCGTTCAGAGCCTATGACCAAAACAGCCAAACCCGCCGTCCTGACCATCCGCAACGCCCGCCTGACGGATGTGGCGGCCATCAATGACCTTGTGATCAAGGTCTACAAGGACATTCCGCCCTATACCCAGGGCATGTTGCGCGGCCAGATCGCCGCCTTCCACGACGGCCAGTTCGTGGTCGAGTACGAGGGTGAGATCGTCGGCTATGCCGCCGGCTTCCGCATCGACGAGGCGACGGCCATGGCACCGCACACCTGGACCGAGATCACCGGCGGCGGCTATGCGGCGCGGCACGATCCGGTCGGCGACTGGTTCTACGGCATGGAGGTCTGCGTCGACCCTGATCGTCGTCGGCTGCGCATCGGCCAGCGCCTGTATGACGCGCGTCGCGACCTGTGCGAGGCCCAGAACCTGAAGGGGATCGTGTTCGGCGGGCGGATGCCGGGCCGGTTGCGGCGCAAGGCCACCTATCCGACGGCGCTTGAGTATCTGGATGCGGTGACGGCCCGCAAGCTGAACGATCCGGTGATCGGCTTCCACCTGCGGTCGGGCTTCGAGCCGATCGGGATTCTGGAGGGTTATCTGAAGTCCGACGCCGCCTCGATGGGCACCGCCGCCCATATGGTCTGGCGCAATCCCTATTATGTGGAGAGCCACGGCAAGGGCGCGGCCTTCGCCACCAAGGAGACGGTGCGGGTGGCTACGGTCCAGCTGCAGGCGCGCAAGGTGTCGAGCTTCGAGGAGTTCATCTCCAACGTCGAATATTTCGTCGATGTGACCTCGGACTATCGCTCGGACTTCGTCGTGTTCCCGGAGCTGTTCACCCTGCAACTGCTGTCGCTGGAACCGAAAAAGCTGACGCCGGCGGAGTCGATCGAACACCTGACCCGCTACACGCCGCGCTTCGTCGAGGCGATGCAGAAGATGGCGGTCGAGTACAACATCAACATCATCGGCGGATCGCACCCGACCCAGGCCGACGACGGCGATATACAAAATGTTGCGTATGTCTTCCTGCGCGACGGGTCGGTCCACGCCCAGGAGAAGATCCATCCGACGCCGAACGAGCGTCACTGGTGGAACATCAAGGGCGGCGACGCGGTGCACGCCATCCCGACCGACTGCGGTCCGATCGGGGTGCTGATCTGCTACGATTCCGAATTCCCGGAACTGGCGCGGCGGCTGGTCGACGAGGGCGCGCGGATGCTGTTCGTGCCGTTCTGCACCGACAACCGGCAGGGCTATCTGCGGGTGCGGTACTGCTCGCAGGCGCGGGCGATCGAGAACCAGTGCTACGTCGTCCTGTCGGGCAATGTCGGTAACCTGCCGAACGTCGAGAACATGGACATCCAGTATGCCCAGTCCTGCATCCTGACGCCGTGCGACTTCCCGTTCGCGCGCGACGGGGTGGCGGCCGAGGCCAGCGAGAACGTCGAGACGGTGACCGTGGCCGACCTCGACCTGTCGGACCTGGCCTGGGCCAAGTCGCAGGGCACGGTGCGCAACCTGCGTGACCGCCGCTTTGACCTGTACAAGACGGTGTGGGCCGACGGCGGCTGAGACGGGGTCAGTCGGCGGCGGCGCGGGTCACCGACGAGGCGGTCGGCTCGGCCCAGCGGCCCGCCGCCGCGACTCCGCCGGCGATCAGCAGACCCGCGGCGGCCGCGACGAGGACGGCCCGGGTCAGGCCCGGGGCCGGGGCGAGGGGCCGGACCAGCATCAGAACCAGCAGGCCGATCAGGGCCATGGCTCCGGGCAGGTCCATGCCGACCCCGAGGAAGACGAAATGACCGAGGCCGATCAGCCAGGCCCCGCCCAGGACACCGGCGACTGCTGACGGGGCCAGTCCGGCGGGACGATCCAGTCCGGGACCGGAGAAGGCGGTGATCGCTGCCGCTGCCGCCGCCAGCAGGCCCGGCCAGACGAAGACAAGGGCGGCCTCGGGCGCGATGGTCTGGACGATCAGGCCGAGTCCGAGGGTCAGAGCGATCAGGCCCAGCCAGCCGCCCCAGACCGTGCGCGACGCCAGGCCGGGTACCAGGGTCAGGCCGATGGCCAGCAGGGCCATCACCAGCACCACGATACTGAAGCCGCCTAGGACCAGGGCCCCGACCGTGGCCAGGGCGATCACGGCCGCGACTCCGCGCCGGTCGATCCGGTCACGCCCGGCCAGAAGCACCAGGCCGACGGCCAGGACGGTCAGGGCCGTGGCGGCCTCCATCCAGGGCAAGCGGGCCAGCAGGGTGTAGTAGACGTCGGCCGACGTCGCCCGTGCGGTCATCGGGCCGGCGATGACCCGGACAGCCTGGGCCAGGACAACCGCCGTGGCGAGGAACCACAGGCCGTCGAGGGCACCGCGTCCGATGTCGGCCGGACTCAGCACGCTGCGGCGACCGATCCGCCAGGCGGCAAGGCCGCCGAGGGCTGCGGTCAGGGCCAACAGCAGCCAGCCGGTCGCCGGGGCATGCATCAGCACGAACCAGCCCAGGATGTCGGAATAGACGAGGTTGCCGTCCGCGACCGGCAGGGCCGGGGCGCGCAGCAGGGCGTCGGCCGATTCGAGAGCCTGGGAGCCGATATGCTGGACGCTGCCCTGGTCAAGGGCGGTCGGGATGGCGGCGGCGGAATGATACTGTTCCGGTCGCCCGATGAAGGCGAAATTGACGCCGGGTATGCCGCGCGCCCGGGTGATGGTGAAGTCGGTGCCGTTCGGCATCCGTTCGTAGACGAAGACGCCCAGCGAACTGCTCGCGGGTCCGCCGGTCGCCCGACTGGCCGCCCGGGCGAACAGGCGAATGGTCTGGGCATTGCCGGGGGCCGTTTCGAACATCATAGCCCGACCCCCACCACCGCGGGCCTCGAGATTGACCACGGCACCGATGCGGTCGCGCAGCGGATGGCCGCCGAAGAAGATGCGGGCCCCGTCGAGACTCAGTTCCTCGGCGTCGGTGAACAGGACCACCAGGGTGCGGTCGGCGAGGCCGCGGGCGCGGATGGCGCGGACGGCCTCGAGCACCGAGGCGACTCCGGCGCTGTCGTCGGCGGCACCCGGCGAGCCGGGGACGGTGTCATAGTGGGCCATTAGCAGAACGGCCGGGGCGGCCGGGTCGCGTCCGGGCAGGATGCCGACGAGGTTGACGGCAGTGTAGCCGACCCCGGCGGGGTTCTGGCCGAGGCGTTCCGACCGCCGGATCGACGCCGGCGACAGCGGCCCCTCGAACCGTGCCGGCAAGAGGCCCAGGCTGGTCATCCGCCCGAACAGATAGTCCCGGACCCGGATGTGGTCGGCCGAGCCCAGCGGATGCGGCCGCTGGGCGATCTCGCGCACGTCGACCATGGCCCGGGCCGTCGAAAAGGCCGTGGCGGGCGCGTCGGCTCCGACCGGGCGCGGCGTCTGCAGGGTGATGACCGCGAGCAGAAGGGCCAGGACCAGTGAGCCGGATAGCCAGACGAGGCGCATGGTGGTCACTCCCGATCGGAAGGTCACACTAGGGGGCAACCGTCCGGATTGTTCAAGGCCGTCAACCGTCAGGCGGCGCGGCGCAGGCTGGCCGGGGATTTGACGAACAGACCCTTGCGGCCATGAACCGGGCGGAAGGCGAGGGTGTCGCCGTCGAGGGTCTCGTCCGGTCCGAGGAACAGGCAGCCGTCGTCAACCAGCTGGCGCTCGAGTCCGTCGATGACCTGGCCCCGGCGGGCGGGCTCCACATCGGTCAGGACGTGGCGGCAGAGAATGACGTCGAAACGGGCCTCACCGACCGGTTCGTCCAGCAGGTTGGCGCGGGAGAACTGCACGGCCGAGCGCAGTTCAGGCCGGGCGACCCAGGTCTCGTCGAACGGTTCGAACCAGCGCAGCATCGTATGGGCCCGAAGGCCCCTTTGAATCTCGAAGCCAGTGTAGGAGCCGCTACGGGCCTTATCGAGGGCCTTCTGCGACAGATCGGTGGCGACGATCTCGACCGAGGCCCCGGCCTCGAGCGCCGCCATCGCGAGAGAGTAGGGCTCCTGGCCGCTGGCGCAGCCGGCCGACCACAGGCGGACATGGCCGCCGGGCCGGGCCTTGGTCAGGGCCGGCAGAAGTTCGTCGGCGAAGATGTCGAAGGTGGTGCGATCGCGCCGGAACCAGGTCTCGGAGTTGAGCAGGGCTTCGATCACGGCCCATCCGAGCGAGGCGACGGGCTTCTCCCACAGGGCCGCAAGCATCAGGTCGACGGAGTCGAACCCCTCGCGGCGGGCGACCGGGCCGAGGCGATGCTCGGCCAGATGCAGCCGGTCGCGGGACAGCCGGAAGCCGGCCCGGGAGGCCATCAGCGACTGCAGGCGATCGAAGTCGTCCGACGTCATCGGTTCAAACGGCCCCCACCTCGGCGAATTTGGACTGGAGAATCTCGCCGTCGAACGGCTTCATCACATAGTCGTCCGCGCCGGCGGACAGGGCTTCGGCGATGCGGGCGGCGCGGGTCTCGATGGTGCAGAACAGCACCTTGGGCACGGTGCCGCCGGACATGGCCCGCAGGCGTCGCAGGAAGGTCAGGCCATCCATGACCGGCATGCTCCAGTCCAGCAGGACGACGTCCGGCATGATGCTGTTGCAGAAGGCAAGGGCCTCGGAGCCGTCGGCGGCCTCGTCGACCTCGAAACCCAGGCCCTCGACGATCCGTCGGGCCACCTTGCGGATGATCCGGCTGTCATCGACGATGAG
Source organism: Brevundimonas sp. (assembly GCF_029945885.1). Taxonomy (GTDB): domain Bacteria; phylum Pseudomonadota; class Alphaproteobacteria; order Caulobacterales; family Caulobacteraceae; genus Brevundimonas. The sequence goes on from NZ_JAQSDK010000013.1 coordinate 177,150, forward strand.
ACAGGTCTTGAGGGACAATGCTGGTTTCCATGGTGGCGGGACAGGTGGCCGCGGTTCGGCTGCATGATCGCCGATGGGCGGTTAACGAGGTGTTGGGAAAGCCCGTTAAGCTCTCTTATCCATAGTCCTCAGGCGGGCATTCGCGCGGTCAGGCGGACCGTGCCCTCCTCGACCTCGACGACGAGGCTGCCGCCGGCCCCTGTGACCGTCAGCCACAGCCAGTAGGGCTGGATCCACTGGCCGGCCAGGCCTTCGCTGAGCCGCTCACCGGCGAGACCGGTCGTGGCCTCGGGCTTCAGACGGGCGCGGGCTCCGACGGCCGAGCCATCCATGACGACGATATCCCCCTCGCGTCGGGTCGTGATCGTCGCCACGCCGCCCGAGGGCAGGGCACCGACCGTCAGATAGGCAAGGTTGATGAGGGCCCGGGCGGCCGGCTTGCCGAAATCGCCGGTATCCACCCGCCAGTCCATCGTCGCCCGTCCACCCTCGATCATACCGGCGACGAGCCGGTGCAACTCCGGTTCGGAAAACCGCTCGCTGGTGGTGGCAGCCCCGAAGGCGACCCGGGCGAAATGGACGAGATTGACCAGTTTCTTCGCGCTCTGGGCGATCAGTCCCATGGCGTCATCGCGCATGTCCTGGGCCGAGGGGTCGGCCAGCAGGTCGAGGCCGGAGGCGATGGCCCCGGCCGGACTGATGAAGTCGTGGCACAGCTTGGCCGCGACATAGGTGGCCAGTTCCTGCCCATCGACGGGGAGGTCGGCGGCGGTGTCGTTGACGGTCATCTGTATCCTGAACCTGCGTGGACGGCGTTCCTGCAGGCTGACGTGATTTGCCGGTTCGTGAAACCGGCGCGATCGGCTATCGAGGGGTCAAATGACCGAAACCCTGCAAGCCGACCTCGCCTCCGGTGCCCTGGCCGAGGCGATCTCCGACATCGCCGAGGACGCCGCCCGTCTTATCCTGCCCTACTGGCGCAATGACACGGCCGTCGAGACCAAGGCCGACGCCAGCCCGGTAACCGAGGCCGACCGCGCCGCCGAAGTCCTGATCCTGACCCGGCTGGCGGCGCTCTATCCCGGCATCCAGACCGTGGCCGAGGAGGCCGTGGCGGCTGATGGGGCCCCGGACCGGGCGGAGGACTGGTTCTGGCTGATCGATCCGCTGGACGGCACGCGGGGCTTTGTGGCGGGGCGGGAGACCTTCACGGTCAACATCGCCCTGATCCACGACGGTGTTCCGGTGGCCGGCGTGGTGGTGGCCCCGGCCACGGCGACGACCTGGTGCGCCGCGGCGGGACGGGACGCAGGCGTCCTGCGCCGGCGTTTCGGTGAGCCCTGGCAGACGGTGCGGGTGCGCGACCGGCCAGCGACGCCGATGGCCCTGCTGAGCCACAGCATGACCGATGACGAGGCCGATCGCCTCGCCGCGCGCCACGGGTGTCCGCAATGGCAGGGCATGGATTCGTCGTTGAAATTCTGCCTGATCGCCGAGGGGCGCTTCGATGCCTATCCGCGCACCGGCCCGACCTCGGAATGGGATACGGCGGCGGGCCAGGCGGTGCTTGAGGCGGCCGGCGGCCGGGTGCTGGGCGGTGACGGCCAGCGCCTGCGGTACGGCAAGCCGAAATTCCTCAACGGACCGTTCGTCGCCCTCGGCGGCTGAGGTCCGGTCAGACCCGGACGGCGCGGCCGGCGATCAGGCCCTCGGCGCGGGCGGCCAGGGCGGTCACACCCAGTTCCCGGGCTGTCGCAGCGGCCTCGACCAGCGTCATGTCGAGACAGACGGCCTCAAGACCGGTCAGGCGACCCAGGGCGATATTGACCCGGGCGATGGCGATCTGGTCGGCAGCCCAGTCGAGCGGTGTCTGACGGCCGGACCGGTCACCCAGGCGGCGGCACAGACGCGCGCGCAAGGCTGACAGGGTCTTCAGGTCGGCCGCAGACTCGGCGGCGGCGGTCTCGAGGGCGAAGCGGGCTTCACGCGCGAGGGCTCCGAGGATCAGACCGCCACCTTCTGTCAGGACCTGGGCCTGGGCCAGGGCCACGAGGGACGCACGATCGTCGGCGCGGACGATCTGGATGGCCACCCAGTCCAGCGGGCTGTGGTCGACGGTGAACTGATCGGCGGCGGCCTCAAACATGGCCTGGCCCTGTCGCATGACGGCGGCGTCACCGGCCATGGCCGCCAGCAGCTTCATGCCAACGCCGCACAGGGCGAGGGCGCGCGCGCGGGTCAGGGGGCGATATTCGGGCGCGGCCTGCTCGACCAGGTCGCGCAGATCCCGGCCGGCCTGGTCAAGCAGGCGGGCGTCGCAGCGGGCAACCCCCGCCTCGAGGGCGAGGGCGGCCCGGTCGAGGCGGGCCTCGTCTGCGGCGGCTCCGGCGCGGGGACCGAGGTCATGCAGGGCGGCATCGAGCAGGGCGGTGGCGTCGAGCAGGGCGGCGTTATCACTCGACAGCCGGGCCTGCCGGGCCTTCAGGCGGGCATGGATGACGGCCGCGGCGCGTGCGGTTTCGGGGCGGTTTACCCGGCCAAGGGCATCAATGCCGGCGACGGCCCGGGTCAAGGCCGCCACGCCGCCATTCAGGTCGAATTCCAGCATCAGCACATGGGCGGTCTCAATCGCCGCCCGTGCGGCCTGATCGGCACCGGCAGCGGTTCGGACCGCTTCGGAGGCGGCCTTGCGGGCGCGGTCAAGACTGTCGCCGAACCCGGTGCGGCGGGCATGTTCGCGCCACAGGGCGCAGGCGCGCAGCCCGGCGTCGAACGGGTGGGTGCAGGATACCCGACCGGCGTCGATTGACTGCTGGCGCGCCTCGCCGCGCACCAGATCGGCACCGATCAGCTCGATCCAGCCCAGGTCGTCGCTTTCCCGCGCCTGGGCGAACAGTTTTCTCAGATCCCTGCCGAACTCGAACATGCGGCCAATGACTCCGTCGTCCCGCTTCGGGACTGCGAACGCCGTCCCGGCCTCTACCCAGCAAACCCAGCGCCGCGATTGAGAAACCGCTCAAACGCGGTCCCGTTCCCCGGGATTACCGCCGTCTGACGGGCATGGCGATTGCGACACCGTCCCGACTGGCACGCGGCGGCGAGCGTGCTAGCCTGCCCGCAGTTTCCGGGGTCTGGGGTAGGTAAATGGGGCTCGGTGCGATCATCGACGAGGCGAACCAGCGTGTGCTGCTTACCTCTCCTGACGGCAGAAGCGGGCAGGCGGCCACACGAATCATCGTGGACATGGTGCAGCGGCGGCCGGAGCTGGTCGGCTGGGACTGGATCCATGATGTCCGGCGGGCCCTCGGTGATGTCAGTGTCGAGGACATCAGCCAGGTCGCCCGGGCTTTCACAAACCCGCCGCCGGGCGACACTTTCACCATCTTCGTTTCGACCGATCCGAACCTGGGGACCTGGGCGCGGGCGATGGATTTCGAATTCGTGCGACGACGTCATCTGTGCGCCCCGACGCCCGAGGCGGCGATCGCCCTGCTGGAGCGTCACCGCGCCGGGGGCTAGCCCCGTTCCTTCGTCTTCGTGAAGGCCAGTTTGGGGAAGCGTTCGCTGACATAGCCGGTTTCCCAGCTCGACTTGGCGAGGAACACTGCGTCGTCGTCGATGTCACGCGCCATCTGCGGGCGGTATTTGCCCATGAAATCCTCGAGGTCGGCCTTGTCGCCGCCCAGCCAGCGGGCCTCGGCCCAGGGGGAGGGTTCGAAGATGACGTCGAGGCCGTATTCCTCGCCCAGCCGGTCGGCCATGACCTCGAACTGAAGCTGGCCGACGGCCCCGACGATGAAGTCCGATCCCATTTCCGGGCGGAAGAGCTGGGTAACCCCTTCCTCGGCCAGACCGTCCAGGGCCTTGCGCAGGTGTTTGGCCTTGAGCGGGTCCTTGACCCGCACCCGCTGCAGGATCTCGGGCGCGAAATTCGGCAGGCCGGCGAAGCGGATCAGGCCGCTTTCCGACAGGCTGTCGCCGACGCGCAGCACGCCGTGGTTGGGAATGCCGATGACGTCGCCGGCATAGGCATCCTCGGCCAGTTCCCGGTCCGAGGCGAAGAACATGATCGGGGCGTTCACCGACAGCTGTTTGGCGGTGTTCTGGACCTTGAGCTTCATGCCGCGGGTGAATTTGCCCGAGGCCATGCGGAACATGGCGATACGGTCACGGTGGTTGGGGTCCATATTGGCCTGGACCTTGAAAACGAAGCCGGTGACCTCGGGCGCGCCCGGTTCGACCACGATCTCGACCGGCTCGGGCGCGTTGCGGGCCCCGGCCAGGGCTCCGTATTTGCGGGCCTTCATCGTCTTGGGCGGCGGGGCCCAGTCGCCGATGGCGGCCAGCAGTTCCTCGATACCGAAATGACGCAGGGCCGAGCCCCACAGCACGGGGGTCATATGACCCTCAAGAAAGGACTGGCGGTTGAAGGCCGGATAGCCGCCGGTGACCAGTTCGGCCGCGTCCAGCATCTCCTGATGCTCGCCCGGCTCGAAATATCTTTCGGCTTCAGCCAGGGGCAGGGCGTCCGGGTGGGGTTCGTCCACGACCGCGCCGGGTACCTTGCGGGCGTAGGGCTGGAACCGCCCGGTGCCCATCTCGACCATGCCGCGCAGGCGGTTGCCGCTCTGCGCCGGCCACCAGATCGGGGCCGGATCGAGCTGCAGCCTGGAGGCGATCTCGTCCAGCAGGGCCATCGGGTCCTGGGCTTCGCGGTCCAGCTTGTTGATGAAGGTGATGATCGGGATGTCGCGCAGGCGGCAGACCTCGAACAGTTTCAGGGTCTGGGGCTCGATGCCCTTGGCGGCGTCCAGCACCATGATGGCGCAGTCGGCGGCGGTCAGGGTGCGATAGGTGTCTTCCGAAAAGTCCTCATGCCCGGGCGTATCGAGCAGGTTGAACATCTTGCCGTCGTGCTCGAACGTCATCACCGAGGCGGAGACGGAGATGCCGCGCTCCTTCTCGATCTTCATCCAGTCGGACTGGGTGCGGCGGTTCTCGCCGCGCGCGCGCACGGCCCCGGCGGCACGGATGGCCCCGCCCGCGAGCAGGATATGCTCGGTCAGGGTGGTCTTGCCCGCATCGGGGTGGGCGATGATGGCGAAGGTCCGGCGACGACCGGCCTCCTCGGCGAGAGAGAGTTTCGACATGGCGGCGGGAGGTAGCGCGTCAGGCGACGGAAGTCACTCGCCGGTGTTGGCGGGGTGATCCGGTCGCCCCGCCGGACACGGGTCACGCATCGTCATCAGGTGCCGGACCGGTCGCGTTCGGTTCCGCTTCGGCCCCGTCGGGATCGTCGAGGCTGACGGCCTCCATATCGGCGGCGTCCAGCGTGCGGTCGCCGGCCCGGATCCGCTCGAGCAGATGCTGGGCGGCTTCGGCTGCGCCGCCGCCGTGCGGGGCATTGGCCAGCGGAACCAGCAGGGTTTCGGCCTGTGCCGCCTCTCCCGACATCAGCAGGACCTGGGCATAGCCCAGCCGGGTCTGGGCCAGTTGGGGGGCGATCTGGAAGGCGAGCTGCCAGGTCGCCACGTCGTTTTCCGACGGGCCGTCCCAGCCGTAGGACTGCATTTCGCCCAGCATGATATAGGTCAGATAGCTCGATTCATCCGCCCGGAAGGCGCGACCCAGATATCGCCGCGCGGCGTTTTCGTAGGGCAGGGCATCGTTATCGGTGTCGCGGGCTTTTCGCTGTTCGTTGGAGGCCAGCAGGTGGAGCGCCTCGACGTTGTCGGGTTCCCGCTCGAGCAGGCGGGCCAGTATGGCTTCACCCACCCCGGGGTCGCCGAAATGCAGTTCGGCATGGCCGAGCTGGAGCTGGGCGAAACTGTCGTCGGGATAGGCCGCTGCCGCCCGACGGACGGCCTCGGCGGTGTCCCCGCGCTCGTCTTCCGCGACGCCGACCTTCAGGCGCTGGCCCAGGAGGATCAGGTCGTCGGCGGACCGGGGCAGGACGGTGACGGTAATGTCTGCCCGGGCGAACTGCTGTCCGTAGCGGGTCATGGGCACGCGACCGTTGAAATAGCTTCGCAGGGTCCGGGTCAGTTCGGCCAGGGACTGGCCCGACGCCCGCTCCATCGCCTCGACCGGATCGCCGCCGTCGCCGACGTCGGAGAGATAGGCGGCCAGGACGGCCCGACGTTCGGGCGTGCCCATCAGCCAGTGGGTCAGCAACCAGGCGACGGGATAGTAGGTCTCCCGATAGCTGCCACGGCGCACTTCATGCGGGCGTTTGGACAGCAGTTCTTCCAGCGGGATCCAGCTGGAGCTCTGAAGCCAGTAGATGCGATTCTCGTTGTAACCCCCGATGACCACCTGTTCGGCCCGGATATCCGCGGTCATGAAATATTCGGCGAAGCCCTCGGTCAGCCAGCCCGGATAGACGGCATGAGAGTTCTGGAACATGAAGTGGTGGGCGTATTCGTGCAGCAGGGTGTCGTCGCCCTCGCCGCGGATGGCGACGGCGAAAATATCCTCTTCCGACGGGAAATAGGTGCCGACGACATTCTCGCCGCTGTCGGGATGCACCCTCAGCAGGTCGCGCCGCCCGTTGACCAGATAGATCGGGAATTTCCGGTCCGGCAATTCATCGATCGGCAGACCAAGCCGGACCCTCATGATGTAGTCATAGGTCTCGAGCTTCTGCACATATTCGCGCAGGGCCGCTTCGCGTCCGTTCGAATAGACGATGAATTTCGGACTTTCAGCCCGGTGCCATTCGGCAAGGGCCGGTGATCCGCCTGACAGGGCCAGGACCACGGCGACCGCTGCAAGCAGGACGAGGCGGCGATACGCCAGCATGAACAGACCCCCCAAGAGACACTTATGGGTTGCAGCGTGCCATGCCGCGCCGGGTCTTGCTATTGAGGAATTCGGAAATCAGGCGGCCATGCGGTTCCAAACGACGCGGTCGGCCGCGACGGCGTCGAGTTTGCCACGGGCGTCGCGCTGGCTGAGCTGGCGCAGAATGGCTTTGGGCAGGGCACAGAAGCGCGGCTCGACCAGTTCCGGGGCGCAGTTTTGCGCCGGGGCGGCGAACATGGCGGCGTTCACCTCGGGGCTGCGGTCGGCGATCATCCAGGCCAGACGGCGGGCCCGGACCGGATCATTTCGGTGCAGGAGCGGGTCTTCGGAAAACAGTTCGCAGCCGAGTTCCAGGACATAGTCGAGTCCCAGCTTCTCGAAGCGACGCGCGTCCCTGGCCGTGACCGGGCAGGTCTCGTCGAGGTCGAAAACAGCGTCGTTCAGCAGAAACAGCATAGAGCAAACTCACCATCACCGGACGTGTTTCCATCCGTTGAGCCGACCCTAGGCGCGGACCACTTGCGGCCCGGTTCACGAACGCGGTTAAGCCTTTACGACCAGACCGACGACCCGTTCATGTCTCGTCAGCGACTGTCTCGGTGATGAAATGGCGGCCGTCGCGATCCTCGATCTCAACAACCCAGAGGTCGCTGTCATAGGCGATCTGACGCTGGATATAGGCATCCAGTTCGGACTCGACCTCACTGGTCACCGGCTGGATCCAGAGACGATCGCCGTTCTGACCGAACGCTTCTGTATAGAGGCGCGCGCGCCGGGTGCGGGTGTCGAAGGCCTTGACCACCACCGTGCCCGCCCGTTCGTCGCCGCGGCGGACCACGGTGGCGAAGGCCCCGCCCAGTTCAGCGCGGCGGATCAGGGCGGAGACCCAGAGGTCGCTCGACAGAAGCAATTTGATAACCCTGCTCGGAAACCAGACCGGAACGCGTTGGGCATAGGGTCGGTCAGATGACGATAGGCTTTCAACACCCAACCGCCAAAGCTGTAATGCTCGCGATGGCGCTGGTCGTGGCCCCGGGGGTCGCCCTGGCCCAGCCGACGGCCCCCTATTACGAGCGCAGCTTCGTGCTGGCCGCTGATGCCCGTTGTGACCTGTTCCAGCCGGATGTCGCCGCCGCCCTGTCCGCGGCGACCCAGCAGGCCCGAAGTGCCGCCCTGCGTGCAGGGACGAGCGAGGTCGAGCTTCGGGCCGCCGCTGACCGTGCGCTGAGCCGCGCCGGACGCGTCGCCTGCGGCGATCCGGAATTGACCACCGTCCGGCAGAGGGTCGAGCATGCCTTCGCGGGCTGGGCCCGGCTGCCACGGATGGAATTCCCCGGCGTGCGCGCCAGCTGGATTGCCAACCGCGTGCCGGCGACGGGAGCCAGCTGGACCCTGACCCAAGCCTCGGTGACCGGGGCCTCGCCCGTGACCCTCGGCTATACGGCCGGGGAGGTCAGTGACCGTCTGACGGCCGTGGTTTCCTTCGTCGGTCGCCCGCGGCCCTACGCCGCCCGGATCGTGCTGCGTGATCCCCGGCGCGCACCCCGGGCCTGGCTGGGCGGGACATCCGATCTGCCGCCGACCTCGGTGCGACGCGGGTTCTGGGCGGTGTCTTTCGGCAATGCCGAGCCGGGCCTGCTGGTCACCGGAAAACAGGCGGGTGAGGCCTGGCGTTTCCCGACTGATGCCGCGCTGGCGCTGGAGCAGCTGGATCCGCGCGAAGCCTTCGCCATCGAATTCCTGTTCCGTGACGACAGCGTCGCCCGGGCCGTGTTCGAGGCCGGGGATTTTGCGGCCGGTCGGGCCTTCCTCTCGCTGGGACCGCTGGGCGGACAGGCCACCTGACGTCAGGGCCGGCCTGATCAGGCGTCGACGGTCCGGGACGGGTCGGCGACGAGGGGAATGATTTCGGCCCCGCCGGGTGGAACCGGCGCACGGCCGGCGACAACGACGGGCAGCCGGACGGTCACCGCCGTCCCTTCACCGAGTGTGCTTTCAATCGTCATCCGGCCGCCATGCAATTCGGCCAGGGCCCGCACCAGCGACAGACCGAGGCCGGTGCCCTGGGCGCGCTGGTCGGCATCGCCGGCCTGTTCGAACGGACGGCCCAGCCGTTTCAGGTCAGCCGGGGCCACGCCGACGCCGGTGTCGGCGACGATGATCTCGAGATAGGGGCCGATGGCCTCCAGCGTGACCGTCACCGAGCCGCGGGCGGGCGTGAATTTGATCGCGTTCGACAGCAGGTTGAGCATGATCTGCTTCAGGGCCCGGCGGTCGGCGGACACCTCGATCGGCTCGTCCGGCAGGACCCCGGCCAGATCGACGGTCTTGTCGTTCGCCGACAGCCGAACCAGGGCGATTCCGGCCGAGACCACCTCGCGGGCATCGAAGCGTTCGACGGACAGCGGGTAGCGGTGGGCCTCGATCTTGGACACATCGAGCACATCATTGATCAGGTCGAGCAGATGGCCGCCGGCTTCATGGATGGAGTCGGCGTATTCAGCGTATTTTTCGGGCAGGGGGCCGAACAGGCGCTGGCGCATGATGTCCGAGAAACCGATCACGGCGTTCAGGGGTGTCCGCAGTTCGTGACTCATATTGGCGAGGAACCGGCTCTTGCCCGCGTTCTGGCTCTCGGCCTCGTTGCGCGCGGTCTCGAGCCCCAGTTCCCGGGCATACTGGTTGGTGGCGTCAAAGGCCTGGACGATCAGTCGGGGGACCCCGCCGACGGGCACCGTTCCGGCATCGTCAAACCGGCGCAGGATCAGGGTCACGCGCCGGTCCAGGGCCAGGCGTGGTGCGAACAGGATGGCGGCTTCCGTTCCGGCCAATGCGCTTTCCATCGCCGACAGGACGGTGGGCCGGTCCGGGGCGTGCACCGCGGCGATCAGGCCCTGGGCGAACAGGGGATCGACCGGCAGGGCGGGGGGCGGCGCGCCATAGGCCGCCAGCACCCGGCCGGAGGGTTCCAGCACCAGGGTCAGGCCGGGTTGACGCGACAAAAGGGCCTCGACCCGGGTCACGGCCGACTCGGCCGCGATCAGACGCGCCTCGGCGGTGCGCCACGACAGGCGCAGGCCGAGCGCCGTGGCGGCAACCACCATCAGGGTCGAGAGGGCCGCGGCCAGGGGCTCGGACGTCCAGGGGCCCGCGAACCGGGCCGAAAGTGCCCCGACGCCGACCGCGAGAACGACGCCGATCAGGCCGGCCTGGGCCCGTTTCTGACCGCCCATGGCCAGACCGACGGCCAGGGGCATGAAGGTGAAACCGGCGAGGGCACCGGACAGACCACCCGACAGGGCGGCGGCCACCGCACTGGCCAGGCTCCAGACCACCAGGCTTGTCAGGCGTTCGCGATCGCCGTCGCGGGCCAGCAGGCCAAGGCCGGCGATACCGGGTATGACCATGACCACAACGGCGTAGAAGGCGGAGCCGTCGAGCCCGCCGAACCAGCGTCCGCCCAGGGCCAGCAGGGCTGCGGTTACAGCCCAGGCCGCATGCCAGGCAGCCAGTGCCGGCAGGTCCCTCGCGACCGAGGGAACGCCGGGCGATCCGTCATGATGGTCGGGAGGCGTCAAACGGGGTCCGGGATTGAGCGGGGGCGGGGCACCGCAGGGCAGAAGCTAGGTCAAGACAGACTAGCCTCCCCGGCGATTCACCAAAAGGCCGCACCCGTTTCAGGCGACTGCCGGCCGTGCATGATCCGAATTGTCTGGGGACCACTCGCGAGGTTGTCGTTAATGCGCCGTCGGCCTATCTGGCGACCATGACCGACCTCACGCCGACGATCGACGACACCCTGGCCGAACTGGTCGAGTCGTTCGACCTGCTCGGCGACTGGGAGGAGCGGATCGGCTATGTCATCGACCTGGGCAAGGATCTGGACCCCCTGCCCGAGGCCGACCGGATCGAAGCCAACAAGGTCCCCGGCTGCGCCGCCCAGGTGTGGCTGAGCCAGCGGCAGGAGGGCGAGCGGCTCGTCTTCTCCGCCGATTCCGACAGTGCCCTGTCCAAGGGCAATATCGCTCTTCTACTGCAGCTGTATTCGGGGCGTACGCCCGGCGAAATCCTGACTTTTGATGCGCGGGCGGCCCTCGATCGTCTGGGCCTGCCGCAGGCGCTTACGCGGCAACGCGCCAACGGACTGAACAACATGGTCGGGCGGATCCGCGCGGCGGCTCTGGCCGCCACGGCTAGCGACTGATCGGCGCGCGGGAGCTTTCGAGCCCGTAGTGGGCGGCCAGAGCCTGGAGGCCCTGCTTCAGCAGGGTGCGGCCCTGGCGTCGGCGCAGGCCCAGTTCGACCTCGGCAGATTGCAGCCCCAGTTGCCGCACGCAGATGCGATCGACCATGGGTCTGGAGTCGGGGGCACAGGCCTGGAGGGCCGCCTCGACCCGGCGTGCGGCGGCCATGGCGCGATCCGGGGGTTCGGCACGGGCGGCGCTGCCACCACCGGAGCGCGGCAGGGCGTCCCAGCGCATCGTCAACGACGCGCCGCGCAGGGCCAGTTCGGCCTCGGCGCGCAGACGCTCGCCGGCGGCGAATTCGACCGGGGTCAGCCATGGTCGACCCGCCGGGTCCGTGCGCCGCGCCAGCCAGGCGAGGGCCGACTCGCCCAGATTGGCCCGGTGGCGGACCAGTCGGCCGTCGGACAGTATCATCGTGCGTTCGCCCTCGATCCAGCCGGGACGCCCCGCCTCGGGCCCCGGGGGCGGAGTGACGGCGGCACGGGCACACCAGCCACCGCCGTGACGCAGGCGCAGGCCGGGATCGGTGATCAGGGCGCGAAACCCGGCTTCGGTCAGCCTCAGGGTGACACGGGCGCGCCTGTCCCCGCCGAGTCGCAGGACATAGGTGTCGCCGTCGGCGTCCAGCCAGGCCCCCGCGCGGACCAGCAATCGCCGGGCGCGTTCCAGCCGCGCGGTCATGTCGGCAGGTCACAGGCGGGCGCGTCACAGATGTCGCGGGCGCAGGCTTCCAGTCGGTCGAGCCACACGTCCAGGGCCGGACGATCGCGCTCGTCCTCGGCCCAGCGGCAGGCCGCAGACACGGTGGCCCGGTTGAGGCCGAAAGCGTGGCCGACGCGCTCCAGCGGCCAGCCGAAGGCGATGTGGGCCAGATAGAGGGCCAGCCAGCGTGCGCGGCAGGCGCGACTGCCCCGATGTCGTCGGGCGCACATCCGTTCCGCCGATACGCCGGTCGCCGCGGCGATCAGCTGAACCGCCAGGGCCGCCCTGATCCGGTCGGTCTCCGCGACCGGCACCCTGTAGTCTTCCGTCACCACCCACGCTCCGTTACGGATGCCCGAAACCCCGACAACATGAGGATTCCGCTTGAACGTGGGAATATAGTCCTAGCCCACGCCAGCTCCGGTCGCAGGGCGGGTGCGCCCGGATATCGGCCCCGGGATTGCCGATGAAGCCTGCCGGACACTGACGGGTCGGGGTGCGGGCGAAAAAACGACGTTCCCTTGACTCGCGGGCCTCGACGTCGATTCGCAAATCAGCCTACGATTCGCCTCAATGGGGTGACGTTAACCCTTCTTAAGGTTTTGGCCGGTTAACTCCCGAACAAGGTTACCGCAATCGCGGGGTCCGAACCGATATCAAGCTTTGCCTGGAGGGGCACGAATGCGCGTTCTGCTTATCGAAGACGATCACGCAACGGCCCAGAGCATCGAACTGATGCTCAAGTCCGAAGGGTTTAACGTCTACACGACGGACCTCGGCGAAGAGGGCATCGATCTGGGCAAGATCTATGACTACGATCTGATCCTGCTTGACCTCAACCTTCCCGACATGAACGGCCTTGAAGTCCTGCGCCAGCTGCGCGTCGGCAAGGTCAATACGCCGGTGATGATCCTGTCGGGCTCGAGCGAGATCGAGACCAAGGTCAAGACCTTCGGCGGCGGGGCCGACGACTATATGACCAAGCCCTTCCACAAGGACGAGCTGATCGCGCGCACCCATGCCGTGGTCCGTCGCTCCAAGGGGCACGCCCAGGCCATCATCCACACCGGCGAGATCGCCGTGAACCTGGATGGCAAGACGGTCGAGGTGCACGGTCACCGCGTCCATCTGACGGGCAAGGAATACCAGATGCTGGAGCTGCTTTCGCTCCGCAAGGGTACGACCCTGACCAAGGAAATGTTCCTGAACCACCTGTACGGCGGCATGGACGAGCCCGAGCTGAAGATCATCGACGTCTTCATCTGCAAGCTGCGCAAGAAGCTGGCGACGGCGGCGGGCGGCAAACATTACATCGAGACCGTCTGGGGCCGCGGCTATGTGCTGCGTGATCCGTCGGAAAGCTCGGCCCCGGTCCCGGCCAGCGAAGCCGCCTGATCCGGTCTTAAAGCCCAAACATAAAACGCCCGCCGGATCGCTCCGGCGGGCGTTTTGCTGTCCGGGCCGGGGGGCTAGGCCCGGAAGGCCGCGGCCAGGGCCCGGGCCATGGGGTTCGGCTGTCCGAAAGCGTCAAACGGCAGGGGGCGGTCCTTGCCGTCGTCCTTGTCGTCGCGGCGGAACCAGCTGTCGGTGTCGCGAAGGCCCCAGGTGGTGAAGGCGAACTGCTGGGCCGGGGGCAGGCCGCTGTAGGCCTCGGCCAGTTCGGTAACCCGGGCGGTCTGGCGGACCAGACGCTCCTGCTGACCGCGCAGATCCGGTCGGTCGCCCGTGCGCAGGCTCACATCCAGCTCCGAGACATGGATGGGCAGGCCGAACTGCGAGAGTTCATGGATGAAGGCGGCGATCTGACCGTCGGGTATGTCGATCCACAGGTGGGACTGGGTCCCGAGGCCCTGCAGCGGGCAGCCGGCCCGCAGCAGACGCTCGACCAGGCGCAGGAACTGGTTGCCCTTGGCCGGTATGCCTTCGAGATTGTATTCGTTCAGGAACAGGACGGCGTCAGGATCGGCGATCCGGGCCTTTTCAAAGGCCCGCAGGATATAGCCGTCCTGGCCATAGCGCCGGCTCCAGTGGCAGTCACGCAGGCCGGAGCCGTCGTCGAGGATGGGCTCATTGACCACGTCCCAGCTTCGGACCTTGCCGCGATAGCGGCCGGCGACGGTGGCGATATAGCCATCGAAGGCCCGGTCAAAGGCGGCGTTGTCCAGGCCGGCGAACGCCTCCTGGCCCTGGGCGTACCAGATCAGGGTGTGGCCATGCAGGGCCATGCCGTTGTCGTGGGCGAATGCGGCGATGCGGTCGGCGCGGTCGAGGCGGGGACGGCCCAGGCCGTCGGCCAGGATGTATTCCATCTTCATCTCCCACTCGGGCGTGAGCTGGGAGACGTGGGTACGGGCCAGGTCCAGCCAGGCGGGATCGCTCAGGTTGGCGACCTGCACGCAGGTGCCGAAAGCCCCCGGCGTGATGGTCCGGAGCGGTGGGAGGTCGGGCGGCGGGGTTCCGGCAACGGCCATTCGCCGGCAGCCGCCGATCACGGGGGCCAGGGCCAGGGAGGTCAGCAGGGCCCGCCGGTTCATATCAGCCCGCGCGCCGTCTCAGGCCCAGTTCGTCGAAGGCGGCGGTTTCACGTCGGCCGGCGGCGAGGACGGCGTTGAGCCGGGTGGTCTCGGCGACGTGTTCGAACTTCTTCAGCTCCTCGAAGGCCCCGGTCAGGGCGTCACGGGCCCCTTCCTCCTCGAGGTCCAGCGTCTGGACCACGGCGAGGGCGGCGCTGCGCCGCATCTTCCAGCCGTCGAGATAGGCCTGGAGCAGCATGGCGGCGTCGGCGTCGCCGCGCGACTGTTCCCGCTCAATCTCGACCTCGGCGTCCAGCACGGCGATGCGCATCTCGGCGGAGGCGCGCCGGGCCGTGATCTCGGCCAGCCGTTTCTGAAGGGTCTCGACCTCATAGTTCGAGATGCGGATCAGCGAATGGGCCCAGGCAGTCATTGGTTTACTCCGGTCACTCAACCATTCCTTGGTTCAGAATAGTTTCCAGACGGTCAAAGGAATCCGACATTCGCGTCGTCTCGTCCTTGTCCTGGCCCAGGAAGGCCTCGAGGGCGGGGTTCAGGGCGATGGATCGGTCGACGATGGGATCGGCCCCGGTGCGATAGGCCCCGATGCGGATCAGCTCTTCCATATTGGCGTAGGCACTGAGGCACTGGCGGGCGCGCTTGTTCAGTTCGCGCTCGGGCGGGGTCTGGCAGGCCGGCAGGGTCCGGCTGACCGATTTGAGCACGTCGATCGCGGGAAAACGGCCACGCTCGGCGATCTTGCGGTCCATCACGATATGGCCGTCCAGAATCCCGCGCACGGCGTCGGCGATCGGTTCGTCATGGTCGCCGCCGTCCACCAGGACGGTGAACATGGCGGTGATCGGGGCGGCAGTGGTGCCGTCCGGACGGATCGGCCCGGGACCCGCCCGCTCCAGCAGTTTGGGCAGTTCGGAGAAGACGGTCGGCGTATAGCCCTTGGTCGTCGGGGGCTCACCCGCGGCGAGACCGATTTCGCGCTGGGCCATGGCGAAGCGGGTGACGGAATCCATCAGGCACAGGACCTCGAGATCCTGGTCGCGCAGGAATTCGGCGACGGCCATGGTCATATAGGCGGCCTGGCGACGCTTCAGGGCCGGTTCGTCCGAGGTGGCGACGACGACGATGGCGCGTCGCAGCCCCTCCTCGCCGAGGGTCTCCTCGATGAATTCCCGCACCTCACGACCGCGTTCGCCGATCAGGCCGACGACGACGGCATCGCAGGTCGCCTGTCGGGCGAGCATCGACAGCAGCACCGACTTGCCGACGCCGGACCCGGCGAAGATGCCGAGGCGCTGGCCGCGGCAGGTGGTGGTGAAGACATCCATCGCGCGGACGCCGAGGTCGAGGCGTTCGCCGACCCGGCCGCGGGCATGGGCCGGGGGCGGCGGGGCCCGCAGCGGATAGGCGGCCGGACCCACGGGCAGGGGGCCCTTGCCGTCGATCGGGTCGCCGAAGGCGTCGATGATCCGGCCGAGCCAGGCGGTGGTGGGGCGAACCGAGGCGGCCTGGCCGATGATGTGGATGTCGGCCCCGGGGGCGACGCCCTCGACCGGGCCGAACGGCATCAGCAGGGCCTTGGAATCGCGAAAGCCGACGACCTCGGCCGGCAGGGGCGACTGGCCGCGCCGCCCGATCTCGGCCCGGGCCCCGACCGCGAGGCGCGACAGCCCGCCCCGGGATTCGATCAGCAGGCCGCTGACGCCCGCGACCTTGCCGGTCACGACCAGCGGGTCGATCGCTTCGATGGCGGCGACAAGATTGCGCAAGAACAGAGACCCCGGATCAGCCCGTTAACGATTGAGCCATCGTGGTTAACGCCGGGTGAAGGGGGCGATCTCCAGGGCACGATCTCCTTGACAGCAGGAGAGCACTGCGGAACGTTGGTCACTCAGCGGTGGTGTTCAGGCGGTCAATCCTGGAGGGGTAAGGTCATGGCGGATTTTAACAGGCGGTCGTTCCTTGAACGTGTCGTCGGGACGGGACTGGCGGGCAGTGCCCTGGCCAGCGTGGCCGGTGTGGCCTGGGCCGGATCACCGACCCAGCAATCTGATAACGATCCCAATGATCCGGTCGGCCAGGGCCGCAACATGACCGGCCAGAGCGACAATGACCCGACCGACCGGGTCGGCCAGGGTCGCAACATGACCGGCCAGAGCGACAATGACTCGACCGACCGGGTCGGCCAGGGTC
>NZ_JAQSDK010000013.1:193726-229571 GCF_029945885.1 Brevundimonas sp.
GCCGCAACATGACCGGCCAGAGCGACAATGACTCGACCGACCGGGTCGGCCAGGGTCGCAACATGACCGGCCAGAGCGACAATGACTCGACCGACCGGGTCGGCCAGGGCCGCAACATGACCGGCCAGAGCGACAATGACCCGTCGGATCCTGTCGGCCAGGGTCGCAACATGACCGGCCAGAGTGACAATGACTCGACCGACCGGGTCGGTCAGGGCCGCAACATGACCGGCTGCAGCGACAATGATTCCAGCGACCGTTCCGGCCAGGGGCGATGCTACTAGGGTGTCGGTCCTGAGGGGCGGGGATCGGCCAGTCGCATGATCCCTGAAGACGTCCTTGAATGGATGATCGGCATGCCGGAGGACCGGTTCATCGCCGACGTCCATGAGCGCGCCCCGCGGGTCCATGCCGCCGGGGATCGTGGCCGGTTTGATCCCCTGCTGACCCTGCCGCGGCTGAACGAGCGGATCGCCGAACTCGATCTTCGGGCCGGCATGATTGAACTGGCCAACGCGCGCCAGCCGGTTCCGCGCGCCGACTATGTCCAGGGCGACTTCATCGACCGGGTGGCCGTGGCGCGCGGCTATCGGCAGGGCGCGACCATCGTTTTCAACCAGTTGCAGCACAGCGACCGGCGGATGGCCGCCTTCTGCCGGCGTCTGGAACGGGTGTTTTCGTGCCACATCCAGACCAACACCTATCTGACCCCGCCCGCCGAACAGGGCTTTCGCACCCATTACGACAGCCACGATGTCTTCATCCTGCAGATCACCGGATCCAAGGACTGGCGGCTGTACGGCGATCCCGAGGACGCGCCTTTCCGCGGGGAGCGGTTCCAGGGCATGACCCGGCCGGCTGGCGAGCCGGCCATGACCTTCACGCTCAATCCCGGCGATGGTGCCTATATCCCGCGCGGCTATTACCACGACGCCGTGAACAGTGGTGACGCGCCCTCGCTGCATATCACGGTCGGACTGATCGTTCGGACCTGGGCCGACCTGATGCTGGAGGCCGTGTCCCAGGTCTGTCTGGCGGAGCCGGAGTTCCGGCGGGCCCTGCCGCCCGGCTATGCCGGGGCCGGGGCCGGGGCAGACCGGACGGCCATGGCCGCCACCTTTGCGCAACTGACCGCGACCCTGGCGGACCGGGTCCGGATGGGGGCGGCGCTGGACACGATTACCGAGACCTTCATCCGATCGCGTGAGCCGGATCTGACCGATTCCCTGATCGACAGTCGCATCGATCCCGAGGGTCACTATGTGGCCCGGCCGTCGCTGCTGACGGTGAAGCAGACGGAGACCGAGGTGCGTGTGGTGGCCCCGGGATGCGAGTTCAATTTCGGCCGCGCGCCCCTGTCCCTGATCACGCGGATTCTGGATGGTACGCCGTTCCGCGTGACCGACCTGGACCATGCGGAAGCCCTGGATGTGCTGGGGCGGCTGATGACGGCGGGACTGATCGAGCGGCAGGCGGCTCCGGCCGGGTAAGTAATTACCGCCCCGCCCTCCCGGGGCGGGGCGGCAGCCCTTATCTGTTGCCGCACAGCCCCTCGCACGGAGATCCCCCCATGGCCGACGCCGTTTCCGAGTTCACCTATGACGCCAGCCGGCTGGCTACCCGGGGGCGGGGGCGGGTCTATGACTCGATCCTGGACACGATCGGCGACACGCCGCTGGTCGGTCTGCCGCGTCTGTCCGCGGAGTTGAAGCCGAAGGCCCGGGTGCTGGCCAAGCTGGAGTTCTTCAATCCGATCGCCTCGGTCAAGGACCGGATCGGGGTGGCCATGATCGACGCGCTGGAACAGGCCGGCAAGCTGAAGCCGGGCGCGGTGTTGATCGAGCCGACCAGCGGCAACACCGGCATCGCGCTGGCCTTTGTAGCGGCCGCCCGGGGTTACCGGCTGATCCTGACCATGCCCGAAAGTATGTCGATCGAACGCCGCAAGATGCTGGCCCTGTTGGGAGCCGAGCTTGTTCTGACGCCCGCCGAGAAGGGCATGAAGGGGGCCATCGCCATGGCCCAGGACCTGGTCGACAGGACGCCGGGCGCGGTCAGTCCCTCGCAGTTTGAGAACCTGGCCAATCCCGCCGTCCATCGGGTCACGACGGCCGAGGAGATCTGGAACGATACGGGCGGCGCGGTCGACATCGTCGTCGCCGGTGTCGGCACCGGTGGCACGATCACCGGGGTCGGCCAGGCCCTGAAGGCCCGCAAGCCCGCCGTACAGATGATCGCGGTTGAGCCGTCCGCTTCGCCCGTCCTGTCCGGCGGCGAACCGGGTCCGCACAAGATCCAGGGCATCGGGGCGGGGTTCATCCCGGCCATCGTCGATCGCTCGGTTATCGACGGTGTCGAACCGGTGAGCAATGACGAGGCCTTCGACATGGCCCGCAAGGCCGCCCGGCTTGAAGGAATCCCGGTCGGGATCAGTTCGGGCGCGGCCCTGACCGTCGCCTTCCGGCTGGCGGCGCTGGACGAGAACGCGGGCAAGACCATTGTGGTCATCGTGCCGAGCTTTGCTGAACGCTATCTGTCGACGGCCCTGTTCGAAGGCCTCTAGCGGCGTCATTCGCGGTTAACCGGACCCGGTCTATCCTCGGCCGGATATGACCGATTTCGCGGCCCTTCCAGAAGAGGGTGCACCCCCGTCGGGGCTGCGCGCCCGCCATGCGCTGCTGAAGCGGCTGGCGGATGTCGTGTCCCTGCCCGGTAGCCGCATCAACGCCTTTGAGCGGTCGGTAACCGGGGATCTGCTGGTCGAGATGCTGCGGCTGGCCGCGCCGGTGGAGCGCAAGCGGGTCGCGACGCGACTGGCACCGCTGGCCGAACTGCCGAACAACCTGGCGCGAATGCTGCTGCGCGACGAGCCCGAGATCGCCGGGACCCTGATCGAACACTGCGGTTCGCTGACCGACGCCGACCTGGTGTCATGCGCGCGGGACGCCAGTCCGCAACACCGGCTCATGATCGCCAACCGCCGCGGGCTGTCGGAAGTGGTGATCGAGACCCTGCTGACGTTCGGGGAGGCTGAAGTCACCGATGCGGTGCTGAGGAATACCACAGCCCGGCTGAGCCAGACCGCGACCGAAAGCATCGTCAGCCAGAGTCGCCAGACCCCCGCCTTCTGCAGCCTGTTGTTGAGGCGTCCGGAGTTGAGGCCGGCCGGGGCCTATGTGATGTTCTGGTGGTGCGGTTCCGAGGATCGACGCACCATCCTGCAGCGTTTCGCGGTCTCACGCGAAGTCATGCAGGAGGTCTCGGAGGACGTCTTCGCCATGGCGGCGGCCGAGGGCTGGAACGATCCGGTTTCGCGCAAGGCGCTGCAGTTCATCGAGCGGCGACAACGCAACCGGTCGGCGATCGACAAGAGTCCGTATGACAGTCTCGAGCACGCTATCGCCGCGGCGGAGTCCGGGGGGCTCAAGCCGGACCTGGCCTCGGAGATCGCCTATCTGGCGGGGATCAAACCGCTGACGGGTGCCAAGATTATCGGTGATGTCGGCGGGGAGCCCCTGGCCATACTGTGCAAGGCGACCGGACTGGGGCGCACGGATCTGCAAGCACTTTGGCGCTCCATGCGGCGGCCTGAAGTGGGCGCGGACGGGGCGGTGGCACCGGACTGGGATCGTGTCCAGGTGACCTTCGAGATGCTGGCGGTCGATCGGGCCCAGACCGTCCTGCGTTACTGGAACTGGTCGCTGTCGTCGGCCCTGACGCCGGCCCTGATGCGGGCGATCCGCGATGGTGAGGATGAAGCCATTGACGAATATTCGGCCCCTGAACGCGCAGCCATGATGGCACTTGCCGAAAACTTCGGACGATAGGCAACCGTCAGGGTCGGTATCTGGGGTTGTGGACCCGCTTACCTCGGAATGCGTATTCGGCACGGATTGCCATTATTGGCGAACGTCATTATTGAACCCGTGAACGGCGGGTCGATGTTGATCAGTCAAGAACACAATCAATCGGGTGAGGCTGAGCGAATGGAAGAGAATTCCCAACTGCTGGAAATGACAGCAGACATTGTGTCGGCCTATGTCGGTAACAACAACGTCCAGGCGACCGAACTGCCGTCACTGATCGCGAATATCCACGCCGCCCTGACCCAGGTTTCCGGTGGTGCTCCCGAGCCCGAGCCCGAACTCAAGGAACCGGCGGTGCCGGTTCGGAAGTCGATCACGCCCGATTTCCTGATCTGTCTCGAGGACGGCCGTAAATTCAAGTCGTTGAAGCGGCACCTGCGCACCAAATACAATATCAGCCCCGAAGAGTACCGGGCCAAATGGGGTCTGGCGAAAGACTATCCGATGGTCGCGCCGAACTACGCCAAGGCCCGTTCGGACCTGGCCAAGCAGATGGGCCTGGGCCAGGGCGGCCGCAAGCCGGCCCGGACGGCGGTACGCGCCAAGAAATAGGCGACGGTTCCCGACATTGAAAAACGCCCGTCTCCGCAAGGAGGCGGGCGTCTTGCGTTGGGGGGGCGTCAGGCGGCCTGGGCGGTGCGCCGCATCCGCCAGAACCGCAGGGTGCGCTGGGCGGCCTCGGGGGCGAGCTCGGCGTACATGCGGGCATAGGCGTGGGCCTTGCCCATCGCGTCGCCGTCGTCGTTCAGCAGGACCACGGCGTAGGTCAGGAACAGGGCCCGGTCCAGTTCCGCCGAGCGGCAGACCACGGCCAGGGCATCGAGGTCGCGCCGTTCGACGATCTGGCTGGCGGTATGGAAGTCGATATCGGCGAGTTGCGACAGGGCGATCAGGAAGGAGGTCCGGCCACCCGAGCGAAGGAAGCGGGCCAGCATCTGCGGGGTCAGCTGCCCGGCAGCCCTGAGTTCATCGACATAGGCGAGACACTCGCTGTAGTCGGCCGGAAGGGCCCCGTCATTGGTGGCGACGCGGGCTCGGCCGGCGGCGAGGGCGGTTTCCAGCAGGACCGGATCCATCCGCGCGTTCTGTTCGAGAATTTGCTGACGCAGCCGGGCCTCGACCACGAAATACATATCGTTGAGCAGGTCGGGCGGCAGGGCGTTACGGGCGACCGTCGCCTCGTGCAGGGCCGGGTTGGCCTTGGCCCGTTCGACGGCGGTCTCGGAGGCCGAGCGGGACAGCTGGGCCCCGTCGTTTCGCAGCAGGGTGCCCAGGGTCACGTCGTCCCCGCGCTCGACGATGACGTCGGACACCGCTTCCGAAACCGTCGGTCGAATGGATACTGCCCGCAGGTGTTCCTGGCCCTGGCTGCGCACGACGGACAGCAGGTCGTCATCGGTCAGAACCGGCGAGGCCCGGAGGACGGCGCTGGCCACTGCTGCCTCGTCATTGGCGAGGCGGCGGATCAGACTGGCCGGGGCATCCGGTGCCGTCGCGAACCGGGCCGCGAGCTCGGCGCGGACGGCTGTTCCCATGTCCGCGGCAAGGGTGACGAGCAAGGAATCATAGAGGCTGTCCTCGGCGGCTGATCGGGTCGGTGCCCCGAAGAAGCTCTCGGTCAACTCACGCAGCAGCTTGCGGCGGTTCTCGCTGGAACCGTCGGTCGCCATGGCGATCAGGTCGGGCAGGCGGGAGGCGGGCGCGGCGTCGCTCATAGCTGATCCGGGGTGGAGGTGTCTGGCATCGCCTGAAGTCGGCCCTGGGCATTGCGCACGAGGGTGGGCGGCTCAGGCGGTGCGGCGAGGTCCTGGGAGGCCAGCGAGGCCGGCAGGTCGACGGCGATGGCGTCGACATAGGTCGTGGCGGGCAGGGGCGTCGGGTCCGGCTGACGGTTGTTCTGCCGGTGAACGGAATAGTAGCGCGCGCCCTGTTCGGCGGGGCCGGCGGTCGAGGCGGCCATCGAAGGGCGGGCTGCCGGGGCGGTGGAAGGCTGCGGATCCGAATGGACGGGCGCGGCGGCGGCGGTGCGCGTGCCGTTTGCGTCCTGCATATGGAAGATCAGGGCGTCCCTGCGCGGGGCCATCGGGTCGGCCGGAGCGGCCGCGACCGGGGGCACCGCCATCGGCACGGGCGCGGGAGCCGGGGCGGGAGCCGGGGCCGGGGGCGGACCGGATGTCGCGGCGGCCGGATTCAGCGCCGGATTCATCCAGGCATTGGCCGGGGTCAGGCTCCGACCCGGTGTCGGGGCGTGGCCGGCTATAACCGGTTCGACCGGCAGCCCATGCGGGATGATGGCGGCTGCCGCACGGCTGGACGGGCCCGGCAGTGTCGGGGTCGGGGCGGTGCGGCGCACCGGCGTGGCGGCGGGTCGTTCCGGCTGGGTTCGCGCGGGCGTCGTTCGGCCGGGCCAGGTCAGGTAGCGCAGGCCCAGGGTCTGGCCGTCGTCGCTCGACCGCGCGGGAGCCTGCTGGGCCGCGACGGGGGTCGCCGCGACAGCGGCGGCGACGGCAAGAAGGGTGATCGACAGGGCGCGACGCACAGGCACGTCTCCCGTTGCAAGGACTGGGTCTGAACGGTAGCCGGGGCGAGCTTAACCTGCCGCTAACGGCCGGGGACGAAACCGCGCGGCAGGAAGGCTCAGCCGCGACCGGGCAGATACTGGGTGGTGAAGGCCTCGCGCCAGTTCAGGGTCGCCGGGTAGACGCCGGCCGCGGACATGGACTCGAAGAAGGTTCGCCACCGGTCCTCGGTCATCGTGCCGAGCCCGTACAGGGCGGCATCACCACCATCGACGATACTGTTGTCCTTCAATGCCTGCCGGGCATGGTCCAGCTCGGCCTGGGTCATTTGCGGATTGTCGCGGCGGATCAGGGCGTCGGCGGCGCGGGCGTCGCCGTGGATGTAGTCGCGCCATCCCTCGGCCGAGGCGGCGATGAAACTGCGAAGCGCGGCGGCATTGTCGCGGGCAAAGGCGTTCGGGGCCAGAACCATCGTGGCGTAGGAGAGGTAGTCCTCGTCGGCCAGCAGGAAGGTCCGGGGCGTGAAATGTGCGCTCCGCTCAATCGTGTAGGGGTCGGTGCCCAGATAGCCCTGTTGCACGGCGCGGGGGTCGGCGATGAACGCGGCCGGATCGTAATCGTAGGCAGCCAGCTGGTCGTCGGTGAAGCCGTAGCGGGCCTTGAGCCAGACCCAGAAGGTCGCGGCTGCGCTCTCGGTGAGAAGGAAGGGACGCCCCTTGAGGTCGGCGATTGATTTCAGGCCGGCGTCCGGATGGGTGAGCAGGATCCGGGTGTCCTTCTGGAAGAAGGCGGCGACCGCCTTTACCGGCGCACCTTCGGCGACGAGGTTCAACGGAATGAAGCTGTCGGACCCCAGGCCCAGTTCGACCGCTCCGGACGCCAGCAGCTGGGGCACATCAATGCCCGGCCGGCCCTGGACGATCTGGACGTTGAGGCCGCGCCGGGCATAGGCCCCACCGGCCAGCGCCTGGTAGAACCCGCCGTGTTCGGCCCGGGCGTGCCAGTCGGTGGCGAAGCGCAGGCGCACGCGCCCTTCCTCGTCGACCGGGGCCTCGGATCGTCCGCAGGCCGCCAGTGTGGTAGCCGCAAGGGCCCCGGCAAGAAGGCTGCGACGGCTGGTGAAAGAGGGGCGATTCTGGTCCCGCGACATGGGCGGGAGCCTAGGGCGTGGGCGCGGCCTTGGAAAGGCGAGGTGCCGGCAAATCGGACGCCGGAATTGAGCGAGGGGACGCACGCCCGGTCGAACCGTTGCTTACGTCCCCTCGCCAAGTCCGGGTTGGGACTTGGCCGTTGAGGTTCAGGGCCTTGGCTTCGGCATCAGCGGGCGAACCCGGTGATGGTCAGCTGTTTCCTGGCGGCTCCTGGTCTTTGGCGTTCCGCCGGGTTTGACCCCGACGCCGTCCATCGATCCTGGCCCGGTTCTCCGTCGTCCCGCACCGAAGCGCTAAAGACGGGGAGCCTTGACCCTGCCCGGTTTTTCCAAATCCTCCGAAGAGGTCAGGAAGCCTTGGTCAGAGAGCCGGACCGGTCCGCTTGAGCCCCGGGTCTCCCCGGTTTTCCGCGCCGCCGTGTCCCTCGGCCTGATCAAGCTCGCTCCAAATCGCCGATCCTGCAAGCACCAGCAGGCGTCTGATTGTGGACGTTTTTGGGGATAAATTTACCAATCTCGCAGGTCGATCGGTGGGTGAATGGAAACTTTTCGCAAAAAACCAACGATTTGCGAGGGCGTGCACAAGGGAGTATCTGGCGGCCGAAATTCGTCCGTTCAGGCGGTCTGAAGCGATTCCCGTTTGGCCTCGAGGGCGAGCCATTCTTCCTCGGCGGCGGCCAGTTGGGCGCGGGCGCGGTCGGCGTTGGTGGTGGCGCGGTCGAAGGCCTTGCGGTCGCGGGCGTAGAGGCCGGGGTCGTTGAGCGTGGCCTCGTGGCGGGCGATGTCGGCGGGCAGGGAGGCGAGCAGACCCTCGAGTTCCTTGAGCCGGTGGGTGTCCTTGAACGACATCTTGGCGGCTTTTTTGGCCGGGGCGGCGGGAGCAGTGACCGTGGCCGGGGCGGGGCTGGCGGCGGCGCGGCGCGCGGCCTCGGCATCCTGCGGGCGCTGATGGGTGCCGGGCTTGAGGAAGCCGGGGTTCTGACGGATGAAGTCGGTCCAGCCGCCGGGCGTTTCGACGATGTCGCCGCGTCCGTTCATGGCGATGGTCGAGGTGGCGAGACGGTCGACGAAGTCACGGTCGTGGCTGACCAGGATCAGGGTACCGTCGTAGGACTCGAGCAGCTCTTCCAGCTTGTCGAGCGTGTCCATGTCGAGGTCGTTGGTCGGTTCGTCGAGGACCAGCATATTGGCCGGCTTGGCCAGGGCCCGGGCCAGAAGCAGGCGGTTGCGCTCGCCGCCGGACAGGGTCGAGATCGGCTGGCGCAGCTGGCCTTCCTGGAAAAGGAAGTCCTTGGCGTAGGCGGCCACGTGCTTGGACACGCCGCGCACGAGGATGGAGTCGCCGCCGCCCGGGGTCAGGGCGTCCCAGAGGGTCATGTCAGAGCGCAGGCCCTCGCGCGACTGGTCGAGGTAGACGGGCTCGAGATTGGCCCCGAGCTTGACCGTACCTTCGTCGGGGGCGAGTTCGCCGAGCAGGATCTTGACCAGGGTGGTCTTGCCGGCCCCGTTGGGGCCGACGATGGCCAGCCGGTCGCCGCGAACGATGCGGGTGGTGAAGGGTTTGATGACAGTGCGGTTGCCGAAGGTCTTGGAGACGCTCTTGAGGTCGGCGACCAGCTTGCCGGAGGTCGCGCCGGAATCGACGCCGAGATAGAGCTCGCGCGGGACATCCTTGACCCGTTCGGCGCGGTCTGCCCGCAGGGCGTCGAGCGAGCGGGCGCGGCCCTCGTTACGGGTGCGACGGGCGGTGATCGAGCGGTAGAAGGTCTCGGTTTCACGCTCGATGGTCTTGGTCAGCCGTTGCAGGGACTGGGCCTCTTCCTCGGTGACCTTGGTCGACCATTCGTCGAAGGCGTCGAAACTCTTGTTCAGGCTGCGGACGCGACGACCTTCCAGCCAGTGGCAGGTCTGGGTCACGCGGTTGAGGAAGGCGCGGTCGTGGCTGACCACCAGCACGGCGCAGCGAGCCGAGATCAGCTCTTCCTCGAGCAGTTCGATGGCAAGGATGTCGAGGTGGTTGGTCGGCTCGTCGAGGAGCATCAGGTCCGGCTCCTCGGCGAAGGCCTTGGCCAGGGCGGCGCGGCGAATCTCGCCACCCGACAGGTTGACCGCAGGCTTTTCCGGATCGAGGCCGAAGGTGTTGAGCCATGCCTCGGCAGTCCAGGATTCGGCATCGCCGGAGACGGCGTAGTCCAGCAACGTCTCGCCGGTGATGACCGGTTCCTGCGGCACATAGGCGAAGCGAATGCCGGACTGGACCGCGCGCTCACCCGAGTCGGGCTCGACCTGGCCCATGATGATCTTCATCAGGGTGGACTTGCCGGCCCCGTTACGGCCGACGAGACAGGCGCGGGTGCGCGGCTCGATGGCGAGGTCGACGCCGTCGAACAGGGGACGTTGACCGTCCTGGAGACGGACGCCCTTGAGGGCGATGAGGGGGGGACGGGCTGCCATGGGAGGCGGCATATAGACTGCGAATGTGCCCGACGCGAGACACAGTGGACCGATCAGCGTAATGAGCCGCCCGATGAGCAAGCCTTTCTGGGAAACCAAGACCCTGTCCGAGCTGTCCCGCGAGGAGTGGGAGAGCCTGTGTGACGGCTGTGGCCTGTGCTGCCTGATTCGTTTCGAGGACGAGGACACGGGGGTGATCACCCCGACTCGGGTGCACTGCAAATTGTTCGACACCCATGCCTGCACCTGTGTCGACTATGCCAACCGGCGCGAACAGGTGCCTGACTGCATCAAGCTGACGCCGTGGAATATCGAGGCGCTGAAATGGATGCCGCTGTCGTGCGGCTATCGCCGGGTGCATGAGGGACGCGGGCTGGCGGCCTGGCATCCACTGGTGTCGGGCGATCCCGAGAGCGTCCACGCGGCCGGGGTGTCGATCCGTAGGCAGACGGTGTCGGAGCTGGCCCTGGCGGAGCCTGAGGACGCCCTGGCCTTTGAAGCCCCGGAATGGATGGCCGAGCGCGGGCGGTAATATCCGTAGTGCGGCGGTAACGAAGCCTTTGTCTGTCGGCGTTTACCACTGGCGTCCCCGTCCAACCGGAGCCGCGGAATGAGCAAGGCCGGCGCGCGCGCCGTTAATCTGGACAGTCCGTTCGACCGGCTGACAACCCTGTTGTGCGGGCATTTCGCCATGCCGTTCGGGTTGGTGTCGGTAATCGATGGCGAGGATACGGTCTTTCGTTCGGAAATCGGGCTGGGCGGAAATTCCATGCCCCGGGAGGCCAGTGTCAGCAATCTGCTGGTAGCCATGGGGCCGGGTGCCAGCCTGGTCATCGAGGACGCGGCCGCCCATCCGAAACTGAAACACCATCCGATGGTGGCCGGACCGCCCTATCTGCGCTTTTTCGCCGGGGCGACGGTCGAGACGGCGAACGGACTGCCGGTCGGCGCGGTCGGGGTCATGGATGTCAAACCGCATGGCCCCCTGTCGGCGGAACAGATCGAAACCCTGAAACTGATCGCGCGAATCGCCGGCGACATGGTCGATCAGGCGGCGGCGGCCCGGGTTCAGGCCGAGCAGTTGCAGACGCTGGAAATGGCCGAGGCGATTTCGGGCATCGGGCACTGGCGTCTGGATCTGGCCACGAACCGGGTGGTCTGGTCCGACGAGGTCTATCGGATCCATGGCGTCGACCGGGCCGATTTCGATCCATCGCTGCACGATGCCCTGGCCTTCTATCATCCCGACGATCGCGGCCCGCTGGGAGACCGGCTGGCGATGGCGGCGAGGACGGGCGAAGGCTTTGAGGGACGGTATCGCCTGATCCGGGCCGACGGCGAGGAGCGACGGGTCGTGTCGCGTTGCGGTACGGAACGGCGCGAGGACGGGACCATGGTTGCCCTGTACGGGGTGTTCCAGGACGTCACCGAAACCGAGCGCACCCATCGGCGGGTTGAAAAGAGCGAGGCGCGCTACCGGCTGCTGGCCGACCGGGCCACGGACATCATCGTCACCTATGGGACCGACGGCCTGCTGACCTATGTGTCGCCGTCGATCGAGGCGGTCGCGGGCCTGAAGCCGCAGGAGATGATCGGCAAGCCGGTCACCTCGCTGATCCTGAGCGAGGATGTTCCGGCGGTCGTCGAACGGTTCAAGGCGCTGGTTCACAAGGTCGGCGACGCGACCGGGGACCGGCTGCGCTACCGGGCCACAGGCCGGGACGGTACGGTCCTGTGGTTCGAGACCCGCACGGCCGTCATCCGGGACGCGGCGGGCGCGGTTCTCGAATTCCAGGACGTGGTCCGCGACATCTCCGAGACCAAGAAGCTTGAGGACCAGTTGATCGAGGCCCGGGACCGGGCCGAGGCCGGGGCCCGCGCCAAGTCGGAGTTCCTGGCCAATATGAGCCATGAGCTGCGCACCCCCCTGACCAGTGTGATCGGGTTCGCCGGCCTGCTGCAGGCCAGCGAAAACCTGCCGGAGGTCGAGCGCGGGCATGCCGACAGGATCCAGACGGCCAGCGATGCCCTGTTGAGCGTGATCAACGACATCCTCGATTATTCCAAGCTGGAGGCCGAGGCGGTCGACATGGAGCCCCGGGCGTTCGCGCCCCGGGCTCTGGCCGAAGGGGCGGCGGCGATCATCGAAGCCCAGTGCCGCAACAAGGGCCTCACCCTGGCCGTCGAGATCGATCCGGCCCTGCCGCAGGGCCTGACCGGCGATGAGGGGCGTCTGCGCCAGGTGATGTTGAATTTCCTGTCGAATGCGCTGAAATTCACGCCGCGCGGACGGGTCAGTCTGGTGGTCGGCGGGCGACCGGCCGATGACGGGCGGTGGCTGTTGAAGGTCTCGGTCACCGATACCGGGATCGGGCTGTCGCCCGACCAGGTCGCGACCATGTTCGACCGTTTCACCCAGGGCGACGCCTCGACGACCCGGGTTTACGGCGGCACGGGACTGGGGCTGGCCATCTCGCGGCGGCTGGTCGAACTGATGGGCGGTGAGGTCGGGGTCGACAGCCGCCCGGGCGAGGGCTCGACCTTCTGGCTTGAGGTCGCCCTGCCGGAGGCGGAGGCCGTGACCGGGACGGTGATCGAGGAAACCCTTATGCCCAGCCAGGGTTATCGGATTTTGGTGGCTGACGACGCCGAGGCCAACCGTGAATTGATCGTGGCTATCCTGGCCGGTCTCGGTCTCGAGGCCGATGCGGTGTGTGACGGGGCCGAGGCCGTCGATGCGGCACGAACGGGTCTTTACGATCTGGTGCTGATGGATATGCAGATGCCGGTGATGGACGGGTTGGCGGCGACGCGTGCGATCCGCGCCATGGATGGGCCGCCGGCAGGCCTGCCGATCCTGGCCCTGACCGCCAATGTCCAGCGCGAGCAGGTCGACCGTTGTCTGACGGCAGGCATGGACGGTCATCTGGGCAAGCCGATCCAGATCACCGAGCTGGCCGAGGCCCTCGGCCGCTTCCTGCAGCCCGATGTCGCCGATGACCAGGCCGCCTGATCCGGCGTTTCCGGCAAGAATCCTCCGGATTCTTCGGCAAAACCTCAGTTAGAGCAATGGTATGGGCTTTTCTGCTCGCCATCTGCCCGCCCTGGGGCGCTGCTGGCCTATGATTCAGCCATGCCGGAAAAAAGGGGTCGACACGGGCAGATGAGCCCGCGGGCGTTCGTCGAACGGTCGCGGGAGATGCTCGACGCGACGGCAGGGCTGCCGCTGGACGAGGTGGAACGTCGCGCCCGGGCGATGACGGCCCTGGCCAAGGCCTTCAAGGCGATGGCTGAGCTCGAGCTGGCGGGGGGCGTATTTGACACCGATGACGATCAACTGGACGCCGCCGGGGAACAGAAACTCAGGGACGAGCTCCTGCATCGCATCCTTGCGCTCAATGCCGATCTCGAGGCTCAGGAAGGCGCTGGCTAGTCTGGATCCGGTCCAGCTGAGGCTGGTCGAAACTGACTGGAACGGCTGGTCGCACGCGGCACAGCGGCCGCCGGAAAGCGACTGGGCAACCTGGCTGTTTCTGGGCGGACGCGGCGCGGGCAAGACCCGGGCCGGGGCCGAATGGCTGACCCGGCAGGCCAGGCCCGGGGCGCGGCTGGCATTGGTGGGCCCGACCCTGCACGATGTGCGCGAGGTGATGATCGAGGGGCCGTCGGGCCTGAGGACTATCGTGCCCTGGTGTCGCAGACCCGTCTATGAAATCAGCCGGCGGCGGCTGGTCTGGCCCAACGGGGCCCTGGCCCATGCCTTTTCGGCAGAGGACCCGGAAAGTCTGAGGGGCCCGCAATTCCATGCCGGCTGGGCCGATGAATTCTGTGCCTGGAAACGGCCGGGCGACGCCTTGGCCATGTTGCGGCTGGGCATGCGGCTGGGCCCCGATCCGCGGTTGGTGGTCACCACCACGCCCAAGCCGATGCCGGCCCTGACGCGGCTGATGGCCGAGCCGACCACGGTCGCGACCCATGCGCCGACCCGGGTGAATGCGCGCAACCTGTCGCGCGGATTTCTGGCCGGGCTGGAGGCCCTGTACGGGGGAACCAGGCTGGCAGCCCAGGAGGTTGAGGGGTTGATCCTGGGGGCGGGGGAGGCCCTGTGGACGCAGGCGCTGCTGGACCGTTGCCGCGGGGGGACGCCGACTCAGTTCCGCAAGGTGGTGGTCGGGCTGGACCCGACGACGACGGCCGAGGGCGACAGCTGCGGCATCGTCGTCGTGGGTCTGGCCGACGAGAAGGCCTGGGTACTGGCGGACGAAAGTGTCCGCGGTAAACGGCCCCGGGACTGGGCCCAGGCGGTGGCGCGGACCGTGGCCCGGCACGAGGCCGACTGGGTCATTGCCGAGACCAACCAGGGCGGCCAGATGGTCGAGGACCTGCTGAAGGTCGCCAAATGCGGTGCCCGGATCAAGCCGGTGTTCGCGACCCGTTCGAAACGGGCCCGGGCCGAGCCGGTGGCCCTGCTCTATGACCAGGGCAAGGTCATCCACTGCGGCTGTTTCGAGAAGCTGGAGGATGAGCTGATGGGGCTGGGCGTGGGGACGGGCGAGGCCAGTCCCGACCGGGCCGATGCCCTGATCTGGGCCGTCAGCCACCTGCTGCTGAACACCCGGGACAGCCCGAGTATCCGATCGCTCTAATCGAGGACGACCAACCATGGATGGACTGCGCTGGCCCTGGAGCCGCCGCGGGCGCGGCGGTGCGCCCGAGATCAAGGACAGCCGGGTGGGGGCGTTGATCGCCATGACCGGGCCGGGGCGGCCGCGCTGGACGCCGCGCGACTATGGCCATCTGGCGCGCGAGGGGTTCGGGCGTAATCCGGTCGCCTATCGCTGTGTGCGGATGATCGCCGAGGCGGCGGCCTCGACCCCGCTGACGGTGTTCCGGGACGGCGTGCGCGCCGATAACCATCCACTGGCGCGGCTGCTGGCGCGGCCCAATCCGGAACAGTCGGGGCCGGAGTGGCTGGAGGGGGTCTATGGGGCGCTGCAGACGGCGGGCAATGCCTATGTCGAGGCGGCCGGGGACGGCGATGGCGACGGGGCCCCGGACGAGTTGTGGAGCCTGAGGCCGGACCGGATGGCGGTGGTGCCGGGGCGGCACGGCTGGCCCGAGGCCTATGTCTACGAGGTGGACGGCCGACGGCTGCGGATCGGACGCGGGGCCGACGGCTGGATGCCGGTCATGCATCTGAGGCTGTTTCATCCGTTCGACGACCACTACGGCTTTTCGCCCTTGGAGGCGGCGGCCTGTGCTGTGGATGTGCACAATGCCTCGGGGGCGTGGAACAAGGCGCTGCTGGACAATGCAGCGCGTCCCAGCGGAGCCCTGGTCAGCAGCGGCCGCGACGGGGAGCGGCTGACGACCGAACAGTTCGAGGCGCTGAAACTGCAACTGGGCGATGCCTATACGGGGGCGGCCAATGCCGGGCGGCCGCTGCTGCTGGAGGGCGGGCTGGACTGGAAGCCGATCAGCCTGACCCCGGCCGAGATGGATTTCATCGCCGGCAAACATACGGCGGCGCGCGAGATCGCCCTGGCCTTCGGGGTGCCGCCGCAGCTGCTGGGGATCCCGGGGGATGCGACCTATGCCAACTATCGCGAGGCCAATACCGCCTTCTGGCGATCGACCATCGCGCCACTGGTGCGCAAGACGGCCGGGGCCCTGACCGGCTGGCTGGGGCCGCGCTTTGCCGGGACGCGGATCGCGCCGGATCTGGACGGGGTGCCGGCCCTGCAGTCCGAGCGCGACGCCCTGTGGGCGCGGCTGGGGGCGGCAAGCTTCCTGACCGACGCCGAACGACGGCGCATGGCGGGGTTGGGCGCGTAGGGAGGAGGGCTTAGGGCTTGGGGCTTAGTTTGGTCAGAAGGGCGCGCAGCATCCGGCCGAGTTCGTCGGAGTCGGCGAGGATCGGGTCGGTCGAGCCGGGCGGGCAGATATGCACGCGTTCCGCAAGTATCAGATGCGTCTCCAGCTCCTTGAGAGAGCCCTGGGCAATACGGACAAAGCTTGCGTAGGCAGGCCTCGTCCCGCGGCCATACCCTTCCGCGATGTTCGCTGCCACGGAAGCAGCCGCCCTGCGTGACTGGGAGGTCAGGGCAAGTTGTTCCTCGCGCGGAAAGGCCTTCGTCAGTCGATAGGTGGCTTCCGCGATGGTCATCGCGCGCTGCCAGACAAGCAGATCCCGGTACCCCCTGATCCCGTTGGTCACAGACGCCTCCCAAGCCCTAAGCCCCAAGCCCTGCAACCATGAGTATGCATCATGTTCGAGCTCAGAAAAATCCCGGTCGCCGTCATCGCGGCCCTGGCGGTGCAGACGGTCGGCGGGCTGGTCTGGGCCGGCGGCGCGGCGGCGCGGATCGCGGCGCTGGAGGAAAGGGTCGGCGAGCAGAGGCTGGTGGCCGAACGGCTGGCGCGGCTGGAGGAACAGGGCATCGCCACGCGCCAGACGGTGGAGCGGATCGAGCGACGGCTGGAGGCGGGGCGGTGAGCGAGATGGGCTGGTGTGACCCCTCACCCGACCGCGCGCGCACGACGGCTGCGCCGCCGTGCGCGGTCTCCCTCTCCCGCAAGGGGAGAGGGGGTGTGGAAATCGCCGGCTATGCCTCCCTGTGGGGTGTGGCGGATCTGGACGGGGATGTGGTGGCGCGCGGGGCCTTCGCCGACAGCCTGGCCCGGACCGGGGCGACCGGGGTGCGGATGTTGCACCAGCATGAGGCGCGGTCGGTGGTCGGGGTCTGGGACCGGCTGGCCGAGGATGAGCGCGGGCTGTTCGTGCGCGGGCGGATCCTGGACGGGTCGGCCGAGGCGCGGTTTGCGGCGGCGCTGGCCCGGGCCGGGGCGCTGGACGGGCTGTCGATCGGGTTCCGGGCGGCGAAGGCGCGGCGCGAGGGGCGGCTGCGGGTGCTGAGTGCCGTGGACCTGTGGGAGGTGTCGCTGGTGACCTTCCCGATGCTGCCGGGCGCGCGGTTCGGGGTGGTGTGATCTCAGGTCGGGGCGGATGCCGTGGCAGCCATACAGTCGATCCAGGCGAGGGCACGGGTGACGCCGCCGAGGGCAAACCAGGCGGATGTCGGTCCGCCCTGTGACTGGTAGGTCCAGCGCAGGGTGTTGGCGCGCATCGCTCCGCGCACCATGGACTCGACGTTGTCGGTCCCGGTGACATGCCATTCGTTGGCGACATTGCCCCGACGCTCGACCGTGTCGGTCAGGTCGAGACGGTGTCGGCCAAAGGCGACCGACATGGGCAGGGCATCATCGGTCGGTGACGGGATCACGGCGGTGAGGACCACATCATAGGGTGCGCCGGGCGTGGGGCGGGCGATGCGAAGCTGCTGGGTAAAGGCAGCGTCGCCGGTGGCATCGGGCAGGGCCAGGACGGCGGAGCAATAGCCATCAGGACGGCAGGCCCCCAGGGTATTCTGAAAATAGGCACGGGTCTCGCCGTACACGGTGTGGGTCGTGGCCCCGCATTGCTGGGCGGCAGAGGCGGCACCGGCCCAGGCCACAAGAGCGGTGGCCAGGATGGTGGTGCGGATCATCGACATCGGGGGCGGCCCTCCCAAGCCGTGGGAGAGACCCGATCACCTGAGCCGTGCCCTGTCAATCGAACGGGACCTGACGGCCCCGGTCTCGGTTCCGGTCGGCTGAGCCGCCGGGAATTCTTGAAAACGGAGAGACCATGAAAGAGACCAAACAGGCCCCGGCGACGCCGGAGGCGCGCGCCGCCATGCACGAGATGATGGCGGCGTTCGAGGCGTTCAAAGGGGCCAATGACGCCCGGCTGGACGAGATCGAGCGGAAGGCGGCGGCGGACCCCCTGCTGGAGGCGAAGGTGGCGCGGATCGACCAGGCGGTGGCCAGCGCCCAGGCGCGGCTGGACCGGGTGGTCAGTGAGGCGCGGCGTCCGGTGATCGGGGGTGAGGGAACCAGCCCCTCCACCGCTTCGCGGTCCCCCTCCCCATTTCATGGGGAGGAGACGAAAGCGGCGTTCGACGGCTATCTGAAGACGGGCAGTATCGGTGGGCTGGAGCTGAAGACGGGCCTGTCCACGGCGGCGGACTCGGGGGGCTATGTGGTGCCGCCGGAGACCGAGCGGGCGATCGACCGGCGGCTGATGGCGGGCAGTCCGATGCGCGAGATCGCCACGGTGCGGACCATCGGGGCGGGGGTGTTTCGCAAGCCGGTGTCGACGGCGGGCGTGACGGCCGGCTGGGTCGCCGAGACCGCGCCGCGGCCGGAGACGGATCCGGCGACCCTGGCCCTGCTGGAGTTCCCGGCGGCCGATCTCTATGCCTCGCCGGCGGCGACCCAGAGCCTGCTGGACGACGCCATGATCAATCTGGACGAGTGGCTGGCGGCCGAGGTCGAGGATGCCTTCGCGGCCCAGGAGACCACGGCCTTCGTCAGCGGTGACGGGATCAACAAGCCGAAGGGGTTCCTCAGCTACGACATCGTCGCCGAGGCGGGCCATGGCTGGGGCGAAATCGGCTATGTCGCCTCGGGCGCGGCGGGGGCGTTCGCGGCCAGCAATCCGGCGGACCGGCTGATCGACCTGGTCTATGCGCCGAAGGCCCGCTACCGGCCGAACGGGCGGTTCGTAATGAACCGGCGGACGGTCTCGACCGTGCGCAAATTCAAGGACGCCGACGGCAACTATATCTGGCAGCCGGCGGCGCGGGCGGGGGAGACGGCCTCGCTGCTGGGCTATCCGGTGACCGAGATCGAGACCATGCCGGACATCGCCGCCGACAGCGCCGCCATCGCCTTCGGCGACTTCCAGCGCGGCTATCTGATCGTCGACCGGGCCGGGGTGAGGGTGCTGAGGGACCCGTATTCGGCCAAGCCCTATGTGCTGTTCTACACGACCAAGCGGGTCGGCGGCGGGGTGCAGAATTTCGACGCCATCAAGGTGATGAAGTTCGCGGTGAGCTAGGCGCTCACCGAGGGCTTGGCGGGTAGGGCTTAGGGTTTAGGGAGGCAGGGCAGGGGAAACTCAAAGCCCTACGCCCTAAGCCCCAAGCCCTCTTTTCTTCCAGAATCGAGGTTCCAGATGGGCGTTCCGGTGAGCCTCACCGAGGCGAAACTGTTCCTGCGCGTCGACCATGACGCCGAAAACGGGCTGATCCAGACCCTGATCGACGCGGCCCAGGCGCGGGTCGAGGGGGAGGTCGGGGCGACGCTGGACGACGCCTCGGCGGCCCCGTTGCGGCTGGCGGTGCTGATGCTGGCGCTGCGGGCCTATGAGCGGGGCGAGCGCGACATGCCGATCGCCCCTGTATCGGCCTGGATCGCCCCCTATCGCGGGGCGCGGCTGTGAGCGGGCGGCGGCTGGCCGAGCTGTTGACGGCGACGGAGACGCAGACGCCGCAGGGCGGGCAGGCGGTGAGTTACGAACCCCTGGGCTGGGTGTGGATCCGGCCCGGCACCCGGCGACGGCGCGAGCGGACCGAGGCCGGGGTGATGCGGACGATCGAGATGATGCGGGTCGAGACCCGGGCCGACCCGCGCCTGGTCGCGGGCCGGGTGCTGCGGTTCGACGGCGATGACTGGACGGTGGTTGCGGTCGACACCGATCCGGCGCGGCCGGGGCGGGTGCATCCGGATGTGGAGCGACGGCCATGAGCGACCACGAGAGCGCGCTGCAGGCGGCGCTGATCGCTTTTTTGACGGCGGAACCGTCCCTGTCGGCCCTGCTGGACGGGCGGGTGTGGGACGCGCCACCGCGGGATGCCGGCTATCCGCAGCTGCTGATCGGCCGCAGCGCCAGCCGTCCGGTGGCGGCCGAGGGCTGTGGCGTCGAGCACCGGCTGTCGCTGACCGTGGCCTCCCGCTTTCACGGCACCGAGGAGGTGCGGGCCATTGTGGCGGCGGTGCGGGCGCGGCTGGAGGGGGCGGCACTGCAGGCGGACGGGGTGCGCACAGTGTCGCTGGGCGTGACCCTGGCCGATGTGTTCCGCGGCGCGGACGGGGCCCGGACCTGGGCGGTGATCCGGGTGCGGGCGGTGACCGAAGCCATCGACGGCTGAGGCGATGACAGGGAAGGGATGAGGGACATGGCCGCACAGCGCGGGAAGGACATCTTGCTGAAGATCGAGGACGGACCGGGGGTGTTCGTCACCGTCGCCGGACTGAGGGCGCGGACGATCTCGCTGAACGCGCGGACGGTCGATGCGACCGACGGCGACAGCGCCGGATGCTGGCGTGAACTGCTGGCCGGGGCCGGGGTGAAGTCGGCGGCGGTGAGCGGCCAGGGGGTGTTTCGCGACGCCGCCTCGGACGCCCTGATCCGCGAGGCCTTCTTCGCCCAGACGACCCCGGGCTGGCAGTTGATCGTGCCCGATTTCGGCGTGCTGGAGGGGCCGTTCCTGGTGGCGGCGCTGGAATATGCCGGGGAGCACGAGGGCGAGGCCAGTTTCGCCATCAGCCTGGCGAGCGCGGGCGAGATCGGATTTACGGGGCTGTGACCGGGGCCAACGGGGCGCGCGGCGAGGTGTTGGCGATGCTGGCCGGGGCAGAGCGGCGGCTGTGTCTGACGCTGGGGGCTTTGGCCGAAATCGAGACCGGGCTGGGTGTGACCGGGATCGCGGCATTGGGTGAGCGGATGCGGGTGTTGTCAGCAGGCGATCTGGTGATCGTCCTGGCGGCCCTGTTGCGCGGCGGCGGCGAGGAGGGGCTGGCGGACGACCTTGACCGGGCGGCGGTGGATCCCCGGGCGGCGGCGGAGGCGGTGGCCCGGGCCTTCGCGGCCGCCGCATGACGCCCTGGGGCGAGATGCTGCGGGCGGCGGCGCGGGCGGGGGTGACGCCGGCGGCCTTCTGGCGGCTGTCGCTGAAGGAATGGCGGATTCTGACCGAGCGACCGGCGGGGCCGGAGCCGATGGGGCGGGACGGGTTCGAGCGGATGATGGCGGCGTGGCCGGATGAGGCTGGTGAGGGAGCGCACCCCTCCACCGCTTCGCGGTCCCCCTCCCCATCGCTACGCGACAGGGAGGAGACATGATGGGGTCTTTCGAGACGGACGGGCTGGAGGCGGTGCCGGAGCGGGCGGCCGAGGCGGCGGCGGCGCTGGAGGGGCTGCGGGAGCCGGCGGACCGGGCGGCGAGCGCGATCGGTGAGGCCTTTGACCGGGCGGGTGAGGGTCTGGCCCGGTCGCTGGCGCGGGCGGCGGCGGACGGGGAGGTCAGCCTGGCCGAACTGGCGCGGGCGGTGCTGGCGGCGGTCAATTCAGGCCTTGGGGCCGGAGCCGGGGCCGCGACGGGCAGCGGCCTGGGTGCGGCGGTGACGGCGGCGTTGGGCGGGTTGTTCGGCGGCACGCGGGCGGACGGCGGGCCGGTGTCGGCGGGGGCCGCCTATCTGGTCGGGGAGCGCGGGCCGGAGGTGTTCCGGCCCGGTGGCGTGGGAACCATCGAACCCGTGGCGGGACCGGGAGTGACGATCAATGTCCGTGTCGACGGCGGGGCCCCGGCCCTGCTGCGGTCCGAGGCCCAGATCGCCCAGATGCTGGCGCGCGCCGTGGCCCTGGGCGCGCGCCGGTTGTGAGGGCGCATTCTGGTGGCGCTACCGCGCTTTGCGCTGCTTGAGCGCGGACGGGTGGGGCTCAGCCTGCCGCCTTGGGGTTCGATCCGTAGCGGTTCTCGCCGTTGGTGCCGGGGGTCAGTCCGATCCACAGCAGGAAGCCGAGATTGACCAGGCAGATCAGGCCCACCATGCCCAGCGCGGGCGCGAGCAGGGCGAAGATGGCAGCGGGATCCTCGTTCTCCAGCGCGGTCGCATTGGCAATGGCCGAGAAGCCGATCGCGCCGACGCCGACGAACAGGGCGACGAGGGTCACGACCCAAGGAATGGCGACCAGCCAGCCGGACTGACCCATGTCGTGCAGTCGCTTCACGGCGATGGCGAGGTTGGGCCAGATCAGCGCAAGGCCGATCAGACCGCCGAGAATCGGAATCCAACCGGCGACGACGCCTGCTCCGAGCAGGATCAACCAGCCGATCCAGAAATGCTGACGCCGGATGCGGCCCTCAAACGAGAACAGCAGCACCTTCCAGTCGAAGCCGGGAACCTGGGTAGACGTGTCGTGGGTCATGGGTCGCCCTCCTGCGCGATCGCGTGAGAGGCGAGTCTGGACGAACATCGCTTTCTGAACAAGCCGGAAGGAGGGGCGTATGGCCTTTCATGAGGTGAGCCTGCCGGCGCGGCTGGCCTTCGGCTCGACCGGGGGTGTCGAGCGGCGGACCGAGGTGGTGACGCTGGGCTCGGGCTATGAGCGGCGGTCGACGCCCTGGGCCCAGGGGCGGCGGCGCTATCTGATCGGGGCCAACCTGCGCTCGCTGGACGACATGGCGGCCCTGACGGCCTTCTTCGAGGCGCGGCGGGGGCGGCTGTACGGCTTCCGGTTTCGCGACTTCGCCGATTTCAAATCGTGTGCGCCGGGGGCGGAAGTGACGGCGACGGACCAGACCCTGGGAACCGGCGACGGGGTCGCGGCGGTGTTTTCGCTGGGCAAGGCCTATGGCGACCAGGTGCGGGACATCACCAAGCCGGTGGCGGGATCGGTGCGGGTCGCGGTCGCCGGGGTCGCGCTGGACGGGGCGGCGTTCACGGTCGAGGCGACGACCGGGCGGGTGACGCTGGCGGTGCCGCCGGAGCCGGGGGCGGTGGTGACGGCGGGCTTTGTCTTCGACACCCCTGTGCGGTTCGACGCCGACCGGATCGAGGTGACGCTGGAGACGTTCGGCGCGGGGCGGATGGCGGCGGTGCCGCTGATCGAGATCAGGGTCTGAACCATGCGTGACATACCGGATGAAATGGTCGCCCGCATCGAGAGCGGGGCGGCGACCCTGTGCCATGTCTGGCGGTTGATGCGCGCCGACGGGGTGGAGATGGGGTTCACCGATCACGACCGCGACCTGACCGTCGACGGGGTGGTGTGTCGGGCGGCCAGCGGCTGGACGGCGGGAGCGGGCGAGAGCGGCGTCGGGGCGGCGGCCGGGAGTTTCGTCGCCTCGGGCGGCCTGGATGACGATGCTCTGACCGAGGCCGATATCCGCGCCGGCCTCTATGACGGGGCCCGGGTCGACCTGTGGCGGGTCGACTGGACGCAGCCGACCCTGGCAGTGCGGCTGTGGAGCGCGACCCTGACCCGACTGCGGCGCGAAGGGGAGGCCTTTGTCGCCGAGCTGGAGGGACCGCTGGCGGCGCTGGAGCGGGTGGTCGGACGCACCTATGGCCGCGACTGCGATGCGCAGCTGGGCGATAGGCGGTGTCGGGTCGATATGGCGCTCTTTCCCGGCCAGGCCTGCGACAAGCGCTGGGCGACCTGTACCAGGGTGTTCGGCAACGGGCTCAATTTCCAGGGCTTTCCTGACATCCCCGGCGACGACTTCCTGACGGCCCATCCGGCCGGGGGCGGGCGTCATGACGGCGGGAGCCGGCGATGAGGGCGTCGGCGCTGGCGGTGGCGCGTGCCTGGCTGGGGACGCCCTATCGGCATCAGGCGAGCCTGAAGGGTGAGGGGACCGATTGTCTGGGGCTGGTGCGCGGTATCTGGCGCGCCCTGTACGGGACGGAGCCGGAGCCGGCTCCGCCCTACAGCGCCGACTGGGCCGAGGTCGGGGGCGAGGAGACCCTGCTGGCGGCGGCGCGGTGCCGGCTGGTCGAGATCCCGACCGGGCAGGCGGAGCCGGGTGATGTGATGTTGTTCCGCATGAGCGCCGGTGCCCCGGCCAAACACTGTGCGGTGCTGAGCGACACGGCGGGGCCCGAGCCGCGGATGATCCACGCCTACTGGGGCCGGTCGGTGGTCGAGAGCTGGATGGGGCCGTGGTGGCGGCGGCGGCTGGTCGCAGCCTTCACCTGGCCTGATGCGACGGACGGAGCGGGCTGATGGCGCAGGTGGTGCTGGGCGGAATCGGGGCCGCGGTCGGCGGGGGTGTCGGCCAGGCGATCGGGGCGGCCCTGGGCGGAATGGTGGACCGCGGTCTGGTCGCCTCCCTGTCGCCGGCGCGGCAGCGGGGGCCGCGGCTGGAGTCGCTGAAGGTCCAGTCCTCGGCGGAGGGCGCGCCGATGGCCTGTGTGTTCGGACGGGCGCGGGTGACGGGTCAGGTGATCTGGGCGGCGCGGTTCCAGGAACGACGCACCACGTCCTCGGGCGGCAAGGGCGGGCCACGCACGGTCGACTATGACTATTCGCTGAGTTTCGCCGTGGCCCTGTGCGAGGGGCCGATCGACGGGGTCGGCCGGGTCTGGGCCGACGGGCGGCCGATGGACCTTAGCGGGGTGACGATGCGGGTGCACCGGGGCATGGCGGACCAGACCCCGGACCCGCTGATCGAGGCGGTCGAGGGATCGGCCCCGGCCTGTCGCGGCACGGCCTATGTCGTGTTCGAGGACCTGCCGTTGACGCCGTATGGTGACCGGCCGCCGCAACTGGCTTTCGAGGTGTTCCGGCGGGCGCGGGGGACTCAGGCGCGGCTGGAGGACCGGCTGGAAGGCGTGTGTCTGATCCCCGGGGCCGGGGAGTTCGTGCTGGCTACAGAGAGAGTGCTGCGCCGCGAGGGGCTGACCCGGACGGCGGTCGAGAATGTCAGTAATGGCCAGGGGCGTCCCGACCTGGAGGTGTCGCTGGATCAGCTGATGAGCCAGTGCCCGAACCTGAAACGGGTCAGTCTGGTGATCGGCTGGTTCGGGGACGATCTGCGTGCCGGACAGTGCACGATCCGGCCCGGGGTCGAGCGGCGCGACAAGCCGACCGAGCCACTGGACTGGTCGGTGGCGGGGCTGGACCGGGCCGGGGCCCATCTGATCTCGCAATCGGGTGGCGGTCCCGCCTATGGCGGGACGCCGTCCGACGCGACCGTGCGGCAGGCGGTGGCGGCGCTGAAGGCGCGCGGGCTGGCGGTGACCCTGTATCCGTTCGTCTTCATGGACATCCCGACCGACAATGACCGGCCGGATCCCTATGGCGGGGCGCGACAGGCGGCCTATCCCTGGCGCGGGCGGATCCGGGGCGATGACGGTGCCGGGGCGGCGGCACAGGTGGCGAGTCT
Source organism: Brevundimonas sp. (assembly GCF_029945885.1). GTDB lineage: Bacteria > Pseudomonadota > Alphaproteobacteria > Caulobacterales > Caulobacteraceae > Brevundimonas. The sequence continues at coordinate 218,771 of NZ_JAQSDK010000013.1, forward strand.
GTTCGGGGCGGCCGATGGCTGGGGCCTCAGGCGGCTGGCGCTGCACTATGCCGGGCTGGCGGCGGAGACCGGAGCCGACGGCCTGCTGATCGGCTCGGAGATGCGGGGGCTGACCTGGACGCGGGACGCGGACGGCGGGCATCCGGCCGTCGCGGAACTGAGGGCGCTGGCGGCGGAATGCCGGGTTGTGGCGGGACCGGGCGTGGCCCTGTCCTATGCCGCGGACTGGTCGGAGTATTTCGGCCATCACGGCGGCGATGATGTGATCTTCCATCTCGATCCGCTCTGGGCCGACGCCAATATCGATCATGTCGGCATCGACTGGTACCCGCCGCTGGGGGACTGGCGCGAGGGCGACGGGGGACGGGACGCGGCTGTCCATGACGGGCCGGCGGACCCGGCCTATCTGGCCGCGCAGATGGCCGGGGGCGAAGGATTCGACTGGTTCTATGCCGATGCGGCGGACCGGGCGGCGCAGACACGCACGCCGATCATCGATGCGACCCATGGCGAGGACTGGGTGTTCCGGCCCAAGGACCTGGCGGGCTGGTGGTCGAATTCTCACCATGACCGCCCGGGCGGAGTGCGGGCAGTCACGCCGACGGCCTGGGTGCCCGGGCTGAAGCCGGTCCGCCTGACCGAGTTCGGCTGCGCGGCGGTGGATCGCGGCGGCAATGCACCGAACCTGTTCCAGGACCCCAAGAGTGCCGAGAGCCGCCTGCCGCCGGCTTCGACCGGCGGACGCGACGACGCGATGCAGCGGCGGGCGCTGGAGGCGGTGCTGACCCATTTCGACAATCCCGCCCACAATCCGGTGTCGGCCGTCTATGGCGGGCCCATGCTGGAGGGGGCCGAGGCCTGGTGCTGGGACGCACGGCCCTGGCCCGAATTCCCGGCCCGGGTCGAGCGCTGGGCCGACGCTACGGCCTGGCGCGCCGGCCATTGGTTGAATGGACGGATGGTCGGGGAGACCGGTGACCTGCTGGCGGCCATTCTGGAGCGCGGCGGACTATCCGCGGACGATGTCGTGATCGCTCCGGTGACGGCGACGGTGGCGGGTTATGTCATCGACCGACCGATGCGAACGCGGGATGCGCTGGAGCCCCTTCTGGCCGGACTGAACCTGATCCTGGCCGAACGCGCGGGGCGGATCGCGATCCAGGGGGCACCGGAGAGCACCGTGTCGCTGGACCCGGCGGATCTGGCGCTGGGCGAGGACGGGCCAGGCTGGAGCGCCCGCCGGAATCTGGAGCCGCGGCCGGGCTTGGCCCGGGTCCGGTTTATCGATGCCGACGGCGACTATCAAACGGGATCGGTGGCCGTGCGGTCGGCGGGCGACGGTGGGGCGGTCGATCTGGACCTGCCGGCTGTGTGCGGCGCGGGCCTGGCGCGGTCGACGGCCGGACGGCTGATCGACGGGGAGGAAGGCGAAACCCTGACGCTGTGGCCGGGGCCGCGGGATGCGCTACGTCTGGAACCGGGCGACGGAATCCGTCTGGCAGGCCTGCCGGACCTTTGGCGGGTCATCCGGGTGTCGCTGGACGAACGACCGACCGTGGAGGCGGAGCGGTACCGGACACCGGACGGGGGCATCGGGGACGGGGACGCCGCTGTACGAACCGGCGATGCGGCTGTGGTGGTCGGGGCCCCGCTGTTGCAGTTGCTGGACCTGCCGGCCCTGCCGGGGCGGGAGGTCGACGGTCGGCCGGTGGCCGTCCTGGCGGCCGAACCCTGGCGACCGATGGCCGTGCACGTGGGGTCGTCGCCGGAGGCGCTGACGCAGCGAGCGGTGATTGACCGGCCGGCCACGGTCGGGGGTCTGGTCGAGGACCTCGGACCCGGCGTTCGCTATCGCTGGGACACGGTCAATACGCTGACGGTCAGGATCGAGGGCCGGCCTCCGGTCAGCCAGGCGGCGGTGGCGGTTCTGGGGGGCGGCAATCTGGTCGCGGTCGGGACAGTGGCGGGATGGGAGCTGATCCAGTTCCGGACCGCCACCCTGGTCGGCGACGGTGTCTGGCGGCTTGAGGGCCTGTTGCGGGGGCAACAGGGCTCGGAGGGGGCCATGGGTGCCGGTGCAGGGAGCGGGGCGCGGGTGGTGTTTCTCGAGCCCGCGCCGGGTCGGGTGGAGATCGGGCCGGCGGAGCGCGGACTGTCGCTGCTGTGCCGGGCCGGACCGGTGGGGATGCCGCCGGGCGGCACCGGGTTCAGCAGCGTGGACTTTACCTTCGAGGGGCTGGGCGATCGTCCCTGGAGTCCGGCGCATCTGCGGGTGGGACCGGATGGTGAGGGCGGGTTCCGGATCGGCTGGATTCCCAGGGTAAGGGTGCACGGAGACCGTTGGGACGGCGACCCGGTGCCGGTCGACGCGACACGGTTCCGGCTGCGGGTGCTGCAGGGCGGCAGCGAGCGGCGGGTGATCGTGACGGAGGCGACTGGGGTGATCTATCCGGCTTCGGCGCTGGCTGAAGATTTTCCGGGCGGCCCCGGGGCCGGGGCCGAGGTCGTCGTATGCCAGTGGAATCCGGCCTTCGGCTGGGGCGCGGAAGCCGCCGTTTCGATCCCGGGGCCGTGACGGAGTTGCATCGCCCCTTTGCGTGGCCCGGTGCATGGCTTAACTGACGCTCTGGCACTGGATGGAGCGAAGAGCGAACGTGGCTGGCGATCCTTACAAGGAACTGGGCGTTTCCAAGGGCGCGAGCGCGGACGAAATCAAGAAGGCGTTCCGCAAGCTCGCCAAGGAACTCCATCCCGACAAAAATCCGGGCAATACGACCGCCGATGAGCGGTTCAAACGCATCACAGCGGCCTTTGACCTGCTGGGCGACGCCGAGAAGCGGGCCAAATACGACCGCGGCGAGATCGATGCCGACGGCCGCGAGCAGTTTCGTGGCGGCGGCGGCCGCGGCGGTGGATTCAGTCCGGGCGGAGCGGCCGGGCCGGGCGGCGCGCGGGCAGGGTTCGAGAATATCGATCTGGATGATCTGTTCGGCATGTTCGGGGGCGGGGCCCCCGGTGGAGGCCGGGCCGGTGGGCGAGGCTTCCAGACTCGCGGCCAGGATGTGCGGGCGACGCTGGAAATCAGCCTCGAGGACTCGATCGCCGGGGCGACCCGTCGCATCCAGTTTTCGGACGGACGGACACTGGATGTCACCATTCCCAAGGGCGCGGCCGACGGTCAGGTGATCCGTCTGCGGGGACAGGGATCTCCGGGACGGGGCGGCGAGGCCGGTGACGCCCTGATCGAGCTGAAGATCGCCCCCCATCCGCTGTACAGCCGCGACGGCGCGGACCTGACCATGGACCTGCCAGTGTCGGTGCCGGATGCGGTGCTGGGTGGCAAGATCCCGGTCCGGACCCCGGAAGGGACCGTCAGCATGACCATTCCCAAGGACTCGAACTCGGGACAGGTGCTGCGGCTGAAGGGGCGAGGGGCCTTCGCCGCCGGCAAGCGCGGCGATCTTCTGGCCCGGTTGATCGTGACCCTGCCGGAGCAGCCGGACGAGGCCCTGGTCAAATTCGCTACCGACTGGCGCAACAAGCGTCCTTACCGGCCGGGAAAATAGGCTGATGAACCGTCCCGACGTCAAACCCGAGCGGCCCTGGTTTTCGGCCGGCCCCACGGCCAAGCGTCCGGGCTGGTCGTCGCAGGCCCTGCCCCATGACCTTCTGGGGCGCGGCATTCGCGCGCCCGAGGTGGTGGCGCGCTTCGCCCACGGCCTGGCGTTGACGCGCCAGGTGCTGGAGGTCCCGGAGGACTGGGTGCTGGTCTATACGCCGGGCTCGGACACCGGCGCGGTCGAGGCCGTGCTCTGGTCGATGCTGGGGCAGCGGCCGGTGCAAGTGCTGGCATTCGAGAATTTCGGCCAGCAGTGGGCGATCGATGTGCGCGATCACCTGAAGCTGGAGCCCGAGGTGCTGTCGGCCCCGTGGGGTGAGCTGCCGGACCTGTCGCGCGTCGATCCGGCCAGCGATCTGGTGTTTCCGTGGAACGGCACGACCTCGGGCGTGAAGATGCCGAATGCGGACTTCATCGCTGCGGATCGCGAGGGGCTGGCCATCTGTGATGCGACCTCGGCGGCCTTCGCCATGGCCATGCCGTGGGCGCGGCTGGATGTCGTGACCTTCTCGTTCCAGAAGGCGTTGGGCGGGGAGGCCGGAATCGGCGTGGTCGCCATGTCGCCCCGGGCCGTGGCGCGACTGGACAGCTATGAGCCGCCGCGTGCCGTGCCCAAGGTGTTGCGGCTGCGCAATGGCAAGGGCTTCGATCGCGCCCTGGCGTCCGGGTCGATGATCAACACCTTTTCTGTCTGGACCCTCGAGGACTGGATCGACGGCCTGGAGTGGGCTCGGGCGATCGGCGGGCTGGACGCCCTGATCGTCCGGACGGAGGCCAATGCCGCGGCCCTGGGGACCTGGGTCGAGCGGACGGACTGGATCGACTTCCTCGCCGCCGACCCGGCGAGCCGGTCGACCACCTCGGTCTGTCTGAAGATTGTCGACGTCCGGGTCACGGCGCTGGATGAGGCGGGGCGGCAGGCCTTCGTCAAACGGATGAAGGCCTTGCTGGAGGCGGAGGGGGCGGCGTTTGACGTCGAGTCCCACCGCAATGCCCCGGCGGGCCTGCGAATCTGGTGTGGCTGCACCGTCGAAACAGCCGATGTCGTGGCCGCCACACCGTGGCTGGACTGGGCCTTTGCCTGCGCCGTCGCCGAATTGAGTCGATGAGAATTCGTCCAATGGGACGACACCCGGCGATTCCCCGGCTATAGGCTGCGCCCGCATTCCCCAAACCCGGGCAGCGGAGAACGATCTTGGCAAATGTCGCAGTAGTCGGTGCCCAGTGGGGTGACGAGGGCAAGGGCAAGATCGTTGATTGGCTGTCCAATCGCGCCGACGTGGTGGTGCGGTTCCAGGGCGGCCACAACGCCGGCCATACGCTGGTCGTCGGCGACATCACCTACAAATTGAGCCTGCTGCCGTCGGGCGTGGTGCAGGGCAAGCCCTCGGTCATCGGTAACGGCGTGGTCGTCGACCCGTGGGCCCTGATCGACGAGATCGGCCGGCTGGAGGCCCAGGGCGTCAGGATCACGCCCGACCTGCTGACCCTGGCCGACAATGCCTGTCTGATCCTGCCGCTGCACCGCGACCTGGACCAGGCGCGCGAGGCCCAGGCCGGAAAGACCAAGATCGGCACCACCGGTCGGGGTATCGGCCCCGCCTATGAGGACAAGGCCGGACGGCGCGCCATCCGGGTCGGTGACCTGTCCGACCCCGAGGCGCTGGACGCCAAGATCGAGCGGCTGCTGGCCCACCACAATGCCCTGCGCAAGGGGCTGGACCTGGCCGAGGTCGATGTGGCCGGGCTGAAGGCCGCCCTGCTGGAGATCGCGCCGAAGGTCCTGCCCTTCGCCAGCCAGCCGGTGTGGCGGATGCTGGACCGGGCCTATCGTGACGGCAAACGCATCCTGTTCGAGGGGGCCCAGGGTTCGCTGCTGGACGTCGACCACGGCACCTATCCCTATGTGACCTCGTCCAACACCGTGGCCGGGCAGGCGGCGGCCGGCTCGGGCCTGGGCCCGCGGTCGGTCGGCTATGTGCTGGGCATCGTGAAGGCCTATACGACCCGGGTCGGTGAGGGGCCGTTCCCGACCGAACTGTTCGACGCCGACGGCGGGCGGATCGCCGAACGCGGACGCGAGTTCGGTACGGTCACAGGCCGGCCGCGGCGCTGCGGCTGGTTCGACGCGGTGCTGGTGCGGCAGTCGATCGCCATCAACGGCATCCACGGCATCGCCCTGACCAAGCTGGACGTGCTGGACGGGTTTGACGAGCTGAAAATCTGCACCGGCTATCGCATCGGCGACCGGGTGCTGGACTATCTGCCGGCGGGTATGAAGGATCAGGCGGCGGCCGAGCCGATCTATGAGTCGATCGAGGGCTGGTCCGAGAGCACCCAGGGCGCGCGGTCGTGGAAGGACCTGCCGGCCAATGCGATCAAATATGTGCGGCGGATCGAGGAGTTGATCGCGGCCCCGGTGGCGCTGCTGTCGACCAGTCCCGAGCGGGACGACACCATCCTGATGCACGATCCCTTCCAGGGCTAGGCGCGTATTCAACACGTCTTAACCGGCGTCTGATATCCGGAATCCTCTTCTGGAGAGCGTTTCGTGTTCGCACCTGATTCCCGCATGCTGGCCCGCCTTGAGCCGACCGTCAGGCGTGCCCTGATCGTCGAGCCCAACCTGCATTCCGCCCGGTTGCTGGTCGATATCATCAAGGGGCTGGGTGCCCGCGATATTCGGGTCGAGCAGACCGGTGCCAAGGCCATGGCCATGGCACGCGAACTTGAGCCGGGACTCATTTTCACCGAACGGGGCGGCGTCGACCTCGACGGCGAGGAGTTCGTGCGTCAGTTGCGGCGATCGCATCTGGGCTGCCGGAGCGCGCCGATCATCATGGTGACGGCCGACGCCACCGCGAATACGATCAAGGGTGCGCGCGACGTGGGGGTTCACGAATTCCTGCGCAAGCCGTTCACCAGCGCCGACCTGTTCAAGCGGATCGAGAACGTGGCCCTGAAGCCGCGCGACTGGATCGAGGGCATCGGCTATGTCGGCCCGGACCGGCGGCGGTTCAACTCGGGTGAATATGCCGGTCCGCAGAAACGCAAGAACGACCGGCCGACCGGAGCCGTTGCCGTCGCAGCGGCCGTCAAGGACCAGGCCCTGCGCATTCTGGCGGCCGTGCTGGACCAGTTCGCAAACGATCCGGTCCAGGCCGTGCGGGCCGCGCGGCAGCAGGCGGTGACGCTGAAACAACTGGCGATGAAATCGTCTGACGCCCGGATGGCGGTGGCAGTCTCCGCCCTTGAGGTGGCGCTGTCAGCGACCGCGCCAACCAAGGCGAGCCTGACCGGCCCCATCGGCGGCCTTCTGGCCCTGGCCGATCCGGCCAAGGCGCTGAAGGCCGGCTGAGGCCGGCCCTGACTCAGGCGTCGACGAGGTTGCGCTCTTCCGCCGCCGCCCGCATTGCCTTCTGAAGCTTCTCGAAGGCGCGCACCTCGATCTGGCGCACGCGTTCGCGGCTGACGCCGTACTGGCCGGCCAGCTGCTCGAGCGTCACCGGATCGTCCTTGAGACGACGCTCGGTCAGGATGTGTTTCTCGCGGTCGGTCAGCTCTTCCATGGCTTCCTGGAGCAGGCCCATGCGCAGGGATTTCTCCTCGCTCTCGGCCAGGGCAGTCTCCTGGGACACGGCCGTGTCGTCGGCCAGCCAGTCCTGCCATTCGCTTTCCCCGTCCGAGCGCAACGGGGCGTTCAGCGAAGCGTCGCCGTTGAGGCGACGGTTCATGTTGGTGACCTCTTCCTCGGACACGCCCAGCTTGGTGGCGATGGCGGAGAGGTGTTCGGGATGCAGGTCCCCTTCCTCGAAGGCGGAGATCTGACTCTTGGCCTTGCGCAGGTTGAAGAACAGCTTCTTCTGGGCGGCGGTGGTGCCCATCTTCACGAGCGACCAGCTGCGCAGGATATATTCCTGGATCGAGGCGCGGATCCACCACATGGCGTAGGTGGCCAGGCGGAAGCCCTTGTCCGGATCGAATTTCTTGACCGCCTGCATCAGGCCGACATTGCCCTCGGAGATGACTTCACCGATCGGCAGGCCGTAGCCGCGATAGCCCATGGCGATCTTGGCCACGAGGCGAAGGTGCGAGGTGACGAGGCGGTGGGCGCTCTCGGAATCCTGGTGCTCGCTCCAGCGCTTGGCCAGCATGAATTCCTCATCCTTGGTCAGCATGGGGAATTTGCGGATTTCGGTCAGGTATCGCGACAGTCCCTGTTCAGGCGACATCACCGCGAGAGATTTAACAGCAGCCATATTCGTGGTCCCTCCGACCCAGATACGAGCGGGCCCTTCGGTTCCGGCCACCTTGCGTGCACCGGTTCCTCACCCCTCAACGAAACAAGTAGCGACGGGTTTCCGCCATTGTTAGGGGCAGATCGTCACAGGCGCTTGCGAGCGTGGCTGTGGCGCCACGGGTTCGTCTGTGGGCACGTATACTGAAGGGTGGGTCTTTTTTCAAGACTTACGTGGCGGCCTGACCCGGTCGGGCACCAGGCCGTTAAAGGGCCGCCAGTGCGACTTCCAGCACGCGCATGTCCTCCGGCGGTTCGGTCTCGAAGCGGAGCGCTTCCCCCGTCACGGGATGGACGAATCCCAGAACCGCCGCGTGCAGCGCCTGCCGTGCCAGGCCGGCCTCGGCGATCAGGGTCCGCACGACAGCGGCCGGGCTGCCCGAGCCATAGACAGGATCGCCCAGCAGGGGCGAGCCCTTCGACGCCAGATGCACGCGGATCTGGTGGGTGCGTCCGGTGTGCAGGGTACAGGCGACGCGGGCGGCGAGGGGCGCGGCCCCGGCCTTGGCCGGGACGCCGAACCGGGCCTGGACCCGGTAGTCGGTGATGGCTTCACGCCCGCCGCTCTTGAGCACAGCCATCTTCTTGCGGTCGGCCGAGGAACGGCCGATGCGGGTCTCGATCCGCCCCCATTCGGGCGACGGGGCTCCGCGGGTCAGGGCGATATAGGTGCGTTCGATGTCATGGGCCGCAAACAGGGCCGACAGGCCGGCGTGGGCGCGGTCGGTCTTGGCCGCGACCATGACGCCCGAGGTGTCCTTGTCGAGCCGGTGGACGATGCCCGGACGGGCCACGCCGCCGATGCCGGACAGGGAGGCCCCGCAATGGGCCAGAAGGGCATTGACCAGGGTGCCGGTCTCGCAGCCCGGGGCCGGATGGGCAGCCATGCCGGCCGGCTTGTCGATGACGATCAGTTCGGCGTCCTCGTACAGGACGGTCAGGGGTATGGCCTCGGGCCGGGGCTCGGCGGCGATCACGGCCGGCGGCGTGATCCGGTACAGGCCGGTGCGGGCCTTGGCCGAGCCGTCACGCACGACCTCCCCGTCGAACGACACCTCGCCCTGGGCCATCAGGGCCTGAAGGCGCGCGCGCGACATGCCGGGCAGGGCGGCGGCCAGGGCCTTGTCCAGCCGTTCGTTCGGGGCGTCGACATGGGCTTCCAGCGCCTCGGGCCGGTCGTCATCTTCGGACAGGAGGGGTTCGTCGGACACGGGGCGCTCCGCCGCGGGCGCGCGGTCGCCGCCTGTCTAGCATGGGGCTGCGGGGCCGCGCCAACGGCCCGAACTTGGCCGTGGGAGTCGCATGCCATAGGGTGGTCGTCTCTCGGGGGAGAACGAACCATGCGTAAATTGATCATTCTGGCCGCAGCGACGGCGTCCGTCCTGACGTTGGGCAGCTGTGCCACCATGAGCGAGGATCAGTGTCTGGCCGGGGCCTGGGGTCAGCAGGGTTATGCCGACGGCCGGTCGGGCCAACCCGCCAGCCGCCTCGACGATCACACCAGCGCCTGCGCCAAATACGGGGTCATCCCCGATGCCCGCAGCTATTATTCGGCCCGCGAGGACGGACTTCGCGACTACTGCACCCCGTCGCGCGGCTTTCAGGCCGGACGCGAGGGCAGCAGCTACGCCAATGTCTGCCCGCCGCAGCTGGAGATGGACTTCCTGCCGGCCTATCGCGACGGCCAGATGGTCTATGCGGCCGAACAGGCCCTGTCGTCAGCCCGCTCCAGCGTGTCGAGCCTGGGCTCGCGGGCCGAGGATCTGGATGAGAAGATCCGCGCCAAACGGTCCGAGATGCGGGCCAGTGGCCTGACCGACGAACAGCGCGAGCAGATCCGCGACCGTATCGGCGAGATCCGGCGCGAGCGCGAGGGCGTGCTGCGCGACTGGCGTCGGGCCCAGGATGAGGTCATCGATGCCGAACGGCGCCTGCGCGAGGTCCAGTATCAGTTGGGCAATCGCTACGGGCGCTGGTAGGGCGGACGGCGGCGGTCACGACCGCCGCCTGATCGCTCAGGAGGCGGCGCGCAGGACCCGGCCGAAATGCGGGTCGAGATCGCCCTTGGCATAGCGGCGGGCCATTTCGGCTGTGGATTTGGGCCGGATCTGCGAGGCCTGGCCTTCGCAGCCGAACTGCACGAACCGCTCCTGGCACAGTTTGCGCATCGCCTCCTTGGCGGGCTTCAGATAGGCGCGCGGATCGAACTCGCCGGGCTTCTCGGCCAGAATTTTGCGGATCGCGCCGGTCATGGCCATGCGGTTGTCCGTATCGATGTTGATCTTGCGCACGCCGTGTTTGATGCCGCGCTGGATCTCCTCGACCGGCACGCCCCAGGTCTGGGGCATCTTGCCGCCGTACTCGTTGATGATGTCCTGCAGGTCCTGCGGCACCGAGGACGAGCCGTGCATGACCAGATGGGTGTCGGGCAGGCGGCGATGGATCTCCTCGATCACATTCATGGCCAGCACCTCACCGTCCGGCTTGCGGCTGAATTTGTAGGCCCCGTGGCTGGTGCCCATGGCGATGGCCAGGGCGTCGACCTTCGTCTGTTCGACGAAATCGACCGCCTGGTCGGGATCGGTCAGCAGGGCGGAGTGATCCAGCTTGCCCTCGAAGCCGTGGCCATCCTCGGCCTCGCCCATGCCGGTTTCCAGCGAGCCCAGCACGCCCAGCTCCCCCTCGACCGAGACGCCGCAGCTGTGGGCCATCTGGACCACGCGGCGGGTCACGTCGACATTGTATTCGTAGCTGGCCGGGGTCTTGGCATCTTCCTCCAGCGAGCCGTCCATCATCACCGAGGTGAAGCCGTACTGGATGGCGGTGGCGCAGGTGGCCGGGCCGTTGCCGTGGTCCTGGTGCATGCAGACCGGGATGTGCGGATA
>NZ_JAQSDK010000014.1 GCF_029945885.1 Brevundimonas sp.
CCTCGGCCCATTCGGCCAGGGCGGCGTGGGCATCCAGCTCGGCCAGGGCCTCGGCGACGGCCTGCAGGGGCTGGGCCAGGGTCTGAACCGTCCGCCGCCAGGTCTCGAAGGTCTCACCCTCGATGGCCAGGGCGCGGTGACCGGCCTGACTGATTTTTGCGTCCAGCTCGGACAGTTCGACGGTGGTGAACCGCACCTGACTGGCCAGGGTCTGGCGATGGATGAAGGGGCTGTCGGGCCCGGCCCGCATCAGGGGCTCGGCGTGTTTGGCCGTGGTCTCGAGAAAATAGCCGAGCACGGCGTTGTGGCGCACCTTCAGCGGAATGCCGGCCTCGCGCTGGGCCCGGGCCTCGAGGTCGGCGACGACCCGGCGGCTGTCGTCACGCAGGCGACGGGCCTCGTCCAGTTCCGGCCGGTGGTCGGGACGGACGAAGCCGCCATCGCGGACCAGATGCGGGGGTTCGTCGACCAGACCGTCGACCAGGCCGGCCAGCAGGTGGTCGACGTCCGGGCTCAGGGTCAGTCTGTCGAGACAGGCCGCGATACGCGTGGACGGTCCGGTCAGCGTTTCACCGGTGCCGGCGAACAGACCGGCCAGACCCTGGGCGGTGGTCAGGCCCGAGCGGATCGCCGCCAGATCGCGCGGTCCGCCCCGGCCCAGGGCCAGGCGCGATGTCGCCCGGGCGACATCGGCCGAGGCCTTGAGGGCATCGCGCAGGTCGCGGCGCAGGTCGCGGCGCTCGAGCAGCCAGCCGACGGCGTCGAGTCCATGGTTGATGGTGGTCACGTCGCGCAACGGCCGGGCGATTCGCTCGGCCAGGGCCCGGGCCCCGCCCGAGGTCACGGTGCGGTCGATACAGGCCAGCAGGGAGCCGTCGCGCTCCCCGCGCTGGGTGCGGTCAATCTCGAGGCTGAGGCGGGTGGCCGGGTCGATGGCCAGAAAGCCGGCCTCGCCCGAGCGGCGCGGCGGGGCCAGGGCCGGGATCTTGCCGGCCTGGGTCGTCTCCAGATAGGCGGCGACCAGGCCGAGGGCCGAGACCTCGGCCTCCTCGAAGGCCCCGAAGCCGTCCAGTGAGGCGACACCGTACAGGCGCTCGACCCGGACCCGGGCCCCGAGCGGCTCGGCCAGGGCCTGGGCCAGGGCCTGGACCACGCCGCCGCAGCCATCGAGCGCCGCCTGGGCGGCCGGATCAGAGAACAGACGGTCCGGCACCAGCACCTCGCTGGGGCGGAAGGCGGCCAGGGTCGCGCCCAGATCGGCCAGGTCGCAGGCCACGGCGTCGACGGTGCCGGCTGACAGCTCGACCACGGCCACGGCGGCCCGGCCCTTGCGCACGGCCACGGCCGCCAGCCGGTTGGCCCCGCGCGCGTCCAGCAGGGTGTCCTCGGTCAGGGTACCCGGGGTGACGACCCGCACCACCTCGCGTTTGACCACGGCCTTGGAGCCGCGCTTCCTCGCTTCGGACGGAGCCTCGACCTGTTCGCAAATCGCGGCCTTGAAGCCCTGGCGGATCAGCCGGGCCAGATAGCCTTCCAGCGCATGGACCGGGACCCCGGCCATCGGGATGTCCTCGCCCTGATGCTTGCCGCGCTTGGTCAGGGTGATGCCCAGGGCGGCCGAGGCGATCTCGGCGTCCCGGAAGAACAGTTCGTAGAAATCGCCCATGCGGAAGAACAGGATGGCGTCAGGGGCCCCGGCCTTGGCCGCGAGGAATTGCGCCATCACCGGGGTGGTCCCGGTGTCGACGGTCTCGGCTTTCGGTAGTGGCTTCAGGGGGGCGTTCATGGCGTCGTCACAGGGTGAAGGATTGCGTCCCTGCCCTCAAGCGGAATGGCGTGCAATCGACTTGTCGGCGCGGCATCGGCCTGCGACAAGCGGGTCAGGCGGTTTAAGGGAACACGGTGCGATACCGTGGCTGTGCCCGCAACTGTAGGCGGTGAGGCCGTCGTTCGCTCCGGATCAGCGATGATCCGGCACCACTGGAGGCTCACGGGCGTCCGGGAAGGTGAGGACGGCGGCTGTTGACCCGCAAGCCAGGAGACCTGGCCGCCGACGTCGTTCGTCCGCTGTCCGGGACCAGACAGAGGCGCGGGGCCTGTCCTGCCTTCAGCCGAAGGCATCCGTCCGTCGAAGCGACCCGATCCATGCGTCACCAGACCGTCCGGTCTGGCGGATCGGTCGCATTCAACGCCGCTGCGCGCGCATTCGCGGCGGTTTGACGGAGATACGCTGATGAAGCGGTCCATCCTGCTGTCCACGGTCGCGTTCGCGACCCTTTTTGCCCTGCCTGCCCTCGCCCGGAGTCCCGATGACGACCGGACCGCGATCCTGCCCGAGGTGATCGTCACCGCCACCCGGCTGCCGGCCATCGTTGCCGACACGCCCGGAGCCCGGGTCATCGACGCCGCCACCATCGAACAGCGCGGGGCGATCTTTGCCGCCGACATTCTGGCTGACATTCCCGGCCTGTCGGTAACCCGGTCCGGGGCCTTTGCCGGCATCGCCCAGGTGCGGATGCGGGGTGCCGCACCGGGCAAGACCCTGGTGCTGGTCGACGGGGTGCCGGTCAATGACCCGTCCGAGATCAACGGAGCCTTTGATTTCTCGGGCTTCGACCTCGGCGACATCGATCGCATCGAGCTGTTGAGCGGGCCGCAGTCGTCCCTGTGGGGGTCGGCGGCCATCGGCGGGGTCATCGCCTTCACCACCCGCGAGATCGACGGGCTGCGGGCCGAGGCCGAGGCCGGGTCGTTCGACACGGTGCGCGGGCGTCTGGCCCTGGGCCGCGCAGAAGAGGCCTGGGCCCTCGGGGCCTGGGTGTCGCGCTTCGACACGGCGGGCATTTCGGCCGCCGACGCCGCCGACGGTAACCCCGAGCGCGATGGTTTCGGCAGCACCTCGGCCGGTGTTCGGGGGCGTTACCGGTTCGCGCCCGGGGCGCGGGTCGAGGGCACGGTGCGCTGGAGCCGCAGTGCCGGCGACCTCGACGGCAATCCGCCGCCGATCTATGTGCCCGCCGACACCGCCGACACCACCGAAAGCGAGCAATGGTCGGCCAGCGGTCGTCTGCTGTTCGCGGCCGCGGGTCTGGACCATCAGCTCAGTGTGTCGGCGATCGATCTGACCCGCGCCAACCAGGGCAATTTTGCCTCGACCTTCACCGCCGACCGCCAGGTCTATCGCTGGCAGGCCACCGGGACGGCCCTGGCTGACCGGGTCGACTTTACGCTGGGGGCCGAACGGGAGGAGGACCGGGCCGCCCTGTCCACCGGTGCCACCGAACGGATGGGGGTGACCTCGGTGTTCGGGGTGTCGCGACTGCAGGTCTCGCCGCGACTGGGTGTGACCGGGGCTCTCCGGCGTGACGAAACCGACGATTTCGGCGGTGCGACCACCGGGCGATTGTCGGCGGCCTGGGATCTGGACGCCGGATTCATCCTGTCCGGGGCCTGGGGGACGGGATTCAAGGCCCCCTCGATCAGCCAGGCGGTCTGCGACTACTGCATTTCTGCCTCACCCTTCCCGGTCCTGCGGCCCGAGACGGCCGACAGTGTCGAGCTGGCGCTCGGCTGGAGCTCGGCGGACGGGCGGGTGCGGGCGCGGGCGACCGCCTACCGGCTGAATGTCGAGGACCAGATCACCTATGTCTTCGACCTGGTGAGTTTCGACAGTGTCTACGTCAATATCGACCGGACCCGGACAGACGGTGTCGAGCTTGAAGGGCAGGCCCTGTTGGGCGGGGGGCTGGCCCTGACCCTGGCCTATGGCTGGACCGACGCGACGGATCGCACGACCGGGGCGCGGTTGCTGCGGGTGCCTGAACATGCCGGGTCGGCGACCCTGGGCTGGACCGGGGCGCGCCTGTCAGGGGCGCTGACGGTGCGGGCGGAAGGGGATCAGGACGATGCCGGCGGGGTGCGCCAAGCCTTCGTCACCACAGGCCTGTCGGGCGCGTGGATCGTGACGCCGGCGGTCAGCCTGACGGCGCGGGTCGATAATCTCACGGACCGGCATTTCCAGCAGGTGTTCGGCTACGGGGAGCCGGGACGGGCCGGCTATGTCGGGGTCAGGCTGCGTTACTGATCGCGCGACGGGCGGCGGTCCCGGGGCTTTGCGCCAGGGCCGCCGGCTGTTCGAAAGCCAGCGCCTCCCAGTCGAGATCCGGCCGGGGGGCGTGGGCTGCGGCGAGGATGGCGCGCATCTCGGCGGCCGAGGCCACGCTGGCGACGACGGCGGCGACCTCGGGCAGGCCCAGGGTATAGGCCAGGGTCGCCTGCATCGGATCGATCCGCGCCTCGGCCAGCCGGCGGCGCGTGCGCGACAGGGTCGGGGCGTACTCAGCCAGATGGGCGGGCAGGGATTCGCCGCTCATGAACAGCAGGCCACGGGCGAAAACCGATGACAGATGGACAGCCACGTCCAGACCGGCCAGCTCGGACAGGATGCCGGTCCTGTGGGCGCGCTGATCCAGCAGGTTGCCGGGCATCTGCACCACGTCGGGCTGGTAGCGCCGGGCCAAGAGGGTCGGACCGTCCTCGACCGTCGCGCAAAAGCCGATGTGCCGGAACAGGCCGCGGTCCTTGAGGGCCTTGAGGCGATCCCACAGGGCCCGGCCGTCAACCCCGGCCAGGTCGGTCGCCTGGGACACCAGCAGGGTGTCACCGCGCGGCAGGCCGAGTCGCTCAAGCGAGCGCCGGGCCCGGGCCTCGACCCGGTCGAGACCCTCGCTCAGCGGTACCGTGCGGACCGTGACCTGGAAGGGGGAGGGAAAGGGCCAGGCCTGGCCCAGTTGCCGCTCGCCGTCGCCGTCCGGGCGGGTGGCGATCAGGCCGACGCCGGCGTCGGCCGCCGTCTGCAGCAAAAAGCGCAGGGCCTCCTCGCGCGCGCCGCTCGGGGCGGGCAGGGCGCGCTCGGGCTCATGCACCACCGACAGGGCGAGTTTGGCGACTGGAGACTGGGGAGAAGACGGCTTCACCCTTCGACCCTGACGGCCAAAGTTTAAGGCCGCCTCACCGAGACTTTTACAGAGTCTTACCCGCAGAGCGCCGGTCGGTGATCAGTCGGCGTCGGGTTGACGGTCCGGATGGGCAGCGATGAAGGCTGGGTGGGCATTTGCGGCCGATTCTATGGCCCGCAGGCGCGGGTAGGCGTCCAACTCAACATTGAAGCGCCGTGCGGAATAAATCTGCGGAATCAGATAGCAATCGGCGAGGCCGGGGCTCGATCCATAGGCCCAGCCGTCCCCGTGGCCCGTGACCAGTGTCTCCAGCGCGGCAAATCCGGCCGTGATCCAGCGTCCGGCCCAGGCGTCGGTCTGGGCCGGTGCGGCGTCGAACGATTCGCGCAGCGCCTTCAGGACCCGCAGGTTGTTCAGGGGATGGATGTCACAGCCGACCAGGGCCGCCATCGCGCGAACCCTGGCGCGACCGCCGGCGTCGGCGGGCAGCAACGGCGGTTCGGCGTAGGTTTCTTCCAACCATTCGAGGATGGCCGGGCTCTGGGTCAGCACCAGACCGTCGACCTCGAGTGCCGGCACCATGCCCTGGGGGTTGAGGGCCAGATAGGCGGCAGACTTCTGCTCACCCTGACGCAGGTCGACGCCGGCCTGGTCATAGGTCAGCCCCTTGAGGTTCAGGGCGATCCGGGTCCGGTAGGCGGTGCCGGATCGCCAGTAGCCGTGCAGGATCATCGCGGTCGCACCGTGAATTCCAGGGAGCTCAGTCCGTCGATGGTCGCCGTGACCCGGTCCCCGGCCAGCAACGGGCCGACACCTTCGGGCGTGCCGGTGAAGATCAGGTCGCCGGCCTGCAGGGCCCAGAGTTCGCCGGCCTTGGCCAGAATCTCGGACGGATTCCAGATCATCTCGTCGAGGTGGCCTGTCTGTCGGGCCACGCCATTGACCTCGAGACGGATGGCTGCGGCGGGATCCGGCAGGGTCCCGAGGGTCAGGGTGCCGCACGGTGCCGATTGGTCGAAGCCCTTGGCCGCGTCCCACGGCCGGCCGGCTGCCTTGGCCGCGGCCTGCAGGTCCCGGCGGGTCAGGTCGCAACCCACGGCCCAGCCGACGATGGCCCCGCCTTCGCCGACAGCGCAGACCAGTTCGATCTCATGGTGCAGGTCCGTCGTGGCGAGCGGATAGGTCGGGTCAGCCCCGTCGGTGACCAGGGCGTCAGCCGGCTTGGAAAAAAAGAACGGGGCCGGCCGGGACGGATCGCCGCCCATTTCCCGCGCATGGGCGGCGTAATTCTGGCCGACGCAGAGGATCCGGCGCACCGGAAAACGCTCGGTTGCGCCAAAAATTGGCAGGGACGGGGCGGGGGCGGGCGGGAACAGCCAGGAGGTCATCTGCATTTTCTAGGTCGGACCGGCGCGCTTCGCCAGAGGCGATGCCTCCGGGCCGGCAAACGGAGCGGTGTGGCGGCAGGAACTGACCGCGACGGCTGGCGTTTCAGGCTTGGCGACCCTATCTGTTGGGGTATCATATCCATTTTTTATCCCCGGAGCGCATCATGGCGACGACCAAGGCACGAGAAGACATCAAGGCTGACCTCAAGACCCTGAAGGCGGATCTGTCGGTCGGTGCGCGCGAGGAAGCCCAGCGTCTGCGCGAGAAGGCCGAGGCGGCCGAGGCTCGCCTGCGCGAAAAGGCCGGCGAGGCCGAAACCCTGCTGCGTGAAAAGGGCGAGGAGGTCCGGGAGCGCGCCCGGGTTTATTACGACCAGGCCCGCAATCGCAGTCGCGAATATTATGACGACGCCTCTGAACGGATCGATGAGGCCCAGCGCTACATCACCGAGCGGGTCCAGGAACGGCCGGTTCAGTCGACCGCCATTGCCCTGGGCGTGGGCGTCGTGCTCGGCCTGCTGTTGGCCGGTCGCCGCCGCTGATGGTCGGGCGCAGTCTGGTTCGCAAGGCCGTCGCCACCGCGGTGGCGGCGGGCGCGGCCTTTGTGGCCGTGATCGCCCTGGGGGCGACCCTGTATCATGCGCTGGCCCTGCTGGTCCTGCCGGTCGCGGCGGCGGCGATCACCGCCCTGCTGTTCGCCCTGGTGGCCATCGTGGTGGCGGTGGTCTTCGTCGCCCGGGCCGAGTTCGAGGAGGAAGAAGAGCCGGAGGGTCTGGCCGCGCGCGCCTTTGCCCTGTTCCGTGACCGGCCGTTGATGGGGGCCGCAGCCGCCCTGGCCGGTGGCTTCATCTTCCTGCGCAATCCGGCCCTGGCGACCATGGTCGCCGCAGCCTTTACCGAAAAGGGTGCCGGTCGACGGCGCTAGCCGAGGGAACGTCGTTTCGCCGGGGGCGTTGATACGGCAGGCGTGGCCTTGATGGACGCGTCTCCATCAACCGCTTCCGGAGAACCCCTATGCTTCGCTACGCCATCATCTTTCTCATTCTGGCGCTGGTCGCCGGTGCCCTGAACATGGGCGGCGTCGCCGCCGTTTCCATCAACATCGCCTATGTTCTGTTTGTCGTGTTCCTGATCCTGCTGGTGGTACATTTCGTCACCGGCAAGGGGGGTGGATCCCGACTCTAGGCCTCGCGCGACGACTACGATTCAGAAGGCCGCGATCGCGATGATCGCGGCCTTTTTGACGCCCTGACCGAACCGCCCTGATCAGGTGGCCGCCTGTTCCATCACGCCGGCCGCATGGGGATCGGGAGCCGTCGCCGCCGTGCGGGTGTCCTGTCGGCGCGGCAGTTTCCAGACCTGTTGCGGCTCGAAACGGTCGCCGGTCCAGCCCATGGCCGTAACCGTGATGGCCCGGCTGTCCCAGTCGATCTGGTTAAAGCCCGGCGGCGCGCCGCGCTCGCGCAACGACAGGGTGCCGCAACCGACGGCATAGGAGCACCGGTCCGACAATTCGATCGGCAGGGCGAAGGGGACATGAACATGGCCGGTCATGATCAGGTCGACCCCGGCCTCGGCAAAGATGTGGGCAGCGGCCTCGCCGCGCCGGACCTCGCCGGTCATCGGCGCGCCGATCATTTCGATGAGAGGATGGTGACAGGCCAGGACCCGAAGCGCCCCGATCGGGGCCTGGCGCAGGGCCTCGGCGGCGCGCCGGGTCTGGTCGAGGTCGATGACGCCCTTTGACCAGTTGAGCCGGGCCTGCCAGCCGCGCGCCGTGGTTACGCCCCGGACCATCAGGGCCGCACCAAGAAACTGGTGATCGTGGGCCGGGTGGCCGATCGCCGTCTCGAAAGCGCGCCACGGCCAGAACAGCCGCGCCATGGCGTCCCAGTAGGGCACATCGTGGTTGCCGACGACGACGAAGGTCGGCTCGGGCATGGCCCGGATCCAGGCCCCCGCGGCCTGAAATTCATCCGGGCGGCCCTGCTGGGTCACGTCGCCGGTAATCAGCGTCAGGTCGGCCGGGGTCGAATGGGCGTAGTCGAGGGCGGCAGCCGTGGCCTGCCCGTGCTCACAGCCGAAATGAATGTCGGAGAACTGGAGGATACGCCCCACTAGGCGGCGTCCGTCGCCGGGGCGGGCGGGGTCGGAGCCAGGGCCCGGAAGGCCCGGGGGATAAAGCGGACTTTCGCCTCATGTCGCAGCAGCGTCGGTTCGCCGTCGATCACCGCCGGAATGCGAGAGCGGGACCGGACACTGGCGCTGCGGATCGCTGTCGTCCGTACCGACGGGTCCTGCCGCCAGCCGGTGAACAGGGCGTGGGCCGCCAAACGGACGGCCTGTCCGGCATCGACCGGGTTCATCGCCGCCGCCTCGAGCCCGGCATCGTCGCCGATGGCCCGGGAGATGGTCGGGCTGATCAGAACCAGGGCCTCGGTCTGGCGTCCGCTCGCGCCGTCCAGCGCATAGCGCAGCCGGCCGCTGAAGGCGCGCCGCAGGGCGCGCCGTGCATAGACCCAGGCCAGTTTCAGCTGGCCGGCACGGATCGCCTCGCGAGCGGGAGCCCACAGGGCCGCGGACCCGAGGATGGCCGCGCAATAGAAGGTGTGTCGGCTGTCAGCGTCGCTGATCTCGCCTCCGGCTATGTCCCGGACCGTTCCCTGTTCCAGCGCCAGGCGCAGGGCGGCCTTCCAGTCAGCGGTGTCATAGAGGGCGCGAGGCAGCATATTCATGGTTCCGCCCGGCAGGGGCGCGATCAGCGGTCCGTCGGGCCCGGCGCGTGAGGCGATGGTGCCGGCGGTCCCGTCGCCGGCGAGGACGATCAGGACATCCGGAGCGGAGGCCAGGGCCGCATCGACCCGGGCGTCGAAATCGTCATGGGTCAACTCGACGACCGAGGATTCGAAATCATAGTCCGCAAGGAGGCTGGTCGCTTCCGCTACGGCCTGGGCCCCGACGCCACCGGACAGGGGATTCACCAGCATGATCACACGCTTCAACGCGACATGGGCCGTCAAAGTCGGCAGGCCGGGGTTTGATCCGGTTCCGGCGCGTAAATCGGCGGCCAGGGCGGCCGTCGGATCGATCAAGGTTTCGCTCATCAGGCCCGAACGCCCCGGCCGGAGTGATGTTCCGGCCGGGTTGAATGCGGGATGAGGTTTACTTCTTCATCTCGTTGGCGGTGGTCTCGGCTCCGGCCTGCAGGGCATCCCCGGCCTTGGCCGCTGCCGCGCCGGCTTCCGCTGCCGCGTCATCAGCGGCGGCCGGAGCCTTGCCGATCAGGCCTCTGGCACCGTCCCACCCGCTGGTGATCCAGCCGTCAACGACCGCGCCACCGGCGGCCAGGGACTGTTCCTTGATGCCGAGAACCGCGGTCAGGGCACCGAACAACGCCAGCAGCGTAACCAGCAGGCCGACGATCGGCATGCCGGAACGCTTGCGCGAACGGGCCCAAACCGGACTGGTTTCGCCGCCATCGGCCATTCTGACGGGTTGAGAAAATCGCATGAAAGCCCCCTAATCGTCCTGTGGATCCGGACCGCACCCCCTGCGCGACCGCACAAATCCACTGGATCCAAAGCCTAATACAGCCTTGAAGTGGATAATAGCGCGGGAACCGTCATGACAATCCAGCGTTCTCCCCCACGGGGCGAACCCTTAAGGGATGAAGGACATCAATATGAACAAGGCACTTATCGCGATTGCAGCCGCCGGCCTGATGGCCACCGCCTGCGCCAGTGATCCGTACGGTAACAACGAAACCCTGCGCCAGGGCACCATCGGTGCCGGTATCGGTGCCGTCGCCGGGGCGATCATCGGCAACAACGTTGGCGACGGTAACGCCGGACGTGGCGCGGCCATCGGGGCTGTGGTCGGCGGCGCGGCGGGTGCTATCCGCGGCTCGCAGCAGGATCGCAACAACCAGCAGCGCTACCAGGACGCCCAGGGCCGCTACTACTACTGCTACGATAACCGTCAGACTGAATGTTATTGGGAAAACGGTCAGCGTCGCTACTAGGCGAGACCATACTGGACCGGGTCTGACCCGGTCCGGTAACGGGGCGGTTCGTCATGTGGCGGACCGCCCTTTTTGCGTGCGGGTCCTGCCGGGGAGGCGGGGTTGCCCTGGAGGACTGAGATGAAACGGACAGCATTGATCGCGGTGACGGCGGGGCTGGCGCTGTCCGGGTGCGGGCTGGGTGCGGGCATGTTCGGGAGCCGCGAGGCCCTGGTGGCGGTGCCGGCGACCTGTGTGCCGCAGCGGTTCGAGATCTATTTCGCCGACAGCGAGGCCCGGCTGACCGAGTCCGCGCGTCAGGCCATCGGCGCCACCGCCGCCCAGCTGCGGGATTGCGACATCCAGCGCGTGCAGGTGGTCGGCCTGTCCGATGCCCGGGGTGGCGGGGCGGCCAACCAGAGCCTGTCCGAGCGCCGCGCGATGGCGGTCGCCGATGCGCTGAAGGCCGCCGGCTGGCCGGTTCCGGTCTTCGCGGTCGAGGGCGTGGGTGAGGCCGGGGCCGTGACCGACACCGGGGCCCGCGAACCGATGCGCCGTCGTACCGAGGTTCTGGTCGAGGCCGCGCCGCGACGCTGAGACCGGTGGCCCCGACCCCGGGGCTTGGCTAAGGTCGCCGCTGTTTCGGCCGCCGGATATTCGCCTTGCGCAGACTGACCTTCTTGCTGACCGGCCTGCTGCTGGCCCTGAGCGCCCTGCCGGTTGCGGCCCGGGCGGTAGCGGGCCCGCAGTCGACGCCCCGGATCGAGGCCGAACTGGTGGCGATGTCGGCCTGGGCCGCGCCCGGATCGACGGCCGTGGTCGCCGTGCGCCAGACGATCGCCCCCGGCTGGCATACCTACTGGCGCAACCCGGGCGACTCCGGCGGGGCCCCCACCCTGAACTGGATCCTGCCACCGGACGTGACCGCCGGTGCGGTGGTCTGGCCCCTGCCCGGCCGCCAGCCGCTGCTGGGGCTGATGAATTACGGGTATGCGGGCGAGACATATCTGCCGGTACCGGTACAAATTCCGCCGACGGCCCGGCCGGGAACCACCCTGCCCCTGTCGGTCAAGGTCCTGATCCTGGTGTGCAGCGCCGAGATGTGCGTGCCGGACGAAATGACCCTGGGGCTGAACCTGCCGATCCGTGAGGGGGCGGCCCCGCTGTCGCCGCGCGTCGGCGCGCCGATCCGCACAATACTCGACAGTGCCCCCCGGCCCGCTGGGATCACCGCCCGCGTCAGCCTGGCCGACGGGGTCCTGACCCTGTCGGCCCGGGACGGCCCGCTGGCCGAAATCGCCGATGGGCCGGCCTATTTCTTCCCCTATCGCAGCGATCTGATCCTGCACCCGGCTGTCCAGACCGGGGAGCGGGGTGCCGAGGGCCTGACCCTGAAACTGCAGCCGGCCGGGGACCGGGTCGCCGCCGGGCTGGACGGCCCGGTCGAGGGGGTGCTGGCCACGGCGGCCGGGGCCTTTGAAATCCGGGCCGAGCCTGGCCCGCCCTTGCCGGGCACGACCGGGGCCGGGGCCCTGCCGCCGATCGACGACAGCCCGACGACGACCGGGGCGCTGGTCGTGGTCCAGGCCCTGCTGTTCGCCCTGCTCGGCGGGCTCATCCTCAATCTGATGCCCTGCGTCTTCCCGATCCTGGCCATGAAGGCGGCGGCCCTGTCAGCCTCGGCCCATGACCCGGTCGAGGCGCGGCGCGACGGCCTGGCCTTCCTCGCCGGGGTCCTGGTGAGCTTTGTCGCCCTGGCCGCGGCCATGCTGGTGCTGCGGGCCCTGGGCGAGTCGGTCGGCTGGGGGTTTCAGCTGCAGTCCCCGGCGGTAATCGCCGGTCTGGCGTTGCTGATGCTGGCCGTCGGCCTGAACCTGTCCGGCGTCTTTCATGTCGGGGCGGGTCTGCAGGGCGTGGGGTCGGGGCCGCTGGCGCGCCTGCCCGGCGGGCTGGGGGCCTTCTTTACCGGGGTGCTGGCCGTGGTGGTCGCGGCCCCCTGCACCGCTCCCTTCATGGCCTTTGCCCTTGGGGCGGCCCTGCTGATGCCCTGGCCGCTGGCTTTGGCAGTGTTTCTGGCCCTGGGTCTGGGCCTGGCCCTGCCCTATGTGGCGGTCAGCCTGTCGCCGGCCCTGCTGGGCAAACTGCCCCCTCCGGGACCGTGGATGGAGCGGCTCAAGGGGCTGCTGGCCTTCCCCATGTATGCGACGGCCCTGTGGCTGGCCTGGGTGTTCAGCCGGCAGACCGGGGCCGAGGCCCTGGGGCTGTTGTTCGCGGCCGGCGTGCTGCTGGCGCTGGGGGTCTGGCTGGTCGGCACGGGTCAGGGCGAGCGGACCCCGGGCGTGACCCGCCGCCTGTATCTGGCCGTCGGCGTGGTCGTCCTGGCCCTGGCCGGGGCCACGGCCCTGCTGGCATCGGTAATCCCGGCAGAGATGGCGGTGACCCGGCCCGGCGGGGCCTCGTCCGGACCGGTCTCGACGCCCTGGTCCGCGGCCGCCGTTGCGGCGGCGCGGGCCGAGGGCAAGCCGGTTCTGGTCAATCTGACCGCCGACTGGTGCGTGAGCTGCAAGATCAATGAACGGGTGGCGCTGAGCTCAGCGCGGGTGGCGGCGGCGCTGGAGGCGACGGGGACCGTCTATCTGGTCGGGGACTGGACCCGGCGCGATGACGCCATCACCGCTGAACTGGCGCGCCACGGGCGCTCGGGCGTGCCCCTGTATCTGTATTACGCCCCCGGACAGGTCGAGCCGCGCCTCCTGCCGCAACTGCTGACCGAGGGGGTGGTGGTGGAGGCGTTGAAGGATCGTCGCTGAACCCTCTCCCACTGGGAGAGGGTGTCAACGTCACGCTTCCGGCTGGGGCGGGGCGGTGATGACCTCGACATTGTCGTTCAGCAGATAGGCGAGCTCGGACAGGGCGTCGGCGCGGGCCGGGGCGGTGGTGGCGGCCTCGAGGGCGGCGACCTTCTTCGGGATATCCTCGGCGATGCCGCGCAGGATGCATTTCAGATCGCCGTCGGTGCCGCGTTCGCGCAGGATGATATGGCCCTGCATGTCCAGATCGGCCAGTTCGGCGGCGCGGGCCTTGAAGCCGGAAAACACATCGCCGGTCATGAAGCCGGTCTGGTCGGCGACGCCGTCGGCGGCCCAGCCGTCGACCATGGCCTTGAGCGTTCCCGAGCGGGCGACGATGTCGGCGAACAGGGGCTCGCCGGCGACCGAGACCGGCGCGTCGACCGCCGCCGGCGGCCGGGCCGCGGCCAGGGCGACGTCGGGATTGGTGAGCATCAGCATGGAAGCAATGGCGAGACCACAGGACATGGCAGACCTCTCGGGACGGAATTCGCGAATCAGCGGTTGAACCGGCTTACGCCTGACCCGTAAACGAGAGCTTGATTGCCGCCCGGAGACTGCTGACATGCCCGTGACATCGCCGCGCACCCAGGCCCTGACGAGGCTGGAAAACATCGCGCGTCTGGATGCGGACACGGCGATCCTGGAGCAGTTTGACGCCGATCCCTGGCGCGCGGCGCGCATGGGTCTGGAGGCGGCCGGCCTGTGGCTGGACCTGTCGAAACAGGGCTGGAGCCGCGAGGGGTTCGAGGCCTGTCTGGCCCTGGCCCAGGCCTGCGATCTGGAGGGCCGTCGCGCCGCCCTGTTCGCGGGTGAGGCGGTCAACGGCACCGAGGGTCGGGCGGTGCTGCATCCGGCCCTGCGGGCCGCCCCCGGCGCGGACTTTCACGCCTTGGGCGAGCCGGTCTCGGAAGAGGTCGCCACCGTGCGCGAAGCCATCGCCGCCTATGCCACGGCGGTCCGCAGCGGCAGCGAGGCCGGGGCGACGGGCAAGCCGTTCCGCGCCATCGTTCACATCGGCATCGGCGGGTCGGATCTGGGGCCGCGTCTGCTGTGGGACGCGCTGCGGCCGCTGGATCCGGCGATCGACCTGCGGTTCGTCGCCAATATCGACCCGCGCGACATGGCCGAGGCCCTGACCGGGCTGGATCCCGAGACCACCCTGGTGGTGGTGGTGTCCAAGACCTTCACCACCCAGGAGACCCTGGCCAATGCCGAACGGGCCCGGGCCTGGCTGGCCGCGGCCCTGCCCGAGGCCGGGCGTGAGCGCCATCTGGTCGGGGTGACGGCGGCCCCGGACAGGGCGGCGGCCTTCGGCTGTGGCCACACCTTCGGTTTCCGCGACTGGGTCGGCGGGCGGTATTCGCTGTGGTCGGCGGTCAGTCTGTCGGTGGCCGTGGCGGCGGGGCCCGAGGTTTTTGAACGGCTGCTGGCTGGGGCGGCGGAGATGGACGCCCATTTCCTCTCGGCCCCGCTGGCGCGCAATGCCCCGGTGATGCTGGCCCTGGCCCAGGTGTTCAATGTCGCCGGGATGAAGCGGCCGGCCCGGACCGTGGCCCCCTATGCCCACGCCCTGCGCCAGCTGCCGGCCTTCCTGCAGCAGCTGGAGATGGAGTCGAACGGCAAGGGGGTGCGCCGCGACGGCAGTCCGGTCGATACGCCGACCGGCCCGGTGGTGTTCGGCGAACCCGGCACCAACGGCCAGCACGCCTTCTTCCAGCAGATCCACCAGGGGCCCGGGGTGGTGCCGGCGGAGTTCATCATCGTGCGCCACACCGGCGAGACCGGTGACGGGATCGGCGACGCCCCCCTGTGGGCGAACGCCCTGGCCCAGGCCCAGGCCCTGATGGTCGGCAAGAGCGCGGCCACGGCCCGGGCCGAACTGCTGGCCGCCGGGGCCGATGCGGCCGAGGCCGACCGGCTGGCCCCGCACAAGGCCTTTCCCGGCAACCGGCCCTCGACCACGATCGTGATGGAGCGGCTGACGCCCGAGGCCCTGGGGGCCCTGCTGGCCCTGTATGAGCACAAGACCTTCGTCGAGGGGGTGATCTGGGACATCAACAGCTTCGACCAGTGGGGCGTCGAACTGGGCAAGGTGCTGGCGACGGCGATCCTGAAGGATGTGAAGGCGGGGACGGCGTCGGCGGGGCTGGATCCGTCGACGGCGGGGTTGTTGAGGCGGCTGATCGGGTGAGGGGGATGGGGCGCGGACTTTTCGCCATGGGTGGTAGTCGGACGCTGCGTTCGGTAGCTTCCGCCGGATGACCGAGCCAAAGATAGTGCTGGAACTGCCCATGTCGGATGCAGCATTGCTCCCGGCATTCGTGGAGAGGTGCCTTGCCGAGAATGTATCCCTGATCGCAGTGATCGGAGAAGGGTGTGAAGGCATCGAAGACGAGATCGACTGGCTAATCGTTGGCGACGGCTCGGACCCCAGCCGATTTATCACCACGTCCAGCCACCCCGGCGAGACTCTCGATCAGGTCGTCGAGTTCGCGACAGCGTGGCGGGTGACTGCTGACGGCCCCACGCAGATCATCCGCATTTGAAGGTCCGCTTTGGGGTGGTTAGCGGCGTTGAGCGACCACGAGCCAGCAGGGATGATATGCCCTGAGATAACCGCCCAGAAAGTGACAGGTTCGCCCGAGAGGTGAATTTTCCACGTGCTATTGCTGTCTACAAACCGCGCGAGGTGCGGAAGTATCTCATCGAGCGTCTGCTCCCACGCATCGCCATAGGGATCGGACTAGTTCGGATCGTGCCCGAATACGTCCAGCTTCCAGCCTGCACCGCCTTCACGACCAAACAACACCTCGCGCACGTCTGGTCGAAACGAACTGCCAGAGTAGATAGTGTCCATCCGTTGTGCCTCTCCCGAACACGGAGCATTGCAGCGCGCTCGAACGTTCGCAACGGGTGGATAGCGGCTAGTCAACACGCACAAAGACCCGGTCACCTTGTCATCCCGGAGGCCGCGAAGCGGCGATCCGGGACGGCCTGCCTCCGCTGCTCGGGGCCTCCCGGAAATCGCGGCGCGATTGTCCGGGAGACGGGTGCCGTCCTGCGGGAGCCTGACCTGTCTCCCGGACAGCGGCTGACGCCGCTTCCGGGAGGATCGGATTGGGGTGGTCAAGCGTCCCGGATAGCGCCTTTGGCGCTTCCGGGATGACAAGGGGGCACTGGTGTCGTGCGGCGCGTTCTCTTCCAAGACCCGTCATCCTCGGGCTTGTCCCGAGGACCCATTGCGGGGCCTTGCGGGCGGTGGATGTCTCGCGGGGGTATCATCCGGGCCCTGATCCGACGCTCCAGCCGCTGACCCATGGGTCCTCGGGCCAAGCCCGAGGATGACGGGATGGAAGGTTTGTCATCCCGGATGGCGAACACCATGAAAAAGGCGGCCCCCGTTTCCGGGGGCCGCCTTCTCGCCCGTCCGATCAAAGGCGACGCGACCGGACGTATGGGGTCAGACCCGTAGCGCTCTAGTAGCGACGGTCGTAGCGGTATTCGCGACGGTCATCGCGCGGGTTGCGATCATTGCGGTCGATGCCGTGCTCACGCTCCCAGTGGCCCTGGTTCCGGTAGCAGACGCCGCCACGATAGTAGTTGCAGTCGGCGCGCTGGCGCGAAGACTGGCTGTAGCCGCGATTGTCGCCATAGCCGTAGCCGGTGCCATAGCCGTTCCCGTAACCGCGGCTGCGGTCGATGCCGTGTTCGCGTTCCCAGTGGCCCTGGTTCCGGTAGCACTGGCCGCCGCGATAATAGTCGCAGTCGCCGCCGCTGTTCGAGGCGGCCCCGAGGGCGGCCCCGGCCAGGGCCCCGCCGGCGACATAGCTGCCGTCACCCTGGCCGATCAGGGCCCCGGCCAGGGCCCCGATGGCGGCTCCGATCAGCACGTCGCCGGTCTGGTCGCGGTCGTTGTCATGGGTGCGGTAGCGGCTCTGGGCGTCGGCGGGGGCCGCGGCCAGCAGGCTGACGGCCATGGCACCGACCAGGGCCGGCGCGGCGAGGGTGAGTCTGGAAAGCATGGTCATGGTCCGTCCCTTCGGTCTGGGGTCGGCGGGGCTGCCGAAATCCTGAGCCCCATCCTGGCGGATGCCGTCTGAACAGGGTCGGGGGGGTCTGTTCATCCCCGGTTCATCGCGACGACGACCGGGCGGGCGTGTCCCATGCGCCGGATACGGGAATATCCGCCCGCCCCGCTTGACGATGCGCTGCCGTCTGCCTACTTGCCCCTCACGTTAGCACTCGATGGCATCGGCTGCCAAAACCGGTCCCGAGGCGCTGGCGACTCATTCTGGAAGTCTGCAATCGGAGAATACACAGATGGCGTTTCGTCCTCTCGGCGATCGCGTGCTGGTCAAGCGCGTTGAAGAAGAATCCAAGACCAAGGGCGGGATCATCATCCCCGACTCGGCCAAGGAAAAGCCCCAGGAAGGTGAAGTCGTCTCGGTCGGCCCCGGTGGTCGTGACGAGGACGGCAAACATGTCGCCATGGACCTGAAGGCCGGCGACCGCATCCTGTTCGGCAAATGGTCGGGCACCGAGGTCAAGATCGACGGCGATGACCTGATCATCATGAAAGAGTCGGACGTGCTGGGCGTGCTTTCGTAAGCACCGGCGTTTCCTCGACTTTTCCCCTCAACGATAGATAACAGGAGCCGCCTCACATGGCTGCCAAACAAGTTCAGTTCTCCACCGAAGCCCGCGAGAAGATGCTGCGCGGCGTCAACATCCTGGCCAATGCGGTCAAGGTCACCCTCGGTCCCAAGGGCCGCAACGTCATTATCCAGAAGTCCTTCGGCGCCCCGCGCTCGACCAAGGACGGCGTCTCGGTCGCCAAGGAGATCGAGCTCGAGGATCCCTTCGAGAACATGGGCGCCCAGCTGATCCGCGAAGTCGCCTCCAAGACCAATGACAAGGCCGGCGACGGCACCACCACCGCCACCGTCCTGGCCCAGTCCATCGTGCAGGAAGGCCTCAAATCCGTCGCCGCCGGCATGAACCCGATGGATCTGAAGCGCGGCATCGACAAGGCCGTCACCGCCGTCCTCGCCGAGATCAAGGCCTCGGCCAAGAAGGTCTCGAACAATTCCGAGATCGCCCAGGTCGGCACCATCTCGGCCAATGGCGACGTCGAGGTCGGCGAAATGATCGCCAAGGCCATGGAAAAGGTCGGCAACGAAGGCGTCATCACGGTTGAAGAGGCCAAGACCGCCGAGACCGAGCTGGACGTCGTCGAGGGCATGCAGTTCGACCGCGGCTACCTCAGCCCCTATTTCATCACCAATGCCGACAAGATGGAGGTTCAGCTCGAGGAACCCCTGATCATGCTGCACGAGAAGAAACTCTCGTCGCTGCAGTCGATGCTGCCGATCCTGGAAGCCGTGGTCCAGAGCGGTCGTCCGCTGCTGATCATCGCCGAGGACATCGAGGGCGAGGCCCTGGCCACCCTCGTGGTGAACAAGCTGCGTGGCGGCCTGCGCGTCGCCGCCGTCAAGGCCCCGGGCTTCGGTGACCGCCGCAAGGCCATGCTGGAGGACATCGCCGTCCTGACCGGCGGCCAGGTGATCTCGGAAGACCTCGGCATCAAGCTCGAGAACGTCACCCTCGACATGCTGGGCAAGGCCAAGAAGGTCACCATCACCAAGGACGACACCACCATCGTCGACGGCATCGGCGGCAAGGACGAGATCGAGGCCCGCATCGGCCAGATCAAGCGCCAGATCGAGGACACCACCTCGGACTATGACAAGGAGAAGCTGCAGGAACGTCTGGCCAAACTGGCCGGCGGTGTTGCCGTGATCCGCGTCGGCGGCTCGACCGAGGTCGAGGTCAAGGAGAAGAAGGACCGCGTCGACGACGCCCTGAACGCCACGCGTGCGGCCGTTGAGGAAGGCATCGTCCCCGGCGGCGGCATCGCCCTGCTGAAGGCGACCCGCGCCCTCGAAGGCCTGACCGGTGACAATGCCGACCAGACGGCCGGTATCGCCATCATCCGTCGCGCCATCCAGGCCCCGATCCGCCAGATCGTCGAAAACGCCGGCGTTGAAGGCTCGATCGTGGTCGGCAAGGTGCTGGACAACAAGTCCGCCACCTACGGCTTCAATGCCCAGACCGAAGAGTATGGCGACCTGGTGCAGATGGGCGTGATCGATCCGGCCAAGGTGGTTCGCACCGCCCTGCAGGACGCGGCCTCGGTCGCCGGCATCATGATCACCACCGAAGCGGCCGTGGCCGATGCGCCCAAGAAGTCCGGCGGCGGTGCCCCCGACATGGGCGGCATGGGCGGCGGCATGGGTGGCATGGACTTCTAGTCCACGCCTTCAGGCTAAAGCTGAACGAACAGAAGAGGGCGGCTCCGGTGACGGGGCCGCCCTTTTTCTTACTTGCGACAGACGCTCACAAGAACATAGTTCTACAAGGCGAAAGCGGTGTACCGTCCATTTCACGCGATTCCGTCGTAAGCGGAGATCATTGTGGTGCGAAGCGATTGGACTTGGCTTTCGGGGATAAGGCGCTTCGCTTCATTTGCGAGAGCCGATTGAAGGCCCAGAAGCAAATGGGTGAGGAAGCCGCCGCTGCTCTGCATGCGAGGCTGGCCGATCTTGAGGCGGCCGATATAATCACAGACATCAGCTGGGTTCCGATGGAGATCGGAGCAACTTCGGTTGCTATCCAATTTCACCCTCGTTATCGCCTGTTCGTTGAAGCAAATGAGGCCAAGCCGCCGAAGCGAGGCGACGTCATCGATTGGAATAGGGTGGAACGCTTGCTGATAAAAAGGCTTGATCGGACATGACTAATCGATCTTTGTTCGAGCGAGATTGGGCAGTCTCGCCCGGCGCGACCGTCCAAGATATTATAACCTCAAGGCAATTGCTCCACGGTGATGTCAGCGCGCAGCTTGACCTAACGTTGGATGGATTGGTCGATCTGATCGACGGCGCGATGCCGATTGATCAAGAGCTTGCTTCCCGCCTTGCAAATCTCTTCGGCCCAAGCGCACCGTTCTGGATCAAGAGAGACCAACTTTTTCGACAACAATCCGAAAGCTCGGACATCCGGACGCTAGCTTCCGAGCAAGCTGCTTTTCTCGACAAGTTGCCCCTGCGCGACATGAAAGCCCTTGGTTGGCTTGCTCCGAACGAGGGCACTTCGACACGGAACTCCGCTCTTGCTTTCTTTGAGGATGACTACGGCGATTGGCGTCGAAACGGCCGAGATATCGTAGAGGCCGTAGCCTTCCGGACCTCAGTAGCTCACGAGGCCAATGCGGCGGCAGTAGCAGCGTGGCTGAGACAAGGGATTGTTCAAGCTCGCGCGGTCGATTGTTCGAACTGGGAACCTGGGGCGCTTGCTGATGCCGTGAGCAGTATCAGGCCGCTGACACGGGTGAAGGATCCTGCGGAGTTTTTCCCGGCACTTGTCGAGCTGGGGCGAAAAGCAGGCGTGGCTATCGTGTTTGTCCGAACACCTACTGGCTGCCGAGCTAGCGGCGCGACGCACTTTTCGCCCTCGGGTAGGCCAATCATTCAATTGAGTTTCCGGTACCGATCCGACGACCATTTTTGGTTCACGGTCTTCCATGAAATTGGGCATCTCGTTCTCCACTCATCGTCGCCCATGTTCGTGGAAGGAGCCGATTATATTTCCGGGGAAGAGGAAGCTGAAGCAGATCGCTTTTCTCAGAATGCGTTGCTCAGCTCGGAAATGCAGGACGAGCTCGAAAGCTTGGGTAAAGACTTCAAGAAGGTTATGCGCTTCGCCAAACGTGCCGGCATCTCTCCAGGCATCGTTGTGGGACAAATGCAAAAGCGAGGGCTGATCCGATACGATCAGCTCAACTTCCTCAAGGTTCGCTATGATTGGTCGCAAATGAAGGCGGCCTAACCTCTGAAGGGGGTGTAGCGCCCAGGAGATTTTTGCCAGTTGCACAAACTGTCTTCCATAACCTGCATGCCCAGACCTAAAAAATCACCGAGTCGAACGACCTGGGCACTAAGTTCAGGTGGGCGAGCAGGTCCGACTTTCGAGCCTGTGAAAAGGAGCCTAGCCCCATCAACAGGGCCAGTGGCAGCGCCAAAATATGGGTGGGGGGGGTCCACGTTCACAACCCCGATCTTTCCGACCATCGTGAGATAATCAAACCGCCCGGTACGCCCAAACCTAGCGACATTCATGCTTCTATACAGCGCGTCAAACGTCTTTCTCGGGTCGTGGTTATTTGAATTCAAGGCGTCGGAAAACATGAGGGCATGCCCTCGATTGGCACCCACCCAAGCAACATAGCTCTCAATCGTGTCTGACAAGTTCTCCCGCGCGTCGACGCGGATGCTCTCATATTTGCGGTGGTTACCAAAAACCGCGCCGCGCAGTTCGGTAGCGCGGCCTTGAAACCATGCCCTGAAGCCTAGGGGATCCGTTGATACCTTTGCCCACGTCCACGGATCACCGCCCAGCGCGCCATATACCATACGCGTCGATCGCCATCCCACGCGCCTGTGAAAACCGAAATGGGTGGATAGAAATACTAGCCAAGCGGCTTCATCAACGTCACCAGCTCGTAGGTGCAGAACAGCGGCCTTCAAAGGATCGAAGAGGTCGCTGCTTGGATCTGCTCTCTCGGTGGCAATGTCCCTCTCGCCTAGACGTTCTACATATTCAACGCGGTGAAGGCTGTCGATCATCTGCCTCACCAGACTGGAGCGCCGCTCGTCCGTGCCAATACCGGGTAAAGCAAGTTGATTGTTGAACTCGATGAGCTTTGCCGTGAGCGCATTCGCTCGGGTAACGTCAGCTGGCCGCAAGGGCGCTCTCCTCATGTTCTGGACTTTCAGCGATGCTCAGATTGAGCTCTTCCTGTTTCCGCTCGATCACTCTCGAGCGCCTGCGGATATAGGTTCTGAAATAGCTGGACGACATTTCGTTCTGTAGCTTGACGACCGGCCTCAATCTCTCTGGTTCCCCATGTGAACCCTTGGTCAGGGCATAGATTGCGAGAAGCCTCACCATGTCTGCCCAAAAGGGGGTTAGTCTAGCCGCTGTCGCGATAGCGGTATCCACCGCAGAAATCCCCTGTCTTCTAAGCAATGCTTCTGCAGCAAAGACTTCGTTGATGTCGGGCCATTGACGCCCTGGGCTCATGGGGGGCATCGCGCTTGTAGGCTGGACACCCTCGCTTAAAAACCGCCCGACCTCATCACGGGAAGCGTCGTAGAGATGAAGGCTTCCAACAAGATGTTTGTAGCTACCGAGCCTATAACCTAGCTCGTTCGCGACGATCTCCTGTATCATAGTGAAAGCGAAAATGTCGTGAGGGAGACCCCAATATGCATCGTTTGATCGCATGTGTGCGATCATATGAAGGGCGCCGTCACGCTGTAGAAACTGCAAAGTGCATGTGCACGGAATATCCTTGTGCTCCTCCTCAATATCAGTGCGGTCAAACAACTGTATAACGGCTTGTCTTGAAGTCGGCTTTTTTCGAAGCGTGTCGATTACGATCTCGTACTGTGATCGTTCTCCGCCGAAAATGCGGGGCCCATAGGCGCCCCATATTGTGCCATCAGTTTCCGCGAAATCTTTATATCTACTTATATAATACTCAATTTGTGATGAGGTGTTTGAGCATGACACATACCAAAGAAACTCTCCGAGACAGCTGAAGATTGTCCCCTTTACTTCGGTTCTGCTAAGTCTAGCTCTAGGTTGGGTGAGCTCTAGGCTGACCCCTGAAATTTCTACGTTGTCACCCTTTGTCGCTTTGAGGCGCACCTTGCTTTTGAGCAGTTTGTCGAAAACACGCGCTAGCAGGTCATCGAGTGTGGCCGCTTTCAAATACATAGCAACTATCCGACCTCTGTGACTCGCTTCGTTGGAGCTTGCGCTAACCGTCCTCCGGTTGCGAGCGTTTCTAGCTTTCTACCCAAATCGTCAGGAAGGGAGGCGCGCCCCTCCAACCGCCGTTCCGGTGCTGCTGTCGTCCGGTGGGGGGGAATCGGGTACGTTTCCGCCTAATTCCTGCGAAAAACCCCCGACCGATCAATGGCCTCACGGTTTCTGAGCGCCAATTTCCCGCCCCCGTTCCGGCCTGCCCGATAATGCGGGCATGACCCGATCCACACCTCTTCACCGCAAACCCTATCGCCGCCGCAATGACGCCGAATGGGACGAGATGCGGCGGCTGTATCAGGCCGGGGCCACGGCCAAGGCGCTGGTTGAACAGTATGGCGGGACCGAACGGACCCTGTATGCCCGCGCACGCCGCGACGGCTGGCGGCGCAAGGACGACCGGCCGCCGCTGACGGGGCTGTCGCCGGCAGAGGCGGATGCGGTGGTGCGGGTGCTGGGGGCTGAGGATGGGGTGGCGGCGGCCGATGCGCCGTGCCGGGCGCTGGCGGTGGATGCCTCACTGGGGGAGGCGGCGCGGGCGGCGGCGCAGAGCGCGATCCGCATGCTGCGCGATCTGGAACCGGCCCGGGCCTACACCTATGCGCGGCTGGCCGGGACGCTGGAACGGCTGGCGCGCGGCGGGGCCGGGGGGGATGGCGATGACCCCGACGGGACCGAGCGGGGGCGGCGGGCGGCGCTGGACTTTCTGCGGGGGGAGGGGGCGGGTTGAGCGATGATGCCCCCTTCCCCCTTGATGGGAGAAGGGCCGGGGATGGGGGTGAAGGCACGAGGGTGCCGAAGGGAACGCCGGAGACTCAATCGGTCAGAGTGTCACCCCCACCCAACCCTCCCCCATCGAGGGGGAGGGCTCTTGAATTGGACGCCGAAAGCGCCGGTGCCGCCGCCTGGGATCGGGTGGCGCATGACGGGCAGAGGGCGCCGGGTGGGGACTGGACGACCTGGCTGTTTCTGGGCGGGCGCGGGGCGGGCAAGACGCGGGCGGGGGCGGAATGGGTCTGGGCCGAGGCGGCGCGGCTGGCGCGGACGGTGGGGGCGGCGGGGCGGATCGCCCTGGTGGCGCCGACGCTGAATGACGCGCGGGCGGTGATGGTCGAGGGGCCGTCGGGGGTGCTGAACCTGCCGTTCCGCTCGGGCGCGCGGTTCGAGCCGTCGCTGCGGCGGGTGGTGTTCCCGGGCGGGGTGCTGGGGCTGATCTTCTCGGCCCGCGAACCGGAGCGGCTGCGCGGGCCCCAGTTTCATGCGGCCTGGGGGGATGAGTTTTGTGCGTGGGAGTATGGGCAGGAAACGCTGGCGATGTTGCGGCTGGGGTTGAGGTTGGGGGAAAGACCCCGGCTGATTCTGACGAGTACGCCGAAGCCGGGGCGGTTGCTGAGGGGTGTGCTTGACGAGCCGGGGCTGGTTCGGACGGACGCGGCGACGGCGACCAATTCCGCACACCTCGCCCCCGGGTTTCTGGCGGCGATGCTCGATCTTTACGGCGGCACCCGACGGGCGGCGCAGGAGCTGGACGGACGGGTGCTGGAGGTCGAGGGCGCGCTATTTGGGCTGGAGGAAATCGATAAGGCGAGAGCGCTGGGAGCCGACTGGGGCCCCGCCTTCGCGGGGATGAACGGGGTAGGGCACGATCAACCGTCCGGGACCATTCGGGGCTCAAGTAGCGCGAAGCGCGATAGCCCCCTGCAAGAAGTGGTTGTTGCCGTGGACCCGCCGGCGGGGCCGCTATCCGGGCGGGCGCGGGATGCGTGCGGGATCGTGGTGGCGGGACGGGCGGGGGACCGGGTTCTGGTGCTGGCCGACCGGACGGTGCGGGGGCTGTCGCCCGAGGGCTGGGCCGGGCGGGTGCGGGCGGCGGTCGAGGCGTATGGCGCGCACCGGGTGGTGGTCGAGACCAACCAGGGCGGGGCCATGGCCGGGGCGGTGCTGCGGGCGGCGGGGCTGACGGTGCCGATCCGGCGCGTGCATGCGGTGCTGGGCAAGGCGGCGCGGGCCGAGCCGGTGGCGGCCCTCTATGAACAGGGCCGGGTCGCCCATGCCGCCGGGCTGGAGCCGCTGGAAGAGGAACTGTGTGGTCTGGGCGGTGAGGGCGGCGGTCGCGCCAGCCCCGACCGGGCGGATGCGCTGGTGTGGGCCGTCACCGACCTGCTGCTGCAGCGGCGGGACGGCCCCTGGGTGCGGGCGCTCTAGTCCTCGGCGGGCGGGGTCTCGGGCTGCGGGCCCTCGCCGGCTTCCCAGGCGGCCTGGGCTTTCTTTTCAGCCTTCTTGGCGGCCTTTTCGGCGGCCTTCTTGGCGTCGGCGCGGTCGCGCTCCATGCGTTCGAAACTGTAGTTGGGCTTGCGGGCCATGGAGGTCTCTCTTTCGTGGCGCTGTCGCGCTTCGCGCTGCGGGAGCGCCGGGAGGTCGATATGGCACCGGCGCGCGGCGCGCGGTCCCGGGGCGGTCACCCGCCCGTCCCGCCCTGTTTGAGCCATCGGGCCGCCGGGGACAACCTTCCGGGTGAAGATGACTCAGTCGACGGCGGTGATTTCGACGGTGCGCCCGGCGATCACGGCGGTGTCGCCGACGCATTTGCCGCTCAGGGCCACGGCCAGGGGGGAGATATGGCTGACGCTGCCCTTGGCCGGATCGGCCTCGTCCTCGCCGACGATCCGCCAGGTCTGGCTGCGGCCGTCGTCGCGTTCCAGGGTGACCGAGCCGCCGAAGCGGACGCGGCCGTCGGCGGGGGCGATCTCGACCGGCTGGGCCGAGGCGCGCCGCGCCGACCAGTAGCGCAGGTCGCGGGTGGCCCGGGCCATGGCGGTGCGGTCGGTCTCGATCTCGCCATGGGCCTGGGCGGCGCCATAGGCGGCGCGGGCCGCGGCCAGGGCGGACTCGATCGCCGCCAGCCCGGCCGGGGTGACCCGGTTGGGGTGGGGCGAGATCGGGCGGTCGGGCAGGTCGGCGGCCGTGGCCTCCAGATCCTCCTCGCGGGTAAAGGCAACACTCATGGGGCGGGAGCGTATGCCGGGTGCGGACGTTCCACGAACGGTTTTTACGCAACAGCGGTTGGGCGGGCGCGATGACGCGCTGCGCGGAACAGGCTAGGGACCGCGCCATGACCATTGCAGCGAAGACCATCCACATCGTCGGGGCCGGACCGGCCGGGCTGATGGCGGCCGAACGGCTGGCCCAGGCGGGGGCGCAGGTGACCGTGCATGAGCGGATGCCGTCGCCGGGGCGCAAGCTGCTGATGGCCGGGCGCGGCGGGCTGAACCTGACCCATTCGGAGGACCAGGCGGCGTTCGAGGGCCGGTACGGCGGCGCGGCCGCGGCGGTGTCGCCGTGGCTGGACGCGTTTTCGCCGGACGAATTGACCGCCTGGGCCGAGGGGCTGGGCCAGGCCACCTTTACCGGCTCCAGCGGCCGGGTGTTTCCGCGGGCGATGAAGGCCTCGCCCCTGCTGCGGGCCTGGCTGGCGCGGCTGGACGGGCTGGGCGTGCAGCTGCGCACCCGCTCGCGCTGGACCGGCTGGAGCGCGGACGGGGCCCTGCGGTTCGACACCCCGGACGGTGAGCGGCTGGAACGGCCCGATGCGGTGGTGCTGGCCCTGGGCGGGGCCAGCTGGCCGAAACTGGGCGCGGACGGGGCCTGGGTCGAGCCGCTGGCGGCCGCCGGGGTGGCGGTGGTGCCGCTGCGACCGTCGAACATGGGCGTCAATATTGACTGGTCCGAGGTGGTGCGCGCGCGCGTCGCCGGCCAGCCGCTGAAGGGGGTGGCCCTGACGGTCGGCGACCGCACCGTGCGCGGCGAGGCGGTGGTCACGACCTACGGGCTGGAGGGCGGGGCGGTCTATACGCTGTCGGCGGCCCTGCGCGAGGCGGTGGCGGCGGAGGGGTCGGCGTTGCTGACCGTCGACCTTCGGCCCGACCTGTCGGTCGAGGCTTTGGCGGCGCGGCTGCAGGCCGGGCGCGGCAAGGACAGTATGGCCAGCTGGCTGCGCAAGGCCGGGGGGCTGTCCGCGCCCGCCGCCGCCCTGCTGCGCGAGGTGCCGGGCGAGATGCCGACCGGCCCGGACAAGCTGGCCCGCCGGATCAAGGCGCTGCGGCTGACGGTGACCGGGGTCCAGGGCCTGGCCCGCGCCATCTCGACCGCCGGCGGCGTCCGGCTGGACGCGACCGGCCCCGACCTGATGCTGACGGCCCGCCCGGGGGTGTTCGTGGCCGGCGAGATGCTGGACTGGGAAGCCCCGACCGGCGGCTATCTGCTGCAGGCGTCGCTGGCGTCGGGGGTTGTGGCGGCGATGGGTGTGGAGGCGTGGCTGGCGGCGGGGTGAGGGTCAACGCCGGGTCAGCAGAAGCGCGCCCCGGCCAGCCGCACCCATGCCGCCGCCCTGGCCTCTCCGCGCCGTCGGTCTCGGTCGCCGACGGATTCGCAAAGGGAACGATATGCGGCATCCGGCTGCGGCTCTGAAGGTGACGTGACCCTCGCGTCTCATCTGAACCTAATGACATTTGCCGGGTGATCGGCCCCCATCGTGGAGCGCGTCCCTCTGAACGCCACCCAGCCCGGAGCCACGCGTCGATCCAGCGCGACGGCCCTTCCGCCGCTCGCTTGCCGGCATCCTCGCCAGAGTGCGACTGGAAAAGTGGTGCCGCTCAGGTGACTCGCACACCTGACCCCGCATTACGAACGCCCGGGAACGACAGGGTAAAAGGTGTTTTCGGTCAGTTTGTTGGCGTCTGAATGCAGGGTGCGTTTCACCAGCACCCAGCCCCTTCCCGGCTTCGGAAATCGGGACCCCTGGCGCGTTTCCTGGTTAAGGCGGCTTTCCGTGGGAAACGCCGGGCAATCCCGAAACGCCACCGTCACTTCGGAGCCCACGCTCTCCATTCTTTAAGCGCACATCGGTCTCCGGCTCATCTTGGCCCTTCGGACGGCGACGGCCGGTTGCGATATCTGCTCTTCCAACCCCACTGGCATCTCAGAAGGGGGGCTGCAGTACCGATCGGAAACCGCGCACGTTTCAGCCGTCGATGTGTTGGGCGGGCGGAAGGGCGACGCGTCTGCTGATTCAACCGGCTAATTCCAACCGGCGGGGCGCGAGCACCATTTGCGAGAGGGGCGGTCCTTAATTCGACGACGCGGGAGGGCAACTGACGGCCACAAAGGGAGCGATCGAGCAGCCGGTGACGATGGCCTCACGGGCATGGTCGTCGCTGTCCGACCCGCGAGCCTGGCGCAACGTTCTGGTGAAACGCGCAAACGGTCCCGGATGACGCCGTCGCCTTTGCGCCGGGCACCATGTCCATGCGGCGGAATGTGAAAGGGGGCCGGCATTGCTGCCGGCCCCCCAACGCTTTTGAGCCGAGGATCTCGGGACTATCGAGCGCCGGCACCGAACCTGATGGTCACGCTGCCGTAGACAGCCTGGTCATCAATGCCGCTACCGAAGCGACCCGTGTAGCCGATCCTCCCGCTCACTCGGTCCGAGAAAGCGCCCGTCAGGCTGAGACCCGCGAGGAACGAACCGCGATCAACGACCGGCGACTGAACGGTGAACGCACTCCCCGCCGGAGCGTCTGCGAACCGGGCGGTCACGTCGAAGGCCGAGTCGCCCAGGTCACTGCGGTAGGCGATGCGCGCCTCGGGGATGAACGACCCCATGCGGCCCGTCCACTTCAGGCCGGCCAGCAGCGATGTCTGCGACACCGACTGGTCGGAGTAGGCGAGATTGGCTCCCGGCACGCCCGTTTCGGTAAAGGCGCTCAGCTCAGAGCCGGCGTGGTCCAGCGCGATGAACGGCGTCAGCCATGTGCCCTGGACCGGGAAGCGGGCCCCCGCTTCCGCATAGAGCGAAAGAGTGCCGGTGTCCGGCGTGCCCGCTGCGGTTCCGGCCGTGCTCAGGATGCCAATGGACCGGATGCTGGAGCCGCTCAGCTTCGTGAAGCTGCCGACGCCGCGCAGATAGTAGTCGCCGGTGTCATATGCCGCCCGCAGTCCGATCAGCCAGCCATCGGCGTTGATCCGGCCATTCTGGCGGTCAAAGTCGACCTCCAGATCGCGATAGCCGACGTAGCCGCCGACCCTCACCTTGTCCATCACGTGGTCCAGGCCGACAATCGCGAACTGTTGCTTGGCGTCGGACCCCGGCGCATTGGCGTCGCCATCAAGGTTGGCGCTGGTCAGGCCGCCAGCCATCCACAGGCGGAACCCGGTTTCCGGATTGCGGCAGCTTTCGATACCTTCGGGGCTGCTCAGGCAGTCCGACTGGTCGGCGATGGCGGTGTTCAGCTGCTGGCTGCTGTTACGCAGGGACTGGAGATAGCCAGCGGTCTGAGCACCGGTGAGCTGATCCAGCGCCAGGGGGTAGTCCGTGGCGTCCAGCAGGAACAGGTTGGAGAGCAAGCTGGCGAACGGGCCCGTCAGGGTCGGGCTGTAAACCGCCTCGATGCCGCCGCCGACCGCGCCCTGGTTGCCTGTCAGGCCCGATACGGCACCAAACCCGATACGAGTGATGGTCAGGTCAACGTTGGCCCCACTGTCATAGACGGCTACCGGAACCAGCAGCGGGCTTCCGGTATTGGTGACCACGCTTGAGAAGGTCCCGTTGAGGACGTTGGCGTCGATGATGTTGTCGATGCTGTAGAAGTTCTCGAACAGGCCGTTCGACGTCGACAGGTTGAGCTGCAGCGTTCCCGCCAGCGTGACCGTATTGGCCGCAATCACCTGGATAGGCGACGGGATGGCCAAGGCACCGACCGATCCCAAGGGCGCTCCGGAGCCGCCGAACGACAGCGGCATGTCCAGCACCAGAGTGCCACCCGATGCGACAGTGAAGGTGTTCACATAGCCGCCGGCAGGTCCGTCATAGGACGGGTTGGCGGTGCGCGAATCCACAAGGTGCAACGCACCGCCGCTGGCGATGGTCAGCGACCCCTCAAACTCCCCGTTGGGATTGATCAGGCCGTCGAGAGTGGTTGTGCCGCCGGTGATGGTGATGCTGTCATCGGCCGAGATATCGACGTTTCCGTAAATGGAGCCGCCGCCGAGGAGGCGGATGGCCACGGCGTTTGGGGCCAGGATCGTGTCGATCGCCAGCCCGTGTGTCCAGGTCAGACCGCCGTCGGTGCTCTCGCGGGCGGTGATCGTGCCACCGTCGTTGATGATGGTGAAGACCGCGCCTTCAGGCGGCAGAATGGGCGAGGCATCAAAGTCCCGCACCAGAATGCCGGTCGCCGACGCGACGCCGACATTCGTGCGCGCCGAAACGATGATCGCCCCGGTGTTGGTCAGGGTGGCGGTGTTGACGGCCGACTCGAAGTCCATGCCGACCGCCGTGGCGCCGACGGGCAGGTCGGCGGGCGCGGCGGGCAAGGCCAGGCCAGGAACAGGGGCGTCCATCAGAATCGAGCCGGTGGCGCTTGCAGTGACAGTCAGGCTGCCGGAGTTGGTGACGGCACCGGAGAGGCTGTTGGCTGCCTCTTCTTCCCAGATGACCGGGCCGCCTTCACCCGTGCCGTGGCCCCCATTGGTGGGGCCGCCGTGGCCTTCGGTGCCGCCATGGCCACCGCCTTCTTCGCCCTCGACGACCACGGTCGGGTCGTAGGTGCCGTAGAAGCCAAGGCCGAGCGCCCCGGCGGTCGCCGGGCCAGCAACCTGGGCGTCAGCGGTGACAACCACGGCCCCGCTATTGGTCACAGCCAGCGTCAGCGGGTCGCCAAACGCCGTGTAGCCGATCGAACTGGCCAAGGCCGAGCCGCTGGTCTCGCCGAACACGCCGGCGATCGACTGGACCGTAAAGGTACCCGTGTTGGCGAACGTGGCCAGGGCGGTGTTGCCGGTGACTTCCTGCTCGACGCCAACCGCGCCGGCTTGCGCCGTTCCCGTAAGGCCGGTCGCAGACGCGCTGCTGCTGGCCAGGAAGGAGCCGCCGTTGGTGAAGGCGGCGCTGGCGGCACCGGTGGTGGTGGCCTGCTGCAGCACAGCCGGATCCAGCTGCGAGCTGGCGTTGGCCAAGTCGCCGGTCGCCGAGGCGGACCCGATGACATTGATCACGCCGCTCGCGCTGTTGGTGAGGGTTACGGCTGCGGTCCGGTTCTCGATCTGGGGAGAGCCTTCGGCTTCGGCCACCTGCAGAATGGCGGAGCCTATCGTCGCGATGGCCCCGGACCGGGAGCCTTCGGCCAAGGCGCTCGCCACGCTCGTGGCCCCGAAATTAATCCGCCCGTTGTTGGTGACGGTGGCGATCGAGAGGCCGCCGTCCTGACCGTTGGACTGGACCTTGGTGACGAGAAGGCTGTCGGCGACCGCGTTGCTGTCGGCGATGGTCGTCCCGTTGGCGGTCGCGATGGACGTTCCGGTGATGCGGCCGGCAGCGGCGTTTGTGACGGTCACCGTGGAGCTGTCGTCCCCCGAACCGTTGGACGCGGTCCGCAGGTGGAACAGGCCATGTTCGCCGCCGCCCAGTGTGGACTCGGCGGTGGCCGCACCGGCGCTGGAGGTGGCCAGGGCGGCCGCACCGGCCGTCAGCGTTCCGCTGTTGGAGAAGGTTGTGCTGGTCACGCCGTCGCCGCCGCCGTTGGCCTGGGCCCGCATGAACAGGGCTTCGCCGGCCGTGGCGCGCGCGAGCGCGTCGCCGACCGCATTGGCCGTGGCGGTACCGTTGAACAGGATGGTTCCGCTATTGATCATGGAGGTGCTGGCGGATCCGCCGCCGCCGCCTTCGACGGTGGCTTCCTGATGCAGGCCGCCGATGGCGCTCGCCGTGGCCCGCGCCGCAATGTCGCCGGGGAAGTCCGTGCCCGTCGCGCTGGCGCTCGCGCCGAGGTCAAACAGACCGGAGTTGACCAGCGAGGCCGAGACGGTTGCGTTGGGCGCCGTCGCGATCTGTGTGACCGCGTCCACAAGGTCGGCGTTCGCGACCGCATGTCCTTCGTCGTTGGTGGCCGTGGCCAGCGCCTTGATCGACACCGTGCCGGCATTGTCGATGGAGATGATGGCGTCGAGGTCGCCCGGCGCGGCGGCCGGGGCCAGCGGCACCGGCTCTTCCTCGCCGACGCTCAGGCGTTGCACGATCGTGCCGGTCGCGGTCGATGCGACAACGGCGGTCGCGGCGGGCGTTCCGGCGTCGGTGACGCCGAGCGTGAGCACCTGATCGGCGGTGATGACGAAGACCGGATCGACGTCCAGTCCGGGACTCACAACCGCCTGGGCCAGGGCCGGAGACGCGACGATCAGTGCCAAGGCCGACACGCCGACGGACAGTCGAATGTACCTAGAATTCTTAGTCATTTTTCTATCTCCGCTTTAACTTTTGAAATTAATGGCGCGAGACGCTCGCGGACACGGCCAATCACTTCAAGTTGTGCCGGCCCTTTTTCAAATAGGGAAAACCAGGTTGCCCACCCTTGATCTCGGTCAATTTTTTGAGAACTCAGGATTTCTGTGTAAACGGCCTATATGTCGTGTAAACGACATATAAAGTCGGCTGTTTGAATTAATCTATGGATCTTGTGTGTTCTGGCGGCCTGTTTTGATGCTTGTTTCATGCGCAGGAATTCTATTGACTGAACTCAGCTTTGGTGAAAATGATCGGAGCGGCTGAAAACGTAAGTAAATATTTATGTTTTTCAAATGTTTCCAGTGTCGCCAAGGTTAGTTTTGGTTAGATTGGCGTCTGAAAGGCGTCTCTTGTCACTGCCGGAAGTGTCGTGGGCTCCCGGCGCAATATGTGCGGCCTGATCATGATTCTAATGCGTGAGATTTTTCACGTCGGCGACCGGCTACTAACGGAAGTTCTATTTGTTGGCGTCGACGGGCGGTTGTGCACCACAATCTACGAAATAGTCGGGGCCGAGACGCTGTATTTTTACAACCGCCGGGAAGCGGAAGCCGGTCTTCGGTCAGACCCCGTGGTGCCGTCAGGTGAACGCTAGAGGACCTTCGGTAGTTCGGCTGTAAGCCGCTGACGGAGGGGCTGTTTCGTAATGTTGATTTCGTTCAACCGCCATCGGTTTCCGGCCGGGTCGGCTGCGGGAGAATAACCGCGTCGAGAACTCCCACCTGCCGATCCGACGACGAGAACGTCAGCAGCAGCGGTTCAAATCCCCCGCCTCAGCCCGGAGGTTCCTCACCACCCACGCGGCCATCCACACCACCTTCAATATCCAGCGCCATCTGATCAGCAGACCCGCCCTGCGCCGCTTTCGCGCTGATGCGGCTTCCGCCTGGGCGGATGTGGTTGCCTGATTTCAGGCAGGGCAGGACGCTTCTCGACCTGGCGCGGTTACCCTGACAGCACCCTTGCCCGGTCGGTGCTCCGGCCGTCCCATGCAGGACCCACGCGGCTTCCCAGCGTTGCGGCACTCCGGCCGCTCGCCCGCCGACTTCCTGTCCAGAGTGGCTCTGGACAGGTGGTGCCGGTCAGGTGACTCGAACACCTGACCCCCGCATTACGAAGGCCAGGGAAGAAGTGGCTAAGAAGCGTTTATGTGCGGCTACTTGGCCCATAATCGGAGCATATTTTATTGCCACCCAGCCTCCTCCCAGACGCGCTGGAGAGGTCGGTGAAGGCGTTTCCCAGGTCACGCGCCCTGACGTGGGAAACGCCGGAATTTCGGCCTGCGCCATACCTGCAAAAGGCGCGCGCATCCTGAAATTCTACCGGCGTCCAGAGGATGCCTGTTCAAGCCGATAGT
Organism: Brevundimonas sp.; assembly: GCF_029945885.1. Classification (GTDB taxonomy): domain Bacteria; phylum Pseudomonadota; class Alphaproteobacteria; order Caulobacterales; family Caulobacteraceae; genus Brevundimonas. The sequence continues at coordinate 33,781 of NZ_JAQSDK010000014.1, forward strand.
CAGGTCGGCTGGCCTACTCGTGCTCGCCATTCGGTCGTCGACCAAAACCCGTGAACATGGACGGCTTAACCCGCGCGGCGGTGTAGGTGGAAACGGTGATGGCAGCAGCACCGATCAACACGGCATGACCGACAATATTCGCGAAGGCCGTCACGTAGCTACCGATCGCAATCGAAAAACTGACGGCCCACATGAAGCCCAGGGCCTGAAGAACGTAATGTCTGATGGCCACGTCCTTGATGTGCCGGAGCGGGCTCACATTGTGGTTGAAGATGAAATTCCATGCGTGAACGACAAATTTTCTCATGACCGATCCTCCTGGGTTGGGTTTTCCTGGCGCACGGCCCGCCGCAGAACGCTGGTGTACGGGGTGGTCGGAGGCGGGCTGGCGCCTGGCTCACAACACCGGCGGGACCGCGCCGGGTTGAATAATCAAGGCCGCTCGGCGGTGGCGGGCTCGACGCGGACCGCGATTTCATTGCGGCGGAACGACGGAACCGTCCAGGGCGGATCATAGAACCACGCCACCGGATCGGCGCGCGGGATCCAGCGGCTTGTCGCCAGACCCGAGAGGAGATCGGCCGTGTGGGTCTCCACGGCGGGGACCGAGCCCATGCCGCTGAATTTCAGAACCGCATAGGTTTCGGCAGGGACGACGACCAGCTGGACGGCGGGATCGCGCGGAACCGGCAACGTCTCCATCGTGTAGGCGGCGGGCATAAAGAACTGCACGGTCCAGCGGTCCGCGCCAGAGGGCGTCTGCGCCACCGGCGCGGTCATGGAAATCGTTTCGGACCCCGTCGCCGGGTCACCGGCCTGGGCCACCGGGGCGGTCATGGAGATCGACATGCGCCGATCGTTGCCGCCGAAGATGTAGCCGGCCAGCTTGCGAAATCCTGCGTTGCGGGCCTCGGCGCTATCGCCCGTCACGACCGTCTGGGCCGCGATACGTTCACCGTAGCGACGGATTTCCAGATCGCCGACGCGCTCCACCACCTGATAGACGGGCTCTTCCGTCCCGGATCGCACGCCGACTGTGGAACAGGCCGACGCCATCACGGCGGCAGCGAGTCCGACCAAAGCCTTCAGCATTTCACGTCTCCCTCTGGATGGCAGGAATCCGGCGCTGTCCCCGGATCTGGACGGATCGGGCGTTGGACTCAACGCCTCGGGGACAGCGCCGGTGGGCGGAAGTGTCTTTCGACACCGCCGCGCCGGGACCTAGTTCGGCAGCGACACGGCATCCGTGACATGAATCACGCCGTTGGACTGGAAGACGTCAGCCTGGGTCACGGTGGCGACGCCGCCGTTCTCGTCGGTCAGGATGACCGAACCATCGCGCAGCGACGCCGTCAGAGTATCACCCGAGACGGTGGTGATGGCCGCGGAGCCTCCACCGGCCTCGATCAGGGCGATGACATCGGCGGCGGTCACCCGGCCGGCGACCACGTGATAGGTCAGGATTTTGGTCAGGGTGGCCTTGTTCGCGGGCTGGACCAGGGTCTCGACGGTGCCGGCAGGCAGGGCGGCGAAGGCGGCGTCGGTCGGGGCGAAGATGGTGAAGGGGCCCGGGCCGGACAGGGTCTCGACCAGGCCGGCGGCGACGGCCGCGGCGACCAGGGTCGTGTGGATCGGCGAGGCGACGGCGTTTTCGACGATGGTCTTGTTCGCATACATGGCGGCCCCGCCGACGGTGACCGACGCATGGTTCATGCCGCCGTGTTGATGGGCGAAGGCCGCGGGGGCGGCGGCGAGGAGGGCGGCGGCCGAGACGGCACTGATGAGGGTCGAGAGCTTCATGACGGGAGTCCTGGACGGATCGCCTTGGTGCGATCGCAGGAAGAGACGACGGCGGTCGCCTGCCGGATGCGCCATCGATGCGTCGTGCGACGTCTGGCCGCGGCCCCGGGCCGTCGCCGGGCCGGGGGCGTGGCGGGGGCGTGGCGGGGGCGGGCACGCCGGGCGGGGCCGGCCGCGATCCTGTACCGGCCCTCGACAGGGCGGGGTCGGGGGGTCAGGGTGGCGGCCTCCCCCTGACCCGACCCGGATGTGACCATGCGCTCCTCCCGCCTGACCCGACTGCTGTTGTCGACCGCCGCCCTCGCCCTGTTGTCGGGCCCGGTGCTCGCCCAGTCGGGGGCCCCGTCAGCGGCCCCGGCCGCCGAAGGCGCGCGGCTGAATGCGTATGTGCGGGTGCTGGCCTCGGACGAATTCGAGGGGCGCGGCGTGGCCACGCCGGGCGAGCAGAAGACGGTCGACTATCTGGTCAGCCAGTTCCAGGCCCTGGGGCTGGAGCCGGGCGGGCCGGACGGCCAGTGGGTGCAGGTAGCCCAGCTGGGCCGGACCCGGCAGGACGGGCCGGCGACGATCACGGTCAGCCACGGCGGCACGACGCGGTCGCTGGAGCGCGGGCCGCAGGTGCTGGTATCCAGTGACCGGCCGGTCAGCCACATCACCGTGTCCGACGCCCCGATCGTGTTCGCCGGCTATGGCGTCGATGCGCCGGAACGCGGCTGGGACGATTTCAAGGGCGTCGACCTGAGGGGCAAGATCCTGCTGGTGCTGGTCAATGACCCCGACTTCGGCGCGCCCGAGGGCCATCCGGTGGCGGGCCGGTTCGACGACAACGCCATGACCTTCTACGGGCGCTGGACCTATAAATTCCAGGAGGCGGCGCGCCAGGGGGCGGCGGCGGTGCTGGTGATCCACGACACGGCCGGGGCCGGCTATGGCTGGAGCGTGCTGGAGAATTCCTCGACCGCGCCCAAATTCGACATCGTGCGCGCCGATCCCGAGGCCGAACGGGTCGCCGCCCAGGGCTGGATCCAGGGCGATGTCGCCGCCGACCTGTTCACGGCGGCGGGGCTGGATTTCGCCGCCCTGAAGGCCCAGGCGCGCACGCCGGAATTCCGGCCGGTGGCGCTGGACGGAGTGACGATGTCGATCGATTTCGGCCAGACCGCCGACCGGATCGAAAGCCGCAATGTGCTGGCCCGGATTCCCGGGGCCGGTCACCCGGACGAGACGGTGATGTACGGGGCCCACTGGGATGCCTTCGGCATCGCCACGCCCAAGGACGGCGACGCCATCTATAACGGCGCGGTCGACAATGCGACCGGCGTGGCCGGCCTGCTGGAGCTGGCGCGGCTGTTCAAGGCGGGCCCGGCCCCGGACCGGTCGGTGGTGTTCGTGAGCTGGACCGCCGAGGAGGCCGGGCTGCTGGGTTCGGAATACTATGCCGCCAATCCGGTCTGGCCGCTGGAGACGACGGTGGTCAATATCAATATGGACAGCTTCCTGCCGGGCACCGAGGTCTCGCCGCAGATCGTGGTCATCGGCGCGGGCAAGAGCGACACCGACGGCTGGCTGGAACGGCGCGCCACCGAACAGGGGCGGGTGCTGATCCCCGATCCCGCGCCCCAGGCCGGGGGCTTCTATCGCTCGGACCATTTCCCCCTGGCCAAGATGGGGGTGCCGGCCCTGTTCGGCGCGGCCGGCTTTACCGGCCACAATGCCGCCAGCCAGGACTATGTCGCCCACCGCTATCACCAGCCCTCGGACGACTGGTCGCCCGACTGGGTGATGGATGCGGCGGCGGTCGACATCGACCTGCTGTATGCGGTCGGCCGCGACCTGGCCGACAGCCGCGCCTGGCCGCAATGGACCCCGGGGGCCGAGTTCGAGGCGGCGCGGGTGGCGTCGGACGATCAGCGGCCGGAATAGGCGAGGGTGACGGCGCAGGGGTGGTCGGTTAGGACGATCCCATGACCGGTCTCCCCGATATCCATGGCCCCTGCCCCGAGCGTTTCGCCGCGGTGCGCGAGGCTTTCGCCGCGAACTTCAGCGATGCCCCCGAGGGGCTGGACGAGCTGGGGGCGCGGTTCAGTGTCTGTATCGGCGGCGAGCCGGTCATCGATCTGTGGGGCGGTCATGCCGATACGGCGCGGACCCAGCCCTTCACCGATGCGACCCTGGTCCCGGTGTTCTCGGCCGGCAAGGCGGTGATGGCCCTGCTGATCGCCGGCTGTGTCGAGCGCGGCCTGCTGTCATATGAAGCCCCGGTCGCCGCCTACTGGCCGGACTTCGGCCAGGCAGGCAAGGCGGGCATCACCGTCGGCCAGTTGATGAGCCACCAGGCCGGGCTGTCGGGCTTTTCCGAGCCGGCCGAGCCGGCCATCTGGTGCCACCGCGAGGCGGTGCTGGACCGGCTGTGCGCCCAGGCCCCGATGTGGCCACCGGGCACGGCCTCGGGCTATCATCCGATCACCATCGGCTATCTGGCGGGCGAGCTGTTCCGTCTGGTCGACGGGCGGACCATGGGCACGGCCCTGGCCGAGGATTTCGCCGATCCGTTCGACCTCGACCTGTGGATCGGCCTGCCCGAGAGCGAACATGACCGGGTCGCCCAGATGCGCAAGCCGACGGCGGCTCCCGACCTGGGCGTGATCGACGCGATCAAGACGGCGGCCTTCCTCGACCGGGGCTCGGCTCCCGGCGGGCGCGGGTCCAGCGAATGGCGGCAGATGGAGATTCCGTCGGCCAATATGCATGCGACGGCGGCGGGTCTGGCGCGGATGCTGACGCCGCTCGCCACCGGCGGGACGCTGGACGGGCAGACCGTCCTGTCGGCGGGCGCGCTGGCCCAGGCGACGCGCGAGCGGAGTCACGGGCCGGACAGGGTCCTGCCGTTCACGATCAGCTGGGCGGCGGGGCTGATGCGCAATGCCGGTCTGGACATCTTCGGGCCCAATCCGGACGCGGTCGGCCATTGCGGCTGGGGCGGCAGTTGCGTCTTCGCCGATCCGGCCACCGGGATATCGGCCGCCTATGTGATGACGCGCCAGTCGCCGCATCTGCTGGGCGATCCACGGCCCCTGCGGCTGATCAGGGCGCTGTACGCGTCCCTCTAGATCGGGCCGGTGCGGGCCCTGAGCACGGCCCGGGCGGCCCTGGCCTGGGTCAGGGCGGCCCAGAGGAAGACGCCGGCCCCCAGCCAGATGAAGCCGAACGAGACGCCGCGCAGCCAGGTGAAGGTCTCGCCCTGGGCCACGCCGATGATGAAGCTGAGCGTCGGGGCGATGAACTGCAGGAAGCCGACCATCGACAGCGGCAGGCGGCGCGCCGCCCAGGCGAACAGCACCAGCGGGCCGACCGTGATCGGTCCGGCCATCAGCAGCCAGAAGGTGGCGTTGGGCGTGGTGCCGAAATGGCCGGCCCCGTTCAGGTGCAGCCAGACCAGCCAGGCCAGGCCCAGCGGGGCCATCAGCAGGCATTCGATGAACAGGCCGGTCTGGGCCTCGGCCTTCACCTGTTTGCGGATCACGCCATAGATGGCGAAGGACACGGCCAGGGTCAGGGAGATCAGCGGCAGCCGGCCCAGGGCCACCGCCTGCAGGGCCACGCCGACGGCGGCCAGGGCGATGGCGAACAGGCCGGCGCGGCTGATGCGCTCGCGGAACAGCCAGGCCCCGAAGGCCATGTTGAGCAGCGGATTGAGATAGTAGCCGAGGCTGGTCTCCAGCGTATGGCCGTGGTTGACCGCCCAGATGAACAGGGCCCAGTTGATGGCGATCATCACCGTCGACAGCATCAGCCAGCCCAGGGTGCGCCAGTCGGTCAGGGCGCGGCGCACCCCGGCGGACTGGCCGGCCAGCAGGACCAGGCCGGCGGCCCAGATCACGCCCCAGACCGCGCGGTGGCCCATGATCTCCCAGGCGTCGGCCCCGGCCGCGCCCATCGGCTGATAGACCAGGGGCGACAGGCCCCAGATCACATAGCAGGCGACGCCGGCGAACAGGGCCGGGCGGACGTCAGGGGTGGATTCGGTCACTAGACCGTCAGGGTACGAAAGCCGGTGGCGGATTTGAGCATGCCGGTCTCGTCCAGCAGCTGGGCGATCTGCACGGCGTTGAGGGCGGCCCCCTTGCGCAGGTTGTCCGACACGACCCAGATGTTGAGCCCGTTCTCGACCGTGTGATCCTTGCGGATGCGCGAGACATAGACGGCGTGCTCACCGGCGGCGTCGACCGGGGTGATGTAGCCGTCGTGTTCCTGCTTATCGATGACCTGGACGCCGGGGGCGTCGCGCAGGATGGCGCGGGCCTCCTCGGGGCTGATCGGGCGGTCGAACTCGAGGTTGATCGACTCGGAGTGGCCGACGAAGACCGGTACCCGCACGCAGGTCACGGTCAGCTTGATGGCGGGGTCCAGCATCTTGTGGGTCTCGTCCCACATCTTGGCCTCCTCGTCGGTGTAGCCGTCGTCGAGGAAGCTGCCGATATAGGGGATGACGTTGAAGGCGATCTGTTTGGGGAATTTCTTCGGCGTGGCGTCGCCGAGGCCGTAGATGGCCTTGGTCTGGTTCCACAGCTCGTCCATGCCCTCCTTCCCGGCCCCCGACACCGACTGATAGGTCGAGACCACGGCGCGTTTGATCTTCGCCGCGTCATGCAGGGGCTTGAGGGCCACGACCAGCTGGGCCGTCGAGCAATTGGGGTTGGCGACGATGTTCTTCTTCGTCACCAGCTTGATGGCGTCGGGGTTCACCTCCGGCACGATCAGCGGCACGTCGGGGTCCTTGCGGAAGGCCGAGGAGTTGTCGATCACGATCGGGCCCTGTTTGCCGATCTTCTCGGACCAGGCGCGCGAGACGTCGCCGCCGGCGCTCATCAGCACCAGGTCGACGGTCTTGAAATCGAAGGTGTCGATGTCCTCGCATTTGATCGTGCGATCGCCCCAGGCCACCTCGATGCCACGCGATTTGCGCGAGGCGAGGGCGTGCATCTTGTCGACGGGGAAATTCAGTTCCTCGAGGATGTTCAGCATTTCCCGGCCGACATTGCCGGTGGCACCGATGACGGCGACGCGATAGCCCATGGGGAATTCCTTCAATACGCGGCCGCTCTTCACCTGGAGGCGCGGTGGAACTGGCCGTAGGCGCTGCATATGGGCTTTCGCAGGCGCGAAGCAACGGCTTTTCAGACGTGATCCGGACCGTTAAGCCCCGTCACCATGCCCACACGCCTCCGCGCCGCCTATGACAAGCGTATCCACAACGGGCAGCTCAGCCCCGATCCAGCCCAGGACGAGGCCATCGCGGCCCTGTCGCGGCTGAGCCACGACCTGAAGCGACGCGGCCGGTTCGGCAAGGTACCCGAGGTGACCGGCGTCTATCTGTGGGGGCCGCCGGGGCGCGGCAAATCCATGCTGATGGACCTGTTCTTCGCCTGCGCGCCCGAGCCGCGGAAGACCCGGGCCCATTTCCACGCCTTCATGGCCCGGGTGCACGACCTGATCCGCCGGTGGCGCGAGGGCGACAAGGCGCAGCGCAAGGCCGTGTTCGGCACCCACCGGGGCGATGACCCGATCGCGCCGGTGGCCGAGCTGATCGCCTCGGAATCGCGGCTGCTGTGTTTCGATGAGCTGCAGGTCACCGACATCGCCGACGCGATGATCCTGGGCCGGCTGTTCGAGGCCCTGTTCGAGCGCGGGGTGGTGCTGGCCGTGACCTCCAACCGGGCCCCGGACCAGCTGTATCTGAACGGCATCAACCGCCAGCTGTTCCTGCCCTTCGTCGACCGGATCACCGCGCGTTGCGAAGTGCTGCAGGTGGCCGGGGCGCGCGACTGGCGGCTGGACCGGCTGGCGGCCGGGCGGCTGTGGTTCGAGACCGGGGATGGGGAGTTCGAGACCCTGTGGGCCGACCTGCGGGGCGACGAGCCGGAAGAGCCGGCGCATCTGACGGTGCTGGGGCGGGATGTTAAGGTCGCGCGCACGGCCGGGGGGATGGCCTGGGCCGGCTTTGAAGAGCTGTGCGGCCGGGCCCTCGGGCCGCAGGACTATCTGGCCGTCGCCGAGCGGTTCCACACCCTGTTCCTCGACGCGGTGCCGGTGCTGGCCCCGGCCCGCCGCGACCAGGCGAAGCGGTTCGTCACCCTGGTCGATGCCCTGTACGAGGCGCGGGTGCGGCTGGTGGCGCGGGCCGCCGCGGGTCCGGACGCCCTGTATCCAGCCGGTGACGGGGCGTTCGAATTCGAACGGACCGCCTCGCGCCTGCACGAAATGACCAGCGCCGACTGGCTGGCGCAATCGCGTGACTGAGGGCCGGAGCCTGATCGGTTGAGGAGGAATCGCTGCGCGATTCCGCCGATGCCGTGAATCAGGCTCCAGCATAATTCTGGAGCGAAATCCGAGCCTGGACGCGATCGCGTCCAGACCGATTTCGCTCTAAGATGGGCCAAACCGGAGTTCCCACCATGATCCATCGTCGTTTCGCCGCTGCCCTCGCCACCGTCGCCCTGCTGGCCGCTCCCGGGGCCGCGCTTGCCGCCGCATCGGGGGCCACCACGCCCGGTGCCGTGACCCAGGCCGCCTACCAGGCCGCCCCGGCCGCCGCCCCGGCCCAGGGCGGGCTGGCGATCACCGCCGTGCGCGACTGGCTGATCAGCGTCGGGGCCACGGTCGGCGCGGTGACCCGCGAAGACGGCCGCACCTCCATCACCGTCACCGACGGCCCGATGACCTGGCTGGTCTTCTTCAACGGCTGCCAGGCCGACGTCTGCGGCGACATCCAGTATATGGCGGCGTTCAGTAATCCGACGATCACGCCCGACCTGGTCAACCAGTGGAACCTCGAGCACCGGTTCCTGAAGGCCTATTTCACGCCCGGCGCGTCGGCCGGCACGGCCATCGTCCAGTTCGACGTCCTGTTGGTCGACGGCGTGGGCATCCAGCAGCTGATCGATCCGACCTCGGTCTGGGTCGGGCTGCTGCCGACCTTCGCGACCCACGTCGGCTTTTTCGTTCCCGAGGCCGCGCCGGCCCAATAGTCCGGCGACCGGCCCGTGAAAAGAGGGCCGCGGAGTGATCCGCGGCCCTCTTTTTTTGTTGGGCCGCGGTCGTCGGCCCCCCGATCAAGCCGGGGGGACCTCCCGACCCGACGCGGCCTGGCGGCTTCGCCGCGCGCTCAAGTGGCGAGCGACCGCGTCGCGAGCGTAGCGCCCTTAAGCCAGGGAGCTGTCGATGTCCTTGCAGGCCTGGAGCAGGCCCTGGACCGAGGCGACCGACTTCTCGAACATGGCCTTCTCTTCGGCATTGGTCGTGAACTCGATGACCTTTTCGACGCCGCCGGCACCGATCAGGGCGGGGACGCCGACGTAGAGGTCCTTGAGGCCGTATTCGCCCGACAGCCAGACGGCGCAGGGCAGGACGCGCTTCTGGTCCAGCAGGTAGGAGCGGGCCATGGCGATGGCGCTCTCGGCCGGGGCGTAGAAGGCCGAGCCGGTCTTCAGCAGGGCCACGATCTCGCCGCCGCCCTTGCGGGTGCGGGTGACGATGGCGTCGAGGTCCGCCTGCGACAGGAAGCCGGCCGTGACCGCGTCCGGCAGGGGCAGGCCGCCGACGGTCGAATGACGCACCATCGGCACCATGTCGTCGCCGTGGCCGCCCAGGGTCCAGGCGTGGATGTCCTGGACCGAGATGCCGGTCTTTTCCGACAGGAAATAGGCGAAGCGGGCCGAGTCCAGCACGCCGGCCATGCCGACGACCTTCTCGTGCGGCAGGCCCGAGAATTTCTGCAGGGCCCAGACCATGGCGTCCAGCGGGTTGGTGATGCAGATGACGAAGGCGTTGGGGGCGTGGGCCTTGATGCCCTCGCCGACGGCCTTCATGACCTTGAGGTTGATCGAGACCAGGTCGTCGCGGCTCATGCCGTCCTTGCGGGGCACGCCGGCGGTGACGATGCAGACGTCGGCACCGGCGATGGCGGCGTAGTCATTGGCCCCCTTCAGCGAGACCGACGAACCGATCACGGCGGTGGCCTCGGCGATGTCCAGCGCCTTGCCCTGCGGCGTGCCCTCGGCGATGTCGAACAGGATCACGTCGCCCAGGGCTTCGCGCGCGGCCACATGGGCCAGGGTGCCGCCGATCATGCCGGCGCCGATGAGGGCGATTTTCGCGCGTGCCATAGGGTTCGTCTCCAGGAGGAAGGGGGCGGTGCAACCACCGCTGTCGCGCGGCGGTCTAGCCCCGCGCGCTTTCGCCTGCAACTGTGACGCCGCGTCAGCCGGAGCCGCCGTGACCCGATCGCCTGAACTCATCGCCGCCGCCGAAACGCCGGACGGGCTGGTCACCGTCACCGACGAGGCGGCCGTGCGTGCCGAGGTCGCGGTCTGGCGGGCGCGCGTGCTGAAGGCCCCCGGCCTGTGGGACCGGACCACGCGCGGGGCCCAGGTGCGGATCAACCGGATCATCCCCGAACGGGTGCATGCGATCGTCACCGCCGGGATCGCGGCCATGACCGGCGGCATCATGACCGGGTCGGACCTGCTCAAGGTGCGGCCGCTGGGGGACGGTTCGCTGGCGGCGCGGGAGGTCCGGGTGCGTCAGGTGATCAGCCGTTATCGCAATACGGCCGGGGTCGAGGGCGGGGTGGCCGGGGCCGGCGGCTTTGTGCTGGCGGCGGCGGACTTCCCGGCCCTGATGGCGATCAAGGTGCGGATGCTGGGCGAGATCGTCGGCGGCTACGGCTGGGGCGGCGGCACGCTCCGCGAGCGGTTGTTCGTGCTGCACATCTTCCATCTGGCCTTCGCCAGCGCCGCCCGGCGACCCGGGGCCCTGGCCGCGCTGGAGGCCTGGATCGACGATCGCGACCAGCCGGACGGGATCGAGGATTACGACTGGCGCAGCTTCCAGATCGAGTATCGCGACCACATCGATCTGGCCAAGATGGCCCAGCTGATCCCGGTGGTCGGCGCACCGATCGGGGCCGTGGTCAACTGGCGGCTGGTCGAGCGGCTGGGCGAGACGGCGATGATGGCCTGCCGGATGCGGTGGCTGGCGGAGAGCTAGTCAGTCTTCCGGGCGATATTGATGTATATACGGAAACGCCTTGTCATGAGTCGATTTGTGTATATACACATATAGGCGATGGCCATCGAGTTCGATCCCGGGAAGGACGCCGCCAACATCGCCAAACACGGCGTGTCCCTCTCGGCCGCCTGCGAGATGGTCCTCGATGACGCTCTGATCATTGCGGATACCCGCTTCGACTACGGCGAAGAGCGGTTCAATGCCTATGGGCTGATCGGCGAGGCCTTGCATGCGATGACCTTCACCCTTCGGGGTGAGGACATTCGGGTGATCAGCCTTCGCCGGGCCAGGCCGAAGGAAGTGAAACGCTACACTGAATGAGAGCTGCGAACACAGCTCCGAGAGCCACGGAGGCCCGTATGGGTGACAAGGATGACGCCCCGGAGCTGACCCGGGAATTGGTGAGGAAGGCCCGGCGCGGTCGGGATGTACTGCCGGAGGCGGTGCTGGCCCAGTTCCGGCGTAGGCCGGGACGGCCAGCGGCGGACAATCCGAAGGTTCCGGTCTCGATACGGCTCGACAAGGACGTGGTCGATCATTTCAAGGCCACGGGTGAAGGGTGGCAGACCCGGATCAACAGTATCCTGCGGGAAGCGACGACGGACCGGGCTCAGGACCCGAAGCCGATGACCCCGGCAGTGAAACGGCCGGCTTGAGTTCCTGTTTTGTTCATGTCTAGATGGACGCTTAACGGGAGGGCTTCATCATGATCGGCTATGTGACACTGGGCACCAATGACCTTGAGCGGGGGGCGAAATTCTATGACGCCCTCGCCGCCGAACTGGGCGTGACGCGGATGATGGAGGCGTCGACCTACATCGCCTGGGGCACGCCGGGCGGCGGGGCCGGGATCGGGCTGACCAAGCCATTCAACGGCGAGGCGGCCGGCGTCGGCAACGGGGTGATGGTGGCGCTGGAGGCGGCGTCGCGCGATCAGGTCCAGCGGCTGTATGACATCGCCCTGGCCCACGGCGGCACCTGCGAGGGCCCGCCCGGACCGCGCGGCGGGCCCTTCTACGCCGCCTATTTCCGCGATCCGGACGGCAACAAGCTGAACGCGTTCCTGATGGAGGCGAGCGCGGCGGCCTGACGACTTGACCCGGGGTCTCGCGCGGGCGACCGGTGGGTATGAAATCCGGCTTTGAAATCGATCCCGCTTTCGACGGCGGCTCCGTCTTCGTCGCCGACTGGCCGCTGTGCCAGCTGCGGCTGCAGGACGATGCGCGGTTTCCGTGGCTGGTCCTGATCCCGCGTGTGGCCGGGGCGGTCGAGCTGGACGATCTGTCGCCGGCCGACCGGGGGCGGTTGATGGAAGAGATCGTCCGGGCCGGGGAGCTTGTGCGGGCCCTTGGGGCCGCCGCCGGGCGGTCGGTCGACAAGCTGAATGTCGCCGCGCTCGGCAATGTCACCGCCCAGCTGCATGTCCATGTCGTCGGACGCCGGCGCGACGACGGCCTGTGGCCCGATCCGGTCTGGGGCCGGGACGGGGCGCGGCCCTATGACGCGGAAACGCGGGCGGCGGTGGTGGCGCGGCTTATCGTCTAGGGACGATGCAGGGTTACGGGGCGAGCCTGGCCGTTGTGGACGAACTCGCCGCGCCAGCCGTCGCCGCTGCGCCGCAGCCGCAGGCTGTCGTGCCGGTCCAGGGTCAGGGCGGCGCGGCCGCCGTCGACCGAAATGGCGTCGACCAGACGGGCGCGGCCGTCGTCGCCCCGGCGCCAGGCCCCCTCGACCGTGCCGTCACCGGCATCCCGCAACACCAGGCTGAGCAAGGGGCGGCCGTCCGGGTCCAGGGCCCGCCAGCGCCCGTCCAGCGGACCGGCGCGGGCATCGGCGCTGCGTTCGGCGGCGGCCACGCCCTGGTCGAAAAAGGTCTCGACGTCGCTGACCCCCGGCCCGGGCGCGGTCTCGAACGGGCGGATCGCCGGGGGCTGGTAGATCTGTCGGGTGGCGGCGGCGGCGGGCGCATAGGGGCGCGTGCCGGGATCCTGCATCAGCAGGACGGCGGTGAGGGCAACAATGGTAAGAGGAGGCATCGACCCAGAGTGCCGCACTCGCGCCGGGATTGCCACCCGGGCGGTTCACCCGGGTCGAAACCGCCCCCGAAAACCGTCACGGAACGGGCGGCCGGGGGTCGCCTTCGTTGACACCCCGCCGCCGGGGTCACTAAAGCCTGTGTGCGCCTTCGGGTGATTGATTTCCTTCGGTTTTGAGAACCATTCGCATGACGAGCCCCCTCCCGGTCTCGGGCGACGACCAGAGCGACCGCCCGGTCCTCCAGCCCAATGGCCGGCCCCGCCCCCTGTCTCCCCATCTCCAGGTCTGGCGCTGGCACGTGACGATGGCGGCCTCGATCCTGCACCGGATCAGCGGCAGCGCCCTGTCGGCCGGCGCGGTGCTGGTCGGGATCTGGCTGCTGGCCCTGGCCTGCGGCCCGGAGGTCTATGCGACCTTCACCGGCCTGTCGGCCTCGCCGCTGGGCCTGCTGGTCTGGTTCGGCCTGACCCTGGCCCTGACCTATCACCTGGCCTCGGGCATCCGGCATCTGGTCTGGGACATGGGTGAGGGCCTTGAGCCGAAGACGGCCAGCCTGCTGAGCAGCCTGTCGATCTGGATCGGCCTGCTGGCCGGTGTGGCCTTCTGGGCCTGGCTGTTCATGTCCGGGAGTGTTGCGCTGTGAGCGGTTCGACCAAGACCTTCGTCAAGGGCGTCAAGGTATCCGAGCATCATGGAGCCGGTGAGTGGAAGGCCGAGCGCCTGTCCTCGCTGATCCTGGTGCCGCTGACGGTCTGGGGCCTGTGGAGCGCGGCGCAGTTGGCCGGGGGCGGCTATGACGGGGCGCTGATCTGGTTCCAGAGCCCGGTCAACGCCGGGCTGCTGGCCGTGACCCTTGTGGCCAGCCTCTGGCATATGAATATGGGTCTGAAGGTCATCGTCGATGACTATATTCACAAACCCTCGACGCGCGGGGTCCTGCTGATCCTGATCGCCGTCCTCTGTCTGGTGCTGGCCTTCGCCAGTGTCTTCCTCATCGTGCGGCTGGCGCTGGGTTCAGCGCCGCTGCCGGCCGGTTTCGGAGCCTGATCGCCCATGGCGACCTATGAATTCGTCGATCATGAATATGACGTCGTCGTCGTCGGCGCGGGCGGCTCGGGCCTGCGCGCGGCCCTCGGTGCCGCCCAGCAGGGACTGAAGGTCGCCTGCGTCACCAAGGTCTTCCCGACCCGGTCGCACACGGTCGCGGCCCAGGGCGGGATCTCGGCCTCGCTCGGCAATATGGGCGAGGACGACTGGCGCTGGCATATGTACGACACCGTCAAGGGGTCGGACTGGCTGGGCGATCAGGACGCGATTGAATATCTGGTCCGTGAGGCTCCCAAGGCTGTCTATGAGCTGGAACACTGGGGCGTGCCGTTCAGCCGCACCGACGACGGCAAGATCTACCAGCGTGCCTTCGGCGGCATGACCAAGGAGTTCGGGGCCGGACCGGTGCAGCGTACCTGCGCCGCCGCCGACCGCACCGGCCACGCCATCCTGCACACCCTGTACGGCCAGTCCGTGCGCCGCGAGGTCGAGTTCTTCGTCGAATATTTCGGCCTCGACCTGATCATGCAGGACGGGGCCTGCACCGGGGTCACGGCCTGGAAGCTGGACGACGGCACCATGCACCGGTTCCGGGCCAAGCTGGTGATCCTGGCCACCGGCGGTTACGGCCGCGCCTATTTCAGCGCGACCAGCGCCCACACCTGTACCGGTGACGGCAATGCGATGGTGCTGCGCGCCGGCCTGCCGCTGCAGGACATGGAGTTCGTCCAGTTCCACCCGACCGGCATCTACGGGGCCGGCTGTCTGATCACCGAGGGCGCGCGCGGCGAGGGCGGCTATCTGACCAATTCCGAGGGCGAGCGCTTTATGGAGCGCTATGCCCCTTCGGTGAAGGACCTGGCTCCGCGCGACATGGTCAGCCGGTCGATGACGATCGAGATTCGTGAAGGGCGCGGCGTCGGTCCGAACAAGGACCACATCTACCTGCACCTGGACCATCTGGATCCGAAGATCCTGCACAAGCGGCTGCCGGGGATTTCCGAGAGCGCCAAGATCTTTGCCGGCGTCGATGTGACCAAGGAACCGATCCCGGTCCTGCCGACGGTCCACTACAATATGGGCGGCATCCCGACCAACTATCACGGCGAGGTCCTGACCAAGGTCGGCGACAATGCCGACACCGTGGTGCCCGGTCTGATGGCCGTGGGCGAGGCCGCCTGCGTCTCGGTGCACGGGGCCAACCGCCTCGGCTCCAACAGCCTGACCGACCTGGTGGTGTTCGGCCGCGCCGCCGGCCTGCGCGCCGGTGTGGTGGTCGACAAGGCCGCGAAGGTGCCGGACGCCCCGGCCGCGGTCACCGACGGTCACCTGGCGCGGCTGGACCGGTTCCGCAACGCCTCGGGTTCGACCCCGACGGCGAAGCTGCGTATCGAGATGCAGCGGGCCATGCAGTCGGACGCGGCCGTGTTCCGCACCGGCAAGACCCTCGAGGAGGGCGTCGCCAAACTGCGCGACATCCATGCGCGCGGCGCGGACATCAAGACCACCGACCGCGGCCTGATCTGGAACACGGATCTGGTCGAGACGCTGGAATACGACAATCTGATCGACCAGGCCCTGGTGACGATCGAGGGGGCGCTGAACCGCACCGAGTCGCGCGGGGCCCATGCCCGCGAGGACTTCCCCGACCGTGACGACAAGCAGTGGATGAAACACACCCTGGCCTGGAAGACCCCGACCGAGGCCGTGAAGATCGATTACCGGCCGGTCCACAACTACACGATGTCCGACGACATCGCCTATATCGAGCCCAAGGCACGGGTGTACTGAATATGGTCCAGCTTACCCTCCCGCGCGGCTCCAAGCCGACCACCGGCAAGGTCCACAAGGCCGCGCCCGGTTCCAAGAACGTCAAGACCTACAAGGTCTATCGCTACGACCCCGAGGTCGACGCCGACCCGCGCTGGGACGTCTATGAGGTGCCGACGGCCGACCACGGCCCGATGCTGCTGGACGCCCTGATCCACATCAAGAACGAGATCGACCCGACCCTGTCGTTCCGGCGCTCGTGCCGCGAGGGCATCTGCGGCTCATGCTCGATGAACATCGACGGGCGCAACACCCTGGCCTGCACCAAGGGCTGGGACGAATGCTCGGGCGACACCATCGCCATCTCGCCCCTGCCGCACCAGCCGGTGGTCAAGGACCTGGTGACGGACCTGACCCTGTTCTACGCCCAGTACGACTCGATCCAGCCCTGGCTGCAGTCGGATGAACCGGACCCGACGACCGAGCGGCTGCAGACCCCGGCCGAGCGCGAGAAGCTGGACGGCCTGTACGAGTGCATCCTGTGCGCCTGCTGCTCGACCTCCTGCCCCAGCTACTGGTGGAACCAGACCGAATACCTCGGTCCGGCGGCCCTGCTGCAGTCCTATCGCTGGATCGCCGACAGCCGTGACGACGCGACCCAGAAGCGGCTCGACGATCTCGAGGACCCGTTCAAACTGTACCGCTGCCACACGATCATGAACTGCGCCCAGGTCTGTCCCAAGGGACTGAACCCGGCCAAGGCCATCGCCGAGACCAAGAAGCTGATGGTGGCCCCGGACCGCAGGAAGGCGACGGCGTGATTGCGAAGATCAGCGGTTAGGCGCGCCAACAGGCGGTCCATCAATGACCATCAGACCGCCAGCTTCAGTCCGCAATGGGTGGCGAAATGGCGGAAGTCCCGGTCGCGGGTGATCAGGGACACATCCGCGTCGATGCAGCACTGGGCGATCAGACAGTCCGCCGCCCGGGCCTTCAGGCCCCGCTTTTGCAACGAGAGCCGCATCAGTCCGGCGCGCTGCCAGTAGCCGGGCTGCAACTCCAGCAGCGTCGCATTGGCGATCAGGTCCCGGTGGGCGGCGGGGACCGCGCCGGCGAGGATCTCGAACTGGACCATCGGCGGCAGGCTCAGCTGTTCCTCAATCGCAGCGGACGCGATCGCGGCGGTGTCCGCGGCCTTGTCGCCGGCGAAGAAGGCGATCAGGGAACTGGAGTCCGCGGCGATCAAAGCACGTTGCCGTGGGCGTCGAACTCCCGATCCCGGCGCAGGTCCTCCAGATCGATGTCGAGCTTGAACTGCCCCTGTGTGGCCAGCAGTTTCCGGCACCATTCCGAATGATTGTACTGCTCGAGGGCAGTTTTCAGCGTCTGGGTCAGGCTGGCACCGCTGTTGGTCTGGGCCGTCGCCAGCAGGCGGGCGGGCAGGACCGCCGTGATTTTCCGGGCGTCATTCATGCCCAACAAAATACCATAGTTTTTATACGGCACCAATCTATGGCCTTGCCTCCCCCGCCCGGCTTTGCCAAGAGCGTGCCATGGCGAAGATCACCTATATCGAACACGACGGCCGCGAGCATGTGATCGAGGTCAAGACCGGCCTGTCGGTGATGGAGGGGGCGATCCGCAACAATGTCCCCGGCATCGACGCCGACTGCGGCGGGGCCTGCGCCTGTGCCACCTGCCACGTCTATGTCGATGAGGCCTGGCGCGAGGCGACCGGCAAGCCCAGCGCGATGGAGGAGTCGATGCTCGACTTCGCCGAGGCGGTCGAGCCCAACTCGCGCCTGTCGTGCCAGATCCGCGTCTCGGACGCCCTGAACGGCCTGGTCGTGCGACTGCCGGAAAACCAGCACTGAGATGATCGATCCGCGGCTCATCGCGGCCGTGGAGACCCTGATCGCGGCGCACGCCCGTCCCGGTCATGTGCCGCTGATCGCCATCGCCGGGTCGCAGGGCTCGGGCAAGACCACCCTGGCCCGCGCCGTGGCCGCCCGCACCGGGGCGGCCCATCTGTCACTGGACGATGTCTATCTGACGCGGGTCGAGCGCGCGGTTCTGGCCCGTACCGTCCATCCGCTGTTCGGGACGCGGGGGCCGCCCGGGACCCATGATCTGGGCCTGCTGGATCGGGTGATCGCGGCTCTGGCGGCGGCCGGACCCGATGCCCGGACGGCCCTGCCCGCTTTCGACAAGCTGGCCGACGACCGGCTGCCGCCGGAGGTCTGGCCGGTATTCGCCGGGCGACCGACGGCCATACTGCTGGACGGCTGGTGTCTGGGGGCGAGGCCACAGGGTGAGGCGGCTCTGGCGGCACCGATCAATGCGCTGGAGCGGGACCGGGACGCGGACGGCCGCTGGCGGCGGGCGGCCAATGACCAGCTGGCCGGACCCTATCGCGCGCGGTTCGACCGGTTCGATGCCCTGCTGTTTCTCAGGGCCCCGGCCTTTGCGGTCGTTCTGGACTGGCGCTGCGAACAGGAGGCCGGGCTGCGGGGGCTGGCCCCGGCCGACCTGCCAGCAGCCGAGCGGGCGCGACTGGCCGGGTTCATCGGCTATTTCGAGCGGATCACGCGATCGATGATCGCCGGCGGGGTCGACGCCGACGTCGTGGTATCGCTGGACCGCGAGCGGCGGCCGCTGGCGATCGCGACCGGCTGAGAGCCTGCCGCCGGATCAGGGGACCGGCTGCAGCCCGTGCACATGGACGTCGCGGCCGGAATGCTCGCGCATGATCCTGACGGCGCTGGCCTCATCGGCGGCGTTCCAGGTCCGGACCCACAGCAGCAGACCGCCGTGGTCCAGCTGTTCCTGCAGATATTCGGCATGGGCGTCTCCGACCAGCCTGGCCAGCCAGGTGCCGAGCAGGCCCCCGGCCCCCCCGACCGCGACCGCACCGATGGCCGCGGCGGCCAGGGTGCCGCCGGATATGAGGATGGCTCCGGTGGTGGCGACGGCCCCGAGGTAGAGCAGGCCGCCCATCAGAGCTCCCTCGGCCCCGCCCAGCGATTCCGGCGACACATAGCAGACGGTGGCGACCTCGGGCTCGTCCTCCAGCTCGGTGACCCGGCTGTAGTGGTGGCCCAGTTTCTCGACCACCGAGTCCTCGCCCGCCAGCAGGCTGAGTTCGGCCCGGTCGAACCCCGAGGTCAGCAGGTCGTCGATCGCCGCCTGCAGGGCGTCGGCGTCGGCGAAGACGCCCACGGCCTCGCGTACGGTCTCGGTGCTGTCGGTCTCGGCCATGGCGTTTGCTCCATCCAGTCTGGAGGCAGTGTTCCGGGCCCGGGTGCTCCCGTCCTTGATTCAGGTCAGTCCGCCGGCATGGTGCCGGCATTGACGGCGATGCGGCCGATCAGGCCCTTGACGATCAGGTCGACGGCCGTGCCCTCGCGATAGTCGGCGGCGGCGACGAAATTGACCCGGTCCTCGCTGATCAGCCGGTGCACCTTGTCGCGGTCGCGCGGGGTGCTGTCGGGATCATAGACGGCGATCGAATAGCCGCCCTTGGTGTGCATCATCTTCATCGTCGGCACATCGGTGTCGCCGTCGCCGAGGAAGATCATCCGCTCGAACGGCACCGGCCGCTCGTCGTCGGGGATGAAGCGGTTGATACGCTCGTCGTCCCAGTGATTGTGGACGCCCTTGTTGATGCGGAACAGGTACTGGGTCTTGGTGGTGTAGTTGACCCCGACCGCCGGCCAGACGGCCACATCGTCAAGGTCATAGGCGTATTTGGACGCGAACACGTGTTTGAAGGCCGGGTTGATCGGGCAGCCCTCGATCATCTCGGTCAGGCCGGCGGAGATGATGTAGTGCTCGATGTCGAGCCCGTACCGGGCCCCGACGGCGTTCATCCGCTCGAACCAGCTGAGGTCGCGCAGCCCCTCGAACAGGGCCACGTCCTGGCCGTGGTCACGCAGGGCCTTGCGGGTGACCGGCTGGCCCTGGTCGCGGGCCACCTGCAGCATCATCTGCATATACATCAGGATGCCGTCGCCATCGGCGGCGATGGTCTGGGGGCGGACCGTGTCGTTCCAGAACTGGGTCGGCGTCATGCCGATCGACGGGATGAAGCTGACCTCCTGCATGTTGCCGCGCGCGAGGGTGCCGTCGAAATCATAGATCAGGGCGGTCTTGAGGGGCTTGAGGGCCATCGGATGTCCAGGGGCGGGGGATGGGTGGCGGCTAGTTAGGGCCAGGAAGGCAGGCGGTCAAAAGGGCCCGCCGGGGCCGGGTCTCACTCGGCGCCGACCGCGCTGACCAGACCCAGTTCGGGCGGCACCGACGCGCCGGTGGCGCGCAGCGGCAGATGCAGGATGAAGGCCGCGCCCTTGCCGGGCTCGCTCTCGACCTCGGCCCAGCCGCCGTGCATCTCGACCATGGCCTTGACCAGGGCCAGGCCGACGCCGGGACCGCCGCGGTCGCGCCGCACGAAGCGGTCAAAGACATGGGCCTGCAGGTGATAGGGGATGCCGCGCCCGGTATCCTCGACGCGGATACGCAGTTCGGAACTGTTGGCCTCGGCCGACAGGGTGACCTCGCCGCCTTCGGATACGGCGCGGACGGCGTTTTCCAGCAGGTGGTCGAGCGCCTGGGTGATGCGGCGTTCGTCGGCGCGGATGGTCGGCAGCCGGGCCGGACATTTGGCCTTCAGCGTCGCCCCGCGGCCCTCGACCCGGGGCCGGTAGCGGGACACGATCCCGGCGAACATGTCGCGGACGTGCAGGTCGCCGAGGCTCAGCTCCATCTCGCCGGCGTCGATCTGGGCCATGTCCAGCACATCGTCGATCGACCGGGCCAGCTGGCTGGCGGCGACGCGGATGGCCCCGGCCTGCTGGCGGCTGCGCTCGGGCAGGCCACCGAGGGTCTCCAGCAGTTCGGAATAGCCGACGATGGTCGTCAGGGGGGTGCGCAGCTCATAGGAGACGCTGCCGACAAACTCGCGCTTCAGCGCCTGGCTTTCCTCGAGGGCGGCGGCCTTGGCGGCCAGGGCCTGTTCCAGTTCGCGCTGGGCGGTGACGTCGGAGAAGGCCACCAGGGTCGCGCCGTCGGGCAGGGGGCGGGTCTGCCACGAGGCCATGCGGCCGTCGGCGGTGCGGCCCTCGCCCGAGATGGCGACGCGGCTTTCGGGGTCAGGGTCGGCGACCCGCGCCTTCAGGCCCAGCCACAGGGCCGGGTCGGGCAGGGTGGCCTTGCACAGCTCGGCGATGGCGTCGAAGTCCGAGGCGTCGGTCAGCTGGTCGTCCGTCAGCTTCCAGAAGGTTTCGAAGGCCTCGTTGTGCAGGCGGATACGACCGTCCGAGCCGAACACGGCGACGGCGTCATTCAGCTTGTCGAGGGTCGCGGTCTGGACCTGGATCTGGGCGTTGAAGCGGCTGCGCAGCTGCAGTTCGTCGGTGATGTCCGAGAACAGCAGCAATATGCCGCCCAGCGGGTGCGGCTGGCGCACGACGCGCAGGGTGCGGCCGTCGGGCAGGGACCAGCTGTCGTCGGGCGTCGCCTCGGACGCGCCGTAGAATTCCAGCTCGCGCGCCTTCCAGCCGGCATAGTCGATGACCTCGGGCAGCAGGCGGCGCTGGCGCAGGCGATCCAGCAGTTCGGCATGGGTCGGGCGCTCGTCCAGCCAGGCCGGATCGATGTTGAACAGGGTCTGGAAGGCGGTGTTGTGGAAGGCCAGCCGCTTGGACGGGCCGAAGATGGCGACCGCGTCGGCCAGGTGGTTCAGGGTTTCGTCATGGGCCTCGACGTGGCGGCGCAGGGTGTCGCGCGTCTCCTCGGCCTCGGTCATGTCGATGGCGAAGGCGACCACGGCCCCGCCGCCGCCGGGGGCCGGTTCGGCAATGATCCGCCAGGCGCGCCGCCGGCCGCCGCCGGTGGTCCAGCGGAAGCCCTCCTGCCGCGTGTGGGCCCGTCCGGCCTCGGCGACGATGGCGTCGGCCCCGCGATCGAAGCTCAGCGACCGTTCGAGCGCATCCTCGAGACTGTCGGCCTTCATCTCGGCCAGCCAGGCGCGATTGGCCCAGGCCAGGCGTCCGGCCGGATCGACGATCCAGGTCGGGGCCGGTGAGGAATCGGCCAGCAGGCCCAGACCGCTCTCGGCCACCTGGGTCACGCCGCCGAGACGCGACAGGCGCAGCCAGGCGATCCCGGCCGAGGGGCGGCCGTCGATACGCCAGGCCCCGGACGGCAGGTCCAGCACCTGGTCGAACGGTTCACCGGCGGCAATCAGGGTCTCGAGCCGCGGGCCGGCGGCCTCGCGCAGCGCCGCGAGCACGGCATCAATCGGATGGTGTTCAGCCCCGGGCAGGTCCTGGGCCATGGCGCTCCAGACCCCGGAGCCGCCGATCACCCCGGTCACCCCGGTCGAGTCGAGCGACAGCCGGGCATCATCGAAGGCGGCCAGGGCCCCCTCGTAATGGGCCAGGGCGGTGCGGGTAGCGTCCAGTTCATTGCCGCCGTGCCGTTCCCGCGACGACAGGCGGGCACGCAGTCGCCACGCCCAGGCGCTGACCGCCACGGCCAGGCCTGCCGCTCCCGCGGTCGCTACATAGGCAATATCGGCCTCGGCCATTTCGCAGATCTATCCGCCGGTTCGTGCTGACTCGCACGGCTACCATAGCGCAAGCTGGGAAAAAGCCACGCCCGGCGAACGCGATTGCCGCAGAGACCGGTCGGGCCGATATGGACGCCATGACCCCGACCTGGACCGATCAGACCGCCCCCGACCTCGAGGACTTCGCCCGGCTGGCCCGCGCGGCGCTGGAGGCCCTGCCCGAACCGTTCCGGTCCCTGGCCGGGGATGTGGTGCTGCGCATCGATGATTTTGCCGATGACGAGACCCTGGCGGCGCTGGACATCGAGGACCCGTTCGAGCTGAGCGGCCTGTATCACGGGGTCGATATCGGCCGCCGCGAGGGGCTGGGCCCGGCCCCCGAGGCGTCGCGCATCTTCCTGTACCGGCGGCCGATCCTCGATGAATGGTGCGAACGGGGCGATGTCGGCCTGTACGAGATCATCAGCCATGTGCTGGTCCACGAGATCGGCCACCATTTCGGCCTCGACGACGACGCGATCCACCACATCGAGGACTCGGCCGACTGATCGCGCGGTCGTTCACGCGTCGCCAGTGGCATCGTCTGGTCGTTGGCGAACCCGGGCCGTGCATCGCCGTAATCGCGCTGGCCCCGTCGGCGGGACGGGCTGAGGGTCAGGACATCGGGGCCCGGCGATCGGGCCTTGCCTGAACAGGATGTCCGCCATGAAGACCCTCGCCGCCGCCCTCGCCGCCCTGGCCCTGTCTGTCGCCGCCCCGGCCCTCGCGGCTGATCCGTCCAGCCTGACCCTGACCTTCGACACCGGGGCCTCGACCGGCGCGGTGATGGTCGCCCTGTATGACAGCGAGGCGGCCTGGACGGGCGGAGCCCCGGTGCGCAGCGCCCGTATCGATGTCGCCGCCGGACAACGGACCGCCATCTTCAACGACCTGCCCGCCGGCGACTACGGCATGAAGGCGTTTCATGACGTCAACGGCGACGGGACGATGAACACCAACCCGTTCGGCATGCCGGTCGAACCCTATGCCTTCTCCAACAATGCGGTCGGCAATATGGGCCCGGCGCGCTGGGGCCAGGCCCGCGTCACCGTCTCTGGCGCGGTCACCCAGAGCATTGTCATTCGCTGAGCGGCCTGTCGTTCGCCGCGCGGCGGCTCCCTGCTTGAGGCCGCGCTTCATTTTCGAAGGGGCCTAGCGCTCACCGCGCGGCGGCTCGCTGCTTGAGGCCGCGCTTCATTTTCGAAGGGGCCTAGCGCTCACCGCGCGGCGGCTCGCTGCTTGAGGCCGCGCCGAAACAACGCTCTCACGGAGACCTTCCATGCTCGCTTCCCGCCGAAACTTCCTGATGGGGGCCGCCGCCCTGTCGGCCGCCGTCATCACGCCCGAGACCGTCCGGGCCATGGCGGCCCAGCAGGTGGCCGCCGACTGGGCCCTGGCCACCGCCGATCTGGAGGCCGACGTCGCCCCCCGGGCCCTGCGGCTGATCCATGGCCGGGCCCCGGCGGACCTGACCGGGACGCTGTTCCGCAACGGTCCGGCCAAATTCCGTCGTCCCGGCGGCTCGGCCACCCACTGGTTCGACGGCGACGGCCTGATGCGGGCCTTCCGTATCCGGGAGGGGCAGGTGACGCTGGACGCCCGCTTCGCCGACACGCCCAAGCGGCGCTGGGAAAGCGAGATCAATGCGGTGGTCACGGCGGGCTTCGGCACCGCCGGCGACGACCGGGCGCGGGTCGGCTCGGTCGAGGACGCCAATGCCGCCAACACCGCCGTCATGGTGGCCGGCGACGCGGTCTGGGCCCTGTGGGAGGGCGGCGCGCCCCTGGCCTTGGCGGCGTCGGACCTGTCGACACAGGGGTTCGTCACCCTGCGCGACGACCTGAAGGGCATGCCGTTCCAGGCCCACCCCCGCTACGACCCCGACGGCACGATCTGGAATATCGGCCTGAACGGCGGGCGGGCGGTGGTCTGGCACCTGAACGCCGACCGCAGCCTGCAGGCGGCCGAGGTCATCGCCCTGCCGCGGGCCAGCTATATGCATGATTTCACGGCCACGGCCCGGCACCTGATCCTGGTGCTTCAGCCCTGGGTCTTCGATCACAGCGGCATGCCCTATGCCGCCCAGTTCGCGTGGAAGCCCGAACTGGGGACCCAGGTCCTGGTGATCGACAAGGCCGACCTGTCGCGCCGCCGGATCTATGAACTGCCGACCTTCAGCTATTTCCATCTCGGCGATGCCTGGGAAGACGCGTCGGGGACGATCCGGTTCGACGTCGCCGCCGGCAAGGATGTCGCCTTTGCCGTCGAGGGGGCCCGGGTTCTGGTCGAACAGCGCGGGACGGTCCCGGGCGACCCGGCGGTGCTGGCCCTGATCACCCTGCACCCCGATGGCCGCGCCGACATGGTCTCGTCGGGGGTGACCGCCGAATTCCCCCGCAGCGATCCGCGGCGCGCGGGTCAGTCGCGCCGTCTGACCGTTCACGTCGCCGGGGAGACCGGTGGCCGGCCGCTGGCGACCGGCCTGGCCGTTCACGACTGGGAGACGGGGCGGTCGGACGCGTTTGATTTCGGCGACCGGGTCATCATCGAGGAGGCGGTGTTCGTGCCCCGACCGGGGCGGTCGGGCGAGGCCGAGGCCTGGCTGATCGCGCCGTCGATCAACCTGGCCGAGGGGGTGACCGAACTGCACGCCTTCGACGCCGGGCGGGTGGCCGACGGCCCGATCGCCAGCTGGCGCGCCGACGTGGCCCTGCCGGCCGGCTTTCACGGAGTCTGGGCGGGCTGAGGCTGGAGCGAAATCTGAGCCGAGTTCGCTCTAGTACCAGCCCGCCTTGCGCAGTCCGGGGGCGTAGCGGCGGCTGACCGGGGCGGTCAGCCCCCCGTCCAGGGTCAGCAGGGCCCGGCCGTCGCCGCGGTTCACGTCGCGCACGGCGGCGCGCGCCACCCACCAGCTGCGATGGGTCCGGGCCCCCTCCAGCCCCTCCAGTTCCGCCAGGGCGTCGGACAGCCGCATCAGGATCAGGTCGGAGCCGCGGTCGGTATGGATGCGCAGATAGTGGTCCTCGGCCTGGACGGCGAGCAGGGCGGCCCCGCGCAATCGGGGCGGCAGCCGGTCGGGAAACCGGGCCTGGGGTGCCCCGGGGGCGGCCGCATGGGTCTCGGTCGGCCGGGCGCGGTCGAGGAAGATATAGAGGGTGGTCATCACCGCCGTGACCACGGTGACGGGCACCAGAAACCGGGGAAGCAGGTCCAGGCGATAGAGGCCCTCGCCGAAGGCCGGGCCGGTCAGGGCCCAGACGCCCACCGTCAGCGGGCCCGAAATGGCGGCGGTCAGCAGGCCGATCGTCAGCCAGGGGTGGCGGTCGGCGTCGATCCGGCGGCTGATCATCGCCGCGCAAAAATGGCCCCAGAGGCTGCCGACGACCATCATCGGCACCCAGTAGGCGAGGCGGTGGACCAGGGGGGCCGGGCCCTGGATGAAGGCCCCGCTGACGGCGAGGAAGATTCCGGCCACCACGGCGACGACGATCCCCCGCCGCAGGGACGAGCGTTCAGGCTTGGCGTCGGACCGGCTCATCTGTTCCCCCAGGGCGCGTCCTGCCTTGAAACCATGAATCGGGCCGCCACTGAAGCGGGCGTCGCGCCGGACTAGGTGGTGGGGGCCGTATCGGGGCGCGGGGCGCAGACGGCGCGGAAGCCCGCCGAGGCGAACCGCACCATATAGTCGCAGGCGCTTTCCAGATCACCCGAGCGGCACAGGCCGTCCGACAGCCGGTCCAGGCGGCCGGTCTCGCCGAGAGTCAGGGTCAGGGCCCCCGACAGATTGTGCCAGGCCCAGTAGACGTCGGTGTCACTGGCCCCGGGCAGGACCTCATGCACCAGCTCCAGCAGGCGGCGGATGGCGGGGTCGAAATAGCGGGCCATGGTCTCGCCGCCGAAGGTCGGGTTGGCATTGGTCTGGGCCACCAGGGCGCAATAGTGTTTCCAGCCCGGACCGCCCTTGAGCGACCACTGGAACGGCGGCCGCAGGAAGGCTTCGAGCAGCCCCTCCAGCGTCATGGCGTCGCCGGCGTCGCGGGCATAGCGGTTGATGGCGTCGGCCCGTTCATTGTTCCAGATCTCGGCCCGGCGCAGGAAGACGGAGTCGAACAGGGCCCGTTTGGCCCCGAAATAATAATGGACCAGGGCGGTATCGACCCCGGCCTCGCGCGCCACCTCGCGGATGGTGACGCCGTAGAATCCGTGTTTGGAGAACAGGTCCTCGGCCGCGTCGAGGATGGCCTCGCGCGTGACTCCGGCCCCGGCGGAACGGGCCTTGGACGGGCGTCCGCGGCGTGCAGGGCCGCTGACGGCCCCGGCGGGCGGAACCGCGATGGCGTCGTCGGAAACGGGCTCGGGAGCATGGGGCCTGGTCATTCCCCTAGGCTAGGCCGCCGGACCGGCCCTGTGCAACGGCGCCACAGGCTGGGGATTTGGTGCGGCCCACCGGTCAGGTTGTTTGACAGGCCGGGGAAACCGGATAGGTTCCGTGAAAATCATTGAACGCTGAATAAAAGCGTCCACGGGTCGAAACACAGGAATTTGGGGTATCAAATGAACAGAATCGTGAAGACCGCCTTGCTGGCGGGTGCCGCCTTGAGCGCACTGTCCACCGCGGCCATGGCCCAGGATACGGGCGCCATGGCGTCCGGACCGCAGGCCTCCTCGATCGATGACGTCATCATCACCGCCCGTCGTCGCGACGAGCAGCTGAAGGATGTCCCGGTCGCCGTGACCGCCCTGGGGGCCGAGCGCCTCGAGGAAACCGGCGCGTCGGACATCACCGCCCTGCAGCAGCAGACCCCGAACGCCACGGTCCAGCCCGCACGCGGTTCGAACTCGACCCTGATCTCCTTCGTCCGCGGCGTCGGCCAGCAGGATCCGCTCTGGGGCTTCGAGCCCGGCGTGGGCCTCTATATCGACGACGTCTATGTCGCCCGCCCGCAGGGGGCCGTGCTCGACGTGTTCGATATCCAGCGCATCGAGGTCCTGCGTGGGCCCCAGGGCACGCTGTACGGCCGCAACACCATCGGCGGCGCGATCAAATATGTGACCTCGCACCTGTCCGACACGCCGGAAATGACCCTGCGCGGCACCTACGGCAGCTATAACCAGATGGATCTGCTGGCCAGCGGCAGCCTGCCGCTCGGCGACACGCTGCGCATCGGCGGTGCCATCGCCAGCTACAACCGCGACGGCTACGGCACCAACCTGACCACCGGTGCCGAGTCCTACAACAAGGACGTCCTGGCCGGCCGACTGAGCGTCGAATTCCAGCCGACCGACAACAGCTTCTTCCGCCTCGCCTATGACCGGACCGAAGACAACTCCAACCCGCGTCACGGCCACCGTGAAGTGGCCGGCGTCGGTGCCGGATCGGGCGTCAATGCCAATGTCTATGACACCTATGCCGGCGTCGGCGACGAGAACTCGGTCATCACCGAGGGCGTGTCCCTGACCGGCGAATTCTACATCAACGACGGTCTGACCTTCAAATCAATCACCGCCTATCGCAGCGGCGAGACCGACAC
Organism: Brevundimonas sp.; assembly: GCF_029945885.1. Classification (GTDB taxonomy): domain Bacteria; phylum Pseudomonadota; class Alphaproteobacteria; order Caulobacterales; family Caulobacteraceae; genus Brevundimonas. The sequence continues at coordinate 61,642 of NZ_JAQSDK010000014.1, forward strand.
GGTCATCGATTTCGACAACACCCCGGCCCCGACGCTCGACATCCCGGCCATCTACGGCGACCACCAGTTCACCCAGGAGTTCCAGGTCCAGTTCGAGGGTGACCGGATCCAGGGCGTCGTCGGTGCCTACTATCTGAACGCCAAGGCCTCGGGGGCCTTCGACACCATCCTCGGCAACTTCGGCTTCGTCATCGGCACCGGCGGCTTTGTCGAGACCGAGAGCTTCTCGCTGTTCTCCGACGTCAACGCCGACCTGACCGACCGGATGCACCTGTCGATCGGCCTGCGCTACACCCAGGACAGCAAGACCGGCGACGTCTTCCGCGCCAACTACGCCACGGCGACCCGCAGTCCGCTGCTGGGTGGTACGGCGCGCGCCCCGACCCTGGTTCGCACCGACTATACGAACAGCCGCGACTTCAACGACATCTCGCCGCGTTTCGCCCTGTCGTATGACTTCAGTGACCGGATCACCGGCTACGCCTCGTTCTCGACCGGCTTCAAGTCGGGCGGCTTCGACATGCGCGGCGACGCCATCCTGACCCCGGACACGGTCAACGGCTACAATCCCGAGACGGTCGACTCCTATGAGATCGGCCTGAAGGGTTCGGCGTTCAACCGCCGCCTGTCGTTCAGCTCGGCCGTCTTCTACAACGAGTACCAGGACCAGCAGGTCACCACCCAGGTGCCCGCCGTGGGCGGTATCGCCAGCTTTGTCGACAACGTCGGCTCCTCGACCATCTCGGGGGCCGAGTTCGAAGGCACGCTGCACATCATGGACTCGCTGACGGCCAATTTCGCCATCGGCTACCTGGACGCCACCTTCGACGAGTTCCAGCGCTACAACCTCGGCACCGCCCAGTACGAGAACATCGCCGACCAGGTGGTGCTGCAGAATGCGCCGAAATACACCGGCTATTTCGGCCTGACCTGGCGCGGCCAGGTGGCTGGCGGGGCGCTGGCCGTCACGCCGTCCATCAGCTATCGCGATGACTACAGCCAGTTCGAGTTCCCGAACCCGATCCTCGACCAGAAGGCCTATTCGCTGGTCGATCTGTCGATGGTCTGGACCGCGCCGAACGACAAGCTGACGCTCGGCCTGTACGGCAAGAACCTGACCGACGAAGAGTACCGCATCGGCGGCTACAACTTCCCGGGCGCGGCCTTCAACAACTCGATCATCGGCTACTACGGCCCGCCGCGGACCGTCTCGGCCATGCTGCAGGTCAAGTTCTGATCATCATTGATCAGCTGAAAGCCTGATCCTCACGGATCAAGGGGCGGCGGTTCTCCTGGGCCGCCGCCCTTTTTCTTTGGCGCTGCCGGAAAGCGCCGCTACCGTTCCGTCCAATCAAGACGATCACGTCGAGGGAAACGCCATGACTGCCACGGACGCCGCCGCGCCGGCCGTAAGGCCTGGATATCGCTTCTACGTCCTGGCGATTCTGATTCTCGTCTACATGCTGAACTTCCTGGACCGACAGATTATCGGCATCCTGGCGGGTCCGCTGAAGGCGGAGTTCGGCCTGACCGACAGTCAGTTCGGCCTGCTGGGCGGTATCGCCTTTGCCTCGGTCTATTCGACCCTGGCCATTCCGCTGGCCTGGCTGGCGGACCGCTACAGCCGGGTCTGGATCATGACCGGGGCCCTGGCGGTGTGGAGCGGATTCACCGCCCTGTGCGGCGTCGCCGGCTCGTTCGGCCAGCTGTTCCTGTTTCGCATGGGGGTCGGCGTCGGCGAGGCGGGCGGCGTGGCCCCGGCCTATTCGCTGATCGCCGACTATTTCCCGCCGCATCAGCGGGCGCGGGCCCTGGCGGCCTTCGCCTTCGGCATCCCACTGGGCACCGCGGCGGGGACCCTGGTCGGCGGCCTGCTGGCGGCCGCCTACGGCTGGCGCACGGCCTTTGTCGCTGTCGGCCTGTTGGGGCTGATCCTGGCCCCCCTGCTGCTGTTCACCGTGCGCAATCCGAAACGGGGCGGCACCGACACCATCAAGACCGAGGCCGAACTGGCCGTCATCGCCGCCGCGCCCGTGGTCGGCTCGGGCCGGTCCGGGGCGATCGCGAGCCTGATCATGCTGGGCATCGGCGCGGGGGCGCTGGCGCTGGCGGCCCTGATCCGGTTCGGCGGTCTGAGCCTGGGCAATCCGCTGGTGTTCGCCTTCGGCGGCCTGCTGGCCACGGTGATCGGCATCTCCCTGGCGATCGCGCGTCGCACCGCCTCGGCGGTCATTCCCAAGCCCAGTTTCTGGCTGCTGGCGCTGGGCGCGGCCTCGTCCTCGGTGTGCGGCTACGGCGTCGCCGGCTGGCTGCCCCTGTTCTTCATGCGCAGCTTCGGCCTGACCCTGACCCAGACCAGCTGGTACTATGCCGGCATCGCCCTGATCGGCGGCACCCTCGGCATCTGGCTGGGCGGCGCCATCGCCGACAAATTGTCGAAGCGCGGCAAGGGTGCCTATCCGCTGACGCCGGCGATCGCCTTCCTGATCTCGGCCCCGATGTTCATCCTGGCGATGAATTCGCCCTGGCTGATCGGCCTGGTCATTCCCGGCGGCGGGACCAATGCCCAGCAGCTGATCCTGGCCTTTCTGATCTTCCTGATCCCGACCGGCCTCAACCTGGCCTGGCTGGGGCCGATCACGGCCTCGATCCAGCATCTGGTCCCGGCCCCGATGCGCTCGACCGCCTCGGCCCTGTTCCTGCTGATCAACAACCTGCTCGGCCTGGCCGTCGGCTTCTATTATTTCGGCTGGATGAGCGACCAGCTGCGCCCGGTCTTCGGCGACGAGAGCCTGCGATGGGCCATCTATACCGGCATGGGGTTCTATGTGCTGGCCGCCGTCCTGCTGATCGGGGCTTCGCGGACGCTGAAGAGGGACTGGGTCGACTGATCGGGAGCGGAATGGTTGCACCTGCGAAGGCTGGCTGCCTATAAGCGCAGCACTTCCTCCCCAGCGTTTCGGCGGTGCCTCCCATGAATATCCACGAATACCAGGCCAAACAGGTCCTGAAGGGCTTCGGTGCCCCGGTCGCCGCCGGCGTCGCCGTCACCAGCGTCGACCAGGTCGAGGCCGCCGCGCGGTCGCTGCCGGGTCCGCTGTATGTGGTCAAGTCGCAGATCCACGCCGGTGGCCGCGGCAAGGGCAAGTTCAGGGAACTGGGCCCCGACGCCAAGGGCGGCGTCCGCCTGGCCTTCTCGGTCGAGGAGGCCGTGGCCCATGCGAAGGAGATGCTGGGCAACACCCTGGTCACCGCCCAGACGGGCGACGCCGGCAAACAGGTCAACCGCCTCTATATCGAGGACGGGGCCGACATCGAGCGCGAACTGTATTGCTCGCTGCTGGTCGATCGCCAGTATGGCCGCATCGCCTTCGTCGTCTCGACCGAGGGCGGCATGGACATCGAGGCCGTCGCCCATGACACCCCCGACAAGATCCAGACCATCGTCATCGACCCGGCCACCGGCGTTACCGAGGCCGATATCGCCAAGCTGAACACCGCCCTGGCCCTGACCGGTGACGCGGCCGCCGACGGCAAGACCCTGTTCCCGATCCTCTACAAGGCCTTCGTCGACACCGACATGGCCATGCTGGAGATCAATCCGCTGATCGTGATGAAGGACGGTCACCTGCGGGTGCTGGACGCCAAGGTCAGTTTCGACGGCAATGCCCTGTTCCGCCACCCGGACATCAAGGCGCTGCGCGACGAGAGCGAGGAAGACGCCAAGGAGATCGAGGCCTCCAAGCACGACCTGGCCTATGTGGCTCTCGATGGCGACATCGGCTGCATGGTCAACGGTGCCGGCCTGGCCATGGCGACGATGGACATCATCAAGCTGTACGGCAAAGAGCCCGCCAACTTCCTCGACGTCGGTGGCGGTGCCGACAAGGCCAAGGTCACCGCGGCCTTCAAGATCATCACCGCCGATCCGAAGGTGAAGGGCATCCTGGTCAACATCTTCGGCGGCATCATGAAGTGTGACGTCATCGCCGAGGGCGTGGTCGCGGCCGTCAAGGAGGTGGGCCTGAAGGTGCCGCTGGTCGTCCGGCTCGAGGGCACCAATGTCGCCCTGGGCAAGAAGATCCTCAACGAGTCCGGCCTGGCCATCACCGCGGCCGACGACCTCGATGACGCCGCCCAGAAGATTGTCGCGGCGGTGGGGTGATGGCGTTTCGCCGACCCTTTGCGGCGGTGATTTCGGCGGCCCTGATGGTGCTGCCCGGTGTGGGCTGGGCGCAGGCGGAATCGCCGGATGCGCCGGTCGACCTGATCGCCTTGCTGGACCGGGTCTGCGTGGTGGCCCAGGGCGATCGCGCCCGCGCGGCCGCCCTGGCTGCTGAGGCGGGATTTTCGCCTGTGCCCGACAGTTTCCGACCCCGGCTCCGCAACAGCTCGGAGGTTACCGCCTTCATGCGCACCAATTCGGCTGACATCACCATCGTGATGACCGGAAAGATGACCCGGCGCCTGGGGCGCGAACGGGCGGTTCTGGAGTTCTGCGGTGTCAGCGCCCGTCCCACCGATCATCGGGCGCTGGACGCCCGGCTGCGGACCGCGATGGGGTTTCCCCCCGTCCGGGACTCCAGCATGGATGCCTATGCCTGGCTGCAGACGCCCGAGGGCCGGGCCCCGGCCCGCAGCCTCAGCGAACCGCAGTTCATCTCCATGGCCGCGACCGGCCAGATGCGGATGGTGGGCCTGGAACGCTCCGGCCCCGGATCGACCCTGATTTACTTCCTGCCTCACCTCGACTGACCCGTCGCGCGCTTCCCTCTTTCGCCTTCCGGATACCCTTCAAATGTCCATTCTCGTCGACCGCAACACCAAGATCATCGTCCAGGGCCTGACCGGCAAGACCGGCGGCTTCCACACCGAACAGGCGCTGGCCTATCACGGCACCCGGATGCTGGGCGGGGTTCACCCGACCAAGGGCGGCCAGACCTGGACCGGCTCGCACGGCGAGACCCTGCCGATCTACGCCACGGTCGCCGAGGCCAGGGAGGCCACCGGGGCCGACGCCTCGGTCATCTATGTGCCGCCGTCGGGGGCCGCCGCCGCCATCATCGAGGCCATCGAGGCGGAGATCCCCTTCATCACCTGCATCACCGAAGGCATCCCGGTGCTGGACATGGTCCAGGTCAAGCGTCGCCTCGATGGGTCGAAATCGCGCCTGCTGGGCCCCAACTGCCCCGGCATCATGACGCCCGACGAGTGCAAGATCGGCATCATGCCCGGCTCCATCTTCAAGAAGGGCAATGTCGGCATCGTCTCGCGCTCGGGTACCCTCACCTATGAGGCCGTGTTCCAGACCACCAACGAGGGCCTGGGCCAGACCACGGCCGTCGGCATCGGCGGCGATCCGGTCAAGGGCACCGAGTTCATCGACGTGCTGGAAATGTTCCTGGCCGACCCCGAGACCCATTCCATCGTCATGATCGGCGAGATCGGCGGCGGGGCCGAGGAAGAGGCGGCGCAATTCCTGATCGACGAGGCGAAGAAGGGCCGCAAGAAGCCGATGGTCGGCTTCATCGCCGGCGTCACCGCGCCCAAGGGCCGCACCATGGGCCATGCCGGGGCCGTGGTTTCGGGCGGCAAGGGCGATGCGGAATCCAAGATCGCCGCCATGCAGCAGGCCGGGATCACCGTCTCGCCGTCGCCGGCGCGTCTCGGCACGACCCTGGTCGAGGTCCTCAAGGGCTGACAAATCGGGTCCCTCTCCCGGCGGGAGAGGGACTTTTTGTCCCCCGGAAAGCGAATTCTCTCGCTTTCGCCCCCATTCGGTCATGACCCATAAGGAAACACCGCTTATATGGGCGTCGCCGCCTGTCGCGCAGCTGCGCGCGCCGGGCCCATGGGACTGACGAAAAACGATGGCGGACGATGCCGGTCGGCTGAACCAGGTCTTTGCCGAGACCAGCTTCCTGTATGGCGCAAACGCCTCGTTCATCGAGGATCTGCACGAGAAATGGGCCAATGATCCGGCCTCGGTCTCGGGTGAATGGCGCGCCTTCTTTGACCAGTTGCGCGACAGTGCCGCCACGGTGAAGGCCGCGGCCGACGCCGGGGCCTGGGGTCGCGGCACCGTCACCGAACCGTCCGAGGAGACGGGCGTGTTCGACGGTCGCTGGCCGACGCCGCGCCCCGTGCCGGGCAAGGGGTCTGCCCCGGTCGCCGCCGCCGTTGCCGCCGCCGCCGCCACGCCGGGGGCCACGGTCGACGAGGTCCGCGCCGCCGCCCATGATTCCATCCGGGTGCTGATGCTGATCCGCAGCTATCGCGTCCGCGGTCACCTGCATGCCAAGCTGGACCCGCTGGGCATCGAACAGCCGATCGACAATCCCGAGCTGACCCCCGAATTCTACGGCTTCTCCGAGGCCGACCTGGACCGGCCGATCTATCTGGACGGCGTGCTGGGCCTGCAGACCGGTACGGTCCGCGAGGTCATGGCCCTGCTGGAACGCACCTACTGCGGCACCATCGGCATCCAGTACATGCATATCGCCGAGCCCGAGGAGAAGTCCTGGCTGCAGGCGCGCATCGAGGGTCCGGACAAGTTCGAGCAGAACGCCTTCACCCGCGAGGGCAAGCTGGCGATCCTGAACAAGCTGATCGAGGCCGAGGGTTTCGAACGCTTCCTGCATAAACGCTTCCCCGGCACCAAGCGGTTCGGCCTGGACGGCGGTGAGGCCATGGTTCCGGCCATGGAGCAGATCATCAAGCGCGGCGGGGCCCTGGGCGTCGACGAAATGGTGTTCGGCATGGCCCACCGCGGCCGTCTGAACATGCTCGCGGCGGTGATGGCCAAACCCTACAGGGCCATCTTCCACGAGTTCCAGGGCGGCTCCAGCGTGCCCAGCGACATCGAGGGGTCGGGCGACGTCAAATACCATATGGGGGCCAGCTCGAATCGTGAGTTCGACGGCAACCACGTCCACCTGTCGCTGACCGCCAACCCGTCCCACCTCGAGATCGTCAACCCGGTGGTGCTGGGCAAGTCGCGCGCCAAACAGGCGTTCGACATCCGCGCCGCCAACGCCGGCAAGCCCGAGGCCGAATGGGCGCTGGACCGGTCCAAGGTCATGCCCGTGCTGATCCACGGCGACGCCGCCTTCGCCGGCCAGGGCGTGGTCGCCGAATGTTTCGCCCTGATGGGGCTGAAGGGCTACCGCACCGGCGGGACCATGCATTTCGTGGTCAACAACCAGATCGGTTTCACCACCAGCCCGCGCAACAGCCGCAGCTCGCCCTATCCGTCGGATGTGGCCCTGATGGTCCAGGCCCCGATCTTCCACGTCAACGGCGACGATCCGGAAGCCGTGGTCTTCGCCGCCAAGGTGGCCACCGAATTCCGCCAGAAATTCCACAAGGACGTGGTGGTGGACATGTTCTGCTACCGCCGCTTCGGCCACAATGAGGGCGACGACCCGACCTTCACCCAGCCGCTGATGTACGCCAGGATCAAGGCCCAGCCGTCGACGCGGGAGATCTATTCCCAGCGCCTGATCGACGAGGGGGTGATCGACGCCGCCGCGGTCGACGCGGCCATCGCCGATTTCGACGCCTTCCTCGACGCCCAGTTCGAGGCCGGCAAGACCTTCGAGGCCGACAAGGCCGACTGGATGGACGGCCAGTGGCAGGGCATCGGCCTGCCCGAGGGTGACGAGCGTCGCGGCAAGACCGATGTGCCGGCCGAAAAGCTGATCGACCTCGGCACCCGGCTGACCACGGTGCCGAACCAGATCGACATCCACCGGACGCTGAAGCGCGTCATGGAGGGCCGTCGCGAGACCATCACCACCGGCGAGAATATCGACTGGGCCACGGCCGAGAGCCTGGCCTTCGCCACCCTGCTGGACGAGGGCTTCCCGGTCCGGCTGTCCGGCCAGGATTCGGTGCGCGGCACCTTCAGCCAGCGCCATTCGGGGGTCATCGACCAGACCACCGAGGAACGCTACATCCCGCTCAACAACCTGCGCGAGGGCCAGGCCGAGTTCGAGGTCATCGACTCGGCCCTGTCGGAAGAGGCGGTGCTGGGCTTCGAATACGGCTATGCTGTCACCGACCCCAATACCCTGGTGATGTGGGAGGCCCAGTTCGGCGATTTCGTCAACGGGGCCCAGGTGGTGATCGACCAGTTCATCTCGTCGGGCGAGCGCAAATGGCTGCGTATGTGCGGCCTGACCATGCTGCTGCCGCACGGCTATGAGGGCCAGGGACCGGAACATTCCTCGGCCCGGCTGGAGCGCTTCCTGCAGCAGTGCGCCGAGGACAATATGCAGGTCGCCAACTGCACCACCCCGGCCAACTATTTCCACATCCTGCGCCGTCAGATGCAGCGGCATTTCCGCAAGCCGCTGATCCTGATGACACCCAAGAGCCTGCTGCGGCACAAGAAGGCGGTCTCGTCCCTGGCCGACATGGCCGAGGGCAGCTCCTTCCACCGGGTGCTGCACGACGACGCCGAGCGCCGTCCCGACGTCGCCGGCCTGACCCTGAAGCCCGACAAGGACATCCGCCGCGTCGTGCTGTGCTCGGGCAAGGTCTATTATGACCTGCTGGAGTCGCGCGAGGTGCGGTTCAAGGCCGGCGAGACGGTCGACGACGTCTATCTGATGCGGCTGGAGCAGTTCTATCCCTGGCCGCTGAAGTCGCTGATGACCGAACTGGTCCGCTTCCCCAGGGCCGAGCTGGTCTGGTGCCAGGAAGAGCCCAAGAACATGGGCGGCTGGACCTTCGTCGATCCGTGGCTTGAACTGACGCTCGAGAAGCTCGACCTTGCCGCGACCCGCGCCCGCTACGTCGGTCGTCCGGCCTCCGCCTCCACGGCGGCGGGCCTGATGAGCCGGCACCTGAAAGAACTCGAAACCTTCCTGAACGACGCCTTCGCCGTCTGATCACGACGAACCAAGACAAGAATCTGGATACCTCATGGCCGACATTCTGACCCCCGCCCTCGGTGAATCCGTTGCCGAAGCGACCATCGCCAAATGGACCAAGAAGGCGGGTGACGCCGTCAGGAAGGACGAGATGCTGGTCGAGCTGGAGACCGACAAGGTCTCGCTGGAGGTCGTCTCGCCGGCCGACGGCGTCCTGGCCGAGATCCGGGCCGCCGAGGGTGACACCGTGATCCCCGGCGCCGTGCTGGGCGTGGTGACCGAGGGGGCGTCCGCCCCCGCCGCCCCCGCCGCCCCTGCCGCCGAGGCCCCCAAGGCCGCCGCTCCCAAGGCCGCCGCCGCCGCGCCGGCACCCGCCGCCGCGGCCCCGGCTGCTGCTCCGGCCGCAACCGGCTCGGTGACCATCGCCGTCCCGACCATGGGCGAGAGCGTCGCCGAGGGCTCGATCGGCACCTGGCACCGCAAGTCCGGTGACGCGGTCAAGAAGGATGACCTGCTGGTCGAGATCGAGACCGACAAGGTCGCGGTCGAGATCGTCGCCCCCGCCGACGGCGTGCTGGAAATCGTCGAGGCCGAAGGGGCCACCGTCACCCCCGGCCAGGCCATCGGCCGGATCTCGGGTTCCGGTGCCGCTGCCGCCCCGGCTCCGGCCGCCGCCGCCGCTCCGGTGCCCGCCAAGGCCGCCGCCGGCGACATCCCGCTGTCGCCGTCGGTGCAGCGTATCGTCGCCGAGAACAACCTCGACCCGAAGGCCATCCAGGGCTCGGGCAAGGACGGCCGTATCCTGAAGGGTGACGCGCTGGAGGCCGCCGCGGCTCCGGCTCCGGCCGCCCCCGCCGCCGCGACCCCCGCCGCCGCTCCGGTGGCCGCCTCGGCTCCGCGCGAGACCGGTCCGCGCGAGAACCGGGTCAAGATGACCCGGCTGCGCCAGACCATCGCCCGCCGCCTGAAGGAGTCGCAGAACTCCGCCGCCCAGCTGACCACCTTCAACGAGGTGGACATGACCAATGTCATGGCCCTGCGCAGCCAGTACAAGGAGGTGTTCGAGAAGCGCCACGGGGTGAAACTGGGCTTCATGTCCTTCTTCACCCGCGCCGTGGTCGCGGCCCTGCAGGAGATCCCGGCCGTCAACGCCGAGATCGACGGCACCGACATCATCTACAAGAACCACTATGACATCGGCGTCGCCGTCGGCACCGAAAAGGGTCTGGTGGTTCCGGTCCTGCGCGACGCCGACACCCTGTCGCTGGCGGGCATCGAAAAGGGCATCGCCGCCCTGGGCAAGGCCGCCCGTGACGGCGACCTGACCCTGGACCAGCTGCAGGGCGGCACCTTCACCATCACCAACGGCGGCACCTATGGCTCACTGATGTCGACGCCGATCCTGAATGCGCCGCAGTCGGGCATCCTGGGCATGCACAACATCGTCCAGCGCCCGATGGCGGTGAACGGCCAGGTGGTGATCCGGCCGATGATGTATCTGGCCCTGAGCTATGATCACCGCATCGTCGACGGCAAGGAGGCGGTGACCTTCCTCGTCCGCATCAAGGAACTGCTGGAAGACCCGGCGCGGGCCCTGCTGGACCTGTAGGGGCGATCTGCCGGGGGGCGTGAATGGATCGTCTGGAAGTCGCGCGGTTTTCCAGCCTGCCTGAAGCCGAAATGGCCGTGGGCCTGCTGAAGCGTCACGGCGTGGATGCACAGGTTGCTGACCGCGAAATGGCCAACAGTGCGCCGCACCTGCAGTTCGCGCTCGGGGGACTGCGCGTGACCGCCCCCGACTTCCAGATCGTTCAGGCGCGGGATCTCATCAAGCGGGTCCGGGCCGGGGAGTTCGACGGCGACGATGACGGCGAGGACGACGGGTGGATGACCGACCATACGCCGGGCCGGTTCGGTGAGCTCGACGACAGCGAGGTTTACGGGGTCATCGGGTCGATGAAGTCGCTCACCCGGATCCTGATCATCACCGTGTTCGGCGGGTCCGTCGCCTTCTGGCTATTCATGGCGATCTTCCGAGGCTGACGGCCTCACTAACCATCAGGGCGCAGCGCTTTCAGCACCGCATCCGTGTCCTGCCCCAGCGCCGGCGGCGGCCGGTCATAGCGCACCGGCGTTTTCGACATCCGGATCGGTGAGGCGACGGTGCGGACCGGGCCGTCGAGGTCGGGGCGGGTCTGTTCGACCACCAGACCGCGATGCACGGCCTGCGGCTCCTGGAACACCTGATCCACCGTATTGACCGGGCCGCAGGGCACGCCGCCCGTCTCGAGCGCCGCCATCAGGTCCGCCATCGTCAGGCCCGCCGTCAGGGCCGAGACCTCGGCCGACAGGGCGGCGCGGTGTTCGATGCGCAGGGCATTGGTCAGGAAGCGCGGGTCGGTGCCCAGTCCGGCGGCCCCCAGGGCCTGGCCGAGGGCGCGGAACTGGCCGTCATTGCCGACGGCGATCACCACCCTGCCGTCGGTGCAGGGAAAGGGCTGGTAGGGGGCCAGGTTGGGATGGGCATTGCCCATCCGCGTCGGGACCTTGCCGGAGACGAAGAAATTGGTCGCCTGGTTGGCCAGCATGGCGGCCTGGACGTCGAACAGGGCGATATCGATAGACTGGCCCTCGCCGGTCGCCCGGGCGTGCAGCAGGGCGGCGAGGATGGCGTTGGAGGCGTACAGGCCGGTGAACAGGTCGACGACCGCGACCCCGACCTTCATCGGCTCGGCCCCCGGCGCGCCGTCGGCCTGGCCGGTGACGCTCATCAGCCCGCCCATGGCCTGGATCATATAGTCATAGCCGGCGCGGGGGGCGTCGGGCCCGTCCTGACCGAAGCCGGTGATCGAACAATAGACCAGCTTCGGGTTGATCGCCGCGAGCGCGGCATGGTTGAGGCCGTATTTCGCCAGTCCCCCGGTCTTGAAATTCTCGACCACCACATCGCAGGTCTTGGCCAGGTCGCGCACGGCGTCGGCCCCCTCCGGCGTGGCGATATCGAGGGCGACGGACTTCTTGCCCCGGTTGGCGCACAGGAAATAGGCGGCGTCGCCGGGCGTGCCGTCGGCCTTCGTCGTGAAGGGCGGGCCCCACTGGCGGGTGTCGTCGCCGAGGCCGGGGCGTTCGATCTTGATCACCTCGGCCCCGAGGTCGGCCAGGGTCTGGGTCGCCCAGGGTCCGGCCAGGACCCGTGACAGGTCGAGGACGCGAACGCCGGAGAGGGGGCCTGGAGTCTGGGTCATGGCGATGGTCGGTTCCGCTGTCCGGGGCTGCAAACCCTCCGGGTCCCATCGCTTAACGCGGCCGGGTCGGCGCGCCAATCCCGCCGGGGCGGCGGCGGACCGGCCAGCCGGTCGACCGGGCAGCAAAAAGGGCGGCGGACCGAAGTCCGCCGCCCCCTTCAGCAGGTCGTTCCGAAGGGATCAGAACGGACGGTAGTTGACGCTCAGGAAGAAGCGACGGCCGAACAGGTCGAAATTGTCGGCCGAGGTGCCGCCCAGCCAGCGAGCCGGCTCGGCGTCGAAGGCGTTGACGACGCCGGCGCGGATCGTGACGTCGTCCCGGGCCTGCCAGCGCACAGCGAAATCGTGCTGCGAGAAGTCGCCGGTCTGCGTGTAGCGCAGGTCTTCATAGCGATCGAGGTTGGCGGTGAGGTTGTTGATGTCCTCGATCTCCTGGCTTGCCTGCCAGTCCCAGTCCCAGGTGAAGGCCAGGTCAGGCGTCGGCGACCAGTTGACCGTCGACAGGAAACGAACCCGCGGCATGCCGACCGTGTCCGCAAAGATGCTCGGATCGGTCGGGTCGACGATGTTGACGTAGTCGTTCTGCTCGATCAGCCAGTTCCCCCGGATGGCGTGGCTGAACTTGCCCCAGTCCATGCCGAACCATTCCGGCAGGTTGAAGCTGTAGCGGGTCGTGAAGTCGACACCCTTGGCGGTCAGGGACGCATAGTTGAGCGAGCCCTGGATGAAGCTCGTCACCTGGAAGGTGGTCGGGCTCCGCGTCTGGGTCAGGCAGACGGCGGTATTGAGGCTGTCGCCGCTGACGCACTGGTTGGCGGCGTTCTGGGCCGACACCGCCGCGATCGCGTCGGTGATCTCGATGTCGTAGTAGTCCACGACGATCGACAGGTTCGGGATCAGATAGTCGGGCGTCCAGACGGCACCGACGGTGAAGCTGTCCGAGGTTTCCGGCTTCAGGAAGGGGTTACCCCCGGCCTGACCGGGAACCGAGCCGCTGCCGTAGTTGGGCAGGTAGGAGTCGGGGTCCGCCGTCGTGTTGAAGACCAGGTTCGGGAAGCCGGCATCGGCGGCCAGCTGGCCGCAGTTGGCGATGCGGTTGGTCCGGACCTGCGGATCGGCGAGACCGTTGATGACCGTGGCGCTGCAGGGATCGCTGAAACCGTTGGCGAAGGTCTGCGTCAGCGGATCGTTGGTTTCGCTCAGGTTCGGCACCCGGATCGCCGTGGCGGTCGTGGCGCGGAACATCAGCTGATCCACCGGACGCCATTGGGCCAGGACGCTGTAGGTGTCCTGTTTGCCGACGTTGGAATAGTCAGAGTGGCGATAGGCCCCGCTGATTTCCGCCGAACGACCCATCCAGCTGTCGACGAACAGCGGTACGCGCAGTTCGGCGAAGACGTCATTGGTGTAATAGCTGGCCTCGGCGAAGTCGCCGCCGCCGTTCAGGAACAGGAAACGCCCTGCGGCGTCGGCGTCACGGCCTTTGCCGCTGGTGATTTCCTTGCGGTACTCATAGCCGATCGACGCACCGATCGGGCCTGCGCCCCACAGGTCCCACAGATCGCCGGAGGCGAAGGTCAGGAAGTCGTGCTGCTTGTTCTGGTCGGTGACCGTGACGGCCGCCGTCAGATAGTCGAGCGCTTCGTCGCTGAAGCCGCCACCACCGAAGACGCGGATCGGGACGCATTTGTCGATGACGTCGCCCTGGCGCGAATAGGTGTTTCCGCTGACGACCGCGTTCGGCACGGCCGTGCCCTGGGCGTCCAGCAACTGGATACGGCAGACGATTTCACCGGCCCGGCCGTTGACCTCACCCAGGGTGTCGACGACCGCATCGGCCGCGGCCTGGTAGCGGACGACGTCGACCGCCTGTTCGCGGTTGGTGTTGTTCATCTCGCCGTAGGTGTAGCCGGCTTCCCAGTTCACATTGCGGAAGAAGCCGATGTCGCCGGCGTCGCCGCGAATACCCACGACATAGCGTTGCAGGTCGCGGTTGTTCAGCTGGTTGCGGACCGGGCCGTACAGCTTGTGCTGGGCGCGGGGGTCGGCGACGTTGTTGGTGATGACGCCGGCCGAGTTGTAGATGTCGCGGCGGTTGTTCTGGATGGCAAGGCGAACGTCGGCCGGCAGATAGGCGTTGTCCAGGCCGATTTCGAACGCGGTGGTGCCGGTGATGGCCCCGACCGTGTTGGGCGCGAACTGGCGGATGTTCATGTCGTGGAACACGCGCTGGCCGGCGTCGTAGGTCTCTTCCTCGACGTATTTGGCTTCACCGAACACATTAATGGAGTCGGTCAGGTCGAAGTTGAAGCCGGTCTGGAAGCGCCAGTTGGTCGATTCCGGCAGACGGCTGGACTGGCCCTGTTCGGTGTTCTGGACCTGGCCGAGGCCGCCGTTGCTGGTGTTGCGCGTGAAGCCGGCACCCTGACGGATCGGACCGAACACGACGGGCTGCGAGGCACCGGTGTCGGTGTACAGGAAGCCGTTGTTCAGACGGTTGGCCGGGGCCAGCGAGAAGCAGTTCGACGAGAAGCTGGCCGTCGAGCAGGTGCCGAACGGAACGTCCGGGTCGCTGGCCGGGCTCGGCTGGACGCCGGTGGCCAGGATGGTCACGCCACCGAAATTGGTGCCGCGGATATAGGTGCGGGCGTCGCGGATCAGGATCAGGTCCGGCACGCCGTCGTTCGGGGCCGAGGCCGGATCGACGTCATTGCTGATCAGGGCCCAGGACTCACGACGCCAGTCGACGTCGCTGTCCAGCACTTCGTCGTTGCGCTGGAATTCACCCGACACATAGTAGTTCAGGCGGCCGTCCATGAGGTTCTGGCCCCACAGCATCGACAGGCGCTGGCTCAGTTGGCCGTCCTGGTTGACCTCGGCGACCGAGGCGTCGATTTCCAGACCGTCAAAATCGGTCTTCAGGATGAAGTTGACCACGCCCGAGACGGCGTCGGCACCGTAAACGGCAGCCGCGCCACCGGTGATGATCTCGGTGCTTTCGACCAGCAGGCGCGGGATGGTGTCGACGTCGACCGACAGGGTGCCGGGGCTGGACCCGACGTGGCGACGACCGTCGACCAGGGTCAGGGTGCGGACCGAACCGAGGGCGCGCAGGCTCAGCAGCGACAGGCCGCCGTCGTTCAGGTTCGAACCGGTCGTGTCTTCCGGCACCACCGAGGTCGACAGGGCCGGGATGTCGGCCAGGAAGTCGACGACGTTGGCTTCACCCGACTGGAGGAGTTCCTCCTGGCTGATCTGGATCAGCGGGGTCGGCGAATTGGTGGGGTCCCGGCGGATACGCGAACCGGTGATGACCACGTCATCAATGTTATCCGGTCCGACGCTCTGGGCCATGACCATTGTCGGTGCGACGCTGATTACCGCAGCGGCGGACAGGCCTGCGAGCAAAGAGGTGCCCAGCAACAGTGATTTTGTATTTCTCATCTTCCCCTCGACGACGCCCAATGCGTCCGTTCGCCTGTTTGAGTGCGATTGATCGCTATTAAGATGTCCGGGGCGGTTCGCAACAATCTTGCACGGCTATTGGGCGCTTCCAGCGATTTTGACATGATTGTGCTGCAATTTCGTCACTGAGGACGGATGTGTGTTTCGCGCCTCTCTGTGAAACAAAAAAGTATTCCCGTGAAACGTCAATCATGAAGTTCTTGTTAGAATAACGGCAGCGACACTACTTGCAGTAGGAGGGCGGGTTTGCCGCCACGCTGAATCCGGTGTCCCGCAAGGGGTACAAAAGGTGAAGACCGGCGTTGTTTTCGTATGTTTTTTGTGACATCGCCGGGGCGGCTGGCGGGCCCGTCCGGTCCGGGCGTATGGCCGACTCGCAACCGAAGCGGGTGGTCGGGCAGCGGGCGCTGGTGGCGGCAACACAGGTTTCATATTCCGCTGGCGCGGTCCGCAGCGGCGACCGCCCCCTACCCGACCCCGCGATTTTGGCCTAAACCGCCGCCCTAACCCCGGGGGGGTGCCGTCACCAGGGCGTGGCGGACCGTCAGGCCCCCGTCACGCGCAGGAAGACATCCGACATGGCCGACGGCTCCACCGCTCCGCACAAGACCTTCCGCTGGGACGATCCGCTGGACCTGTCCGGCCGGCTGACCGATGACGAGCGGATGATCCAGGACGCGGCCCGGTCCTACGCCCGCGAGTCCCTGCTGCCGCGCGTGGTTGCCGCCTTCCGGGACGAGACCTTCGACCGCGCCATCATGACCGAGATGGGGGCCATGGGCTTCCTCGGGGCCATGCTGCCGGAACAGTATGGCGGCTCTTCCGTCAGCCACGTCGCCTACGGCCTGATCGCGCGCGAGATCGAGGCGGTCGACAGCGGCTATCGTTCGGCCATGAGCGTCCAGTCGTCCCTGGCCATGTATCCGATCTACGCCTTCGGCTCCGAGGAGCAGAAGATGCGGTTTCTGCCGAGGATGGCGGCCGGTGAACTGATCGGCTGTTTCGGCCTGACCGAGGCCGACGGCGGCTCGGACCCGGCTTCCATGAAGACCAAGGCGGTTGCCGTCGAGGGCGGCTACCGGCTGAACGGGGCCAAATACTGGATCACCAACAGCCCGATCAGTGACCTGGCCATCGTCTGGGCCAAGCTGGATGACGTCATCCGCGGCTTCATCGTCGAGCGGGATTTCGACGGCTTCACCACCGACAAGATCGGCGACAAACTGTCCCTGCGCGCCTCGATCACCGGCGACATCGGCCTGAATGACGTGTTCGTGCCGGAAGAGAACCTCCTGCCCGGCGTGAAAGGCCTTCGCGGTCCCTTCTCCTGCCTGAACAAGGCCCGGTACGGCATCGCCTGGGGGGCCATGGGCGCGGCCGAGTCCTGCTTCCACCTGACGCGCGACTATGTCGGCGAGCGGATGCTGTTCGGCCGGCCGCTGTCGTCGCGCCAGCTGGTGCAGAAGAAGCTGGCCGACATGCAGACCGAGATCTTCCTCGGCTTCGAGGGGGCGCTGGCGCTGGGCCGGCTGCTGGACCAGGGGGCCTGGGTCCCCGAGGCCATCTCGATGATGAAGCGCAACAACTGCGGCAAGGCGCTGGATATCGCCCGCGTCGCCCGCGACATGCACGGCGGGGCCGGCATCACCGGCGAGATGCATGTGATGCGCCACGCGATGAACCTCGAGACGGTCAACACCTATGAGGGTGCCCACGACGTCCACGCCCTGATCCTGGGTCGGGCCATCACCGGCGAAAGCGCCTTCTAGGGCCGCTGCAACAGGGGCATCGTCACGGGCTGCATCTCACGCTAGGGTCACGGGGTTCACAGGGGGGCGATGATGCGGCGTGTCAATTTCCGGGATGGGTCCCGGTCGATGCTGGTGGTTTCCACCGGCCGGACCGTGGTTCTGGCGGCGGTCCTTGCCCTGATGGCCGGCCTGCCGGCCCAGGCCCAGACTCCCTATGAACCCGCGCCGGCCCGCGCCCGGGCGGCGGCGATCACCCCCATCCCCTTCGACACGCGCCGTGGCGTGTTCAGCTTCGCCTCGCAACTGGAACGGTCGCTGCCCGCCGTGGTCCAGGTGACGACCCTGGGCCGGTCCGAGGGGCCGCGCAGCGGCGACAATGAACCCCTGCCTCTGGCCACCGGATCCGGCGTCATCCTCGACGCCGCCGCCGGGATTATCGTCACCAACAACCATGTGGTTGAAGGCGGCAGCAAATTCACCGTCGACATGCTGGACGGCCGACTGGTCGACGCCGTGCTGATCGGGGCCGACAAGGCCACCGACATCGCCGTGCTGCGCATCGAGGCCACCGGCCTGTCCCAGGTGGCGGTTGCCGATTCCGACGCCCTGCGCAGCGGCGACCTGGCCTTTGCCGTCGGCTACCCGCTGGGCCTGGACCAGACCCTGACCATGGGGGTGATCTCGGGTCTGGGGCGGTCGGGCATGGGCGATTCGGTCGAGGACTATATCCAGACCGACGCGGCGGTGAATTCCGGCAATTCCGGCGGCCCGCTGCTGGACAGTCTGGGCCGGCTGATCGGTATCAACACCTCGATCCTGTCGGGCGGCGGCGGCGGCAATGACGGCATCGCCTTCGCCGTGCCCAGCCGCATCATGCTGTATGTGGTCGGCCAGCTGCGCGAGTTCGGCGAGGTCCGTCGCGGCAGCACCGGGGCCATCTTCGGCTCGCTCAACGCCGAGCGGGCCCGGACCCTGGGGCTGAGCATCGTGCGCGGGGCCGTCGTCGACGACGTCGCCCCCGGCTCTTCGGCGGAAGCCGCGGGTCTGCAGCGCAATGACATCATCACCCGGATCCAGAACCGCCCGGTCGCCAATGCCGGGTCGGTCCGGGCCACGATCGGTATCGCCGCCCCCGGGGCCCGGCTGCCGCTGGTCTATCTGCGCGGCGGGCATGAACAGACGACGGTCCTGCAGGTCGAGGTCACCGGTCCCGATCCGGTCGTGCTCGGCGCGGCCGCGGTCCAGGCCTATGGGGCCGGCTTCCGCAATCTGCGGCCCGGCGACGGCGTGACCCAGGACGGCGTCCTGGTCACGGCGGTCGAGGGCGGCTCGATCGCGGCCATGCAGCAACTGCGGGCCGGGGATGTGGTGACGGCGGTCGGCGATGTGGCGGTGGCCGACATCCAGACCCTGGCCGCGGCCTTGTCGGCGGCGACGGACGGCATCAGCCTGACGGTGTTGCGTGACGGCGAAGCGGAGACGATCGCCCTGGTCGGCTGAGCGCCGAACGGGACGCCGGACAGCAAAACGCCCGCTCTGCCGGAGGGGGGGAGGGTGGCTGAGCGGGCGTCTCGCTTTGAAAGCACCGGCCCGTCAGAGCCCTTGGTGGAGAAATCCAGGGGGGCTGGGGGGGCTGTTCAGGATCCGGGACCGCTCCGAACTCCGACAGGCCGATGACTCCTGTGTCGACCCCCAAACGGGCGGGTGCTGGACCGAAAGGGGGCGATTTCGTGTCGGGTGCGAATTCCTGGCCGGACCGTCTGCGACGCACGGTCGCGGGGGCCGGGGAGCGGCCGGATCGTCCGGAACGGATCCGGCGTCAGGCCGGGTTTGCCGGGCGCGAAAATACTCTAGTCTGACCGGCGATGAACGATGAGTCCGCCAGCGGCGGCAGCCGGCCCTCCGGCACCGCCCCCGTCTTCTTTGACCGGCCCGAACTGGACCTGATCCTGCGGGTCTATGGCCGGATGGTCGCCGCCGGAGAGTGGCGCGACTATGCGATGGTCGGCCATGGCGACGTCGCCGAATTCGCCGCCTTCCGCCGCTCGGGCGACGCCCCCGCCTGCCGGATCGAGAAACGCCCGGCCCTGCGGCTGAAACAGGGTCAATGGGCGGTGATCGGCGAGGGCGGGCTGGTGCTGAAGCGCGGCCGCGACCTGGCCCGGGTGCTGCGCGTCTTCGACAGCCGCCGCTTCGCCGTCGTCAAATAGAAAAAGGCCCCGGCGTTTCCACCGGGGCCCCGTTTCGTTTGTCGGCGTCAGCAGGTCCGGCATGGCCCTGGAGCGAGGATCCGGGTCTGGGCGCGATCGCGCCCAAACCGATTTCGCCCTAGTTGCGGCTGCCGCCCATGAACATCAGCAGGAACTGGAACAGGTTGACGAAATTGATGAACAGGCTGAGGGCACCGAAGCCGGTGGCCACACCCATCGCCGCCTCGTTCCCGCCCAGCGCATAGTAGGTCATCTTCAGGCGCTGGGTGTCATAGGCGATCAGGCCCGAGAAGATCAGCACGCCCAGGCCCGAGATGACCAGGGCCATCATGCCGGACTGCAGGAACATGTTGACCACCATGGCGATGACCAGGCCGATCACTCCCATGATCAGGAAGGTGCCCATGCCGGACATGTCCTTCTTGGTCGTGTAGCCGAACAGGCTGAGGCCGCCGAACGCCGCCGCCGTGACGAAGAAGGTCGTGGCGATCGAGGTGCCGGTATAGCGCAGGAACAGGATACCCATGCCCGCGCCGATGGTCGCGACCACGGCCCAGTACAGCAGGTTCACCCCGCCGGCCGTGGGGTTCTTCATGAAGAACATCGAGCCGAACAGCATCACCAGGGGCGAGAACTGCACGATCATGCCCAGCATGGTCAGGCCGATGCGGCCGTCGGCGGCCTGCTGGAACAGCAGGGCCTGGACCTCGGGCACATTGCCGGTGACATAGGCCAGGGCCCCGGCCACGACGAGGCCGAGCGCCAGCTTGTTGTAAACACCCAGCATGAAGCCGCGCAGGCCGGTATCCACGGCCATGTCGGCCGTCGCCGGCGCGGGTCTTGAAAAACCGCCTCTGAAATCGCTCATCGCGAACCGTCTCCAAATCGGGACCGGGTCAAACCCCGGCTTGCGAATGAATATCGGGATCGAAACCCCCGGATGCAAGGGATTCCGGGCTTTCGACTGCGACCGATGATCGCTACCAAAGGCCTATGATCCGCCTGTTCGCCGCCCTGCCCATTCCGTACGACGTGGCCGAGACCCTGGCGCGCCGCCAGACCGGCCTGCCCGGCGCGCGCTGGCGACCGTCCGAGGCCCTGCATGTGACCCTGGCCTTCTATGGCGATGTCGACGAGCGCCGCGCCGATGATCTGATCGCCGAACTGGGCCGGGCGGCCAGCGGCGGGCCGTTCGAGATCAGCCTGGCCGGGGTCGGGGCCTTCGGTGACACCCATCGCAGCCAGACCCTGTGGGCCGGGGTCGCGCCGAGCGAGCGGCTGACCACCCTGGCCGGGCGCTGCCGCACCGCGGCCGAGCGCGCCGGGATCACCATGGAGCGCCGGGCCTACAAACCCCACGTTACCCTCGCCTATCTCAAGCCCCACGCCGACCCGGCCCGGATCGCCGCCTGGATGGCCGGCCACAATCTGCTGCAGTCGCCCCCGATCCGCATCGACCGCTTCGGCCTGTGGTCCAGTGTCCTGTCGGAGCGCGGCAGCCACTACACCCTCGAACAGGAGTTTCCGCTGTGACCAGCCCCGCCCCCGGCCCGACGATCGAGACTGACCGGTTGATCCTGCGCCCCACGGCCATGGCCGATTTCGACCGCTGGTGCGATTTCATGGCCGATGAAGAGACGGCGCGCTTCATCGGCGGGGTCCAGGCCCCGTCCCAGGTGTGGCGCTCGATGATGGCCATGGCCGGGGCCTGGACCCTGAGCGGGGTGGCGATGTTCTCGGTGATCGAGAAATCGAGCGGTCAGTGGATCGGCCGTATCGGTCCGTGGCAGCCGCACGGCTGGCCCGGCACCGAGGTCGGCTGGAGCCTGCATCGCGACGCCGCCGGCAAGGGCTATGCGCTGGAGGCGGCCGTGGCCGCCCTGGACCATGCCTTTGACCATCTGGGCTGGACCGATGTGATCCACTGTATCGCCCCCGACAACGGCCCCTCGATCCGGCTGGCCGAACGGCTGGGCTCGCGCAGCCGGGGGCCGGGCCAGCTGCCGGCCCCGTTCCAGGACTCCGCCATCGACCTGTGGGGCCAGAGCCGGGACGAGTGGCGGGTCAATCGCCGGCGTCTCCTCGCGGCGGGCTGAGGCAACCGAACGGTGGTCCCGGCCGTATCTGTCGGGACCGTTGTGACAGGAGACCCGGATGCCCTCGACCCTTCCCAGCCGCCTTGCCATCCTGACAGCGGCGCTTGTCCTGACCGCCGGTCCGGTGGCGGCCCAGTCGCGTGACGTCGATCTGGACCGGTTCGACGGCCGCTGGTTCGAGATCGCGCGCAATCCCAATGACGTGCAGAAGGACTGCCGCCGGGCCCAGATCGACTTTACGCCGCAGTCGCGCGCCGACCGTTACGGCCTGCTGGTGACCTGTACCCGCCGCGCCGACGGCGGGGTCGAGACCCTGCGGGCCAATGCCCGGGTCACCGACACGACGACCAATGCCCGCTTCCGCTTCACCCTGGCCGGCCTGCTCAGTTTCGGCGGCCTGGCCGGACAGAACTACTGGGTCTGGGACCATGCCCCCGACTACAGCTGGGTCATCATGGGCCTGCCGGACAAGTCGGGCTGGTGGATCTGGAACCGCAGCCAGAGTCCGTCGGAATCGACCCGCAGACAGTTGCTGGCCCGGGCCTCGGCCCTCGGATTCGACACGGCCAATCCGGTGCACACCGGCCGGTGAGCCCCTCTTGCCCCGTGAACGCAAGGCGAACATAGTGGGCTGATGGCCGCCGCCCTTCTGCAAATCGATCTCGTCTTCAGCCGTCCGGAGACCACCCTGGCGGTCACGCGCGGGGCGGGACGGCTGCTGCGCCATATGGGCTATGCGCCGCTGCTGGAGGTGGGGCTGCCCAACGGGCGGCGCGCCGATGTCATGGCCCTGGGCCGGCGCGGCGACATCATCATCTGCGAGGTCAAGTCGGGGCTGGACGACTATCGCGTCGACCGCAAATGGGGCGAGTACGGCCCGTTCTGCGACGCCTTCTTCTTCGCCGTGGCCCCGGAATTCCCCGAGGGGGTCCTGCCCGACGAGCCCGGGCTGATCGTCGCCGACGGCTTCGGCGGGGCGGTGGTCAGAGAGGCCCCCTCAACGCCCCTGGCTCCGGCCCGCCGCAAGGCGCTGACGCTCGCTTTTGCCCGGCTCGCCGCCATGCGGACGCTGCGGGAGGAGGCTGCCCTCCCGTCAGCGGGCCTCAAGTAGCGCGAAGTGCGATAGGCCCATCAAACAACAAGCTGAACGCTCCAGCGTTCAGCGGGGTGCGCGTTTGGCCAGAATCCGCTGCAGGGTGCGGCGGTGCATGCCCAGGCGGCGGGCGGTCTCCGAGACATTGTGGTCGCACAGCTCATAGACGCGCTGGATATGTTCCCAGCGCACCCGGTCGGCGCTCATCGGATTGTCGGGCGGTTCGGCCGTCTCGCCGGCGGCCATCAGGGCCTTGAACACATCGTCGGCGTCGGCCGGTTTCTGCAGATAGTCGACGGCCCCCGCCTTGACCGCCGCCACGGCGGTGGCGATGGCCCCGTAGCCGGTCAGCATGACGATCCGGGCGTCCTCGCGCCGTTCGCGAATGGCCTCGACCACCCGCAGGCCGTTGCCGTCCTCCAGCCGCATGTCCAGTACGGCGAAGGCCGGGACCGAGACCTTCAGGGCCTCGCGGGCCTCGGCCACCGACCCGGCGGTGGTGACGACGAAGCCCCGGCTTTCGAGGGCGCGGCCCAGTCGCGTGCGCAGGGCCTGATCATCGTCCAGCAGCAGAAGGGTCTTGTCCGGCGCTGCGGCAATCCGGGCTTCGAGGTCAGTCATGCGTGGTCTCCTGCCCTCAACTTGGGTGCGCCGCGCCTATGGTCAAGGTGGCATTGTCGCCAACCGCCATTTCGAGGGCGGCGCGGGGCCAGCGAATCGTCACCCTTGCCCCCTTCGGCTGGCCCTTTTCGCCGTCGCCGGTGCCGACGGTGACCGTGCCTCCGGTCCGCTCCAGCAGGGTCCGGGCGATAAAGAATCCCAGACCCATCCCGCCCTGGCTGGGCGCGATCTCGGGGATCGGCGCGTGCCTGGCCTGCTTGCGGCTTTTGCGGCCGGGCAGGGCCGGGCGGGCGGCCGCGGCGATCTGGGCCGCCAGGGCCTGGCGGGCCTTGCCCTGGGGCCGGCTGGTCACATAGGGCTCGCCCAGGCGCGGCAGGATTTCGCCGGCGAAGCCCGGGCCGTCGTCGACCACTTCGATGGTGATGGTGTCCGCCTCGACCAGGGCCTGGACCCGAACCCGGCTGTTGGCGAAATCGGCGGCGTTCTCGACCAGGGCCGACAGGCCGTGAATAACCTCCGGCAGGCGTCGCACCCGGAGCGCGTCCGCGTCCGTGTCTTCCGGCGTGCGGACCCCGACGGTGAAGTCGAGGTCGAAACCGCGATGAGGCTCGACCACCTCTTCCAGCAGGGCCTCCAGCCCGACGTCGGCATAGAGGGCGTCGCCCGCCTCGGGCTGTTGCGACAGCTTCTTGAGGATGCCGCGACAGCGTTCGGCCTGCTGCACGATCAGGGCCGCGTCCTCGGCCGCCCCGCTCCCGGGCGTTGAGGCCCGCAGCAGTTCGCGCGCCACCACCTGGATGGTGGCCAGCGGTGTGCCCAGCTCATGCGCCGCCGCCGCCGCCAGCCCGCCCAGGGCCGCCAGCCGCTGTTCGCGCTGCAACACGTCCTGGGTGGTGGCCAGGGCCAGTTCCAGCTTCTCGGCCTCGGTGGCAACCCGCCAGGCATAGGTGGCCGTGAAGACCACGCCGGTGATCAGGGCCAGGCCGGTGCCGAACCGGTACAGGGGCGGCAGGTTCAGTTCGGTCCCCGCCTGCCACGGCAGGGGCAGGGCCCAGAAGAACAGGCCGACGGTCGCCAGCAGCACCAGCAGACCCAGCAGGATGGCCTGACGCGCCGGCAGGGAGGCGGCCGAGACCGTCACCGGAGCGACCAGCAGCAGGCAGAAGGGGTTCTGCAGGCCGCCGGTCAGGGCCAGCAGGGCGGTCAGCTGCAGGATGTCGAAGCCCAGGTGGGCGGCGGTGGCGCTGCCGTCGCTGAAGCGGCCGTCGGTCGGCTTCAGCCGGGCCCCGGCCCACAGGTTCATGGCCACACTGGTGGCGATCACCGCCAGGCAGGGCCACAGGGGCAGGTCGAAATGCAGGAAGGCGGTGGCCACCAGGATGGTGGCGCTCTGTCCGGCGATGGCCAGCCAGCGCAGGATGACCAGGGTGCGCAGCGACAGGCCACGACTGCGCCGGGACAGGTTGCGCCATCCGGCGAAACGGCCGGTCGCGTGCGACGATGCGGGGTCTTGGGTCGGGCTCACCGGTCTTCTATAGACTGCCCGTACCCGCCTGTCGGCGATTTCCCGAGGAGTCCGGATGCCGCGTCGTTCTGTCCTGCTGTTCGGCGGCCTGGTCCTGGTCGCCGCCCTCGTCGTCGCCATCACCACCCTGGTCGTGGTCGGGGGCCGTGACCGCGTCCCGACGGGCAGCCAGACCGTGGCCTCGACCGGCCAGCCCAGTGTCGGCGGACCATTCAATCTGATCGACCAGGACGGTCATCCGGTCGACCAGACGCTGCTGGACGGCAAATGGACCCTGGTCTTCTTCGGCTTCACCTGGTGCCCGGACTATTGCCCCACCACCCTGGCGGCGCTGAAGGCGACCCAGGACCGGCTGGGCGACCGGGCCGACAATCTGCAGATCGTCTTCATCAGCGTCGATCCCGAGCGTGACCGCCCGCAGGTGTTGAAGGACTATCTGTCCAGCGACGGCTTCCCCGAGGGGGTCATCGGCCTGACCGGCACCCCGGCCCAGATCCGCGCCGCCGCCGACGCCTATCGCGCCTATTACCAGAAGGTCGGCGAGGGCGAGGCCTATACGATGGACCACTCCCTGACCGTCTATCTGATGGGACCGGACGGCAAATTCCGTAACGCCCTCGGCGGCGATCTCGGCCCCGATCGTTCGGCCGACGTGATCCTCCGGGCGATGGACCGGGGCTAGCCCCGGTCGCTCAGCCTGCGCGCATCAGGGCGATCTGAAGCTCGAGCCGTTTCAGTTCGCGCATGACGCGGTTGGCCTGGATGGCCGGCATCAGGGCCGTCTTCAGTACGGTGGCCATCAGCACCAGCACGGCCGCCGGCAGGCCCCAGTGCAGGGCCGACAGGGTGTCGTCCGCCTGGAAGAAGCGCCAGCCGGCCCAGACCCCGGCGATGAAGATCACCCCCTGGGTCACCATCAGCACCGCATTGGCCCAGCCCATACTGCCGCCAAAGATGCCGAGGGCCTGGTTGAAATAGCCGGGCTCGTGGGCGGTTTCGCGGAACAGGGTCTGGTTCTCGCCCTCAAGGGCCTCGTCGATCATCCGGTCGATATCCTGCATCACAGGTCTCCTTCCAGTGCCGCGCGCAATTTGCGCCGGGCATGCATCAGGCGGGTCTTCACCGTGCCCGCCGGCACGTTCAGGGCGATCGCCGTCTCGGCGATGCTCATATCCTCGAGGTGGAACAGGGCCACGGCCGCGCGCTGCTCCGGGGGCAGGGCCGCGAGGGCCCGGGCCAGGGCCGGGGTGGCGACGGTGTCGCTGCCGTCACTCGTGCCGCTGTCCGGCGCCGTCTCGACGGTCACCGCCGCGACCAGGGCGCGCCCGCGCTGCCGCTGGCCGATGCGTCGGGTGCAGCGGCGCGACACGATCTGATAGGCCCAGGCGGGGAAGGCCTGGTCGTCACGCAACCGGCCGAGGCCGCGCACGATCTCGATCCAGCCGTCCTGGGCCGCCTCGCGGGCCAGGTCGACATCGCCGGTCAGCCGCCAGGCGTGGGCCAGCAGCCGCCCCTGCCAGCGCCGGGCCAGCAGGCCGAAGGCCTTGCGATCCCCGGTGCGCGCGGCCGCCACCAGATAGTCGTCGAACGCCTGTGCCCTCGTCCGGATCATCGTCCCGGTATCCCTCCGTTGCCATAGAGGTGCACCCGGGCGGGCGGGCGGTTCAATGGCGGTGATGCGCGGGCCGGGATCACGTTAAAATTGATAACCCTTTTTCAGGGCCATGCGTTGTATGGTGCACTGCCGCATTCAGTGCGGTGTCGACCCCAGGATTCCATGCTCTATTCCCTCCACGAGCTCGCCTATCACTCGGCCTCGCCGTTCCGGATCGGGGCCCAGATGGCCCGGCAGTTCTGGAATTCGCCGCTCAACCCGGCCTCGGACACGGCCATCGGCCGCACCGCCTTCGCCTCGGCCGAGCTGTTCGAGGGACTGACGCGCCGTTACGGCAAGCCGGCCTGGGGTCTGGAATCCATCACGATCAATGACCACAAGGTCCGCACCACCGAACAGGTGGTCTGGTCGTCACCCTGGGTGCGACTGGTCCGGTTCGCCCGCCATATCGGCGACCTGAAACGGGCCGGCAAGCCCGCCGCCGCCCCGGCGGTGCTGATCGTCGCCCCGCTGTCGGGCCACTATGCCACCCTGTTGCGCGGCACGGTCGAGGGCTTCCTGCAGGATCACGACGTCTATGTCGCCGACTGGGTCAACGCCCGTCAGGTGCCGATGCTGGAAGGCCGGTTCGACTTTTCCGACTATATCGACCACGTCCGCGAGATGCTGGCCGTGATCGGCCCGCGCGCCCATGTCGTCGGTGTCTGCCAGCCGGGCCCGCCGGTTCTGGCCGCCTGCGCAATGATGGCCGAGGACAATGACCCCAACCGGCCCGCCTCCATGACCTTCATGGGCTCGCCGATCGACGCCCGCCTGTCGCCGACCGTGACCAATCAGCTGGCCGAGGAGCGGCCCTTCGCCTGGTTCAAGTCGAATATGATCCACACCGTGCCCTGGCCCTATCCGGGCTTCGGCCGGCGCGTCTATCCGGGCTTCGTCCAGCTGTTCAGCTTCATGTCGATGAACGAGGACAAACATATCGACGCCCACCGCCAGTATTTCTCACATCTGGTGAACGGTGACGGCGACGAGACCACCCGGCACGAGGAATTCTACGACGAATATCTGTCGGTGCTGGACCTGACCGAGGAATTCTATCTCCAGACCATCGACACCGTCTTCCAGCAGCATCTGTTGCCGCGCGGCCTGCTGGAGCATCGCGGGCGCAGGGTCGATCTGACGAAGATCACCGACATCGGCCTGATGACGGTCGAGGGCGAGAAGGACGACATCTCCGGCGTCGGCCAGACCCAGGCGGCGCACGGCCTGACCCCGAATATCGCCGACGATCGTCGCGTCCTCTATGTTCAGCCGGACGTCGGACACTATGGTGTGTTCAACGGTCGCCGCTTCCGGGACGAGATCTATCCCCGGGTGCGCGACTTCATCACCGCCAACGAGACCCTCTGTGCAGTACCGCAACGGTCAAAGACTGCCGCTTGACGGCGAGGGCCTGGCCCTCCGCCTGTCGGTCAATCCCCGCGCCCGTCGCATCTCGATCCGCATCGACGCGCGGGCGGGCGAAGCCGTGGCCGTGGCCCCCAGCGAGCGCCGCCTCGGTGACGCCGTGGCCTTTGCCCGGACGCGGAACACCTGGATTCTGGACCGGCTGACGGCGCGGCCGGCGGGTCTGCCGCTGCAGCCCGGCGGCACCGTCTCCCTGTCGGGTCAGCCGATGCGACTGGTGGCCGGGGGCGGGGCCGGGGCGGCGCGGCTGTCGACCGACGGGGACGGCCCGATCATCATTTCCGGGGGCGAGGGCGAGGCCTTTTCCCGCCGGGTCCAGAATCTGCTGAAGCGCGAGGCGCGCCGGGCCCTGATCGCGCGCACCGAGGTGCATCTGCGCACGCTCGGCCAGAAGCCGGTCCAGGTCTCGATCGCCGACGGCCGCTCACGCTGGGG
The DNA here is from genome assembly GCF_029945885.1 of Brevundimonas sp. Classification (GTDB taxonomy): domain Bacteria; phylum Pseudomonadota; class Alphaproteobacteria; order Caulobacterales; family Caulobacteraceae; genus Brevundimonas. The sequence goes on from NZ_JAQSDK010000014.1 coordinate 90,041, forward strand.
CTCATGCAGCCCGCACAACCGCACCATCCGCTATTCCTGGCGCGTGGTGATGGCCCCGCCCGCCGTGCTCGACTATCTGGCCGCCCATGAGGTGGCCCATCTGGTCCACGCCAACCACAGCCCGGCCTACTGGGCGGTGGTCCACGACCTGATCGGCGACCCGTCGCCGCACCGGCGCTGGCTGCGCGACCACGGGGCGAGCCTGCACGCGGTCGGCCGCTAGGCCCCTAGAAGAACAGGGGCTCGGCCTTGCGCTCCGGCGGCGGGGCCGGTTCGGGGCGCTGCACGGGCAAGTCCTCGCGGCGCTGGGCCGGCTGGGGCGCGGTTGGACGCACCACAGGCTGGGTCGGGGCCGGGCGGACCGGGGTGTCGACCGGCGGCGGCGACTCGTCGGTGAGCGGCGGGGCGTCACCGAACAGGTCACCGACCGAACTGATCAGGTCCTCCACCGGATTGGCCGCCTGCCAGCCCTCGGGCATCGGCGGGCCGTTGGGGATGGGCATCACGTTCAGGCGCGGCAGGGCCGCCTCCATAAAGCTCTTCCAGATGGCGGCCGGGGCGGCGCCGCCGGTGACGCCGCGCATCGGGGTGGCGTCGTCCTTGCCGACCCAGACGGCGGTGACGAAGCCGCCGGTGTAGCCGACGAACCAGGCGTCCTTGTAGTCCGAGGTCGTGCCGGTCTTGCCGGCGATGTCGCGCCCGGCGATGGCGGCCGAACGGCCGGTACCGCCGGTGACCACGCCGCGCAGCATCTGGTTCATATAGTAGAGCGGCGGATTGTTGATCACCTGCTGGGCGCGGCCTTCGCGGGCGGCGCGTTGATAGATGACCCGGCCGCGCGGCGTGCGGATGCGGCTGATGCCATAGGCCGTGGCGCGCTGGCCGCCATTGGCGAAGGCGTCGAAGGCCTGGGCCATTTCGATCGGCGACACCTCGACCGCGCCCAGGGCCATGGCCGGCTCCAGGCCGATGCGGGTGGTGATGCCCAGGCGGTGGGCGACGCGGGCGACATTGTCGCGGCCGATCTGGTCGGCGATGGCGGCAGCGACGGTGTTGGTCGACTGGGCCACGGCATTGGCCAGGCTCGTCTCGCCGATGAAATTTCCGGAATAGTTGCGCGGCGACCAGTTGCCGATGCGGACCGGCTCGTCGACGACGCGGGACTCGGGCGTATAGCCGGCCTCCATCGCCGCCAGATAGACGAAGGGTTTGAAGGCCGAACCGGCCTGGCGACGGGCGTCGACGGCGCGGTTGAACTGGCTGTCCGCATAGGAGGCCCCGCCGATCATGGCCCGGACCCGGCCGTCGCCGTCCAGGGCGACGAGGGCGGCCTGTTCGACGCCGCGCGAGGCGTCGCGGTCGAGGATGCGGCGCACCGAGCGTTCGGCGGCGGTCTGCAGCGTCAGGTCGAGGGTGGTCTCGACGATCATGTCCTCGGTCGGCTCACCGACGAGGCCGCGGATCTGTTTGTCGAGCCAGTCGACGAAATACTGGGCGTGCTGGGTCGCCAGGGTGCGCGAGACCCGGACCGGTTCCAGCACGGCGGCGGCGCGTTGTTCCGGCGTGATGACCCCGGCGCTTTCCATCTCGTTGAGGACGACGGTGGCGCGGGTGGCGGCGCGTTCGCTCTCGGACACCGGCGAATAGCGCGACGGGGCCTTCAGCAGGCCGGCCAGAAGGGCGGCCTCGCCGACCGTCAGGTCCTTGGCCCCCTTGTCGAAATAGCGCTGGGAGGCGGATTCGATGCCATAGGCCCCGGCTCCGAAATAGACCCGGTTCAGATAGAGGGCGAGGATCTCCTTCTTGGAGAATTTCATCTCCAGCCAGACGGCCAGCATCAGTTCCTGGACCTTGCGCTTCAGGTTCTGGTCCGGGGTCAGGAACAGGTTCTTGGCCAGCTGCTGGGTCAGGGTCGAGCCGCCCTGGACCACGCGTCCGGCGCGCATGTTGGCGGCCATGGCGCGCGACATGCCGATCGGGTCGAAGCCCGGGTGCATATAGAAACGGCGGTCCTCGATGGCGACAAAGGCGGCCGGGACATAGTCGGGCAGGGCGTCGAGGTCCGCCGGCGGGGCCTGCTGGGTGCCGCGCACCGCGATCAGGGCCCCGTTGCGATCCAGATAGGTGATCGAGGGCTGACGGTCGATTTCGTACAGGGCCGAGGTGTCGGGCAGGTCGCGCGCGAACACGGCGAAGAAGACCAGCAGGAAGATGGCCCCCCAGATGGCCAGCACCATGCCCCAGTACAACAGGCGTTGCAGCGGCGTGCGCCCGGCACTGCCGTCCTTGCCGGGACCGAGCCCGAACCAACGCCCAGACCCTGGACCCGCCATGAACACCCTCTCGCCAACCGTCGTTCGGTCCTAGACCATTCGACGCAACACGCAAACGCCCCCGCGTCCGTCTGCGGACGGTGACGGGGCAATCCGCCGAAACCATGACCTTGGCGGCGATGATTCTAAAAATGCGTTCACGTCCGGGGCGAACCGGCCGGGCGGATCCGGCCCGACCGGTTCAGCGGCCTACTGCAGGAAGGCCTCAACCTCGGCGGCGAAGCGGTCAGGCTGGTCCAGCATGATGAAATGGGCGCTGTCGTCGATCCGCTTCAGGGTCACGCCGGGCAGGCGGGCGAAGGCGGCGGCATAGATGCCGTCGACCATCGCCACGGTCATCCGCGGATCGTTGAATTTAACATAGAGGACCTCGGTCGGGGCGGTGATCCGCTCCAGTTCCGGGCCCAGGTCGGTGACGATCAGCTCGCGATAGGCGGCTGCGGCGACCCTGCGGTCCGAGGTCAGACTGTCCTCCAGCGGCCCGGCGCGCCGGTCTTCGGTCAGGATCATGCCGTCGATGGTTTCTTCCAGCCGGGTCCGGTAGGCCGCCTCGGGCCCGCTGGCCATGCCTTCGAAAATCTGGTCGGCCACCGGGGCCACCGACTCCGGGGTGGCCCCCGGCGCGCCGAACATCGCCCCCATGAAGGGCACCATGTCGACGACCATCAGCTTGCCGACCAGGTCGGGATGGCGCGCGGCCAGCATCATGGCGATGGTTCCGCCCATCGAATGGCCGATGACCACGGGCCGGTCCAGACCCTGTTCGCGGATGTAGCGGGCCAGCTCCTCGGCGACGGGGGCGGCGACCGGACCCTCGGTATTGTCCATCGCCGCGGCCCCGGCAAAGCCCTGGATGTGCAGCCGGTGGACGCGGTAGTGGCCGCCGAGGGCGGCAACGGTGCCGTCCCAGACTGCGGGTGAGGAACTCAGGCCCGGGATCAGGATCACGTCCGGTCCCGCGCCGTCGACGCGCACATGGAACCGGCCCGACTCGAAATCGGCATGGTGGTGGCCGTGGCCGGCCGGGGCTGCAGCCTCTGTGCCGTGGCCGGCACCATGACTCTGGGCCAGGGCGGCGGGGGCCGACAGAATGAGGCAGGCGGAGGCGAGAAGGGCGGTGCGGATCATGATGGTTTCCCTGACTGAGACGTCATAGTGTCCCATCTGCTTTGGGACGTAAAGTGCTTTGTTGAAATCTGACCGGTCCCCCCTCGGCGACAGCGGCGCAGCTTGATACAGAGGGGTATGAAGACATCAGCCGCCGATCCGGTCCAGCCCCGCGACGCCGCCAAGGCCCCGCCGACCGCCTTCGGCACGGGCTTTGTCCGCGATAGCTGGTATTTCGTCGCCCTGGCCCGCGATGTGGCCCCCGCCGCCCTGGCCCGCCACATGCTGCTGGGCGAGCCGGTGCTGGTCGGCCGCACCCGGGCCGGTCAGGTCTATGCGCTGCGGGACATCTGCCCGCACCGCGCCGCGCCGCTGTCGGCCGGGAAACTGGTCGAGCATCCGGGCGAGGGCGAGACGGTCGAGTGCTGCTACCACGGCTGGCGTTTCCGCCCCGACGGGGTCTGCGCCGCCATCCCCTCCCTGGTCGAGGACCAGCCCTATGAGGCCGACCGCATCCGGGTGCGGGCCTATCCGGTGCGCGAGAGCCAGGGGATGATCTTCGTCTGGATGGCCGCCGATCCGCGGGTCGCGGCCGAGCCCGATCACGAACCGCCGCTCTTCCCCGGCATTGTCGGGGGCGGGGCGAAACTGGTCGAGTCGATGGATTTCGACGCCCATATCGACCATGCCGTCGTCGGTCTGATGGATCCGGCCCACGGCCCCTATGTGCATCAGCAATGGTGGTGGCGCTCGACCGGTTCGATGCATGAAAAGGCCAAGGCCTTCGAGCCGCGCGACCAGGGCTTTGCCATGGTGCGCCATGCCCCGTCGTCGAACAGCCGCGCCTATCGCATCCTCGGCGGGGCCCCGGCGACCGAGATCACCTTCCGCCTGCCGGGCTATCGCTGGGAACATATCCAGGTGGGGCCGAAACAGGTGCTGGCCCTGACCTGCCTGACGCCGCTGGATGACAGCCGCACCCGGATCACCCAGATCTTCTGGTCCGACCACTGGGTCTTCGCCCTGGCCCGGCCCTTCCTGCGGCTGGGCGTGCGCGCCTTCCTGCAGCAGGACGGCGGTATGGTGAACCTGCAGAACGAGGGCCTGCGCTACGACCCGGCCCTGATCTGGATCGACGACGCCGACAAACAGGCCAAATGGTACCAGCAGCTGAAACGTGAATGGACGAAGAGCCGGGCCGAGGGCCGCCCCTTCGCCAATCCGGTCAAACCGGCCGTCCTGCGCTGGAAGAGCTAGGCGGGCCCGACCGGCCTATTGCCGGATCAGGACGCCGGCGAGGATCAGGTCCAGCTGTTTGCCGGCCCGGGTCGTCAGCTGCTCCAGCGTCCAGCCGTCATAGGCGGCGCGGCGGAAATTCGACAGGAAGGCGTCCCACACCAGTTCGCTGACGAGGCGGACATCGGTGTCCTGCTTCAGCTCGCCGCCACCGATACCCGATTGCAGCACGTCGCTGATCACCATCACCAGCCCCTTGATGGCGACCCGGGTGCGCAGCTCGGCGGCCTGGGGCTGGAACCACGACCGGGCCACGACCGCCTGCACCAGCGGCAGCTGGTCCAGCGAGGCGTGGTAGCCGGCGCTCATCGCCCCCAGCAGCCGGGCGCGCAACGGGGCGTCGGCGACGACCCCGCCCTTCAGGATATCGGTCAGCCGGGCCATGTCCTGACCGAGGACCGCTTCGAACAGCTCGGCCTTGTCCTGGAAATTGGCGAAGACGGCCCCGGTCGACATACCGGCACCCTTGGCGATGTCGCGGATCGTGGCCGCGTCGTAGCCGCGCTCGGCGAACAGGGTCCGGGCGGCGTCCAGCACCTTCTGCCGCGTGCGCACCTTGGCCGCCTGGCGCCGGTTCAGGCGCGGCTGGGTCATGTCGGCTTCGGTGGCGGGGGACGGATCGGGGTTACGCATGGATTGGATGACTCGACTGGAAAGGGAGGCCGCGCTCCGGGGAGGGAGGGGCGGGTCGGCAACAGGGTGGTCGGTCGGGCGCAGACGGGCAGGCCCGGGTTCGGCGACGAACGAAGGGGCGGCTTTCATCATGGAACGATGACCAAAATGGGGTGTGGAGATTAACGCCCCCTCCCGACCCTGCGGCGTTTTGCCCCGGATCAGCCGTCGGGGCGCAGCGAGCCGGTGCGGGTCGCCGCCCGCAGGGCCCGGGCCGGCCGTCGCTTGACCCCCTCGGGCATGGCCGCCTGGAAGACGGTGCGGAACCGGGCCCGGCGCTCATGGATGGAGGCCAGCACCAGCCCCATCGGCACGCCCAGATCGACCAGGGTATTCTCGGCCAGCTGCAGGCTGGCCTCGGTGGTTTCCGGCACCGCATCGGTGACCCCCAGCCGGTACAGCCGCACCGCATGGCGATCGTCGCGGGCCCGGGCGATCAGCACCAGATCCTGACGCAGGGCCCGGGCGGCGATCACCACCTCATCGACCTTGCCGGGCGCGTCCATGGTCACCACCAGGGCCCGCATCTCGTCGATGCCGCAGCGCGCCAGCAGGTCCTGACGACCGGCGTCGCCGTAATAGACGTTGAAGCCGTCGCGCCGGCCGGTCGCCACCGTGGCCGGATCGGCGTCCACCGCGACGAAGCCCTGGCCGTGCTCGGTCAGCATTTCGCCGACCAGCCGGCCGACCCGGCCGAAGCCGACGATCAGCACCAGGCCCTGGGCCCGCGGGGGTTCCAGCGCCTCGGGCGGCAGCATGTCCGGCACCATCCGGCCCGCCTCCTTGAGGAATTTGTGGCCCAGCATGGCCATCAGCGGCACGGTGAAGATGCTGATCGTCGCCGCCAGCATCAGGGTGCGGGCGAAGGCCGGATCGACCACCCCCTCGGCCATGCCGGTGCCGAGGATGACGAAGGCGAACTCCCCGGCCGGGCCCAGGACCAGGGCGGTCTCGATCGCGGTGCGGGCCCCCAGGCCCCATTTTCGCGCCAGGCCGAAGATGATGGCCGCCTTCAGGGTGATGAGGCCGGCGGCCAGGGCGAAGACCCCGACCGGATTGGCGGCGACCGCGTCCAGGTCCAGCGAAATGCCGACGCCGACGAAGAAGACCCCCAGCAACAGGCCCTTGAAGGGTTCGATCGAGACCTCGATCTCGCGCCGGAATTCGGTTTCGGCCAACAGCAGGCCGGCGATCAGCGCACCGAGGCTCATCGACAGGCCGGCGGCCTGGGCCGCGACCCCGGCCCCGACCACCACCAGCAGACAGGTGGCGATGAACATCTCCTGGCCCTGGCCGCGGCCGCGGGCGCGCGCCACCGAGCGGAACATCGGCCGCAGCACCAGACGCCCCAGCAGCACCAGCATGGCCAGGCCGACGGCGGCGGGGATCAGGGTGAACAGGGCCGAACCCAGCAGGGCCGGACTCAGGTCGCCGCCGCTCTGGCCCAGGGCGGCCAGCACGGTGATGGTGATCAGGATCGGGGCCACGGACAGGTCCTGGGCCAGCAGCACCGAGAAGGTGGCCCGGCCCGCCAGGGCCTTGAGCCGCCCGCGCTCGGCCATCACCGGCATGACCACGGCGGTCGAGGACAGGGCCAGGCCCATGCCCAGTACCGCCGCCGACACCAGGGTCTGGCCCATGACCATGAACAGGGCCGACAGGGCCACTGTGCAGACCACGACCTGCGACAGGCCGAAGCCGAACACCAGCCGCCGCATCGCCTTGAGCCGCTCCCACGACAGTTCGAGACCGATCATGAACAGCAGGAAGGAGACGCCCAGTTCGGCCAGCTGCCGGATCTGGGTCGGGTCGCTGATGGTCAGCCACGTCAGCCAGCGGGCATCAACGGCGATACGGCCCAGGCCGTCGGGACCGAGCAGGACCCCGGCCGCGAGGAAGCCCAGCACCGGGCTGATCTTGAATCGATTGAACAGGGGCACGACCACGCCGGCCGCCGCCAGGAAGACCACCAGATCCTTGTATTCGCCGCCGCCGTGGCCTGGCGTCATGTCGTTCGTTCCGTCGTGCGTGTTTCGGGCTGTTGCGCCATTGTCGCGCGGAACGCGTGCCCATTGCGAGCCGGGCGAGCCGCTACATGACAAATATTTTAGACTGCGCCGCCCGCGCGCGGCGTAGGATCGCGGCAGACCTGTTCCATTGTGTTCCCAAGACAAGGATGTCCTGTGAAGAAATTGCTGATCGGTGCCGCTGTCGGTGCCCTGCTCCTGCCCGCTTCCGCCGCCCTGGCCGGTGACGGCCATGACCATGCCTGCGTCGACGAGGCCTGCACCGTCTTCGCCCTGTTCGACGAAGCCGAAGGCGCCACGGGCTATCAGGGTACCGAAGCCCCCAGCTACGGCACCTGGGGTTTCGGTCTGGATGGACGCGACACATCGGTCGCCCCGGGTGAGAGTTTCTTCCGCTATGCCAACGGCACGGCCCTCGAGGGACTCCAGATTCCCTCCGACCGTACCCGGTACGGCTCGTTCGACCTGCTGCGTGAACTGTCGGACAACCGGATGAAGGCGATGATCGCCGGCCTCGTGGCCCGCACCGACCTGGCCCCCGGCTCCGATGAGCGCAAGATCGCCGACCTGTATCGCAGCTATATGGACGAGGCCCGCATCGAGGCGCTCGATGACAAGCCGCTGCAGCCCTACCTCGCCGCCATTCGGGCTGCCGACACCCATGACAAGATCGCGGCCTATATGGGCGCAACCCAGGGACTCCCGGGCGGATCCATGTTCGGGACCGGCATTTCGATCGACCAGAAACATCCCGATCGATATGTCACCTCGGTCGGCCAGTCGGGCCTGGGCCTGCCCAACCGCGACTACTATCTGGATGCCCGCTACGCCGACAAACTGGTCCTGTACCGGGCCTATGTCGAACGCATGCTGACGATGATCGGCTGGGACAACCCGGCCGCCAATGCCGACGCCATCGTCGCCATGGAGACGCAGATCGCCGAGGCGCACTGGACTCCGATCCAGAACCGCAACCGCGACGAGACCTACAATGAATACACCCCCGCCTCACTGATCGCTGACGCGCCCGGATTCGACTGGGCCGGCTATTTCAGCGCCGCCGGTCTGGGCAGTATCGATCGCATGATCGTGCGCCAGGACACGGCCCTGCCGAAGATCGCCGCCATCTTCGCCGAGGCACCGGTCGAGACCCTTCAGGCCTGGCAGGCCTTCCACACGACCGACGATTCCGCCGGTCGCCTGTCGCGTCGCTTCGCCGATGCCGAATGGGAGTTCAACTCGCGTGACCTGTCGGGCCAGCCCGAACAGCGCAGCCGCGACAAGCGCGGCATCAGCTTCGCTGAACGCACCCTGGGCGAGGCCGTCGGCCGTCAGTATGTGGCCGACTATTTCCCGGCCGCGTCCAAGGACCAGATGGAAGAGCTGGTCGCCAACCTGCGCATCGCCCTCAGCCATCGCATCGACAACCTGAGCTGGATGGGTCCGGAAACCCGGGCCGCGGCCCAGGAGAAGCTGGCCAAATTCACGGTCAAGATCGGCTATCCCGACACATGGCGTGACTATTCGGCCCTCGAGGTCCGCGCCGACGATCTGTTCGGCAATACCGAGCGCGCCGGCACCTTCAACTGGCAGTTCCAGCTGAATCGGATGAACGGCCCGGTCGACAAGGCCGAGTGGGGCATGACGCCCCAGACCGTGAACGCCTATTACAACTCGGCCAATAACGAGATCGTCTTCCCGGCGGCCATCCTGCAGCCGCCCTTCTTCGATCCCGACGCCGACCCGGCCGTCAACTACGGTGGCATCGGCGGCGTCATCGGCCACGAGATCGGCCACGGCTTCGACGACCAGGGCTCCAAGTCCGACGGCGACGGTGTGCTGCGCAACTGGTGGACCCCGACCGACAAGACCAATTTCGAGGCCCTGACCACCCGCCTGGGGGCCCAGTACGACACCTATGAGCCGCTGCCCGGCTACCATGTGCAGGGCGGGCTCACGATGGGCGAGAACATCGGCGATGCCGCCGGCGTGGCCGTCGGTCTCGAGGCCTATCACCTGTCGCTGAACGGCCAGCCGGCCCCGGTGCTGGACGGCACCACCGGCGACCAGCGCTTCTTCTACGGCTGGGCCCAGGTCTGGCAGCAGAAGATCCGTGACGAGGCCCTCAAACAGCAGGTCGCCACCGATCCGCACAGCCCGGCCGAGTTCCGGGTCATCGGCCCGCTGCGCAATCTCGACGCCTGGTACGATGCCTTTGGCGTCGGCCCGGAGTCGAAATACTATCTGGCTCCGGCCGACCGGGTTCGCATCTGGTAGGTCCGTTCAGGATCGAAACGAAAGGGGCCGCAGCATCCGCTGCGGCCCTTTTTTCTGGCGGTGCCGGTCGCTGAACACCGGGCATGAAAAAGCCCGCTGCGGGGGATACATCGCAGCGGGCTTTTCCTCGCTCTTTGACGAGCGGACGTTTCCTCCCCGAAACGCCTCCAAGCGGCTGCTGCGTCGGAACGCTGCGCCTCTCGAGTGCGTCAGAATGACGACAGCGCGGCCCCAAAGTCAATCTGCCACACGCCACGGGGGCGAAAATCCCTGACTTATCAATGATAACTCACGCCGTTGTGCGTGTAGGTCACCCGGCGGCGGCGAGGATGGTCCGGACCGTCGCCACCAGGTCGGCGCGGGCCACCACCGACTGGCCGGGTCGCGCGGCCTTCCAGGCCTCATTGTCGGCCACGCCGGCGGCCAGGGCGCGCCCGGCGTCGAGGTCCTTGATCGTCACCTGACCGGCCGCGATCTCGTCGCCGCCCAGCATGATGGCGGCCGGCGACCCGCGTCGGTCGGCGTATTTCATCTGCGCCTTCATCCCGGCCCGGCCCAGATAGAGTTCGGCGGCGATGCCGGCGTTGCGCAGCTCGGCCACGGCCTCGAGATAATGGCCCATGTCGGTCTCGGCGAAGACGATGACCACCACCGGACCGCGCACGGCCTCACCGGCCGCGTGGCCGGCCGCCTTCAGGGCCGAGGCCAGGCGTGACACCCCGAACGAGAAGCCGGTGGCGGGCAGGGGCTGGCCGGTGAACCGGGCGACCAGGTCGTCATAGCGTCCGCCGCCACCGATCGAGCCGAAGCGCACGGCCCGGCCCTTGTCGTCGACCGTCTCCAGCAGCAGTTCGGCCTCGAACACGGCCCCGGTATAGTATTCCAGCCCGCGCACGATGGTCGGGTCGAACCGCACCGCGGCCTCGCCGACCTTCATCGCCGCCAGGGCGCGGTCGATGGCCGCCAGCTCGTTCAGGGCGGCCTCGCCGATCTCGCCCAGCCCGCCGAGGCGCGACACGGCGTCGAGGGTCGCGGCCCGGCCCGGACTGTCGTCGGCGACGGCACCGAGGAAGCCCTCGATGGTGGTGATGACCGGGGTCGGCAGGCGCGCCCCCTTGGTATAGTCGCCGGATTCGTCCAGCCGGCCCTCGCCCAGCAGGGCAGCGACGCCCTCCCAGCCGAGGCGGTCGAATTTGTCGATGGCGCGCAGGGCCGTCAGCTTCTGGCCCGGGTCGGTGATGTCACCGGCGGCGAACAGGCCGTCGAACAATTTGCGGTTGGAGACGCGGATGACCGCCTGGTCGGGCTTGAGGCCCGCCGCCTGCAGGCCCTCGACGGCCATGGCGATGATCTCGGCATCGGCCTCGGGCCGGTCCGAGCCGACGGTGTCGGCGTCGCACTGGACGAATTCGCGGAAGCGGCCCGGACCCGGCTTCTCGTTGCGCCACACCGGCCCGTAGGCATAGCGGCGGAACGGCTTGGGCAGGGTCTCCCAGGACTGGGCCGCGAACCGGGCCAGGGGGGCGGTCAGGTCATAGCGCAGCGCCATCCACTGGTCGTCGTCGTCCTGCAGGGCGAACACGCCCGCGTTCGGACGGTCGGCGTCGGGCAGGAATTTGCCGAGTGCGTCGGCATATTCGAAGGCCCCGGTCTCCAGCGGCTCGAAGCCCCAGCGCTCATAGACCTCGGACACCCGGGTCACGAGGCGGCGTTCGGCGACCAGATCGCGGCCGCGACGGTCGGCGAATCCGCGCGGGTTGCGGGCTTCTGGGCGGGGGGGCGTGGTGGCGTCGGTCATGGCGCGCGCTTACGCCATCGGCCCCGGCGGGGCAACGCCGCCGCGTCGCGTCTCAGGCCGCCGTCCGCAGCAGCGGGACCCAGCGGCCATAGCTCAGGCAGCGCCACAGCCACTCCAGCGGCCCCATCCGGAAGCGCGACAGCCACAGCGGCGACCAGATCAGCTGGCTCAGCCATACGGCCGCGACCACGCCCCACAGGGCCCCGGGGCCCATGGTCCCGTACCACAGCGGTCCCCACGGCATGTAGAACAGGCTGGCCATGATCAGGGTCTGGGTCAGATAGTTGGTGAAGGCCATCTGCCCGACCGGCACCAGCACCGCCGTCAGGGGTTTCAGGCCGAACCGGGTCATCAGGATCAGCAGGCTGACATAGCCCAGGGTGATCAGGGTCGCGCATCCGGCCGCGGCGGTGGCCAGGCCCTCGACCGGCAGGGCCCCGCCGGTGACCACCATCCCCTCGGCATAGCCGAGCAGCGCCAGATTGGCGGCCCCGATCAGGGTCATCAGACCATACAGCCAGGCCGGGGCGCGCCCCTCCAGATAGCCGGATTTGAACAGGCCCAGGCCGATCATCATCAGCGGCACCGACGCCGGGATCAGAAACAGGCTGAAGCCCTGGACCATCACCCAGGCCTGCAGGTTCTGCAGCAGGGCCGCGCCGTAGCCGCCGCGCACCTGTTCGACGATGGCCATGACCTCGGCCGGGGTGGCCATCGGGCCGCTGGCGGCGGCCTTGGTGGCGAACTCCGGCCCGACGGCCGCCATCACCACCGGCCCCAGCAGCGCGCCGGCAACCGTCAGCACGGACCACAGGGCGGTGACCCCGCCGCCGATCCACAGCAGCCGTCGCGCCGGCCAGGCTCGCATCAGCAGCATCAGCGCCCCGCAATAGGCATAGTGCAGCAGGATGTCGCCGTACCAGAAGGCCAGGCCATGGATCAGGCCGAACAGCCCCAGCCACAGCAGCCGGCGGCGCAGCAGGGCGTTGCGCGCCTCATCGTCGCGCGCGCCGCCGACGAGGAAGATCGACACCCCGAACAGCATGGTGAACAGGGTGCGGAACTTGTCCTGGAAGAAGACGGTGGTGACCCAGTCGCCGGTCGTATTGGCCATGTCCATCGCAAATGGCCGGGCCCCGGTCGCGAACTCGACCGCGATCGGCCAGGCGAAGGCCATCGCATTGACCGCCAGGATTCCCAGGATGGCCCAGCCGCGCAGCATGTCCAGGTTGAAGATCCGGTCGCCCGGCGCGACCGGGGCCAGGCTGGAATCCGCCCGGGCGGGCGGCATGGTGTCGGCGCTACTGGTGGTCATGTCTGGTCCCCCCGGGTCAGGGGGCGAGCCTGACCGCTTATGGTTGTCGGGGCAAGTCCGGCCCGGTGCCTTCCATCAGACCCAGCCGGTCCCGCACATGCGGCCGGTGCTCGAAGGCGACGAAGGCCACGCACAGGCCGGCCCACAGCGCATAGGAGACACCCACCAGGATGGCGACCGGCAGGCCCATCACGCCATAGATCAGCAGGCTGGTCTCGGTGGCCCCGGCCGCCTGGCCGACGCCCCCGGCCTCGAACCAGCCCATCACCGACACCCCGATCGCCAGCAGGCCCTGCAGGGCCGCGGCCAGCAGGCCGCCGTAGAAAATAAAGCGCCAGACCACGCCCAGCCGGGTGCCCGGCCGGCCGGTGGCCCGCCGTTCCCGCGCCAGCAGCCACAGGCCGCCCGGCACGGCCAGCAGGCCGATGACCAGAACACCCAGTCGCCAGTCCAGGTCACCGGCGGGCGGCCAGTGCTGCGGCGGCCAGACCAGCAGGGTCACGATCAGCGGCGGCCAGGCCGCGGCCAGGGCGACGGCGGCCATGATCCGGCCCGGGGATTTGTGCCAGGCGACCGGCTCCTGCCCGGGCAGGTCGGCCGGGATATCGAAGCGGCGCATCACCGGGTCGGTACCGGGGTGTCCCCGGCATAGTCATAGAAGCCGCGGCCGCTCTTCTTGCCCAGCCAGCCGGCCTCGACATATTTCACCAGCAGCGGGCAGGGCCGGTATTTGCTGTCGGCCAGGCCGTCGTACAGCACGTTCATGATGGCCAGGACCACGTCCAGCCCCATGAAGTCGGCCAGCTCCAGCGGCCCCATCGGATGGTTGGCCCCCAGCTTCAGCGCCGTGTCGATCGAGGCGACGTTCCCGACGCCCTCGTACAGGGTGAAGATCGCCTCGTTGATCATCGGCACCAGGATGCGGTTGACGATGAAGGCGGGGAAGTCCTCGGCGTTGGTGGTGGTCTTGCCCAGGCTTTCGGCGAAGGCCACGGCGATCGCATAGGTGTCGGCCGAGGTGGCGATGCCGCGGATGATCTCGACCAGTTTCATCACCGGGGCCGGCTTCATGAAATGCAGGCCGATGAACCGCTCGGGCCGGTCGGTGGCCGCGGCCAGCCGGGTGATCGAGATCGACGAGGTATTGGAGGCCAGCAGGGTCTGGGGGGCCAGATAGGGCGTCAGTTCGCTGAAGATGGCCTTCTTGACCGCCTCGTCCTCGACCGCGGCCTCGATGATCAGGTCCGACGCCCCGACCTGGGCCAGGTCGGCGGCGATGCTGATCCGGCCCATGATGGCGTCCGCCTCGGCCTGGGCGGTGATGTCGCGCTCGACCTGGCGGGCCAGGGTGGCGGCGATCGCGGCCTGGGCCAGCGGCGGGCGTTCGGACGAGGCGTCGTACAGCCGGACCGTATAGCCGCCGGCGGCGACGGTCTGGGCGATGCCGGCCCCCATCTGTCCGGCCCCGATGATGGCGACTGTGCGGATCGTGGTCATGGGTGAGCGGTCTGTCGGCAAGCGGGAGGAAACGGGAGCGGCAGCTTAGGAGCCTGTGCTCCCGGTGCAAGTCCGCGGGGCGGTGGCGGCCTAGCCGAGCAGGGTGATCAGCGGCAGGGCCAGGGTCTGCATGAACAGAATCCGGGCGAAATTGAGCAGCAGCAGCAGCACGATCGGGCTGATGTCCATGCCGCCCAGCGGCGGGATCACCCGGCGGAACGGGGCCAGCAGCGGCGCGGTCACCGCGTCGAGGAACGACGCCAGCTGGTTCACGAACCGGTTGCGGTGGTTGATCACGTCGAAGGCGAACAGCCAGCTCAGGATGGCCGAGGCGATGATCATCCAGATCAGCAGTGTGACGATCGCGTCGACCAGCCAGACAATGGCGGTGCCCATGAACCCTAACTCCGTAAGATGTTGCGTCCTGCTTCTAGCCCGGCAGGCGCAGAACGCCAATGTTTCCCGGCGTCACCGGGGCCCGGTTGACACTGACCGGACCCGCCGCCTATGTCCCGCGCTCGCCTGTCCCGGATCGGGGCCGTAGCTCAGTTGGTAGAGCGCGTCGTTCGCAATGACGAGGTCAGGGGTTCGACTCCCCTCGGCTCCACCAGGCGTTTCCGGTTCACCCGTGGTCCCTCCTCGCCGGCGCGGGCCCTGTCCCGCGATTGGGACGGTGACCAAGCTTGACCGTGAGCGACGAGGGTGAGAGACCTGCGTTACGGGGGAGCTTCGCCGGTGTGGCGATCGAAGGAATTGACGATGAAAACCATGATGTTTGGGCTGGCCCTGGCGGCCGCCGTGGCCCTGCCGGGCGCGGCCCTGGCCCAGAATGCCGGCCTGACGGCCAATTTCGGTGAAATTTCGCTGCGCAGCGGCTTCACGCCCGATCCCTATCGCGTCTCGGTCGTGGCCGGGGGCGGGATCGACGTCTATGCCGACACGCCCCTGCCGCAGGCCTGCGTCGGCCATGTCAGCGATGCGCCCGACTTCCAGGTCACCTATTCGGCCGGGAGCCTGCCGCTGGTGTTCCGCACCGTCTCCTCGGTCGACACCACCCTGGTCATCAACGGCCCGGACGGCAGCTGGTCCTGCGATGACGACAGTTTCGGCGACGGCGACGCCGAGGTCCGGTTCAACCGGCCGCAGAGCGGCACCTATGACATCTGGGTCGGGGCCTTCGGCACCGATACGGCTCCGGCCACCCTGCTGATCACCGAGACTCCCTGAATCCGGTCTGACCGGTCCGTATCAAGGCAACGCCCCGGGGCTCGCTCCGGGGCGTTGTCGTATCGGCTGCGCGTCAGCGACTGCAGAAAATGTCCACCTGGCGCGTCAGCCGCATCATTTCGGCGCGGGTGACGGGTCTGAACCCTGTGTCGTCGACGATGCTGACGTCCGTGTAGTGGGCGAAGATCAGGTCCACGATCCGGCCGATCTTTTCGGTGTTGTAGAAGGCGGTGCTGAATTCGAAGGCGATCGGCACCTTGCGCTCAATGAGGATCCGGCACCCGGCGAAAATCTCCTCCTCGAACCCTTCGGCGTCGATCCACAGCAGGCCGACGGTGTCGGGGTCGACCGTCCCGTTCTCGACCAGGCTGTCGATCGTGATGACGGGGACCAGGATGTCCGTCGCGACATTGTCGACCACCCGCTCGGATCGCAGGGTCGAACCACCGGAATTGCCCGCATCCCGCCGCAGGTGCAGGACGCCGCTCCGGTCGCCGGCCCCGACCGGCAGAAGCGTCACCCTCCCGTCCAGCCGGTTCAGATGCAGGTTGGTCTCCAGCATGCGGACATTGGCGGGGTCGGGCTCCAGGCAGACCGCGCTGTCGAAATGGCCGGTGGTCAGGAAATAGACGGTCTGGCTGCCGATATTGGCCCCGATCTCGATGACGACCCTGCCGCTGCCGAGGGCGTTGGCCCGCCGGGCCACGGCCTCGGTTCTCTCGCGATCGAAATTGCCGTGTTCAATCAGGGTGCGACCCACCAGATCATTCGGATCCACAACGATGTCGTGATCGTTGAACCGGCAGAAGACCAGCTTTCCGGACCGGGAAATCGACCGATACAGGGCCCGTCGCACATAGGGGGTGGCTGCGAGGGCATCGAAGAAGCGATCCCGGTAGTGCCGGGTGCCGAGCTCGATATCCCGGCCGAGGGTTCTGATGGACGGTTGCTTCAACGGGATGTCCTCTCGGGTCTGCCGGCAGTCGTGAATGAACACGGCCAGCGGCCGCACCCGGCCGGACTCCGATGTCGGGATTGCCCCTGCCGCACCCTTGCCCGGTTTGGAGGCAATGGGAAGGGGTGACCTAACCGCGTTCGCGCCCTGCCGCCCTACTGGTCTTCCTCGAAGCGCAGGGCCACCAGTTCGGCCAGGGCGGTCACGGCCGCCGCGGCGTCGGGGCCGGTGGCGGTGATCTCGATGGTCGAGCCGATGCCCGCCCCCAGCATCAGCAGCCCCATGATCGACAGGGCGTTGACCGAGGTGCCTTCGCGGCTGACCTGGATCTCGGCGTCGAAGGTCGAGGCCAGTTTGACGAATTTGGCCGAGGCCCGGGCGTGCAGGCCGCGGGCGTTGCAGATGTCGACAGTGGCCTGGGCCGGAGTCGGGACGGACGGGCTCATTTCTCTCCCGACAGGACCCAGGAGGCGACCGAGATATATTTGCGACCGGCGTCCTGGGCGTGGGCGACACAGGCCTCCAGCGGCTCGCGTCCGCGCACACTGGCCAGTTTGATCAACATCGGCAGGTTGAGCCCGGCGATCACCTCGGCCTGGGTCTCGGCCATCACCGAAATGGCCAGGTTCGAGGGGGTGCCGCCGAACATGTCGGTCAGCAGGATGACGCCATTGCCGTCATCGACGGCGCGGCAGGCATCGACGATGTCGCGGCGGCGCCGCTCCATGTCGTCCTCCGGCCCGATGCAGATGGCCGCGACTCCGCGCTGCGGACCGACCACATGCTCCATGGCGGAGAGAAATTCAGCCGCCAGCCCGCCGTGGGTGACGATCACCAGCCCGATCATGAAGGCTTCACCAACTCAACGCCCCCGCGTCGTCCGCCACGTCGGACCTTGTCCGAACGGACCGCAAGCCGCGCGAGATAGCCCAATCCGGCCGGGGATTAAAGCGCAGCCGTCGCTGCGGCGATAATTTCAACCGCCGAGGCATGTCGGGCGATCAGCTTCAACCGGGGCAGGTCCAGGCCGGCCACGGTGACCCGGTCCGGCTCCGGCAGCCGCTCCGGGGCCTGGACCCCACAGTCGACCGCCAGCACCAGCCGTGCGAGTCCGAGATGACGGACGGCGACGATTCCGAGGCCGCGTGCCTCGATCCGCCCGGCGATCCGGGCCGGAGGCGCGGCATACAGGGCCCCGGCCGAGGCGAAGACATGGCTGTAGTCGTCGGCCACCAGCTGCCAGCCCCGGCCGATCAGTCGCAGGGCCAGGTCGCTCTTGCCCGACCCGGAGGGGCCGCTGATCATCACGCCGGTCCAGCCGGTCGCCGGCACCCAGCAGGCCACCGTGGTGGCGTGGACCAGGCTCACGTCTGGCGGCCGGCCAGCGGCAGGGCGACCTCGAACCGGGCCCCGAGCACCGTGCCATCCGGGCCGGTGCGGTTTTCGGCCCGGACCGACCCGCCGTGGGCCGCGACGATCTGGCGCACGATCGACAGGCCGAGGCCGGAGTTGGAGCCGAAGGCCGTGCCCTTGGGGCGGGAGGTGTAGAAACGTTCGAACACCGTCTCCAGATTGTCGTCCGGGATGCCCGGGCCGTCGTCCTCGACCCGGACCACCAGCGGCCGCTGCGGATCGGCCCCGTCCCGGGCCAGGCTGACGCGAACCTCGCCGCCGGCCGGGCTGAACGAGCGGGCGTTGTCGATCAGGTTGCGGAACACCTGGCCCATCGGGCCGTCGCGGCCGCTGACCATGGCCGGTTCGGTCCCGGCGGTCAGTCGCACCGGGGCCTCGCCGGGCTTCAGGCTGGCTGCATAGACGCTGACGATATCCGACAGCAGGGTCGCGACATCGACCGGTCGCGGCCGGTCGCGCGACAGTTCGGCATCGAGACGCGAGGCATTGGAGATGTCGGTGATCAGCCGGTCCAGCCGCCGGACGTCCTGTTGCAGCAGGGTCGTCAGTCGCTCGCGCTGGACCTCGGTCTTGACCAGGGGCAGGGTTTCCAGCGCCGAGCGGATCGAGGTCAGCGGATTCTTGATCTCGTGCGAGACGTCGGCGGCGAACCGTTCGATCGCGTCCATCCGGTCCGACAGGGTCTCGGTCATCGTCTCCAGCGACCGGGCCAGGTCGCCGATCTCGTCGCGCCGACCCTCGAGGTCGGGCAGGGAGATGGCGCGGGCACGCTGCAGCCGCACCTGGTCCGCCGCCGCCGCCAGTCGCAGCACCGGCCGGGCCACGAACAGATGCAGCAGCAGGGATGACAGCAGCGACACGACCAGGGCCACCAGGGCGAAGGGCATCAGGGCCCGCCGCTGGGCGGCCAGGATGGCGTCCACATCGCCCGCCTCCAGGGTCAGCACGCCCAGGACCTTTTCGACGTGACGGATCGGCACGGAGACCGACACCACCCGGTCGCCGCTTTCCGAGACCCGCACCCCGGCCTGGGGCTGGCCGGCCAGGGCCAGGTCGACCTCATGGGTCAGGGCGGCGGCGGCCCGATCCTGGCGTTCGGTCGTGCGTCGGGTCACGGCCGCGTCGGGGCGGGTCACGGGGGTTCCCGCCGGGCGGGCCGGGGGAAGGGCCTCGCCGGGAATGGCCTCGGTGACGAAATAGCTGTCGGTTACGGGCAGGCCGTCGATATCGTACAGCCGCGCCCGTTGGCCGGTCGGGATGAAATTGTCGCGCAGCCATTTCGACGCCTGGATCGCGTCGAGCTCGGGCCGCGGCTCACCCCGGGTAATGCCCAGCTGGCCGAGGACGTTGGACAGCAGTTCAGCCTGGACCGACAGGGACTCCTGCTTGGCCTCGACAAGGCCGCGTTTCCATTCGTTCAGGGCCAGGGCCCCGCCGAACAGGATCAGCAGACTGAGCAGGTTGAGCGCCAGAATCAGCGCGCCGAGCCGCGACCCCCCGAAATGGACCAGCCGGCGACGCAGGCGGGCGGCCTTCCCGGGGGCGGCCTCCCCGGCGACGGTGTCGCCGGGAGGGTCGTTCCGGTCAGCTTTCGCGATAGCGGTAACCGACGCCATACAGGGTCTCGATCGCGTCGAACTCGGGATCGACGACCCGGAATTTCTTGCGCATCCGTTTGACGTGGCTGTCGATCGTGCGGTCGTCGACATAGACCTGATCGTCGTAGGCGGCGTCCATGAGGTTGTCGCGGCTCTTCACGAAGCCGGGGCGCTGGGCCAGGGCCTGCAGCAGCAGGAATTCGGTGACGGTCAGCTTGACCGGCTTGCCCTCCCAGGTGCTCTCGTGACGGGCCGGGTCCATGGTCAGCTTGCCGCGGCGAATGGCCTTGGACGAATTCTCCAGCGACGGTTCCGCCTCCTGGCCGTCGGCCCCGGTCCGGCGCAGCAGCGCCTTGACCCGTTCAATCAGCAGGCGCTGGCTGAACGGCTTGTGGATGTAGTCGTCGGCCCCGAGGTTGAAGCCCAGGATCTCGTCGATCTCCTCGTCCTTGGAGGTCAGCATGATGACCGGGATCTGCGAGGTCTGGCGCAGGCGGCGCAACACCTCCATCCCGTCCATGCGCGGCATCTTGACGTCCAGGATAACCAGGTCCGGCGGATCGGACTCGAGCGCTTCCAGCCCGGCGGCCCCGTCATGATAGGCCGTGATCTTGTGGCCATGGCTTTCCAGCGCCAGGGACACGGAGGCGACGATGTTCTCGTCATCGTCGACCAGGGTGATGTTCGCCAATGGGCTCTCCTCAATACGCGGCCTGGGGGTCGCGACGCTCGCGGCCTGAACCGGGAACGCGCCACAAGCGTAACCGTTCTCCGAAATCGCGTTGACAATACGGCCACCGCCCCTGCGCCGCCAGTCGTGTCGTCGCAACGCCCCCTTAAAGCCTTTGTGCGACGGTGCGGGTTGTTCCCTGTGTGAGTACCCGATGGCCGGTCCCGTCCACTACGAAGTCTATATTCGAAAGACCGCTCCCGCGCCCTGGTCGCTGCTGATGGCGACCGAA
Source organism: Brevundimonas sp. (assembly GCF_029945885.1). Taxonomy (GTDB): domain Bacteria; phylum Pseudomonadota; class Alphaproteobacteria; order Caulobacterales; family Caulobacteraceae; genus Brevundimonas. The sequence continues at coordinate 110,518 of NZ_JAQSDK010000014.1, forward strand.
GACCGGGCCAGGGCGATCGAGACGGCCGAGGACCTGCTTGCGGATCGCCGGGCCGCGGCCGTGCGCGTGACCAAGGAGATGCTCGACCAGGGCACGATGGAGTTCTCCAGCGTCACCCTGATGACGCGCGGGGCCCCGGAGGTGAAGCAGAAGCGGGTCGTGGCCGCCGATGACGCGGGGCCGCGCTGCAACGGGCCCGAGGACCTCTACAGCCCCTATGCCCGGGAGATCATCGGCCGGGTGCTCGAGGACTGGCTGGGCCGCCAGGGGGTGACGGCCTTTGAACTGCTGCACCGTCCCGACCTGGCCGAACGGCTGGAAACGGGGGGCACCGAACTGCAGCACGCGATCCAGAAGGTCGCCGTTCCCGAGAGCCAGGCGGTTGGCCAGACGGTGCACGACCTGTTGCGCCACTATCAGCGCCTCAGCGATGCGGCCATCGAACGTCTGGTCTCGGCCGGTCGTCGCGGCCTGTTCCCCGACCTCGAGTCCCATTCCCTGGCGGATATCGCCCATCGCATCTCGGCCTCCCCGGAGCGGGGGCTGATCATCGGCGGTGTCATCGCCCGGGCCCTGACCGACATCCGCGGCGGACGGCTGCGTCTGGACAAGCTGATGGACCTGGCGGAACGCGCCCCGATGGAGGGCTCGCCCCGGGCCCTGGTCATGGTCGCCATCGAACAGGTGCTGTGCGAGACCGTCGCCGTGCGCACCAATCTGGCCGATATTCTCGGCCCGGCGCTGGACCAGGGGTCCAGTCTCGCCGCCGTGGTCCATATGGTCGCCCCGCGCGAGGTCGCCGCCCTGGTCGCCCATGATGCGCGGATCGCCCTGCATATTCCGCCGGTGTCCGGCCCCGCGGCCCGGCTGAGCGCGCGGCTCGAGGCCAATGAATTTCCGCTGCTGGCCGCGGCCCTGTCGCGGATGGTGGTGCGCGAACTGGTGTCACCGCGTCGGCTGCGCCCCAATGATGCGCCGGGCGAGATCGAGATCCTGCGCACCCTGGCCATGGCCCTGACCTCGGCGGCCGGCCGGCTGCTGACCCTCGAGGAGGTGCAGTCCGCCTTCGTCGAACGCTCCAAGGGTCTGGTCATCGCCGATTTCGTCGGGGCCTATGTCCAGCATTGCGAGACGATCCTGTGCGAGGCCGAGCATCTGGTGCGGCTGTGCGAGAACGTCACCGGCTCGGCCAACAAACGGGCCGCGGCGCGCTGGCTGGCGGCCTGCGTCGGCTCCCTGCGCTTCGAGTCCGAGATGCGCGCCCCCGGCCTGTCGGCGGCCCAGAAGCTGTCCATCCTCGCGCGACTGCAGCGGTCGGTGCGCGGGGCCATGCTGAACGAACGCGACACCGAGGTTATCGGCGGCACCATCGGCACAGTCGGCGGGGTGGTCGAGTCCGAGGCCAAACTGGCCCTGCAACTGGCCCGGGCCCCGGCTCCGATCCAGCAGAAGCTGACCCTGCTGCTGCGACTGGCCACCGGCGAGACCGCGCCACTGGGCCCGGCCGCCGACCGGGCGAAAGTCGAGGCCCTGCGGCTGCTCAGGGCCCCGGACTCGCGCGCCACCCTGGCCGCCGATCCCGCCGCCCTGGCCCCGCTGCGCACCCTGATGCAGGCGGCCGGTCTGGCGGCCTAGAGGCCGTCAGACCGGTCCCGAAGGGTCAGGTTGACGGCCACCGAAAGGCTTCAGTCGAAGATGTCGAAGATGCTGTCGCGCTTCTTCTTGCGGTATTTTTGATCGTCGTCGCGGTAGCGCGGCGGTTCGCGATAGGCCTGCTGCGGCTGATGACCCCATGGCTGGGGCGCGGCGGGTTGCGGCGGCGGGGCCGAGGCGCGGCCGGTCTCGGCGGCACCGGCCATCAGCTTCTCCAGCTCGCCCCGGTCCAGCCAGACGCCGCGGCAGGTCGGGCACATGTCGAACTGAACGCCGTTCCGCTCCAGCGTCTGCATCGGATTGTCGTCGTTGGGGCACATCAGTAGCGGCATGGGGCGGATCTCTCTGATCGGAATGCAGAAGGGATCGGGCGCTCCAGCACCGCTTGGGGGGGCCAGAGTCGAACGCCAGGGCGCCCGATGCGGTCCGACATCACGCGCCACCGACGGTTTTGGAGGAAACCGACAGCGGCCGCGCCAGAGGGGCCCGTCCCGCCGTTTCACGCTGAGGCCGCGACCTGCGCACGGCAAGAGTCCGAAAGGTCGCAGGCCTAGCAGACCTGTCCGGCGGCCCAGCCCGACGACCAGGCCCACTGGAAATTATAGCCGCCCAGCCAGCCGGTGATGTCGACCGCCTCGCCGATCACATACAGGCCGGGCACGGTCTTCACCGCCATCGTCTGCTGGTCCAGCTGGTCGGTGGCCACCCCGCCCAGGGTGACCTCGGCCGTGCGATAGCCCTCGGACCCGACCGGCTTGACCGTCCAGGCGTTGACCGCCTGATCCAGCCGCGCCAACGCCTTGCCCCCGACCTCGGCCAGTTTGCCCGACACCTGTTCCCGTTCGCACAGGCTCTCGGCCAGCCGCCGCGGCACGATATGACCCAGCGCCGTATGCACCGCCGCCTTGCCGCCGTTCTCCTCGCGCGCCGCCTTCAGCCGGGCCAGCACATCGACGCCCGGGGCCATGCTGACCGTGATCGCCTCGCCCTCGCGCCAGTAGGAGCTGATCTGCAATATCGCCGGCCCCGACAGGCCGCGATGGGTGAACAGCATGGCTTCGGCGAAGCCGATCTCTTTTTGGGGCCTACCGCGCTCCGCGCTACTTGAGGGCATGATGTTGGGCCTATCGCCCTTCGGGCTACTTGAGGCCATGAGGTTGGGCCTACCGCGCTCCGCGCAACTTGAGGCCATGACGTTGGGCCTATCGCCCTTCGGGCTACTTGAGGCCGGATTGTCGGTGGGGGTGTTGGTGGGTTCGGGCCGGTTTTTGACCACCACATCCACCGCCACCCCCGCCAGCGGCAGCAGGGTCTCCAGCAGGCCGGTCTCGAAGGTCAGGGGCACCAGGGCCGGCCGCGTCTCGGTCACCCGCAGGCCGAACGCCCGCGCGGTGTCACAGGCCCAGCCGGTGGCCCCCATCTTGGGGATCGAGCGCCCGCCGCTGGCCAGCACCAGCGAGGTCGCCGTCACCGCCGTCCCGTCCGACAGCACTGCCGCGAACCCGTCCCCGGCCCGATCCACCGAGGCCACCCCGGTCCCCGTCCGCAACACCACCCCGGCCTCACGCATCCCGTCCGTCAGCATACGGACGATCAGCTTCGCCGAGTCATCACAGAACAGCTGGCCCAGGGTCTTCTCGTGCCAGGCGATGCCCGCCTGATCCACCCGCTTGACAAAATCATGCTGCGAAAACCGCCTCAGCGCCGAGGTGGCGAAGCGTGGGTTCTCGCCGAGGAAATTCGCCGGCCCCGTGCCCGTATTGGTGAAATTACAGCGCCCCCCGCCCGAGATGCGGATCTTCTCGCCCGGGGCCCGGGCATGGTCGACCACCAGCACCCGCCGCCCGCGCCGCCCCGCCTCGATCGCGCACATCATCCCGGCCGCCCCGGCCCCGACGATCAGGGTGTCATAGGTCTCTTTGGTCATGGCCGTCGTCTAGCAGGGCGGCGGTCGGCCCGCGAGCGGTGACCCCCGAGTCTCCTCCCCACTTCGTGGGGAGGGGGACCGCGAAGCGGTGGAGGGGCGCTAGCGGCCCCACGGTCCCGTGCAATGGGTGACGGGGTGAAACGGGCTGGGTCCGTGCCGGGGCTAGTTCCCCTCCACCGCCTTCGGCGGTCCCCCTCCCCATGGAATGGGGAGGAGACGGGCACACCCATCCCTGTGCACAATAAGAACAAACCCGGAACATTCCCTTGCCCCCCGCCCGGGTCAATGCGCATCCTCCCCCCGGGGTCGGTCCCACAGTCCAGGAAGTTTTCAGATGTCAGACCCCGACGCCGCCACCCGTCTGCTCGAGGCCCTGCGCGGCCTGGACCTGACCAGCGCCGACGGCCGCGCCGGCCTGGGCACATTGCTGGCCGAGATCGAACGCGCCGCCCCCGACGCCATCCTGCAAAAGGCAGCGGGCATCGATCTCAGGCGGATGGGGTGGCGCGGCGCGCCGCGCCGCGCTCAAGCAGCGAGCGACCGCGTCGCGAGCGCTAGCGCCCAGCAAGAATGCGGCTGACACCGGCGGGGCCGCGCCGTCTCCTCCCCATTCCATGGGGAGGGGGACCGCGAAGCGGTGGAGGGGCGCTAGCCGCCGCGCCGGACCGATGAAGGCCGGGGGCTAGCTGTCCAGCTCCTTGATCCGGGCCTCGATCGCACCCGACAGCTGATAGATATCGGTCATGTCGGAGATCAGGTGGCGCTCCTCCGCCTTGTCGGTGAACGTCCCGACGTATTTGTTCGTCAGGCCGTTGAAGTGGAGCCGCGCGATGGTCTTGCGGTTGTTGTCGTCCAGCAGGACCGCGCAATAGGATTTCGCGTCCCGCATCACCACCCGGGTCGGCTTCACCAACTTGGCCGCGATGGCCTGGATGATGTGAAATCCGGCGATTTCCTCGGCGGTGGTCACGATCACATCGTCATCACCATCCGCATCCGTGTCGTCGGAGGCCGACGGCGCGGCGGCATTCAGCGCGGTCGACAGGCGTTCATTGACCTTGTCGCGAATGATGGCCGAGAAGGTCGAGACGATCATCCGGCTGAAACTGTCCCGGACCTGAGCGGTGACCCGCCCGCCCTGAACCCGGCTGGCCAACAGCCGCACCACCTCTTCCGAGGGCTCGGCCATCTCCTTCTCCAGTTCCTTGCGCAGCAGCGACTGCAGCTTCAGCAGCCCGGCTTCCTGGACGATCTTGTCGATATCGAACGTCTGTTTGGTGAATTTCTCGATGGTGCGCGCGTCGGCCGGCTTCAACGCGTCCATGCTGAAGGTGAAGAACGGCTTGTCGTCCATCTTGTTGGGCGCTTCGACGTCCGAATAGAATTGATAGACCACCCCGTTGGTCAAGATCGCCAGCCGCGCCTCCGTCACGCTGAAATAGCGGAACAACTGGCTGGCATGGTTCAGGTTCAGGGGCGCGGTGCTGGGTTTGCACTCGACCAGAATGCGAATCTTGCCGCCGTCACAGATGGCGTAGTCGACCTTCTCGCCCTTCTTGATCCCGACGTCGGCGGTGTATTCCGGCACGACCTCAGACGGATTGAACACATCGTAGCCGAGGGCCTGGATGAACGGCATGATCAGCGCGTTCTTGGCCGCCTCCTCGGTCAGCAGCACTTCGCGATGTTCGTGGGTTCGTTTGGCCAGCTCCGCCAGCCGCGATTGAAGATCCATCTGCCCCTCCAAGGTTGGGAAACAGCTAGTCAGCAACCGATGCGGGAGTCCAGTTTCGCGGGGCGCGATGCTGTGATTTCCGTCGAGGCGCGCACCGACCCGGGTGCCGCGCCGGTCGAGATCGAACGCGCGGCCCCCGACGCCATCCTGCAAAAGGCGGCAGGCATCGATCTCAGGAGGATGGGGTGGCGCGGCGCGCCGCGCTGAAGCAGCGAGCCGTCGCGCGGCGAGCGCTAGCGCCCAGCAAGAATGCGGCTGACACCGGCGGCACCGCCCCCCGTCTCCTCCCCATTCCATGGGGAGGGGGACCGCGAAGCGGTGGAGGGAAGCAGGCTGCGCCCTGTTCCCGGAGTGCCGCGCCACGCATGTGTAGTCACGCCTTGTATCGTAAATCCGCTGCAGCTTTAGCCTGAATTGTTGGCAACGCCCGCCAACTTCACCTATCAAGACTCTCGGAGGGCCTTGAGAATGAAAGAGTCGATAGGCGATCGCCTTACGGAAACCGTTTTGACCGGAGGCGCGGTCTGCCTTTTAGGGGCCGGATATTCCATTGAGGCGACCGATCAAGGTGGACGGCCGGTTCCGAACACGACCGAATTGATCAAAGAGATCAAATCTGCGGTTGGAATTAGCGATGCCGAATACGCGAGCCTTTCAGATATTGCGGAATACTGTGAAGAGGTTCCAGAGCGTCAGCAGTTATTGCGGAAAATAATGCTTGGTAGATTAACGCTATGCAACCCAAGCGAAAACCAAAAGACTGTTACGCGCCTGCCCTGGCGGTCGATTTTTACAACAAACTTTGATGATTTGGTTGAGCGGTCAATCGACGCCAATTCATATCAAGTAATAACCCCAACGATCGAGCCCGCTACTCATGTAATTGGAAAAGTTCCCGTGTACTACATTCACGGTCGGGCGCTGGATCTTCTAGAAACCGATACAGACCCTCGATTTGTAATATCGGAACGAAATTACCTACAACTGCACGATGATAATCGGTCGCTGTACGCTAGGCTCAAAAACGAATTATTTTGTGCGAACCTCATAGTTATTGCGGGGTATTCTCTGCGCGATCTCGAAGTTGCGTCAATGCTGATCGATGGCGGTCAGCCATTCAGAAATAAGACGATCATTATATGCGGCGCTCACGAAACGCCGATGGCGCTATCCCGCTTGAAAAAATTCGGTGAAGTCCTGCCTATCGGTATTGATGGATTAGCGGCGCATTTTAGCGGGGCAACCGTCGACGCGGCGAAAGCGAAGGAAAACAGCTTCCAGTTTATTGATGCGCTGGAGCCAGTAAATCCGGCTGAGGTTATCGAGGGCGACGACTTCATAAGATTAATACTGACTGGATCTTTTTCTCGCGAAAAATATCAAACTCAAATGCAGCAGTCTCCATCGAGCCCGGAGATGTATTGCATTCGCCGTGGAGAAGCTCTTGATGCCGTTCTTCAGAGGTCGCCCGCCGGAGTATGCCGGTACGTAATTTCTTCTGATCTGGGGAATGGAAAATCGTTGTTCCTAGACCAGCTCTCTGAAGAGCTTTTGGTCAGTGGGGTGAGAGTCTTCCGCATTTCTTCGAATCTATCTGAGGTATTTGAGGAAATTGAACTCGCGCTGAGCACGCGACAACCTATGGCTTTCCTTATCGACGACGTGATCAGGCATCGTGATGCGGCCAAATTTGTTGGTGCTCGTCTGAACGCTCTGAGCATCTTGGTCTGTGCGGTCCGCGGCGATCCTGGCGAGTTGGCGTTTCGTGAATTGGAGCAGTCCCTGGGCGGTGCGTCTCGTGTTATCGACCTAAATCGACTAAGCGCGGAGGAGGTTAAGACGTGGGATGCTGTATTAGAACGATGGGGTTTGTGGGAAGAGCGTAGGGGCGACACATCGGATCAACGCCTAGCGTTTCTGACGCAGCAGTGCGCTTCGGAAAACCGCTCGATCGTACTTTCTTTGTTCCGAAGCTCTCGGATTGCCACCAAGATTGATCAGATCGTTTCGTTCTTCGTTAATCACGGTCATCACCAACGAACATTTGCTGCGCTACTGATATCATCTCTTTGCCAACAGCACGTGTCTTGGGAAAGTCTTGTGTCATGGCTTGGTTTAGACGAGGGTCGCCTCAGAAAGGATCTCAGCGAAAGCGAAGTTTCTGCCCTGTTCGTTAACGGTCGAGATTGGAACGCTTTTACCTCTGCGCAGCTTGCCGAATACATTCTTCGGACGAAATACGTTGAATTTGATCGCGATACATTGGTCGACGTATTTTCGACAATCGTGCTTTCAACTGCGGACAGCGCGAGTGACAGTTACTTGGGGTCCAATTTCCGAGAAAATTTGAAAGAATTAATGAAGTTCCGATTCCTCACCCGGCTGTTTGGGGAGGGGGAGTCGGCTGTGAAGTTGATTAGCGCAGTTTACAGCCGTTTGTCTAAAGCAAGACTCATTCGGAACAACCCTCAGTTCTGGTTGCAGTATGCGATGTCAAGAATGGAGATTCTTGATTTCTCAAACGCAGAAACATATTTAAACACTGCGCTTGGATTGGCTAATGAGCGTGGCGCTAGTTATTCCCCGTTCCAAATATTGGATCAGAGGGCTCGTCTTTTCTTCATGAAGAATACTAAATCTGGAGTGGCGTTTAGGCGTTCTGAAATATTAACCGCCATTAAAGACTTGGTGGGATTGCTGGATAAATCAGGTGGCGAGATTATCTATCTCTATCGATCTGTGCCGCTTATCGGAGATTTTGTAGAGGTGCACATCGATGATTTGTCCGAAGAGGTTCGTTCAGATATCAAGGCGCTCCTGAATGGTATAAACCTAAAAGGGCAGAGCTATACTCGTTTGCCTAGATCGAAGAAGGGGGAAACGAGGGTTCTGCAGAAAGCGCTGAGCGATACGCTGCTTACTCTAAACTATGGCTAATGGGAGCCCCCCCTAATGCGCCTCATCCCAGTTCCCCGCCGCCCGCGCGTCCACCACCAGCGGCACGCTCAACGCCACCGCCGGGTCCCCCGCCCCCTCCATCACCCGTTTGATCACGGCGATGGCCCGGTCCGCCACCCCCTCGGGGGCCTCGAACACCAGTTCGTCGTGCACCTGCAGCAGCATCTTCACCTCTGACCCCGACCCTGACCCCGGGCCGAACCCGGCCTCGACCAGGGCTCCGGGCATCCGCATCATCGCGCGGCGGATGATGTCGGCGGCCGCCCCCTGGATCGGGGCGTTGATGGCGGCGCGTTCGCCGAACTGGCGCTCGGCTCCGGACTTGGAATGGATGGCGGGGATGTGGATGCGGCGGCCGAACACGGTCGAGACATGGCCGGCCTCGCGCACCTCGGCCTTGATCGCCTCCATATAGTCGCGGATGCCGGGGAAGCGGTCGAAATAGGTCTTGATATAGGCCCCGGCCTCTTCCCTCGGGATGTTCAGCTGGGCCGCCAGGCCGAAGGCGCTGATGCCGTAGACGATGCCGAAATTGATGGCCTTGGCGCGGCGGCGCGTCTCGGCCGGCATGCCCTCGACCGGGACGCCGAACATCTCGCTGGCGGTGGCGGCGTGAATGTCCAGCCCCGCCTTGAAGGCGCGTTTCAGCTCGGGAATGTCGCCGATATGGGCCAGCAGCCGCAGCTCGATCTGGGAATAGTCGGCGCTGATCAGCACATGGCCGGGGGCGGCGATGAAGGCCTGGCGGATCTGGCGGCCGATCCCGGTGCGGATCGGGATGTTCTGCAGATTGGGGTCGGAACTGGCCAGCCGCCCGGTGCTGGCCGCGGCCAGCTGATAGCTGGTGTGGACCCGGTCGGTGCCGGGGTCCAGCGCCGCGCTCAGCGCATCGGTATAGGTGCCCTTCAGCTTGGCCAGCTGGCGCCAGTCCAGCAGCACGCGCGGCAGCTCATGGCTCAGCGCCAGCTCGTCCAGAACGGCGGCGTCGGTGGCCCACTGGCCCCCGGCCGTCTTCTTGCCGCCGGGCAGGGCCATCTCCCCGAACAGGATCTCGCCCAGCTGTTTGGGGCTGCCGACATTGAACGGCCGCCCGGCCAGGGTGTGGGCCCGGGCCTCCAGCTCGACCATCTTCAGCCCGAACTCATGGCTGAGCCGTTTCAGCCGCGCCGGGTCGACGCGAATGCCGTGCAGCTCCATCCGCGCCAGCACCGCCGGCATGCCGCGCTCCAGCGTCTGATAGACGGTCATCAGCCCGGCCGGGGCCAGGCGCGGATACAGAATGTTGAAGAGGCGCAGGGTCACGTCCGCATCCTCGGCCGCATAGGCGGTGGCCGGTTCCAGCGGCACATGCCGGAACGAGATCTGGGCCTTGCCGGTGCCGCACACCGCTTTGAACGGGATCGGCTCATGCCCCAGGTGCAGGCGCGACAGCTCGTCCATGCCGTGGCCGTGCAGCCCGCCCTCCAGCACGTATGAGATCAGCATGGTGTCGGCGATCGGCCCGACGTTCACACCGTGGCGCGCCATCACCGCCAGGTCGTATTTGATGTTCTGGCCGACCTTCAGCACCGCCGGGTCTTCCAGCAGGGGCTTGAGCCGGGCCAGGGCCTCGGCCTTGTCGATCTGGACGATGGGGGCGCGGGTGTCGGGGGTGTCGCCGAAATCCAGCCCGCCGGCCCCGGCCATCTCGGGATGGGCATGGCTCAGCGGGATATAGCAGGCCTGGTTGGGCCCGATCGCCAGCGACAGGCCGCACAGGCCCGCGTGGGTGGCCGACAGGGCGTCGGTCTCGGTGTCGAAACCGATGATCCCGGCGTCGCGCGCCCGGGTGATCCAGCCGTCCAGCTGTTCCAGCGTCTGCACGCAGTCATAGACGCTGGTGTCGATGCTCTGAGCGGCGACGTCGGGTCTGACCGGCTGTGGCCCGTGGCGGGGGCTGGCGACCGGGGCGGACAGGGTGCCGGGGAGGGGGGCAGCGGCGCCCTGGGCCGATTTGGGCTCGAAGGCCGAGCCGTCATGGGCGCTGGCCTTGCCGTCACCGACGCGGCGCGCCAGGCTGCGGAACTCCATCAGCTCCAGAAAGGCCGACAGGGTGGCCGGGTCGGGGTCGCGCACGGCGAACTCCGCGACCGGGGCGGGCAGGGGCAGGTCGCACACCAGGGTGACCAGGTCGCGGCTCATGCGGATCTGGTCGGCGAAATCGATCAGGGTCTCGCGCCGTTTCGGCTGTTTGATCTCCGCCGCCCGGGCCAGCAGACTGTCCAGGTCGCCGTATTCCAGGATCAGCTGGGCCGCCGTCTTGACCCCGATGCCGGGGGCGCCGGGAATATTGTCCGAGGTGTCGCCGATCAGGGCCTGGACATCGATGACCCGGTCGGGGGTGACCCCGAATTTGTCGAACACCGCGTCCTCTTCCAGCCGCCGGTCCTTCATCGGGTCGTACATCACGACCCCGCCGCCGATCAGCTGCATCAGGTCCTTGTCGCTGGAGACGATGACCGCCTCGCCCCCCGCCTCCCGGACCCGACAGGCATAGGTGGCGATCAGATCGTCGGCCTCATACCCCGCCAGCTCGACCCCATGCACCCCGAACGCCGCCGTCGCCTGCCGCACCAGCGCGAACTGCGGCACCAGATCCTCCGGCGCCGGCGGCCGATGCGCCTTGTAGGCCGGGAACATCTCGCTCCGGAACGTCCGCTCCGAATGATCGAACACCGCCACCAGATGCGTCGGCCCGTCCCGCCCCTTCATGTCCTGCAACAGCTTCCACAGCATGTTGCAGTACCCCTGCACCGCCCCCACCGGCAGCCCGTCCGACTTTCTCGTGAGGGGCGGCAGGGCGTGATAGGCGCGGAAGATGTAGGCCGAGGCGTCGATCAGCCACAGGCGCATCGGGGTCGCGGTCGGGGTGTCGGTTTCGGTGGCGCTCATGGCGCGACCATAGGCGTCACATGCGGCGACGTCATCGTCTTCGACGGGCGATCAGGCCCGGAGCGTGATGATCAGAACTGGCGCCAGCTGACACCGACGTCGCGCTCGCCGGGCTGGACGTTCTGCTGGCCCCAGGCGACGATCATCAGCAGCCGGTGACTGCGGATACGGAACTCGCCGGTCATCGCCGCGACGGCCCCCAGCGGGGCACCGTTCTCCGGGTCGTAGAGAAAGCCCGAGAACTCGGCCACGCCAACGCGATCCCGTCGGCTGTAGACCGACAGTTCAGGAAGGGAGACGACATTCAGGTTGCCGTTGATCGGGATACGCATCTCCGGCAGGCCGAACACCCGCCGCATCTGCTCCAGCGACAGGGCCCCGGCGCGCAGTTCCAGAACCGCATCGGCCCGGGCCTTGTCCGGACTCAGGGCATAGCCGGCACCGGACAGGGCTGCGCGCACGGCACTGACCGCATAGGCGGCGCTTTCGGCGCGGAAATAGCTGTCATCGACGAAAACCTTCGCGCCGGCCGGAAGCGGCAGGACCAGGCCCTCGACCGCGCGGTCGGCGGCACGGGCGACCAGCAGTTGTTCGGTCGCGCTGCGCGCCGGCGCGGTCTCGACGGTGGAGGCGCAGCCAGCCCCCAGGGCGGCCAGGCTTACCGCGGCCGTCAGAATCCGCAGGTTCAACCTACCAGGTTCCGGTATTGGGCATGGACAGCCAGGGCTCGACCGGATCCAGGGCCGGGCCTTCCTGCAGCAGTTCGATCGAAATGCCGTCGGGCGATCGGACGAAGGCCATGCGGCCGTCGCGGGGGGGGCGGTTGATGATCACACCCCCGTCCATCAGCCGCTGGCAGGCGGCGTGGATGTCCGCGACCTTGTAGGCGAGGTGGCCGAAATTGCGGCCGCCGTCATAGGTGGCGGGATCCCAGTTGAAGGTCAGTTCCAGCTCGGGCGAGCGCTCGGCCGCCGAGCGGTCGGCGTCGGCGGGCGCGGCCAGAAAGATCAGGGTGAACCGGCCCGGCTCATTCTCCATCCGCCGGACCTCGGTCAGACCCAGCAGGTCGCAGTAGAATTTCAGCGAGGCGTCAAGGTCGGCGACGCGGACCATGGTGTGCAGAAAGCGCATCCGGACTCCGCCGACTCAGTGAGCTTCGGGCGACCGGGCGGCCGGATCGAGATACTCATTCTCGGGCACCGGATGGTCCGAAAGCACGAAGCGGCGGTCGCAATAGGCGCATTCGACGAAATTCCCGTCACCCATATCCATATAGACCAGCGGGTGGCCGAGGGCTCCGCCGCCGCCGTCACAGGCGACACGTTTGGCGGCGACCACGATTTGTTCGGGTGGCGGGATGATCGCAGTGATATGGCGCGGGGGCATTTTCGGCTCGTGACCTTGGCGGAAAGGATCGCCGCGCATACCTATGCGTCACGCCGACAGGCGTCAATTTATTGGTGGCTGGCCGCGCGTCGCGCTGATCAGGGCCGTGAAGCATGGACAGTTGATGACCAAACCTGAAGCCCTGCCCGTCAACGCCATCGAGGTTCACGGTCTGGAGAAGACCTATGCGGGCTCCCGCAAGGCCCCGCCGAAGACGGCCCTGCGCGGCGTCGATCTGGTCATACCGCGTGGCTCCATGTTCGGCCTGCTGGGACCGAACGGGGCAGGCAAGTCGACCCTGATCAATATCCTGGCCGGGGTGGTCAACAAGACCGGCGGGACAGCGGCCATCTGGGGGCGGGACATCGACCGCGACCCGCGTGACGCCCGCGCCGCCCTCGGCGTGGTGCCCCAGGAGATCGTCGCCGACGTCTTCTTCACCCCGCGCGAGGCGCTGGAAGTCCAGGCCGGATTCTATGGCGTGCCGGCCAACGAGCGCCGATCGGATGAGCTGCTGGCGGCGCTGGGACTGTCCGACAAGGCCCACGCCTATGTCCGCGCCCTGTCCGGCGGCATGAAGCGCCGGCTGATGGTGGCCAAGGCGCTGGTGCACAATCCGCCGGTCCTGATCCTCGACGAGCCCACGGCCGGGGTCGACGTCGAACTGCGTCGCCAGCTGTGGGAATATGTCCGCCGCATCAATGCCGAGGGCGTGACCATCCTGCTGACCACCCACTATCTGGAGGAGGCCCAGGAGCTCTGCGATACCATCGCCATCATGAACCGGGGTGAGGTGGTGGCCTGTGAGCCGACACCGCAACTGCTGCGCCGGCTGGACACCCGCAATGTCATCGTCACGCCGGACATCGCCCAGACGCCGCCGCCGGTGCTGGAAGGGTTCGAGGTGGCGGCGCGACCGAACGGGGCCTTCGCCGTGACCTATCGCAAGGGCAGGTCCTCGGTTGAACAGGTGCTGGCGGCGGTGCGCGCGGCCGGGATCACCATCGCCGACATCACGACTGAGGACCCGGACCTGGAGGACGTCTTCCTGGCCCTGACCTATGGCGACACGGCCCAGGTCAGTCCGACGCAGGACTAGATCCGGCGCGGGCTACCCGCCGGATCAGGCCACCATGACCGTGCCGATAAGCAGACGGGCCCCGGGACGGCCGAGGGTGGCGTCCGTCACGGCCTGAAGCTGACGCACCATGCGTTCGACGTCGGGCGGCGCACCGGGCAGCATGAGGCCGGCGATCTGCTGGACCACAGTATTGTAGGCGGCGCGCAGACGCGGCGCGGAGTGTTCGGCCCGGGCGCGCAGTCCAGCGTCCGCAACATCGACGCCGGTCTCGACCGTGAGCACCCCGCGCCGACCGTTCGGGCGCAGGATGGTGGCGGTCACCGTCGGGAAGCGGATGAAGCTGGAGGTCGAGCCGCCGCCGCCGCCTTCACTGCGGGCGAGGGCCGGTGCGGCTGCCGTCGAGGCGGCGGTGACGGTCAGGGCGGCAAGCCCGAGAAGTGCGCGACGATCCATGCCGCGACGATAGGGCCGGCCGCTTAAGGTCCGGTTACGCCGGCAGACCTGTCGTCAGGCCGCCGCGCGGACGCCGCCTGCGGCCATCGGCTTCAGGTCCAGCAGGGCGAACAGGGCCGCATCCTCATCCTGTTCCGGATTGGGTGTGGTCAGCAGCTTGCCGCCGACGAAGATGGAATTCGCTCCGGCGAGGAAACACAGGGCCTGCATCTCGGCGCTCATCGTCTCGCGACCGGCGGACAGCCGCACCATCGCCCGCGGGCAGACCAGGCGGGCCACGGCGACGGTGCGGACGAATTCGATCGGATCGATCTCGCCCGTCTTCAGTACCCGGTCGCCCAGCGGGGTTCCGGTCACCGGAACCAGGGCGTTGACCGGCAGGCTGTCGGGATGTTCGGGCAGGGTGGCCAGGGCGTGCAGCAGGCTGGCCCGGTCGCGCCGGGCTTCGCCCATGCCGACGATGCCGCCGCAGCAGGTGCTCATGCCCGCGTCACGGACGTGCTTCAGGGTGTCCAGCCGGTCCTGATACGTCCGGGTGGTGACGACCTGGGCGTAATACTCCGGGCCGGTGTCGAGGTTGTGATTATAGAAGTCGAGCCCGGCGTCCTTGAGCTGGCGTGCCTGGTCCGCGTTCAACATGCCCAGGGTGGCGCAGGTCTCGAGGCCCAGGGCCTTGACCCCCGCAATCATGGTGGCCAGCTTCGGCGTGTCGCGATCCTTCAGTTCGCGCCAGGCCGCCCCCATGCAAAAGCGGCTGGCCCCGCCGGCTTTGGCGGCCATGGCCTCGGCGATCACCGCGGTCGCGTCCATCAGCTTTTCGGCCTTCAGCCCGGTGTCGAAACTGGCCGACTGGCTGCAGTAGCCGCAGTTCTCGGCACAGCCGCCGGTCTTGATCGACAACAGCTGACTCTTCTGGACCTCGGACGGATTGAACGCCGCCCGGTGCACGGAGGCGGCCTCGAACACCAGGTCCATGAAGGGCCGGGCGAACAGGGCCTCGACCTCGTCGAGGGTCCAGTCATGGCGCGGAACGCTCATGTCGATAGCGGCGGAACGGTTCATTGCGGTGTCATCAGCCATGGACGCTGACTAGCGGCTCACCGCCGACGCGCCAAGCGCCCCATGCCGAAATCCTGCCCCGATCGATCGGCCAATCATATAAGGATATCCTTATATGAGCATTGCCCCCTGAGGTTCGTCGGGCTATAGGCTCCGCCAATCCTCCCAATTGGCGAAAGAGCGTTTCCGCATGACCGACTATATCGTCCGCGACATTTCCCTGGCTGACTACGGCAACAAGGAAATTTCCATCGCCGAAACCGAAATGCCCGGGCTGATGGCCCTGCGTGACGAATTCGGTGCCAGCAAGCCCCTGAAGGGGGCCCGCATCGCCGGCAGCCTGCACATGACCATCCAGACCGCCGTGCTGATCCAGACGCTCGAAGCGCTGGGCGCCGACGTCCGCTGGGCCTCGTGCAACATCTTCTCGACCCAGGACCACGCCGCGGCCGCCATCGCCGCCGCCGGCACGCCGGTGTTCGCCACCAAGGGCGAGACCCTGGTCGAGTACTGGGACTATGCCCACAAGATCTTCGAATGGGCCGACGGCGGCTATCCGAACCTGATCCTCGACGACGGCGGCGACGCCACCCTGCTGTGCGTGCTCGGCCCCAAGGCCGAGAAGGACATCTCGGTGCTGTCAAACCCGCAGAACGAGGAGGAAGAAGCCCTCTATGCGGTGATGAAGCGCTACATCAAGGAGAAGCCGGGCTTCTATTCGGCCATCCGCGACGCCATCGGCGGCGTGTCGGAAGAGACCACCACCGGCGTGCACCGCCTGTACCAGATGGCCGAAAAGGGCGAGCTGCCCTTCCCCGCCATCAACGTCAACGACAGCGTCACCAAGTCCAAGTTCGACAACCTGTACGGCTGCCGTGAAAGCCTCGTCGACGCCATCCGTCGCGGCACCGACGTCATGCTGTCGGGCAAGGTCGCCGTGGTCTGCGGCTATGGCGATGTGGGCAAGGGCTCGGCCGCCTCGCTGCGCCAGGGCGGCGCCCGGGTGAAGGTCACCGAGGTCGATCCGATCTGCGCCCTGCAGGCGGCGATGGAGGGCTATGAGGTCGTCACCGTCGAGGACGTGGCCGGCGAGGCCGACATCTTCGTCACCGCCACCGGCAACAAGGACGTCCTGACCGTCGATCACATGCGGGCGATGAAGAACAACGCCATCGTCTGCAACATCGGCCACTTCGATTCCGAGATTCAGGTCGCCGGCCTGAAGAATTTCAAATGGGACGAGATCAAGCCGCAGGTCCACCATGTGGAATTCCCGGACGGCAAGAAGATCATTCTGCTGTCTGAAGGCCGTCTGGTGAACCTGGGCAATGCCACCGGCCACCCGTCGTTCGTGATGAGCGCCAGCTTCACCAACCAGACCCTGGCCCAGATCGAACTCTGGACCAACAAGTCGAAATACGAGAACCAGGTCTATGTCCTGCCCAAGCATCTCGACGAGAAGGTCGCCATGCTCCACCTGGCCAAGCTGGGCGCGAAACTGACCACCCTGTCGAAGGAACAGGCCGACTATATCTCGGTCCCGACCCAGGGCCCGTTCAAGCCGGACCACTACCGCTACTAGGCCCGGTCCTGCCCGTCGCGCTGCGCGGCGGGCGTCCGGACGATACGGCAAGGGCCGGCGGGAAACCGCCGGCCCTTTTCCGTAGTGGCGCGTCTCCGGTGACCGGTCGAGGCTCAGGCGGCGACGTAATGGCCGCTGTCGCTTTCGCCGTAGCCCAGCAGGCCGGCCTCGAAATCCATCAGGATGTCGATCAGTTCGCCGACCCCGACCGGGGCCCGGCCCGGCGCGAACCGGTAGCGCCAGAAGCTGACGATATGCTGGAGTGCGCCAAGCTGTTCCCCGAGCCGGCTGAACATCGACGGGGCCTGGATCAGGAAGTCCCGGAACGCCCCTGACTGCCCCTCGACCGACAGGCCGGCGAAGGCCGTGTCATAGACCTGGATGGTGAGCCGGGCCTCCTCGGTGGTTCGCAGGATCCGGCTTCGCAGCTGAACGCGGGTGCGTGCCAGATAGTCCATCAGGCCGGGTTCGATCCGGCCGCGGGGTCGCAGGTTGGCGACCTCTTCCGACACGTCGCGGATCTCGGTCGCCAGGCTGGTCAGCACCCATTTGTAGTAGAGGAACCCCTTCCAGCAGAAGATGCCCTCCTGATAGTCGTCCGCCGAGAGCCGCAGGGTGACGCGCAGGGCCTCCATGTTTTCGCCGGGCTCGCCCGACAGGATCTTGGCGGCCAGGGTCTGGACGGAGCCCGGCATGATCGCGATGTCGCCGACACTGAGGCTGACGAGGGGATGAATTTCCTGTTCAACGAAGCTGGACATCTGCGCCAGGTCAGACTCGCTGATTGCGAAATAGCAGGGGGCCGGTTCGATTCCGCTGCGGCGCAGCCGTTCGCGCAGCAGGAAGGGATCCAGCGAAGGCAGCTGATCGATGATGGTCAGGGTTTCGACGTCCGGATGGTCAGGCGTCAGGCCGAATCCTTCCTTCATGATCCGCTCGAAGCCGAGCTGGTTGACGAAGGTGAACCGACCACCCGCCCGCAAATCTGCCGTGTCGATCGGCAGGATAATCTTGGTCGCCACGTGCCGACGACCGACGAAACAATCCAGTTCGTCCCGGCGCAGCCGGTGTTTGACGATCATGGCGCGGTTCAGGATTGCGGTCTCGAACAGGGGGCCTTCGGCCCAGGCGCGGGTGTGGCCGTGATCGCTCGCCACCCGGAGCAGGTTGAGCAGACGCGCGGTCGACGCCGAGCGGTGCAGGTTGTCCAGGTTGCGAATGGTTCTGTCGGTCATGCCCGTCCTCACCGCCCATCATGACCGGGAATGGTGACCAATCGCTTAGCCGGGCGACAGATTCCTGCGGCCAGGGCTGCGGCACCCGGCCGCTGGACTCACCGGCTGGTTTCCTGACGCGCGCGGGACTAGAACGAAGCCATGCAAAACGTCTTCACCGTTCTGATCCTGCTGGCCGTGGCCGCCGTGAGTGTCACGCTCGGCTTCGGCATCTATTCGCTCTTCCGGGGCGGGGACTATGCCCGTTCGCATTCGAACAGGCTGATGCGACTGCGTATCGTGCTGCAGGCGGTGGCGGTCATCCTGCTGATGACCGGCCTGTGGTGGAAGACGTCACACGGCGGCTAGGGCCCCGGGGAAGAGCCAATGGTCGTTCTGAACAAGATCTACACCCGCACCGGTGATGACGGGTCCACGCGGCTCGCCTCCGGGGAAGCCGTGTCCAAATCCTGCGCCCGGGTCGCGGCCTATGGCGCGGTCGACGAGTTGAATGCCGTCATCGGTGTTGCCCGGCTGCACTCCGGACAGAATGACCGGATCGACGCCATGCTCGGCCGTATCCAGAACGAGCTGTTCGACCTGGGCGCGGACCTGTCCACCCCGCATGAGCCGGCCCCGAAATGGGAAGCGTTGCGGATCATCGACAGCCAGGTCGAGCGGATCGAGGCTGAAATCGACTGGATGAATGAAAGCCTGAAACCGCTGGACAGCTTCATCCTGTCCGGCGGTGCCCCCCTGTCGGCGCATCTGCATCTGGCCCGAACCGTCTGCCGGCGGGCCGAGCGCGATGCGGTGCGGCTGGTCGAGACCGGCGAGACGGTGACGCCGGCGGCGGTTCGCTATCTCAACCGTCTGTCGGACCATCTGTTCGTCGCCGCCCGTCGGGCCAATGCCAACGGCGCGGGTGACGTACTGTGGAAGCCCGGCGCGACCCGTTGAGTGACAGCCGCCTGTTCTAGCGGCCCTGACTGGCGGCGAGCCGCGCGCGCTGGACCTCGGTATCGGCATCGCGGGCGCGCTTCCGGGCGGCGATTTCATCCTCGATCCGCACCAGTTCCCGGTTCTTTTCGGCCGAGGCCGCCGCCCGCTCTCCGGGATTGGGCCGGCCGGTGATCTCGGCGATCGAGATCGGCTGGGCGCAGATACGACCCTCGTCGGCCCACCACTGTCCACGGGCCTCGCAGCGTTCCCCGGGCTCAGCCCACAACGCCTGATGGGCGAAGGCTCCGGCCACCAGCACACCGAACAGGCCCAGAAACAGGGTGCTCAGCCGCTTCATCGTCAACAGGCGTTTCATAGCGTTTTCCGGCGTGTTTCGGGACCGGTCACCACGGTGACTTGACCCGACGTTACATTGACAGGCCCTTCTGGCCGTTCCATTCCGTGCCGCAACATTCCGGCGCTTGTATGGGTAGGCTCATGAAGGTTCTCGTCCCTGTCAAAAGGGTGATCGACTATAACGTCAAGGCTCGCGTGAAGTCGGACCAGACCGGTGTTGATCTGGCCAACGTCAAGATGAGCATGAACCCCTTCGACGAAATCGCCGTCGAGGAGGCCGTGCGTCTGCGGGACGGCAAGGAACATCATGCCGCCGGCACCGCCACCGAGATCGTCGTGGTCTCGATCGGTGTGACCCAGGCGCAGGAAACCATCCGCACCGCCCTGGCCATGGGGGCCGACCGCGGCATCCTGATCCAGTCCGACGCCGATCTTGAGCCCCTCGCTGTCGCCAAGCTGCTGAAAGCCGTGGTCGACGAGGAGAAGCCGGACCTGGTGCTGCTGGGCAAACAGTCGATCGACGGTGACAACAATGCCGTCGGCCAGATGCTGGCGGCCCTGCTGGACTGGCCCCAGGCCACCTTCGCCGGCAAGCTGGTCATCGCTGACGGCACGGCGACCGTGACCCGCGAGGTCGACGGCGGTCTGCAGACCCTGGCCGCCCCGCTGCCGGCGGTGGTGACGGTGGACCTGCGACTGAACACGCCGCGCTACGCCTCCCTGCCCAACATCATGAAGGCCAAGAAGAAGGAGATCGCCGTCAAGGCGGTCGCCGACTACGGCGTCGATGTCGCCGACCGGCTGAAGGTGCTCAAGGTCACCGAGCCGCCCAAGCGTTCGGCCGGCATCAAGGTGGCGGACGCCGCCGAACTGGTTTCCAAGCTCAAGACCGCGGGGGTCCTCTAATGGCCGTTCTCGTCATCGCCGATCGTGACGGCGACACCGTCCGCGACACCACCCACAAGACCGTGACGGCCGCCCTGGCCCTGTCCGGCGACGTCGACGTCCTGGTCCTCGGCGACGGAGCCAAGGCCGCCGCCGCTGCCGCCGCGAAGATCAAGGGTGTGCGCAAGGTCCTGTCGGCCGACAGCCCCGCCCTGGGCCACCAGCTGGCCGAGGCTGTGGCCGCGACCGTGGTCGGTCTGGCCGCCGGCTATGACGCCATCCTCTCGCCGGCCACCACCGACGGCAAGAATTTCATGCCCCGGATCGCCGCCGCCCTCGACGTCGCGCCGATCTCGGACATCATCGAGGTCGTCTCGACCGATACCTTCGTGCGCCCGATCTATGCGGGCAACGCGCTTGAGACCGTCCAGTCCTCGGACGGCAAGAAGGTCATCACCGTGCGTCCGACCGCCTTCACCGCGGCGGAAGAGGGCGGTTCGGCCGCGATCGAGGCCGCCAAGGTCGTCGACGCCGGCCGCGGTGCCAGCTTCGTTTCGGAAGAAATGGTCAAGTCCGACCGTCCGGAACTGGGGGCTGCCAAGATCGTCGTCTCCGGCGGGCGCGCCCTGGGCTCGGCCGAGGAATTCCATGCCGTGATGGATCCGCTGGCTGACAAGCTGGGGGCCGCCGTCGGGGCCTCGCGCGCCGCCGTCGACGCCGGCTATGCGCCGAACGACTACCAGGTCGGCCAGACCGGCAAGGTCGTGGCCCCGGCCCTGTACATCGCCATCGGCATCTCCGGCGCGATCCAGCATCTGGCCGGGATGAAGGATTCCAAGATCATCGTCGCCATCAACAAGGATCCCGACGCCCCGATCTTCCAGGTCGCGGATTTCGGTATCGTCGCCGACTACAAGGTCGCCGTTCCGGAACTGATGACGGCCCTGGGCTAGACGACGGCCGGGCGGAGCGGCGTGTCCGACTCCGCCCGCCTCGCTGTTCGTCTCACCCCCGGTGCATCCCTCGACCGCATTGACGGCTGGGATGTCGACGTTGAGGGGCGACCCGTCCTCAAGGTTCGGGTGCGTGCCCGGCCGGTCGAGGGCGAGGCCAATGCCGCCCTGCTGAAATTTCTCGCCAAAACCCTCAAGGTGCCGAAATCCGCGGTGGCGCTGCAGCGCGGCGGCCAGTCGCGGCTCAAGATGATTCATATCGAGGGTCTGGCCGATGCGGCCGTACGGGCCCGCCTTACGGGATTGTAATGAATCCCGCTTTGACGTCGGCGCGGCGAGGGCGTCCAATCCACTCATCACACATCGCCGGGGCGGCGATGGTTGGGTCTCTGGGGAGTAATCGATGATCGTCAATCGCCTGCGGGGCGCGAGCCTCGCTGTCCTCACCTGCGTTCTCGCCGGTGGGCTGTCGCTGGGGGCCTGCGCCACCACCGGAACCACCGACACAGCGGCGGCCACGCCCGCCAGCAACGGCCGGACCCTGGCGCGCGGTCTCGACCATGCCGCCAATCCCGATCCCTTCCCCTCGACCTATGCGCCGATGCCGCGCGAGAACATGGCCATTGTCGGCGGCACGGTCCTGACCGGGGCCGGCACGAAATTCGACAATGGCGTGGTCATCGTCACCGACGG
Organism: Brevundimonas sp.; assembly: GCF_029945885.1. GTDB lineage: Bacteria > Pseudomonadota > Alphaproteobacteria > Caulobacterales > Caulobacteraceae > Brevundimonas. The sequence continues at coordinate 132,327 of NZ_JAQSDK010000014.1, forward strand.
CCGGGTCACCGCAGTCGGCGACGCCTCGACCCCCGTGCCGGCCGGCTTCCGCGTCGTCGACGCCCGTGGCCGCTATGTCACCCCCGGGGTGATCGACACCCACAGCCACCTCGGCGTCTATCCCTCGCCCGGCGTCCAGGGGATGAGCGACGGCAACGAAGCCACCAGCCCCAACACCGCCCAGGTCTGGGCCGAACATTCGCTCTGGCCCCAGGACCCCGGCTTCAACACCGCCCGCGCCGGTGGCGTGACCACCCTTCAGATCCTGCCGGGCTCGGCCAATCTGTTCGGCGGCCGCGGCGTCACCGTGCGCAATGTGCCCTCGATCACCATGCAGGGCATGAAGATGCCCGGCGCGCCCTACGGTCTGAAGATGGCCTGCGGCGAGAACCCGTCGCGGGTCTACGGCGGCCGCAACCAGTCGCCGGCCACCGGCATGGGCAATGTCGCCGGCTATCGCGCCGCCTTCATCGCCGCCCAGGAATACCGCTCCAAATGGGACAAATGGCGTGCGGACGGCGAAGGGTCGCCGCCGACCCGCAATCTCCAGCTTGAAACCCTGGTCGGGGTGCTGGACGGCACGATCCTGGTGCAGAACCACTGCTACCGGGCCGACGAGATGGCGGTGATGATCGATATCGCCAAGGAGTTCGGCTACCGGATCACCGCCTTCCACCACGCCATTGAAGCCTACAAGGTCGCCCCGATGCTGGCCCGTGAAGGCATCTGTGCCGACATGTGGACCGGCTGGTGGGGCTTCAAGATGGAGGGGCTGGACGCCGTCGAGGCCAATGCCGCCCTCGTCGACGCCCCCGAGGGCTCGTGCGCCGTCATCCATTCGGACGATCCCGAACTGACCCAGCGGCTGAACCAGGAGGCCTCGGCCGCCCTGGCCGCCGGACGTCGCATCGGCATGGACATCTCCGAAGAGCGGGCCATCAGCTGGATCACCCTCAACCCGGCCCGTTCGCTCGGCATCGCCGACCAGACCGGTTCCCTCGAGGCCGGTAAACGCGCCGATGTGGTGATCTGGAGCGCCGATCCGTTCAGCATCTACGCCCGCGCCGACCAGGTCTTCATCGACGGAGCCCTGACCTTCGACCGCATGAACCCGGCCTATCAGCCCGTGTCCGATTTCGAACTGGGCCAGCCCGGCTATGGCATCAGTGCCGCCAACGTCCGTGAAGGAGCCCGCTGATGCGCCTCAACCGCCTCATCCTCGGTGCCGTGGCCGCCCTCGCCCTGGCCACCCCCTCCCTCGCCCAGGAACTGACCGCAATCACCGGCGGGCGGGTCCTGACCGGCACTTCGGTGATTGAAAACGGCACCGTCGTCCTGCGTAACGGCCGCATCGTCTCGGTCGGCACCGGCGCGGCTCCGTCCGGAGCCCGGATCATCGATGCGACCGGCAAGGTCGTTGCACCGGGCTTCGTCGCTGTCGACTCCGGCCTCGGGGGCTCCGAAGTGTCCTCGGTCCGCGGTTCGAATGACCTGTCCAGCAGCGCCAACAGTGTCAGCGCCGCCTTTGACGTCTCCTACGGACTCGATCCCTGGTCCTTCACCCTGCCCGTCGCCCGTCTCGGCGGCGTAACCCGGGCCATCGTCACCCCCAGCCATTCGGGTGGCAACGACGGCAATCACCGCGACGACGGCGATGCTGATTTCGCCGGGGTCGGTGACGGCGGGCTGCAGGCACCCGGCCTGTTCGCCGGTCAGGCGGCGGTCATCCACCTCGGTCAGGGCAATGACATCCTGGTCAAGGCGCGTGTGGCCATGGTCGCACCCTTCGGCGAGGCCGGGGCCGGCATCGCCGGCGGGGCCCGCGGGGCCCAGTTCATCCAGTTCAAGGAAACCCTGGCCGAGGTCCGGCTGTTCGCCCGCAACCGCTCGGCCTATGATCGGGCCGGTCTGCGCGATCTCAGCCTGTCGCGCGCCGATCTCGAGGCCCTGATCCCGGTCGCCAACGGCACCATGCCGCTGATCGTCACCGTGCATCGCGCGGCCGATATCCAGCAGGTCCTGCGCCTCGGCCGCGAAGAGGGGGTCAAATTGATCCTCGACGGGGCCGAAGAGGCCTGGCTGGTCGCGGATCAGATCGCCGCCGACAATGTTCCGGTCCTGCTCAACCCGATCTCGAATTTGCCGGGCAGTCTCGAGATGCGCGCGGCGCGCATGGAGAACGCCGCCGCCCTTCAGGCCGCCGGGGTGGTCATCGCCATCAAGGGCAATGAGGGCTCGACACACCGCGCGCGGGATATCCGCTACAACGCCGGCAACGCCGTCTCGCACGGCCTGTCCTATGACGCCGCCATCGCCGCCATCACCGTCAATCCGGCCCGGATCTTCGGCATGGCCGGCCAGTTCGGCGAGCTGAAGGCCGGGGCTGCGGCCGATGTGGTGATCTGGTCCGGCGACCCGCTGGAACCCCTCAGCCAGGCCGAGGCCGTCTATGTCGGTGGCGCGGCCCAGCCGATGACCAGCCGCCAGTTCCTGCTGCGCGATCGCTATCGCACCGGCGGGGTACAGGCCAACGGGATGCCGCCGGCCTACGGACAGTGATAAAGGGCGGGGCATGACCCCGCCCGACACACCCGCCCCCCGCCTGTTCATCGACGCCGACGCCTGTCCGGTGAAGGACGAGGTGTATCGCGTGGCCGAACGCTATGGCCTGCAGGTCTTCGTCGTCTCCAACGGCTGGATCAATACCCGGCGCGCGCCGTGGATCGAACAGGTCGTCGTCGACGCCGGCCCGGACATCGCTGATGACTGGATCGCCGAACGGGCGGTGACGGGCGATATCGTCATCACCTCGGACATTCCGCTGGCCGACCGCTGTCTGAAGGCCGGTGCCCAGGCGCTGATGCCCAATGGCCAGCCCTTTACGCCGGACTCGATCGGTTCGGCCCTGGCCGGGCGGCTGGTCGGCGAGCATCTGCGGTCGATCGGGGTCGCCACCTCGGGCCCGCCGCCTTTCGGCCCCAAGGACCGCTCGGCCTTCCTTCAGGCGCTGGACACGGCGGTGGTGCGCGCCCGGCGGAGCCTGCCGTGAGCCTGGTCATTCCCGAGGACGAGCTGGAGTTCCGCTTCTATCGCGCGGGCGGACCGGGCGGGCAGAACGTCAACAAGGTCTCGACCTCGGTGCAGATGCGGTTCGACGCCCGCAATTCGCCGTCCCTGACCGAACCGGTGCGGGCGCGGCTGATGAAGCTGGCAGGCAGCCGGCTGACGCTGGACGGGGTCATCCTGATCACCGCCGTGCGGTTCCGCTCGCAGGAACGCAACCGGGCCGACGCCATCGCCCGGCTGCAGGCCATGGTCGACGCGGCCTCGGTGGCCCCGGTCTATCGCGTGCCGACGCGGCCGACCCGGGCCTCGAAGGAACGGCGGCTGGTGGGCAAGGCCAAGCGGTCAGGCATCAAATCGGCCCGGGGGCGGCCGGACACCTCGGACTGAGGGCGGCCTATTGCGCCGGTGCGGGCCGGAACAGCAGGACGGCGATCTTGCCCGCCTCGTTGAAGCCGATCACCCACTGGGTGTCGGCATTGGCGAACAGGACGCTGAACAGGTCGGCCCCATTCTGCTTGCCGGAAAAGGTGACGGCCTCGACGGCTCCGTAGCTCGCGATCAGCGCGGAGACCTGGTCAGACTGGGCCGTGATCGCCGTGACCAGATCATCGGACATGCTGGCGGTGTCGATGTCACCGGCGGCGGCACCGGCGATGAAGTCGCGCAGGGCGTCTTCGGACCGGTCGTCGGCCATGGCCTGGACGATCTCGGGGGCGGCGGGAGCGGTGGTGGTCTGGTCGAAGCTGTTCGGCAGGGAGGCGGCGGCCGAGCCGCTCTGGGCCATGGCGGCGGCGGGGCTGAGCAGAAGGGCCAGGCCGGCGAGGAGGGCGGTCTTCATGGTCGAAACTCCGGTGTGAGGATCAGACCATCGTCTGCCAAAGCGACAGAAGAAGGGCACCGGTCGCCAGACACAGGGATAGCACCACCCCGGCCACCACCCAGCGCGAGGTGACCGGCGGCACCACGACCGGCGTCGGCTCGGGTGGCCGCTGGGCCCATTGCGACAGGGCGCGCAGCGTCGCCACGACCTCGTCCACCGCCTCGCGAACCTGGGCCTGCGGCCCCAGTTCGCGGCGGATCCAGCGCTCGACCACCGGCTGGGCGGCGGCCCACAGGTCGTGGTCGGGGTTCAGCCGCCGGGCCACGCCCTCGACCGAGACCATGGTCTTTTGCAGCAGGATCAGTTCCGGCCGCAGATGCATGTCGAACAGGGCCGTGATCTCGAACAGCTGGCCCAGCAGCCGGCCCATCGACACCTGCGACGCCTGTTTGCCGATGACCGGTTCTCCGACCGCGCGCAGGGCCTGGGCGAAGGCCTCGACCGAATGGTGCGGCGGCACATAGCCGGCCTCGAAATGGACCCGGGCGATGCGGTCGTAGTCGCGGCGGAGGAATCCCCAGAGGATCTCGGCCAGATAGCGCCGCTCCGACGGGCCGAGGCGACCGATGATGCCGAAATCGACCGCGACCACCTCGGCCGGTGCACGGGCGAACAGATTGCCCTCATGCAGGTCGGCGTGGAAGGCCCCGTGGTCCAGCGCCTGGCTCAGAAAGGCGCGCACGATGTTGTCGGCCAGGGCGTTGCGGTCCAGACCCGGCTGGTCGGCGGCCCCCGGATCAGTCATGGCCATGCCGTCGGCCCATTCCAGCGTCAGCACCCGTTTGCCGACGCCTTCCCAGACGACGGCCGGGGCCGACATATGGCCGCTGCCCTCGGCCAGGCCAGCCTCCATGATGTCCTTCAGCTCCGAGGCGGCGGCCGCCTCCAGTCGCATGTCCAGTTCCAGCTGCAGGGCGCGGGCGATGGTTTCGACGAAGGCGCGCGGCTCCAGGCGGCGCGACAGGGGTACGAACCGATCGGCCAGCCGCGCGGCCAGCCGCATCGACTCCAGCCCCTTGGCCACGCGCCGCTCGACCCCGGGCCGCAGCACCTTGACCGCCACCTTGCGGCCGTCAGCCAGCCAGGCCGGATGCGCCTGGGCCAGGGAGGCGGCCCCGATGGGATCCCCGAAATCGGTGAACAGACTGTCCAGCGGGCGGCCCAGCGACCGTTCCACCTCGGCCCGGGCCTCGGCGGTGGGGAAGGGCTCCAGCCGGTCCTTGAGCCGGCCCAGGTCGGTGGCGAATTCGGTCCCGAAGATGTCGGCGCGGGTGGCCATCACCTGACCCAGTTTGATCGCCACCGGGCCGAGATGTTCGAACGCCCGGGCCAGCCGCTGGCCGGGGCGGCCCTCGCGGCCCTCGCGCCGGGCAAACAGATGGATCCCCCAGGCGATCGGCCGGGCCCAGCCCGGCAGCTGGCCGGTGATCTCGCGCGGACTCAGGGCGTCGTGGCGCGCCAGCACACCCAGCCAGCCGATCAGCCGCCAGCTGGCCCCCAGCGGATCGCGCACCGGCAGGGCGACAGGCGGCGTCGGGGCCGTCCGGTAGCGGGCCGTGCCGGTCAGATCGCCCACCCGTGGTGGATGGCCGCGATCCCGCCGGACAGGTTGGTCACCGTCACCCGGCTGAAGCCGGCGGCCTCGATCATGGCCTTGAACGCCGCCTGGTCCGGGAAGCGACGGATGCTTTCGACCAGATACTGATAGCTGTCGCGGTCGCCGGCGATCCAGCCGCCGATACGGGGAATGGCCTTGAACGACCAGGCGTCATAGACCGAGCGGACCGGGGCGGTGGTCGGGCGCGAGAACTCCAGACACAGGAACCGTCCGCCCGGCTTCAGCACGCGTCGGGCCTCGGCCAGGGCCTGGGGGATGTCGGCGACATTGCGGATGCCGAAACTGATCGAATAGGCGTCAACCGAGGCGTCGGGCAGGGGCAGGGCCATGGCATCGCCGACGGTCCACGACATCTCGGGCTCGCCGCCCTTGTCGACCCCGGCCATGATCATCTCGGCATTGTAGTCCAGCACGATGACCGAGGCGTCCTCGCCGCCGCGCCGCTGCTGGGCGGCGCGCGCCATTTTCGCATAGCGTCGTGCCATGTCGCCGGTGCCGCCGGCCACGTCGAGGATGGTCTCGCCGGGGCGGGGGTTCAGCTTCGCCGCCGCCGCGTCCTTCCACAGACGATGGACGCCGACGCTCATCACGTCGTTCATCAGGTCGTAGCTGGAGGCGACGCTGTCGAAGACGCCGCGCACCATGCGCACCTTTTCGGTCGCGTCGACGTCGCGGAATCCGAAGGATGAGGTCTTGCCGGATGATGTGGCCTGGTCGGTCATCCGCGCGGTTTAGCCGTTTGCGGCGACGCCGTCACCGGGCCGCGTCGTCGCGGCGTATCGGGACCGCCCTGGTCCCGCAAACGCTTGTGATGGCGGGGCGGGCGGGATACGGCAGGGACTGAACAAGGAGACGGCCGATGACGCTTCAAGCCCTTGACCTTACGGAAGTCCTGGTCGGCCTGCCGGGCTGGGCCGCCGCTCCAGGCGACCGCCCGGCCATCGCGCGCGCCCTGAAATTCGCCGACTTTAATGCTGCCTTCGCCTTCATGACCGCCGTGGCCCTGCTGGCCGACAAGATGGATCACCATCCGGAATGGTCCAATGTCTACAACCGCGTCGACATCCTGCTGACCACCCATGACGCCGGTGGCGTCACCGACAACGACATCCGCATGGCCCGGTTCATCGACGAGACCGCGGCCCGCCTGGGAGGGCAATGAGATGAGCACGACAGGACAGGGCCGGGTCACCGGTAAACGGGCACTGATCACCGGCGCGGCCGGGGGGCTGGGCGTGGCCATGGCCTGGATGCTGGCGCGCGAGGGCGCGAAGGTCGCCCTGACCGACGTCAATCTGGACGGGGTCCGGGCCCTGGCCTCGGCCATCAATGCCGAACTGCCGGGGTCGGCCTTTGCCTTTGCCCATGACGTGACCAGCGAGGCCGACTGGATCGCCGTGGTCGAGTCGGCCGTCGCGGCGATGGGCGGGCTGTCGATCCTGGTCAACAACGCCGGCATCGGCGGCGAACTCCACTATGCCGAGAGCGATACCCTCGAGAACTGGCACCGGGTCCAGGCGGTCAATCTCGACAGCGTCATGCTGGGCTGCAAACACGCGATGGCCCATCTGCGCGCCGCCGCCCCGGCCGCCATCATCAATATCTCCTCGGTCGCCGGCCTCGCCGCCGCTCCCGGCATGGGTGCCTATAACGCCACCAAGGCGGCGGTGTGGATGTACACCAAGACCGTGGCCCTTGAGGCCGCCAAACAGGACTGGAACGTGCGCTGTAACTCGGTGCACCCGGTCTTTATCAAGACCCCGATCCTGGATCCGTTCGTGGCCATGGTGGGCGGCGATGAGGCCACCGCCCATCAGAAGCTGGCCCGCGGCATTCCTATGAAGCGGATCGGCGAGCCTGACGATGTGGCCTGGTGCGTCCTCTATCTGGCGTCCGACGAGAGCAAATTCGTCACCGGGGCCGAGTTCAAGATCGACGGCGGCATGCTGGCGCAGTGAGAGGTAGGGCCTAGGGAGTAGGGCTTAGGTAGAAGGGTTGAGGGTGCGAGTGCCAGCCCGTCCTTTTCTAAGCCCTAAGCCCTAAGCCCTCACATCAAATCCACCGGCAGGATCTGGCTCGACAGCAGCGTCTCCATCCCGGCCCAGGGATCCGGTCCCTGGCGCTCGACCCAGGCCTGGACCGTGTCGCGACCCAGGCCGTAGTTGATGATGTAGCTGCGGTAGGTCTCGATGAAGCGCAGCCGCTGGGCCGCCTTGTCCGGGGTGGTCAGCGAATATTGGGCCAGTCGGGCGATGGTCGCGTCGCGGCCCACCCGACCGGACAGGAAGTCGTCGGCGATCGTGTATTCCGCCCGCGCCAGCCGCCGCATCAGCGCCCCCAGCCGGGCCTTTTTCGCGAAGTCGGCGTCCGCGATCCCGGCCAGCGGGGCCAGCATTTCGGCCTCGAACCGCGTGCCCTCGTCGCCGGGGAAGGCCAGGTCGATACCGTAGTTGGCGCTGCCCTCGGCCACGAAGGACATGGGCGAGAACAGCGGATAGACGCTCATCTCGACCCAGCCGCGCTGACGCACGAAGGTCCGTTCCAGCAGGGCATTGTAGACGTGGTGGCCGGGATAGCCCTCGTGGCAGCCCAGATCGATCGCCCGCTCGGTGTGGATCGGGAAGTCGGCATTGATCTCGATGCGGCTGGCCGCGTCTCCGAGGTAATAATTATAGCCCGACCAGGCCTTGTCGCCGACGAAGCTCAGGGTGAACCGTTCATTGGCCGGCAGGGCGATATGGGCGGCGGTGCGGGCCCGGCATTCGGCGATGGCCGCGCTGATCACCGGCTCCAGCCGGTCCTTCGGAATGACGAAATGGGCCTTGAAGGCCGTGACCCGGTCGGTCAGCGACCCCGGGCCGGGGACCAGGGCGTCGATTTCGGCCAGCACCGGTTCGTAGTTGGACAGCGGGGCCAGTTCGGGCCGGACGCCGAACAGGGCCTCGGCCTCGTCGGCAAAGCTCATGGTCTCGCCGGACAGCATGCGCAGCCGGGCTGCGGCCGCCGACACATGGGCCAGCAGATATTTGCGGCGTTGCACGGTGGCGGCGTCGGCCCCGGCGACGGACAGGGCGTTCAGCCGGGTCGTCAGGGCTACGGCCCCTTCGGCCAGGGCCGGGATGTCGCGCGGATGGGCTTTCGCCGCTTCCTGCCATTCCGGCGGGCCGTAATAGGCATCGACATAGCCCGGCTCGTGTTCACCGATCTCGAGGATCAGGGCGACATAGTCGGCGGCGATCCGGTCGAGGCTGTCGGCGGGGGCGATGATCGGCGCAGTGGCGCAGGCTCCGAGCAGCAGCAGGACGGACAGGATCAGGACACGCATCGGCGGACTCCACGGCGGACCGGCCCAGGTTAGGGCCCGCCGGTGCCCCGGCCAAGCCCTGCGATGACGGCCTTCGGTCCCCGGGGTGCGGATGGGGGATTGAGGCCGCCTCCGTCCTGCGCTAAGCACCGCCCTCCGGCGCGTAGCGCCCGAACGCACCCGTAGCTCAGCTGGATAGAGTACTGCCCTCCGAAGGCAGGGGTCACAGGTTCGAATCCTGTCGGGTGCGCCATTTCTCTTCAGTACGAACGACTGACACGCCGACGACCGGCGCGGTCCGTCCTGCCCGCGTCGGCGGGCGGCGGCGGTCGCAACGAAAGCCGCCGGCGATGCGCGATCGCCGGCGGCTCTGGCTGCGTCTGGTCCTAGGGTCGGCTGACGGTCGGACCCAGCCGGTCGATCACTTGCCGGGCACTGAAGACGTGCCCGTCGCCGGCAGGCAGGGGACCCCGGCCCATGACGATTTCGGCCGACGCCTCGAACCGTTCCACGGTCCGCATGTCGATGCTCGTGGCCCAGAACGGATCGCTTCCGTAGGGGTACCAGTTGCGCCAGCCGTTGCGTGGCCCGTAGTAGCGCCAGTAGGGCCGCCAGTAGAGGTAGCTCGACCCGTACCAAGGACTGTAGAGCGGATCAGGAGTCCCGGGCCGGGTTGTCTGGTGCTCCACCTCCCGGTCGATGACCCGGAACCAGTCATATCCGGACTGCAGGGTCAGTTCGGCCGAACGGTAGAGCAGATAGCCCTCCACCGTATCGCGGGAGGTAAAGCTGTTGCCCGAGAACGTGACCCGGTAGCGGTCCGGCGCGAGCCGCACCTCTGAATAGCCGGTAGCGTTTTGGACGCCGGCCGGGGCTGGATGATAGATTGAGCCCGGGGTCGTGCAGCCGGTGAGAACGAGGGCTGCGCCCAGGCAGGCCAGGATCCCGGCTTTCCGGAGGGGGGCGGGCAGGGGGCGGGTCATTACAGAGACTCCGCAGGCGGGGCGTATTCGTGGACAAAGTTGATGATCGCCCGGGCATCGTCAGCGGACCGGGCGATCATCAACTTTATGTTTGTATTGCTGATAGACATGTTTATCTCCAAATGATGAGGTTTAAACAGTTAGCCTTGTTCAACTTTTCAATTTTGAAGTGAACATTCCTTGATTTGTGTCAATTGTTATCGGAATTTTGACTTTTTCTCTGTTCGTTACACGACATTCATAGTCTCCAGGCCAGGCCGCCGCTTGCCAGGCCTTCCCGGTGTTCGAACCGGTCGGCACTGAATCCGTACGCAAGTTCATAGTCCCCGTAGCCGGTCACGCTGTAGGCCGGCCGCAGCCGCAGCCGCAGCCGGACCCGCTCGCCGAGACCGATTTCGAGGCCGCCCCCCAGGCGCAGGCCTGTCCGCATTTCCTGGGCATTCACGGTCACACCGGAGGTGGCATGATCGATGTCAAAACGCGTCCGTACAGCCTCGACCAGGCCATAGACCAGGGTGGAATCGCTGAGCTACCGGCCCCCCGAACCGCGATCACGGCGGACTTGTCGTGCTCGGCCGAATAGATCCTGCCGCTCGGATCCCGTTCGATGTTCCAGTTGACGCCCGACAGGTCGACCTGATCTCGACCCCGGCATACAGGCGTCCGGACTCGATGCCGTAGCCGACGAAGCCTCCCAGCGTGGATCCGTGGCTGCTGCGGGTCGCGTCCAGCAGGGTGCCGCCGCTGCGGATCCCCTGGTTGTCGCTGGCAAGGGCACCATGGCCGGCCGCAACCCCGACATAGGGCCCCGAAAAATCCGTGGCCCGGCGGTCAGGGGTGTCCGTCGCCGGCGCGCGGAAACGCCCCCCCACCGATGCGGAACTGGGCTTCGGTGTTGGAGAAATCGTCGAATTTCCCGCCACCCGCCGGAACGTCATAGTCTTCGTAGGATGTCACCAGATAGTCAGCCCGGATGAAGCCCCGGTCGCTGGCGGTGGCCTCGATGCCGACTCCGACTCCGGACCCATCCGGTATGAGAACCAGGGGCGGACGGTGGCCATGACATCGTCGACCTCGCCGTTGCGGGTGACGGCGATATTATCGTCGTAGGCGGTTCCGGCATCAATGCCGACATTGAGACCGGCGGGGCCGACGACCGGCGGCGGCTCCGAAGCCTCTGCGGCCGGGTCCTGGGCCCAGGCCTGCACTGGAAGGGTACAGACGGTCAGAAGGAGGCCCAGTCCGCCGACCGAGCCCTGGCCCTCGACCGAGACCTGGCCGTTGTGGGTGACGTTGACGTTGCCCGACCTTCCCGGAGCCCGGGAAGGTCGGGCTGTCGGCCCGGCAGTCGCGCCGGTTCGATACCGATGATCCGTCTGCGGAGGCTTGCCTCTTGTGCTAGCGGCCGGACTGCCGAAAACTCACCGAATGCTGATTTTCGCCAACTACCCGTATCGCGATCTTTGGACCCGACGATGGGTCGCGCTCTGTCTGGCGTTTGCGGCCCTGGTCCTGGTCCTGGCCGGGCGTCTGGTTCCGCTTGCCGGCGACCGGGTCTGGATGCTTCCGCTCGTCGGCCTGGCCCTGGTCCCGGCGGCCCTGCCGGGGCGCGGTACGGTCCTGACCGGCATGGCCCTGTCGATAGCCGCCGCCCTGCTGATCGCGCCCGGCGCCGACGCGATGGATGGCCCGGCCAACGGCCTGATCCTGGTGGCCGCCGCCCTGCTCCTCAGCCTGATCGCCGACGGGGTGCGGGAGGCCCCGGCCGCCCGGCTTGCGGCCCGGCTCGACCGACGCTGGCGCGCCAATGCCCTTGGGGAAATGACCGCCATCCTCGCCCATGAATTGACCCAGCCCCTGACGGCGGCCGCCGCCTATCTCCAGGCGGGCCAGACCCAGCTGGGCCGGGCCGGAGCGGGCCATGACGCAGTCCCGGCCTTTGAACTGGTCAGGACCCAGTTGAACCGGGCCGGCGACATCCTGCGCCTGCTGCGCGAACGGCTGATCCCGGGCCCGGGCGAGCGACGACCGGAGCGGGTCTCGGATCTGATGCGGACGCTCAGGCCCGTGGTGAAGGCGATGGGCGCGGCGGCGGGGGTCGCTGTGACCGTCCGGGTCGAGGCCCGGGATGACCGGGTCCTGGCCGACGGTATCCAGATTCAGCAGGCGATGCTAAACCTTGTCCGCAACGCGATTGACTCTGTCGCCGGACAGACGGAGCGGACGGTGACCGTCAGGGGGCGATCCATTTCCACCGACCACTACGAGATCACGGTCGAGGATTCCGGCCCCGGGATGACGCCGGACGCATGGAACCAGACCCTGCATCCCTCGATGGACAATGCCCTGGACGGTCGCGGGCTCGGCCTGTCGGTGACCCGCACCATCCTGAAATATCACGACAGTCGCCTTGCCGTACTTTCGAACGCTGCGGGCGCAGCCGGTTTTCATTTCAGCCTTGCGCGGATCGCCGAACACGGAGTGTCGGCATGACGCCGTCTGTCTTTGTCATCGACGATGATGCCGATGTCCGTGATTCCCTCATCACCCTGTTCCGGGGTGAGGGCCTTCAGGCGCGCGGCTTCGAGAGCGGTGGCGACTTCTTCGATCGGCTGCCTGATGATGTGATGGCCTGTGTCGTCACTGATCTGCGTATGCCGGGTATCGATGGCAGCGAACTGATCCGTCGCGTGATGGAACTGCGGGGCCCCGTCTGGCCGGTCGTGGTGGTCACCGGCCATGCCGATGTTCCTGTGGCCGTGCGACTGATGAAGGCCGGGGTCGTCGATTTCATCGAGAAACCGATCGATCCGGTTCAGCTCGTCGCGTCTGTCAGGAGCTGTCTGTCCCGCCTGATCGACGTCAATGCCGAACGGCAGTCCCGCGCCGCCACCGTCGAGCGGCTGGAGCGACTGACTCCGCGCGAAACCCAGGTCTTCGACGGGCTGATCCGCGGTCAGTCGAACAAGGAAATCGCCCAGGATCTTGAGATCAGCCCCCGCACGGTTGAGGTGTTCCGGGCCAAGATCATGGTCAAGACCGAGGCGGCCAGCCTGTCGGCCCTCGTGCGCATGGGCCTGCAGGTCCAGGGCGATCGTGGCTGGGACGCCTGACGACCGGCGCGCGGTTCAGCCGCGCATCGAGCCGGTGTCGATGAACCGCTGGTGCCACGACAGGGCCTCGCCCGGCAGCATCGGCGTCTGCAGGCCGTAGGAGCCGGCCCGGGCGCGCCGGTAATAGTCGGCCAGCTGCGGCCGGAAATCGGGGTGGGCGCAGTTGGCGATGATCACTTCGGCCCGCTGTTTCGGCGACAGGCCGCGCAGATCGGCCAGGCCCTGTTCAGTGACGATAACCTGTACGTCCTGGTTGATATGATCGACGTGCGAGGCGTGCGGCACGATGGTCGAGATCTTCCCGCCCTTGGCGGTCGAGGCGGCCATGAAGATCGACAAATAGGCGTTGCGGGCAAAGTCGCCGGAGCCGCCGATGCCGTTCTGGATGCGCGAGCCCATGATGTGGGTCGAGTTCACATTGCCGTAGATGTCGGCCTCGATCATGCCGTTCATGGCGATACAGCCCAGCCGGCGGATCAGTTCGGGGTGGTTGCTGATCTCCTGCGGCCGCAGGATGATGCGGTCGTGGAACAGGTCCATCCGCTGGTTCAGGTCATGGGCGGCCTCGGGACTGAGCGAGAAGGCGGTGGCCGAGGCCACCCGCAGCTTTCCGCTCTCGATCAGGGCCAGCATCCCGTCCTGGATCACCTCCGTATAGGCGGTCAGGTTCTCGAACGGCGCGTCCATCAGTCCGGCCAGCACGGCATTGGCCGTATTGCCCACCCCGGACTGCAGGGGCAGCAGTTCGGCCGGCAGTCGTCCCTTCCTCACCTCGTGTTCGAGGAATGCGATCAGGTGGCCGGCCATGGCCCGGTCGTCGGCCTGCGGGGCCGGGAAGGCGGCGTTGCGGTCAGGGGTCTCGGTCTCGACGATGGCCACGATCCGGTCCGGGTCACAACGGAACACGGTCTCGCCGATGCGGTCGTCGGGCCGGATCAGCGGGATCGGCAGCCGGTTCGGCGGCAGGGCCGTGCCGTAATAGATGTCATGCATGCCCTGAAGGGCCGGGTTCTGCCAGCGATTGACCTCGAGGATCACCTGACCGGCCCGGTCCAGCCAGGTCTTGTTGTTGCCGACCGAGGATGACGGCACCAGGGCCCCGTCGGCACGGATGCCGGCGATCTCGATCACCGCCGTGTCCAGTGGCCCGAGGAAGCCCTGCCAGGCGACCGGGGCCACCTGGCTCAGATGCATGTCGAAATATTCCATCTCGCCGCGATTGATGCGGTCGCGGGCGATCGGGTCGGAATTATAGGGCAGGCGGAATTCGATGCCGTCGGCCCGGGCCAGGGCCCCGTCCAGTTCGGGTCCGGTCGAGGCCCCGGTCCAGACGCGCAGTCTGAAGGGCCGGCCGGCCGCGTGTTCGGCCTCGATCCGTGCGGCCAGGGCCAGGGGCACGGCCTTGGGATAGCCGGACCCCGTAAAGCCGCTCAGCCCCACGGTAGTGCCGGGTGCGATCAACCGGGCCGCGTCTGCGGCCGACATGATCTTCGCCTGATGGGCGGCGCTGCCCGTACGATGACCCATCATCCGGTCAGTCGCCCCGCGCCCCGAGTCGCCGGACCCGGTCCAGCCAGTCGCGCCGGCCAGCCGCGCCGATCCCCTCGATATTGCCGATCAGCGTCTCCCGGGTCGGACTGATGCCGACGAAGGCGAGGATGTTGCGCTTCAGGCTCTTCAGCGAATGCGATAGAAAGACGGTGCGATAGACGAAGGCGGGCATCCCCATGGTGACGATGACCCGGGCGGTCCGACCCTTCAGCAGTCCGCCCTGCAGCGTCGGCTCCCCGACCGGAAAGGCAAAGCCCGGCCGGAACACCTGTTCCAGCAAGGCCTTCAGCAGGGCCGGTTCCGCCCCCAGCCACAACGGGTGGATGATCACCAGGTGCCGGGCCCACAGCAGGTCGGCCTGGACCGAGGCCACGGTCGGTGCCGGCGCGCCCATCTCCCAGTCGTGCCGGCTGCGCAGGACCGGAAAGGCCAGGTCGGCCAGGCGGATACGCCGGACCTCATGCCCGGCCTGTTCGGCCCCGCTCGCATAGGCGTCAGCCACGGCATGGCCGAACCGGGTCGCGTCCGGATCGGGGTGGCCGTCGATGAGAGCGATGCGTTGCGACACGGGGCCTCCCGGGGATCAGACGGGCTGCAGACGCTTGACGGTATAGGTGTGCTGGGTCCCGCTGGCGGTCATCAGCGACACATACTCGCCGAGGACGAACGTCTCCTCGCCGAGGCGGAAGCCGGTCACGTCCTCGGTGTCACCCGGATCGAGATCGAGGATCCAGCGGTCGCCGGTGGTGTGGCGCAGTTGGCCGGTCGCCACCGTCGCGTCATCGACGAAGCGGCGCACGTGGCAGCGTTCCGGCTCGGCGTTCAGCGCGGCCAGGTCCAGCCGGCCCTCGGCATCCAGCGGGGCCACAAGGTCATAGCCGGACCCGCCGTCGCCGTGGGGGTGGTCGGCATCACGGGCCAGTTCAAGCCGGATATGCTGGAAGGCGGACATGGACGATTCCTTTTCGGGATCAATGGCTGAGCAGAAGGCAGACGGGGCTGTGGTCGAGCAGGGCCCGGGTCACCCCGCCCAGCGCCCATTCCCGCAGTCGGGCATGGCCGTAGCCGCCGGCGACGATCAGGCCGGCGGATTTTTCGTCGGCGAATTTCAGGATGGCATCGGCGCAGGACTCCTCGCCCCGCCCGCGAACCGCACCCTCGGCGGCAATACCGTGACGGCCCAGCCAGGCCACGACGTCCGCGAGGCGGGCCCGGGCTTCGGCCGTATCCTCGTCGTCGCAGATTTCCAGTACATGGGCGGTGCCGGTCTGGCGCAGCATCGGTACGGCGGCCGCCACCGCGCGCCGGGCCTCGCGACTGTCGGACCAGGCGATCACCGCCGGCCAGCCGATCGGCGTGCGGGGCGCGGCCGGCGGCACCACCATGACCGGGCGGCCGGCGGCCATCAGCACATCCGCCGGGTCGGGGCCGTAGAACGGTGCCCGGTCGGTGCGACGACCGAGGATCAGAAGATCGGCGGCGCGCGACTGTTCGATCATCAGTTCAGCCGGGAAGCCGATGTGCCCGCGCCATTCACCGTCGGCGAGTTCGTGAAACCGGGTCTCGGCGCGCGTCACATTGGCCTCCGCCAGGTCGCGGTACAGGGTCAGGGCCTCGCCCATCATGGCCCCGCCCAGATAGGGGTCGCCGACCGGCGGCGGCACCGGGGCGCTGCCGGACACGCCGATCAGCCGGGCCTCGAAGACCTTTGCCAGGTCACAGGCCAGGGCGATGCGGGTATCACTGTCCAGACCTTCGTCGGCATAGACCATCAGGGTCTTGTAGCTCATGGCGGGGCTCCTGTTCCTTTCCATCAGACCGGGTCGCGGTCGCCGCCGCATTGATCGGGATCAATGCCGCTGCCGGTCCCGTATGGGACAAGGATATCAAGTGAGGGAACCGATCATGTCACCAGTGAAATTCATCGCCCTGGCCCTGCTGGCCGGCTGCACCACCGCCCCGATGCCGGCGACGGATGCCGCGAGCCCGGGAGCCGGGTCAGCGATCGCCGTGACCGACTCGTCGATGGGCGGGTCTGTCGCCCGGGGGGCCGCCCTGGTCCGGACGCGCTGTGTCGCCTGTCATGCCGTCGGGCCTGTGGGCGACAGTCCGCTGGCCATGGCCCCGCCCTTCCGCGAGCTGGGCCGCCGCTATCCGGTCAGCAGCCTGCAGGAATCCTTCGCGGAAGGTCTGGTCACGGCCCATCCGGAGATGCCCGAATTCACCTTCGAGCCCGAGCAGGTCCGGGATTTGATCGCCTATCTCGAGAGCCTTGAGGACACCGGCCGCAGCGCCCGCTAGGGACGGCGGCCGGGCCCGCGCGTCAACGCTGCCGCTCAGGACGGATCGTCACGGCGTCGCGGCAGGGCGGTCTTCAGCGCCGCCCAGCCCACCGCGATGATGAAGGCGGCGAAGACGGCGACGGTTCCGATGATGATGGGGACGACCTGGGCAGGCATGGCGGTTCTCCTGTTGTGGCACCAGAAAATCGCGCCGGGACTTCATCCGCATTGATCGAGGTCAAGCCTGTCA
Organism: Brevundimonas sp.; assembly: GCF_029945885.1. Classification (GTDB taxonomy): domain Bacteria; phylum Pseudomonadota; class Alphaproteobacteria; order Caulobacterales; family Caulobacteraceae; genus Brevundimonas. Next base: position 149,374 of record NZ_JAQSDK010000014.1, read on the forward strand.
GAACACCCGGTGCAGCACCGTGGCCCCCGAGGCCAGCACCAGGGCGGCCGTGTCCGGCGGGGTGTCCATGGGCCGCACCAGGCTGAGGCTGTCACAGTCGCGAATCTCGGCCACGCGCAGAACCTCGGCGATCAGGGCATCGGCGACAGCCGTCGGATCCAGCAGGTCGAAACTGATCAGCCGGTCGATCTGCAAGCTGGGTCGGCCGGCGAATTTGGGTGCAATCGCATAGAGCAGCAGGCCGCGCAGGCGGCCCGTCCTGTCGCGGGCCGTCAGAATGCCGCCGGTGGCCGGATCGGCCTCGATCCGATGCAGGGCCATGCTGCGCCAGTCGGCCTGCGACAGATCAGCATAGCCCAGACGCACCAGCACATAGGCGTCGTCAATGTCGTCGGCGACAAGATGTCGAACGGATACGATAGGCATTTTGCCTATCCAGGGAATTTTCACCGGCTCCGCCTTGATCTCTGTCAAAAGCTACGTTTGCAGTTCCCCCCGATCCCGCTTAGATTGATCATCAAGGCCAGGATTGACCCATGCTGGAAATCAGAACCTTTCCGTCCAACTGTTTCAGGCGAAGCAGCAGCATAGCTTGCGACACCTGCGGCGCGCGCGCGCTCAGCGTGTGCGGCAGTGTTGACGACACCGACCTGGGCCGGCTCGACGCCATGGCCGAACATGCCAGCTTCGCCGCCGGATCGGTCCTGATCCGCGAGGGCGATCCCGCCCGGCACGTCTTCAACATCACCTCAGGTTCGGTGCGGGTCTACAAGCTGCTGGCCGACGGTCGACGCCAGATCACCGGCTTCCTGTTCACCGGCGACTTTCTCGGCCTGGCCACCGGTGACACCTATGTGTTTTCGGCCGAGGCGGTCGAACCGGCCACGGCCTGCCGCTTCCGCAAGACCGAATACCGGGCCCTGATCCGCGACTGCCCGACGCTGGAGGCCACCCTGTTCGACCGGGCCAATCACGAGCTGGCGGCGGCCCAGAGCCAGATGCTGCTGCTGGGTCGCAAGACGGCGCTGGAACGGATCGCCACCTTCCTGCTGGACCTGCCTTCGCACGATCCGGCCCGGACCATCCCTCCGGGCCATGTCCACCTGCCGATGACCCGGGCCGAGATCGCCGATTATCTGGGTCTGACCATCGAGACGGTCAGCCGGGTCCTGACCCGGCTCAAGACCCAGGGTGTGATCCGCCTGGTCTCCCTGTCGGAATTGCGGGTCGAACAACCCGAGGTCCTGCGCGCTCTGGCCGACGGGGTCGGCTGAACCCGTCAGGCGGCGACGCGCGCCGGCATCGACTCCATCAGGATCCGCCCGTCTGCCGCCAGGCCGGTGACAACCAGCGTCCGGTCGCACAGCGCCAGGGGGGCGGGGCGGTGGCTGACCAGGATCAACCCCTGGCCGAGGGCGGCCAGTCTCTGGTCCAGCCGCTCCAGCACCCGGGCTTCGGTTGCTGCGTCCAGCCCCTCGGTAGGCTCGTCCAGCACCAGCCAGGCGGCATGCCTGAGGCAGGCCCGGGCCAGACCCAGCCGCCGCCGTTCGCCGCCGGACAGCCGCTCGCCGTTGTCGCCCAGGGGCGTATCCAGGCCGGCGGGCATGGCCCGCACCCGATCAGCCAGATCAGCGGTCTCGAGCGCCGCCCACAGATCGGTCTCGCCGGCGTCGGCGCGGGCCAGGGTCAGGTTGTCGCGAACCGTTCCCGCCAGCAGCCGCACGTCCTGGGCCGCATAGGCGAACCGCGCCCGCACACCGCGGACATCCGCGTGGGTCAGGTCGACGTCTCCCAGACGCAACTCGTCCGTAACCGGGTCGCGCAGGGCCATCAGTCGTTCGATCAGGGTTGTCTTGCCCGCGCCGGAGGGGCCGGTGACCGCCAGCCGCCGTCCAGCCGCGAGGGTCAGGTCGAGGGCGACAAGGGTGACCGCATCACCGGTCGGCACGGTCCCGGTCTCCGCCACCGGGTCGTCCAGCACCTCTCCCAGCCGCCGGACCGCCTCGGCGGCGGCCCCGGCCTGACGGAAGCTGGCCACCAGGGCCCCGGCGGCCTCGATCCCGGTCACCGCAGCCAGGGCGGCCAGGGTCACCAGCGGCAGGGGGCTGCCGGCGGAGACCAGCACCACCCCGATGACCGTACCTCCCGTGACCATGCCCTGCCAGGCGGTCATCCAGCCGGCCGCGGCGGCGGCGTCGATGGTGCGGCGGTCCAGGGTCCGGGCCTCGGCGGCGATCTGTTCGACCGCCCAGCTCTCCAGCCCATAGGCGCGCAATTCCGGCGCGGCGGCCTGCAGGGCCGAGAACCGGTCCTTGAACCGGCCGGTCGCGACCTGCACCCGGGCACCGGCAGGGTCGGCGGCCAGCCGGCCGATCGCCAGTGCGCCCAGCACCGCCAACCCGGTCCCGATCCCAACGGTGATGGCCGCCCCGGATCCGGCCAGTCCGGCGAGGGCGATGGCGATGGCCCCGCCCGCCCCGGCGGCCCAAGGTGTGCTCAACCGCACGAACAGGGTCTGGATCGCATCCACGTCCTGGATCATCCGGGCCGAGGCCTCGCCGCTGGACAGGGCCCGCACCCGGCCCGGCGATGCGGCGGCGAGTCCGTCGAACAGGGCCGGCCGTAACCGGGCCAGGGCCTTCAGGGCCGCCGCATGGCCACTGACCCGTTCGACATAGCGGGCACCGGTCCGGGCAATGGCCAGGAAGCGGATCGCGGCACTGGGCAGCAGATAGTTGAAGGCCCCGATGGCCGCGCCCCCGGCGACCCCGGCCAGGGCCGCGCCGGTGATGAACCAGCCGGACAGGCCCAGCAGCAGCACCGAGGCGGCGGTGACCACGGCCCCGGCCGCCGCCGCCAGCGCCAGACGGCCGCCCTGCCGGCGGCGCTGTTCGCGCATCAGCCGGCGGAAGCGGGCGACACCGGTCACAGCTGCACCACGACATCGGCCAGGGCGGCGACCGCCGCCGAATGGGTGGCGATCAGGGTCGTGCGGCCGCGCGCCGCGGTCTGGATCACCGGCAGCAGGGCGGCTTCGGCGGCGGCGTCCAGATTGGCGGTCGGCTCGTCCAGCAGCAGGATCGGTGCCGGTTTCAACAGGGCGCGGGCCAGGCCCAGCCGCCGCCGCTCGCCGCCGGACAGGCCGCCGCCGCGTTCGTCGAGAATCCGGTCGAGGTCGCCGTCCAGACCGGCCAGGGTCGCGACGGCCTGCAGCCGCTGACGCGAGGCCCCGCGCGCGGCCAGGGCGATGTTGTCGCCGAGGGTCCCCGGCACCACGACCGGGGCCTGGCTGGCCCAGCCGACCCGATCGGTGAAACTGCCGGCCGTCGACAGGGTCAGGCCGTCGGTCTCGACCTCGCCCGCGGCCAGGGGAGCCAGGCCCAGCAGCAGGTGCAGCAGGCTGCTCTTGCCCGAGCCGCTCGGCCCGACCAGGGCGATGATCGCGCCGGCCGGCACATCCAGATCGAAGTCGCGCACCGGGCTGACGCCGTCGTCATAGGTGATGGTCACGCCGCGAAAGCGCAGGGCCGGGGCCGGCGCGCCGGCCGGAACGGGTCGCCGGGTGGCGCGGGTCTCGGGCGAGGTGACGGTCGCGGCCAGGGACAGGGCCGCGGCCTCGGCCGCCTGGCGCTCGTGATAGGCCGCCGCCAGCCGCCGCATCGGGGCATAGACCTCCGGGGCCATGGCCAGGACGAAGAAGGCCCGCGACAGGGTCAGGGTCTCCGGCACCGGAAACGGCAGCAGGTGCAGCAGGTTGAAGCCGCAATAGACGGCCACCAGCGCCACGGACAGGGCCGAGAAGAACTCCAGCACCCCGGAGGACAGGAAGGCGATCTTCAGCACCCGGCCGGTACGTCGTTCCAGCGCGTCGGCGGCGCGGGCGATCTCGCCGGTGGTGCGAGCCTCGGCCTGGAAGGCCAGCAGGGTCGGCAGGGCCCGCACCCGGTCGAGGAACAGGCCCGACAGCCGCTCCAGCGCCAGGAACTGCCGCCGGCTCTCGGCCGCAGCCGCCGTGCCGGTCAGGATCATGCCGACGGCGAAGGGGATCAGGGTCAGGGTCAGGATGCCCGCGGCCACCGGACTGGCGACGGCGCACAGGGCGATGACCACCACCGGGGCGACCGCCGCGGCCAGCCGGGCCGGGTTGAACCGGGCATAGTAGCCGTCCAGCGCCTCGACCCCGTCGACCACGGCGGTCATCGGGTCGCCCGCGGGCCGCTGTCCGGCGAACAGCCGGGTCAGCAGGTCGCCGCGCACCCGGCGTTTGACCATGGCGGCCCCCTGACCGGCCGTCATCACGGCCGCCTGTGCGACCAGTCCGCGCAGGGCCAGGCTGACGCCGGCCACCGCCAGCCACGGAACGGCGGCGGCGGGCGTGTGCTGCAGGGCCCCGATGGCCATGGCCAGACCAAGGGCAAACCCAGTGGCTGGCAGGATGTCGGCGATGACCAGGGCCGTGGCCAGGCCGTTCAGCCGCCGCCACGGGCGGGCAACAGCCGCCAGCCAGCGCTTCGGTTCGACGGTCGGGGTCACATCAATTGTGGTCATCGACTGTCGGTAAGTGCCTGCGTCGGTGTAAACTTTGATCAAGATCAAGGTTCAGACCTAAAGCGCCCCCTAGACGGGGCGTCAACCGGTCGTTCGAATCGGCACTCAGGAGACCTGCCCCATGATTGACCTCGCGGTCGTCGATCTGTCCCGCCTGCAGTTCGCCCTGACGGCGCTGTATCACTTCCTGTTCGTGCCGTTGACGCTCGGCCTGTCCTTCATGCTGGTGATCATGGAGAGCATCTATGTGATGACGCGCCGGCCGATCTGGCGGACCATCACCCGGTTCTGGGGCCTGTTGTTCGGGATCAATTTCGCCCTCGGCGTGGCCACCGGCATCACGATGGAATTCCAGTTCGGCATGAACTGGGCGTATTACAGCCACTACGTCGGCGACATCTTCGGGGCCCCGCTGGCCATCGAGGGGCTGATGGCCTTCTTCCTTGAGGCCACCTTCGTCGGGCTGATGTTCTTCGGCTGGGACAAGCTGAGCCGGGTCGGCCACCTGTTCGTGACCTTCATGGTCGCCCTCGGTACCAATCTTTCGGCGCTGTGGATCCTGATCGCCAACGGCTGGATGCAGAATCCGGTCGGCTCGACCTTCAATCCGGACACGATGCGGATGGAGGTCTCGGACTTCATGGCCGTGCTGTTCAACCCGGTGGCCCAGGCCAAATTCGTCCATACGGTCAGCGCCGGCTATGTGATCGCCGCCGTCTTCGTGCTGGGTGTTTCGGCCTTCTACCTGCTCAAGGGCAAACACGTCGGCTTCGCCAAACGCTCGATGACCGTGGCCGCCGCCTTCGGCCTGGCCGCCTCCCTGTCGGTCGTCGTGCTCGGCGACGAGAGCGGCTATGCCCTGACCGACAACCAGAAAATGAAACTGGCCGCGCTCGAGGCCATGTGGGAGACCGAGCCCGCCCCGGCCGGTCTGACCGCCTTCGGCATTCCCAGCCTGAAGGACCGCAAAACCCATTATGAGGTCAAGATTCCCTATGTCCTGGGCCTGATCTCGACCCGCAGCATCAACACGCCGGTCGAGGGCATTCTGCAGCTGGTCGCGACGGCGGAGACCCGGATCGAGAACGGCGTCCTCGCCTATGACGCGGTCGAGCGGATCAAGGCTGATCCGACCGACATCGCCGCCCGTGGCGATTTCGAGGTCCACCGCAACGACCTGGGCTATGCGCTGCTGCTGAAACGCTATGTCGCCGACCCGCGTCAGGCCACGCCCGAACAGGTGGTCCAGGCCGCCTGGAGCACCGTGCCCAATGTGCCGCTGATGTTCTGGGCCTTCCGCATCATGGCCGGCATCGGCTTCCTGATGATCGGCCTGTTCGCCACCGCCTTTGTGCTGTGCACCCTGCGCAAGCACGACACCCGCTGGTTCCTGTGGCTGGCCGTGCTGGCCATCCCCCTGCCGTGGATCTCGACCGAACTGGGCTGGATCCTGGCCGAGGTCGGACGTCAGCCCTGGGCGGTCGAGGGCGTGCTGCCCACCTTCCTCGGGGCCTCCAGCCTGAGCGTCTCCCAGCTGTGGGGCACGATCATCGGCTTCACGGTCCTGTACGGGGCGCTGGCCGTGGTCGAGGTCGGGTTGATCCTGCACGCGATCAAGAAGGGTCCGTTCGCCGAACAGGAAGCCTTCGCCGACCCCGACTCCCCGACCCCCGTCCCCGCGCCCGCCGTCGCCTGACCGTCGATCTCCAGGATACCGAACATGGAACTTCCCATCGACTATGCCACCCTCCGCCTGATCTGGTGGGGCCTGCTGGGCGTGCTGCTGATCGCCTTCGCCCTGACGGACGGCTTTGACCTCGGTGTCGGTGCCCTGCTGCCCTTCGTCGCGAAGACCGATGAGGAACGCCGGATGGTGATCAACACCGTCGGGGCCACCTGGGAAGGCAACCAGGTCTGGTTCATCCTGGGGGGCGGGGCCATCTTTGCCGCCTGGCCCTTCGTCTATGCGGTCAGCTTCTCCGGCTTCTACCTGGCCATGTTCCTGGTGCTGGCGGCGCTGATCCTGCGACCGGTGGCGTTCAAATACCGGTCCAAACGGCCCGGCAAGGCCTGGCGCAGCTTCTGGGACTGGGCCCTGTTCGTCGGCGGCTTCGTGCCGGCCCTGGTGTTCGGCGTGGCCGTCGGCAACGTCCTGATCGGAGCCCCCTTCCGCCTCGACAGTGACCTGCGCAGTTTCTACGACGGTACCCTGCTGGGTCTGTTCACCCCGTTCAGCCTGCTGTGTGGTCTGCTGTCGGTGGCCATGCTGGTGTTGCATGGCGCGGCCTGGCTGGGCATCAAGGCCGAGCACGGCCCGGTCGCGGCCCGGGCCCGCACCTTCGGCACGGTCGCCGGCCTGCTCGGAATCGTCCTGTTCATCGCCGGTGGCCTGTTTGTGGCCTGGGGTGATCTCGGCTTCCGTATCGTCGGGACTGTCGATCCGTCGGGCATGTCCAATCCGCTGCGAACCGCCGTGGTCTCGGCCCCCGGTGCCTGGCTCGACAACTACGGCCTGTATCCGTGGATGGTCGCCGCCCCCGTGCTGGGCCTGGTCGGCGTCGTGGCAGCCCTGATCGGCCTGTGGCGCCGGTCCGAACCCCTGGCCTTCGCCGGCTCGGCGATTTCGGTGATCGGCATCATCTCGACGGTCGGCCTGTCGATGTTCCCCTTCATCCTGCCCAGCTCGATCGATCCCGCCTCCAGCCTGACGGTGTGGAACTCCTCCTCCACCCATCTGACCCTGTTCATCATGCTGGGGGTCACGGTGGTCTTCCTGCCGCTGATCCTGATCTACACCGCCTGGGTCTATAAGGTGCTGTGGGGCCGGACGAGCACCGCCGCCCTCAAGACCAACCCCGACCTGTACTGACCGAACCGAGGACTTGATCTGATGTGGTATTTTGCCTGGATTCTCGGCCTCGGCCTCGCCGTCGCCTTCGGGGTTCTCAATGGCGTCTGGCACGAGTTCCGCCTGTTCGACGAGGGCGACATGGGCCAGTCCGAGCCTGAGCCGGTGATCCCGGACGCGACGGACACCCCGCGGCCCTGACCGGCCCCGGGAGCCTGACGGAGGACGCACGCATGACGACGGACATCACCCCCATCCACGGCGGGGCCGTGGCGGCGATCGTGGCCCTGATGGATTCCCAGCGGTTGCTGACCCTGGGGGTCAACCGTCCCGACGGCTGGCCGCAGGTGACCACGGTCGGCTACGTCAACGACGGCCTCAACCTCTATATGAGCGTCGCCCGCGACAGTCAGAAACTGGCCAACATCCAGGCCGATCCGCGCGTCTCCATCGCCATTCGCAGCGAGGCGGACCGCGGTGACGCCGTTGGCCTGTCGCTGGCCGGTCGGGCCACCGAGGTGCGGGATCCCGACCTGATCGCGGGCATCAACCGTCTGGTCGCCGCCCGCTATCCTGATGTGAATGTCTACTGCCCCAGCGGCGAGTCGGTCGCCGTGATCCATGTCGCCCCGCTGATCATCGCCCCGGTCGCCGTGGCCGACGGCCGCAGCCGCCCGCAGACCTTCTCGATCGGCGAGGGGATCGGCGATGTGGCGGGTCCGGACGGGGTGTCGCGGCTGTTCTAGCCGTCAGCTCCCGCCCGGACGGCGATCACGGGTGGATCGCTATTTCTCGGCGTTGAGGCGCGCGACCAGGACGCCCAGCAGGGCGACGGCCGAGGCGACCAGGGCCGCAGTCGTCACCGGATGGGCGCGGACCTCGTCGACGACCTGTTTGCCGGCTGCGGTCGAGGTCTTGCGGGCTTCCCCGACCAGACGTTCGGTGGCCCGGCTCAGTGCTTCCGACGACCGGTGCAGGGCTTCATTGGCCTCCTTGCCGGTCTTCTGGGCGGCGGCCTTCAGATTGTCGGCCACCTCCGTGACGAGATCCTGGACGTCCTGGTTGAGCTTGTCGGCGGCGGATTGGGTCATGGTCGGTCTCCTCGGATGGGACCTCCAGTGAAGACCCGGCGTCTTTCCATCGGCGATGATCTGGATCAAAGCCTGACCGGGCCCGTCAGGTCAGTTTGACACAGTGGCGGTCCGGGCAGACGCTGTGGAACCGGGAGTGAATGTCGTGAGCTACAAACTCATCATGGCCCTCGCCGGCGGTGGCCCCGAAGACGCGGTGACCCTGGCCTTCGCCGCCGCCCTTGCCGTTCAGCACGATGCCGTTGCCCATGTCCTGCCGATCCACCCGGACGCCGCGCTCGACCTCGTGGCCCTGGGCCTGACCCTGGGGGCACCGCTGTCGCCGGAGGTGACCCAGGCCCTGTCCGAGGCCCAGCGTGACTGCCAGGCGCGGATCGACTCGGCCGCCCGTGCCGCCGCCGCCGATGTCGACCTTGTCTTCGGCGAGGGCGAGGGCGGACCGCGGATGGTGGTCCATCCGCACAGTGTGATGCCGGCCGAGGGCCTGGCGCGCGCCCTGGTGCTGGCCGATCTGGTGGTGGTCAGCCAGGACTATCTGGGCGGGCCCGGACGCGACGGCCGCGTCCTGGGCCAGGTCCTGCTGGACCAGCGCGCGCCGGTGCTGATCGCCCGCGGCAAGCCGGACCGGTTGTCCGGCCGCGTCGCCATCGCCTGGAACGGCAGTGTCGAGGCGGGGCGCGCCGTGCACGGGGCCCTGCCGTTGATCGCCATGGGCTCGGACCTGATCCTGCTGCAATCCCCCCGGGGCGCGGTCGCGCCGAACGGGGCCACCGGCATGACACCGCTCAATGACTGGCTGCGCCTGCACGGGGTCGGAACCGGCCGACCGGTTCCGGTCAGCGGCCCGTCGGCAGGTGAGGCCCTTATCAAGGGGACGCGCGATCATGACGTCGGCCTGCTGGTGGCCGGGGCCTGGGGCCATTCGCGGCTCAGGGAGGCGATTTTCGGCGGGGCGACCCGGGCCTTCCTCGACGACGTCGACGGCCCCAGCCTGCTGCTCGCCCACTGATGCCGGTTTCGCCCTTCTGGCCCGTCGACCCGTTGATCCTGCCGGCCTTCCTGCTGGCCATGGTGCTGATCGAACTCACCCCGGGACCCAATATGGGCTATCTCGCCCTGGTCTCGACGGCGCGGGGCCGGATGGCCGGCCTGCTCACCGTGGTCGGGATCACCATCGGGCTCAGCCTCTATCTGGCCGTGTCGATCTATGGCCTGACCCGGACGCCGCTGGGGTCACCCACGGTCCTGTGGGCCCTGAAATGGGCCGGGGTCGGCTATATGTTCTGGCTGGCGATCGAGGGGCTGTTGCCGCAGCGACCGGGCAGTGCGGCGGTGCCGATCATCCCCTTTGGGAGCGGCCGCCAGGTCCTGCGCGGAATCGTCGCCAATGTCCTCAATCCCAAGGCCGTCCTGTTCTATGTCGTGATCCTGCCCGGCTTCATCCATGCCGGTTTCGCCCCCGCCCGGGTGCAGATGATAATCCTGGGCGGGACCCACATCCTGATCAGCGTGGCCGTGCACCTCTCGATCGTCTTCGGGACCGACGGGGCCGCCGCACATCTGTCGGTTCCGGCCCGCAAGACCCTGCGCCGGGGCCTGGCGCTGGGCCTCGCCGCCGCCGCCGTCTGGGTGGCCCTCACCCCCGGTAGCCCTGCTGGAGCGTCCGTCCCATGAGCCTGTCCCTGACCTTCCATGGTGCCGCCGGTTGCGTGACCGGATTCTGCGCCCTGCTGCAGACCGATCACGGCCGCTTCCTGGTCGACTGCGGCCTGTTCCAGGGCCCCAAGACGCTGAAGGCCCTGAACCACGGCGACTTTCCGTTCGAGGCCCGCGACATCGACGGCGTCTTCCTGACCCATGCCCATATCGACCATTCCGGCCTGCTGCCGAAGCTGGTCCGGGCCGGCTATCGCGGCCCCATCTATGCCACCCGGCCGACCCGCGACCTGTGCGCGGTGATGCTCGAGGACGCCGCCGGTATCCAGGAGGGGGATGTCGCCCATCTGAACCGTCGCAACGAACGCCGCGGCCTGCCGCGGGTCGAACCCATCTATTCGACCGCCGATGTCGAGCCGACCCTGCGCCTGTTCGAGACGGTGAAATTCAGTGAGGAGGTCGAGGTCGTACCGGGGATCACGGCCCGCTACTGGCCCGCCGGACATCTGCTGGGGGCCGCCTCGGTTGAACTGGTCATCGAGGACGGGGGCAAGCCGGTGCGGCTGCTGTTCTCGGGCGATCTTGGTTCCGGTCACCAGCCCTTCCTGCCGGCCCCGGACGGGCCCGTCGGGGTCGACCATCTGGTGATGGAGGCCACCTATGGCGACCGGGAGCGCGTCGATCTTGACCTCGTCGAACGGCGCGCCGCCCTCGCCGAGGAGTTGCGTCTGGCCAGGGCCGCCGGCGGCCCGCTGCTGATGCCGACCTTTGCCGTTGGCCGGGCCCAGGACCTGATCCTCGACCTGCTGGCGGTGATGGAGGCGGAGCCCGAACTGGCCGGGGAAATCTATCTCGACTCGCCGCTGGCCATCGAGGCGACCGAGGTCTTCCTGCAGCGCGGCTGGAACATCGACGCCTCGGAGAATCCCTATCTGGTGCTGCGCCACGCGACGCGGCTGCACTATCTGCGGCGCTATCAGGAGAGCGACCGGCTGGACCGGCTGCGCGACTGGCATGTCATCCTCGCCGGTAGCGGCATGTGCGATGCGGGCCGGATCCGCAAACATCTGAAACGGCTGCTGTGGCGGCGCGAGACCACGCTGCTGATCACCGGTTTTCAGGCGGCCGGGACCCTGGGCCGGCTGTTGATGGCCTCGCCCAGCCAGGTGCGTATCCAGGGCGACGATATCCGCGTCCATGCCAGGATCCGCACCCTGGACGTCTATTCCGGCCATGCCGACGCCTCGGCCCTGGTGGCCTGGTTCCAGGCCCGCGGCCCGGTCACCGGCAAGGTCTTTCTGGCCCATGGCGAGCCGGATGCGGTGGCCGCCCTGTCCGGCCATCTGGTCGCGGCCGGGGGGGCGGCCGGGGTAGTGATCGCGCCCGAACTGGACCAGACCTTCGCCCTGACGCGGGAGACGGCGACCCTGGTCGAGGGGCGGGCGGCGCGGATGCTGCCCGGGGCGGCGACCCGACCGGACTGGTACAATGCCCGGGCCGACCTGCTCAGCACGATGAACGAATCCCTGCAGGCCCTGGCGGACGACGAACAGCGTCTGGCCGTGATCGCGGCGATGAAGGCGGCCCTGCTGACCGCGCCACCCGCCGCGACATCGGGAGACCGGGCCCATGACTGATCATCCGTCCAACGGGGCCCAGCAGGCCTCGCCCTCCTACCGGCTGCCGGCTCTGGATACGGACTTCCTGCTCAGTGACTCCATGCGGGGCGTGCGCTTCCAGCTGGAGTTCGCCAAGGCCGACCAGGCGCTGCGGGCCTGGGGCGTCCGCTCGACCATCGTGGTGTTCGGCAGTGCCCGGGTGCGCGAGGACGGACCTCCCGATCACGCCCGCTGGTATGCCGAGGCGCGCCGCTTCGGGGCTGTCGCCTCGCAACTCGGCGGGGCCATGCGCGACATCGGCCAGGTCCGGGACAACGTCATCGCCACCGGCGGCGGGCCCGGCATCATGGCGGCCGCCAACCGCGGCGCGTCCGAGGTCGGGGCCCCTTCGATCGGCTTCAACATCACCCTGCCGCATGAGCAGGAACCCAACGCCTGGTCGACGCCGGACCTGACCTTCCGCTTCCACTATTTCGCCATGCGCAAGATGCATCTGGCCATGCGCGCCAATGCCCTGGTGATCTTTCCCGGCGGTTTCGGCACCTTTGACGAACTGTTCGAGATCCTGACCCTGCGCCAGACCGAAAAGTCGCCGCCGATCCCGGTGGTCCTGGTCGACGAGGCGCACTGGCGGTCGGTCGTCGGCTTTGAGACCCTCGTCGCCAATGACCTGATTGCGGCTTCGGATCTCAACCTGTTTCGCTTCGCGGAAACCGCTGAAGAGACCTGGCAGGCGCTGCTGGACGGCGGGCTCAAGCCGCATCCGCCGTCCGACTACGCCCCGGTGCCCTGAGGCACCGGGAGGAGGCGTTTTCTAGAGGTTGAGCAGGGCCGGGTCGCCGCCCTGGGCCGCGATATTGACGCTGATCGCCTGTTCCGAGGCGTAGCGGATCAGGCTGTTGGGGCCGCCGGCCTTGGGTCCGGTGCCCGACAGGCCCTCGCCGCCGAACGGCTGGACCCCGACCACGGCCCCGGTGATGCTGCGGTTCACATAGACATTGCCCGCCGGCACCAGCCGGATCACATCCTCGGCGAAGGCCTCGATACGGCTGTGCACGCCCAGGGTCAGGCCGAAGCCGCGCCCGGCCAGCTTGCCGGCCACCGTCATCAGGTCGTCGGGGTCATAGCGATAGATGTGCAGGATCGGGCCGAACACCTCGGCCTCGAGGAAGTCGGGCGTCGGGATCTCGGCGATGGTCGGGGCGAAATAGTCGCCCGTGCCGTGACCGGTATTGGCGGTCCCGGCGATCTCGGCCCGGGCCAGGATCGTGGCCTCCTTTTCGAGACGGACCAGATGGGCCTCGAGGATGCCGCGCGACTCGGCGTCGATGACCGGGCCGATGTCGGTGGCCGGGTCGGCCGGATCGCCGACCACCAGGGTCGCCAGCGCGCCCTTCAGCCCCTCGATCAGACCCTTGGCCGAGTCCTTGGGCACATAGAGGATGCGCAGGGCCGAACAGCGCTGGCCGGCGCTGCCGAAGGCCGAGTTGATCACGTCGTCCAGCACCTGTTCGCGCAGGGCGGAGGTGTCGACGAACATGGCGTTCAGCCCGCCCGTCTCGGCGATGAAGGGGATGATGGCCCCGGGGCGGTTGGCCAGGGCGATGTTGATGGCCCGGGCCGTGTTGGTCCCGCCGGTGAAGGCGATGCCGTCGATGCCCGGATGGTTGACCAGGGCCGCGCCCACGGTCTCGCCGCGGCCGGGGACCAGGGCGATCAGCTCGGGCTGCAGCCCGGCCTTCAGGAACAGGCGCACGGCCTCGGCCGCGACCAGCGGCGTCTGTTCGGCGGGCTTGGCCAGAACAGCGTTGCCGGCGGCCAGGGCGGCGGCGATCTGGCCGGTGAAGATGGCCAGCGGGAAATTCCACGGGCTGATACAGGCGAACACGCCGCGGCCGTGCAACATCAGCTGGTTGGTCTCGCCGACCGGCCCGGTCAGGACCTCGGGTCCGGCGAACTGGGTCTCGGCCAGCATGGCGTAGTAGCGGCAGAAGTCGGCGGCCTCGCGCACCTCGGCGACGCCGTCGTTCAGTGTCTTGCCGGCCTCGCGTGCCAGCAGGGCGACGAACCGGTCCATGTCGGCCTCGAGGGCATCGGCCATGTTGCGCAGCACGACGGCCCGCGCCGCCCCGCCGGCCCGGTCCCAGACGATATGGGCGCGCGCGCCCAGTTCGATGGCCTGGTGAATCTCGGTGTCGGTGGCTTCGGACACATAGCCGAGCACGCTGTTGCGGTCCGACGGGCTGATCACATCGCTCGGGTTTTCACCGGCGCGCAGCACGCCGCTGATGATCGGGCCCGAGTTGAGTTTCTCGCGGTCGATCAGCTCCAGGGCCACGGCGTGGCGCTCGCGTTCCTCGACCTGGGAATAGTCGCGGCCGAGGGAGTTCAGACGATTTCCGTACATATGCTGGGGGACCGGAATTTTGGGGTGGGGACCGGGCTGGGCTTCCAGCACGGTGACGGGATCAAAGGCGACGGTGGTGGCGGGGACCCGCTCGTCGAGCAGGGCGTGAACGAAGGAGGAGTTGGCCCCGTTCTCGAGCAGGCGGCGCACCAGATAGGGCAGCAGCTCCTCATGCCCGCCGACGGGGGCATAGGCGCGGATCGACATCGCCTCGTCGTTCCAGATCGCCTCGGCGGCGTCGTACAGGGGCTCGCCCATGCCGTGCAGCCGCTGGAACTCGATCTTGACGTCGGCGGCCTTGGCCATCCGGTGGATGGCGGCCAGGGACACGGCGTTATGGGTGGCGAACTGGCCGTACAGGTGCGGCGCGGCGTCGATGATGGCGCGGGCGCAGACCAGATAGTTGACGTCGGTGGCCACCTTGGTGGTGAAGACCGGATAGTCGGGACGGCCGGCGACCTGGGCCCGTTTGATCTCGGTGTCCCAATAGGCCCCCTTGACCAGCCGGACCATCAGCCTGCGGCCCGACTGTTCGGCCAGGGCGGTGACCCGGGCGATGACCTCGGGGGCGCGCTTCTGATAGGCCTGAACCGCCAGGCCCAGCCCCTTCCACTCGCCCAGGTCGGGGTCGTTGGCCAGCCGGTCCAGCAGTTTCAGCGACAGGGCCAGCCGGTCGGCCTCCTCCGCGTCCATGCAGAAATTGATGTCGTATTTCGCCGCGATCAGGGCCAGCCGCTTCACCCGCGGGTACAGTTCGTCCCAGACCCGGGGTTCCTGGGTCGCCTCATAGCGCGGGCACAGGGCCGACAGCTTGACCGAGACCCCGTGGCCGGTCTGCGGCCCGCGCATGCCCTCGGTGTCGCGCCGCACCTGGCCGACGGCCTCGATGGCCTTGGCGTAGACGACCTCATAGCGGGCCGCGTCCTCACTGGTGCGGGCACCCTCGCCCAGCATGTCGAAACTGCACAGCCAGCCCTCGCGGGCCGAGCGCTTCAGCGCCCCCTTGATGGTGCGGCCGACGACGAACTGCTCGCCCATCATCCGCACCGCCGCGGCCACGGCCTGGCGGATCACCGGCTCGCCGATCCGGCCCGCGACCCGGCGCAGGAAGCTGGGCAGGTCGCGCTTGGCGTCCTCGTCGACCTCGACCAGCTTGCCGGTCAGCATCAGCCCCCAGGTCGAGGCATTGACGAACAGGCTCTCGGACTGGCCCAGATGTTTGGCCCAGTCGGCCGAACGGATCTTTTCCGAAATCAGCCGGTCGCGCGTCTCCTCGTCGGGGATCCGCAGCAGGGCCTCGGCCATACACATCAGGGCCAGACCCTCGCGGGTGCCCAGCGAAAACTCCTGCAGGAAGCTCTCGACCACGCCCTGGCGATGGTTGTCCTTGCGGGCCCGCTCGACCAGTTCGACCGCCTCGGCCGCCACAGTCTGGCGCTCGGCCGGCGTCAGAGGCACCTGGGCCAGCAGCTCGGTCACGACCTCATGCTCGTTGCGAAACTTGCCGCGATCAATCTCGTCCCAGTGGGCGAGGCTCGAGGGCGAAAACGCGGCAGCCGTCATGCAAACAGAATCCAGAATTTGGGGGCAGGGTGTCTGACCCTGCCGAATGTGAGGGTGCTAGTGAACCCGTATGGCGAAATTCGTTCGGATCGGGGTACCATCTTCCAGCGAGTGGGACAAAGGCGCTGCGGCTACGCAATGACCCGGAACCGAGCCTCCCCGCCAGACAGGAACCCTTTGTCGTGACCGATCCCGCCGCCGTCCCTGCCCGCCCGGAAGGCGAACCCGTCGGTCGCGTCATCGCCATGCCGGCCGACACCAATCCCGAGGGCGACATCTTCGGCGGCTGGCTGCTGGCCCATATGGATCTGTGCGGCGCGACCCCGGCCTTCGAGCGCGCCCAGGGCCGCTGTGCCACCATCGCCGTCGACGGCATGGTCTTCCTGCAGCCGGTCTCGGTCGGCGATGAGGTCAGTATCTATGCCCGGGTCATCCACACCGGCCGAACCTCGGTGCGGGTCAAGGTCGAGGCCTGGAAGCGGGCCCGGGGCCAGCATCTGGCCGAGTCGGTTCGGGTCACCGACGGTGTTTTCACCTATGTGGCCATCGGCGAGGATCGAAAACCGCGCCCCCTGCCGGCCGAGGACTGACGCGTCGGGATCCGCCTCGAGGCGTGAAATCTTGACCTTTGGCCCCGCGCGACCTACCTGCAGGGCATGGCCATCCGTCGCATCCTCGCCGTCGATAACGCTGCCGACACGGCAGTGCTCAAGCAGATTTCCGCCCCCGTGGCCGAGGTCGACTCCGACGTGCGCGCCCTGATGGATGACATGCTCGAGACCATGTACGCGGCACCGGGCATCGGCCTGGCCGCCGTTCAGGTGGGCGACGCCCGCCGTGTCATCGTCATGGATCTGGGCGACCGGGCTCATGCCGGCGAGACCGAGGCCCCCGAACCGGTTGAGGGCGAGGACGAGGATCTGTCGCGCCGCAATCCGCGCTTCTTCGTCAATCCCGAGATCCTCTGGGCCTCGGACGAGATCTACGCCTACGAAGAGGGCTGCCTGTCGGTGCCCGAATATTTCGACGAGGTCGAACGCCCCGGCAAGGTGCGGATCCGCTACCTCGACTATGACGGCAAGTCGGTCGAGGAAGAGGTCGAGGGTCTGTTCGCCGTCTGCATCCAGCACGAGATGGATCACCTCGAGGGCGTGCTGTTCATCGACCACCTGTCGCGCCTGAGACGCGAACGGGCCGTGGCCAAGGTCAAGAAACTGGCGCGGATGGCCGCCTGATGGCCCGTCGCGGCGGAAAATCCCGGATCATCGATCCCGCCGGTCGCCGACGTCTGACCCGGTCCGAGAAGGTCGGGATCGGCAGTGTCGTGACCCTGGTCGGGGTCGGTCTGCTGGGCCTGGCCGCCGGCCTGCTGCTGGACCGGATGCTCAATTTCGACTCTGCCCTCGACGTCGGTGGCGAGTGGGACGAGGGCGGCGGCGTCGACACACGCTGGCAGTAGGCCGCAACCCCGGCTAAAGGCGGGTCATGCGCCTCGCCTTCATGGGTACCCCCGAATTCGCCGTGCCGTCCCTGGCCGAGATCATTGCCTCCGGCCATGAGGTCGTGGGCGTCTGGTCCCAGCCGCCCCGTCCGCGGGGGCGCGGCCAGAAATTGACCCCGTCCCCGGTCCAGGCCTTCGCCGAGGTCATGGGCCTGCCGGTGTTCACGCCGGAGTCGATGAAATCGCCCGAGGCCATCGCCGAATTCCAGGCCCTGGGCCTCGATGCCGCCTGCGTCGTCGCCTATGGCCAGATTCTCAAGCCCGCGGTGCTCGAGGCCCCGCGGCTGGGCTGTTTCAACCTGCATGGCTCCCTGCTGCCGCGCTGGCGCGGGGCCGCCCCGATCCAGCGCGCCATCATGGCCGGCGACGCGGAGACCGGCGTCCAGATCATGCGTATGTCCGAGGGGCTGGACGAGGGCGACGTCCTGCTGTCCGAGACCCTGGCCATCCGGCCCGACGACACCGCCGCCACCCTGTCCGAGCGCATGGCCACGGTCGGGGCGGGGCTGTGGCCGCGCGCCCTGGGGGCCATCGAACGCGGCGGCGTCACCACGCCGCAGGTCGGCGAGCCCACCTATGCGAAGAAGATCACCCCGGCCGAGGCGCGGATCGACTGGTCGCGGCCGGCCGCCGCGGTCGACGCCCATATCCGCGGCCTGTCCCCCTTTCCCGGGGCCTGGTTCCTCGCTCCCGGCCCCGACGGCCCGGTGCGGGTCAAGGTGCTGATGTCGGCCCCGTCTGCGGGCACGGGTGAACCCGGCACCGTGCTCGATGACGGCCTCAGCGTCGCCTGCGCCGACGGCGCGGTCCGGCTGTTGCGGGTGCAGCGCGAGGGCAGGGCCGCCCAGGCCCCCGACGAATTCCTGCGCGGCTTCGCCCTGCCGGCCGGCAGTGTGTTGTCGCCCTCGGACAGCGAGCCGCAGCGCGGCGAGCGATAGGGTAACCAGAATGCCCCGCTACCGGCTGACCATCGAATATGACGGCCGCGCCTATCACGGCTTCCAGGCCCAGGACGGCCTGCCGACAGTCCAGGGGGCGATCGAGACGGCGGTCACCGCCTTCTGCGGCCAGACGGTTCGGCTCGTCGCGGCGGGGCGCACCGACACCGGCGTCCACGCCACCGGCCAGGTCATCCATATCGACCTCGACAAGGCCTGGCCCGCGCGGACGGTGATGAATGCCCTCAACGCCCATCTGATGAGCGAGGCCGTGGCCATGCTGGACTGCGTGGTGGTTGACGACGACTGGCACGCGCGCTTCTCGGCCACCGGCCGCCGCTACCTGTTTCGCCTGCTGAACCGCCCGGCCCCGCCGGCGCTGGACGCGGGCCGGGTCTGGCATGTGAAGAAGCCGCTGGATGCCGACCGGATGCAGGCGGCGGCCCTGACCCTGGTCGGGCGGCACGACTTCACCACCTTCCGCGACATCAACTGTCAGGCCAGGTCGCCGCTGCGCACCCTCGACCTCGCCCGGGTGACCCGGGTCGAGGATGAGATCCATCTGGAGTTCGCGGCCCGCAGCTTCCTGCACAGCCAGGTGCGCTCGATGACCGGGACCCTGGTCCAGGTCGGGCTAGGGCGCTGGAGCGTTGAGGATGTCGCCGCCGCCCTGGCCGCCCGTGACCGGGCCGCCTGCGGTCCCGTAGCCCCGCCCGACGGTCTGTATCTGACCGGGGTCGCCTATGATCCACTGCCTCCGGCCCCGCCCGCATAGCCAGAACCGGGGTCGATCTGCTAGCAGCGAGCCATGACCCAAGCGCCCAACACCGCCGCCCGCCGTCTGGTCGAGACTCTCGTGATGAACGGGATCGACCGCGTCTTCTGTGTGCCCGGCGAAAGCTATCTGGCCGTGCTGGATGCTCTCGTCGATGTCCGCGACAGGATTCAGGTCATCGCCTGTCGCCACGAGGCCGGGGCCGCCAACATGGCCGAGGCCTGGGGCAAGCTGACCGGCAAGCCCGGCGTCTGCATGGTCACCCGCGGACCCGGCGCGACCCATGCCGCGATCGGCGTCCACACCGCCCATCAGGACTCGACCCCGATGATCCTGTTCGTCGGTCAGGTGGCCCTGTCTGATCGCGGGCGCGGGGCCTTCCAGGAGGTCGACTATCGCGAGGTGTTCGGCGGCCTGGCCAAATGGGCCACCGAGATCGAGAGTCCGCAACGCACGGTCGAGATCGTCGAACGCGCCTTTGCCACCGCCCTGCAGGGCCGGATGGGACCGGTGGTCATCGCCCTGCCCGAGGACCTGCTGCATGCGGACGGCGGCCCGGCCCCGATCCGCCCGGTGGTCCCGGCCCGCGCCGGGCTCGACCCCGTCTTCGCCGAACAGGTCCGCGCCCGCCTCGCCGCTGCCGAACGACCGCTGCTGGTGCTGGGCGGATCGGGCTGGAGCGACGCCGCCACCGACGCCATCGGCGACTGGGCCGAGCGGCTGGGCCTGCCCGTCGCCCTGTCGTTCCGGCGCAAGGACCTGATCTCCAACGACCGTCCCAACTATGCCGGCGACCTCGGCCTCGGCTGCAATCCGGCCCTGACCGCCCGGGCCAGGGCCGCCGACCTGATCCTGGCCATCGGCGCGCGGCTGGGCGAGAATCCGACCCAGGGCTACACCCTGTTCACCCGCGAACAGACCGCCGAACGGCTGATCCACATCCATCCCGGGGCCGAGGAACTGGGCCGGGTCTGGACCCCGTCGCTCAGCGCCACCGCCGACAACTCCCTGGCGGCCCTGGCCCTGTCACAGATCGATCCGGGCCGGACCTGGAGCGATCAGGCCACCCAGGCCCACGCCGACTATGAGACCTTCTCGACCCCGGTCACCGTCACCGGTGCGGTCAATATGTCCGAATGCATGACCCATCTGCGGTCGGTCCTGCCGGACGACGCCATCCTGACCAATGGGGCCGGTAATTTCGCCGCCTGGCTGCACCGCTTCCACCGCCACCGGGCGCGCCGCACCCAGCTGGCCCCGACCTCGGGGGCCATGGGCTACGGCTTTCCCGCCGCGGTCGCCGCCAAGAGCGCCCACCCGGATCGCGACGTGATCTGCATCGCCGGCGACGGCGACTACATGATGACAGGCCAGGAGCTGGCCACGGCGGCCCAGTACGGCATCAATGTCGTCACCGTGATCGTCGACAACGGCACCTACGGCACCATCCGCATGCACCAGGAAGGCCACTATCCGGGGGCCGAACGGGTCATCGCCACCGACCTGAAGAACCCCGACTTCGTCAAATATGCCGAAGCCTTCGGAGCCTTCGGCATCCGCTGCGAGGCCTCCGCCGACTTCCCCGCCGCCCTGGCGGCGGCGCGGAACGCTGGCCGTCCGGCGATCGTTCATCTGGTGACCTCGGCCGAGGACATCGCACCGGGTCGGACCATCACGGACCTCAGGCGCTGACCGGAGCCGCCATGCGCCGTTCGCCCGCCGCCCTGATCGCCCTGCTGCTGGCCGGCTGCGCCGCCACCGCCCCGATGCCGGATCCGGCCGGACCGGTGGTGGGCAGCGGCGACGACTGTGCCGTCATCGCCGCCGTCGCCCGCGAACACTATGGGTTCAACAGCACCGACACCCTGCCGCCGCCGCTGTGGCTGGACGACGAGGGTCGCGCCTGGGCCCCGCGCTGCGACTGGGCCCGCTATGGTCTCAGCTTCCCGGAAATCCACGACCCCGCCCGGACCCCGCCCTCCGGCCAGCCGCTGCGCTGGGTCCAGTTCAAACAGCCCCGCTATGACGGTCAGGGCGCGCTGGTCGACAGCGCCATCATGCACGGCCCGCTGGCCGGCAACGGTATCCAGTGCCGGGTTCGCTCCGGTTTTGCCGGCTGGACCGTCAGCGACTGCCGCATCACCTGGGTCAACTAGACCCGGTTGGGGGTTGCGCCGGCCGGGCCCAGCACAGAAGGTCGCCCCCTGTTTTACCGGGGGGCCCATGCGCCGCATTCTGATTTCATCCGTCTCCGTCCTGTTGCTGACGGCCTGTGCCGGTATCGCCGCGCCCGTGGCCCCGGCGGGTACCCTGACCGCGGCGGTTCCGGCGCAGAGCGAGGACGCCCGGCTGGACGCCTTCTTCGATGCGGCCTTCATGGAACGGGTCGCGCTCAGCCCGCAGGGCATGACCTCGCTGGGTATCAAGACTGACTATGACCGGTTGAACGACTACACGCCCGCCGCCGACGCCCGGTCACTGGCCCTGGCCGAGGCGCAGCTGGCGCGGATGAAGGCGGAGTTCCGGTTCGAGGCCCTCAGCCCCCGCAGCCAGCTGTCGTGGCAGCTGTTCGAGGAGGGCGTTGAACGTCAGCTGGCTGGCGCGCGCTGGCGCGACCACGACTATATTTTCGCCGCCAACGGCAATCCGGCGACCAGCCTGCCGGTGTTCATGATCAACAGCCACCGCATCGACAGCCCGGATGACGCCCGTGCCTATGTCGCGCGTCTGGTCGAGGTAGAACGGGTGCTGGGCGAGATCTCGGCCGATGTGGAGCGCCGCGCCGCCGCCGGTTTCGTGTCGCCGGCCTTCGTGTTTCCGATCACCCTGACCGACACCCGAAATGTCATCTCCGGGGCTCCGTTCGACGGCGGTCCCGACAATCCGGTCTGGGCTGATTTCCAGAAGAAGGTCGCCGCCCTCGACACCAGCGACACGGAAAAGGCCGCGCTGCTGGCCGCCGGGCGCGATGCCCTGACGGGCCCGTTCAGGCGCGGCTATGACGGAATTCTGGCCACGATCGAACGGGTCCAGCCGCTGGCCACCTCCAACGATGGGGTGTGGCGGCTGCCCGACGGCGACGCCTACTATGCCGAACGGGTGCGGCAATCCACGACCACCGACCTGACCCCGGATCAGATCCACCAGATCGGCCTGTCCGAGGTGGCGCGTATCCAGGCCGAGATGGAGACCATCAAGGCCCGCGTCGGCTTCACCGGCTCGCTGCAGGACTTCTTCGCCTACATCAAGGGCGATCCACGCTTCCAGTATCCGAACACCGCCGAGGGCCGGGAAGCCTATCTGGTCGACGCCCGCGCTGCTGTCGGCGACGCCATGCGGGTCGCGCCGCAGTGGTTCCACACCCTGCCGCGTGCCGCCCTCGAGGTGCGCGCCGTTGAGGCCTGGCGTCAGGAGACGGCCTCGGTCGCCTTCTACAACCGGCCGGCACCGGACGGGTCGCGGCCCGGCATCTACTACGTCAACCTGGCGGACATGACCCAGGTGCTGAAGCCCCAGGTCGAGGCCATCAGCTATCACGAGGGCGCGCCCGGTCACCATTTCCAGATCGCCTATGCCCAGGAGATCGAGGGCCTGCCGCGCTTCCGTCGCTTCGGCGGCTACGGGGCCTTTTCCGAGGGCTGGGGTCTGTATTCCGAACTGCTGGGCAAGGAGATGGGCTTCTACCAGGACCCCTATGCCGATTTCGGCCGCCTCTCGCTGGAGATCTGGCGCGCGGCGCGTCTGGTCACCGATACCGGCCTGCATGCCAAACACTGGAGCCGTGAACAGGCGATCGCCTATTTCCAGCAGAATACGCTCGTATCCGAACGCGACATCGTCAAGGAGGTCGAGCGCTACATCACCAACCCCGGCCAGGCGACCAGCTACAAGATCGGCCAGCTGAAGATCCTCGAGCTGCGCGCCCGCGCCCGCCAGGCCCTGGGGGACCGGTTCGACATCCGGGATTTCCACGCCGTTGTGCTGGGCGGCGGTGCCGTGCCGCTGGACGTGCTCGAAACCCGGGTCGACGGCTGGATCGCGGCCGGTGGCGGCCGCCCGGCAGGCTGAAGCCTCTCGCCTCGACGGCCCATCGGCGGTAAAGGGCGCGCGCCATGCCCTTTACCGCCACCGTCCTGACCATGTTCCCCGAGGCCTTTCCCGGCCCGCTCGGCGTGTCGCTGATCGGCACCGCCTGGCGTGAGCGGAACCTGTGGTCGCTTGAAACAGTGGACATTCGCGCCTTTTCCGAAGATAAGCGCGGCTTCCTGGACGATACCCCCGCGGGTGGCGGTCCCGGAGCCGTACTCAAGGCGGACGTGGTGGCCAGGGCGCTCGACAGCGTATCCGGGTCAGGACGGCCGCTTTTGTACATGAGTGCCCGGGGTCGGCCCCTGACCCAGGCGCGCGTCAAGGAATGGGCGAAGGCGGACGGGATTACCGTCCTCTGCGGCCGGTTCGAGGGGGTGGACCAGCGCGTGCTCGATGCGCGCGGGTTCGAGGAGGTCGCCGTCGGCGACGCGGTCCTGGCCGGTGGCGAGGCGGCGGCGATGGTGGTGATCGAGGCGTGCGTACGACTGATCCCCGGTGTTCTGGGCCAGGCCGAAAGCCTGACATCCGAGAGCTTCGAGGACGGCCTTCTGGAACACCCGCAGTACACGCGACCGCGGACGTTCGAGGGGCTGGAGATTCCCGAGGTGCTGCTGTCGGGCGACCATAAAAAGGTCGCCGCCTGGCGTCAGTCGCAGCGGGAAGAGACCACGCGGGCGCGACGGCCGGACCTCTGGGCGGCGCGCCTTGCACAGACGACCGCGGGGCATGACCCCGCCAAATCACAGGTAAAGAGCGCAAAGCTCGAGGAGAAGTAGATATGAATATCGTCCAGCAGATTGCGGCTGAAGAAAAAGCCCGCCTGACCGCCATCCGTCCGATCCCGGCCTTCCAGCCCGGTGACACCCTGCGCGTCAACGTCAAGATCAAGGAAGGCGAGCGCGAGCGCGTCCAGGCCTTCGAAGGCGTTTGCATCGCCCGCGCCGGCGGCGGCATCAACGAGAATTTCACCGTCCGCAAGATCAGCTTCGGCGAGGGCGTCGAGCGCGTCTTTCCGCTGGTCTCGCCGATGATCGAGTCCATCGAGGTCAAGCGTCGCGGCGTCGTCCGGCGCGCCAAACTCTATTACCTGCGCGATCGTCGCGGCAAGTCGGCCCGGATCGCCGAGAAGCAGACCGTGCGCCCGGACAAGAAGGCCATCGTGCCGGAAACCGGCAAGGCCGAAACGCCCGCCGAGAGCTGATCCCCTCCGGATCACCCGAATTGATCAAGGCCCCGGCGGGATCCGCCGGGGCCTTTTTCATGGGTGTTTCGCCGAGCGGCTAGTTCGGGAACAGCGGGTTCGAGGCGTCCTTCTGCCCTTCCAGGCTGTGCTTCAGGTCGCGCATCTGGTCGTGGCCGTCCTTCACCGTCGCATAGGCGCGGCGGATGGTGTCGCGGGTCGAGTCGGAAACGTCGGAGTCTTCCAGCGCCTTTTCGAACTTCGCCTTGATGAAGTCCTCGCCGTTCTCGACCGAGTTGACGACCGCCTGTTCGTCGCGGAGCAGGGCGTGTTTGACGTCGAGGAAGGCGCGGTGGGCCTTGGCCAGGACCGAGCCGTCATCCTCGGGCTCGCCGCCCAGGGTCAGGACCGCGCCCTTCAGGTCGCCGGCCAGACCCTGGCGTTCGAAGCTGCGTTGCTCGAACAGGGTCTTGAAGCGCCGGTCCTCGGTCTCGCCGGCGGCCTCGCGATAGCCGTCGGCGCTGTCCAGGGTGGTCTCGATCAGGCTGTTCAGGACCTTGATATCGTGATGGTTGGGGGTGCTCATGATCGTGCCTTTCGCTGTGGGAGGAACAGTGAAAAAGCGCGGAAATCCCCGTTTGGTTTCAGCGTGGCCGTTTAGAGACTGGTGCGCAGCGACCACAATTCCGGGAAGCAGCGCCGCTCCAGGGTCGAGGCCAGATAGGCCACCCCCTCGGTGCCGCCGGTGCCGCGTCGGCGGCCGATGATGCGCTCGACCGTCACCACATGTTTGTGTCGCCAGGTCAGCAGGGCGTCGTCCAGGTCGACCAGTTTCTCGGCCAGCTGGTAGAGCGGCCACCAGCGGGTGGTGTCGCGATAGACCTCCAGCCACGCCGCCTCGACCCCCGCCGAGGCCACATAGGGCTGGCGCACGTCGCGGTTCAGCACCTCGGCCGGCACGGGCAGCCCCGCCGCCGCCAGCTGCGACAGGGCGTCGTCATACAGGCTGGGCGAGTCCAGGGCCGCGGTCAGGGCCGCATGGGCCTCGGGCCGGTCGACGTGGAATTTGAGGAAGCGGTCGTCTTTCAGTCCCAGCATGGTCTCGAAGCGGCGGAACTGGTCGCTCTGGAAACCGGACGAGGTCCCGAGGGCCCCGCGGAACCGCAGGTAGTCGGCCGGAGTCATGGTGGCCAGGATGTCCCAGCTCTGGGTCATCACCGCCTGGATGCGGCTGACGCGGGCCAGGCTCTTGTAGGCGGGCACCAGATCCCCGGCCCGTACAAGGCTCTGGGCCAGGGCCACCTCGTGCAGGATCTGCTTGAGCCACAGTTCCTTGGTCTGGTGGATGATGACGAACAGCATTTCGTCATGCTCGTCCGAGCGCGGATTCTGGGCGCTCAGCAGGACATCAAGGTCCAGATAGCTGGCATAGGTGATCTCGGCGGTCGCTTCGGTGCTGGGTTCGGTCATGCCCTGTCCTATCCCCGGATGGCCCGCTAGAGCCAGCCCTTGCGTTTGAACCAGACGAGCGGCATCACGGCCGCCGCCAACATGGCGACCAGGGCGAGCGGATAGCCCCAGACCTGGTGCAACTCGGGCATGTGGCGGAAATTCATGCCGTAGATCGAGGCGATCAGGGTCGGCGGCATGAAGGCGACGGCCGCCACCGAGAAGATCTTGATGATCGACGACTGTTCGATATTGATCAGGCCCAGGGCCGCCGAGAGCTGGAAATTGAGATTGGCCGCCACCGCCTGGTTGTGGGCGCTCAGGCTGGCGGCGTCGCGACTGAGGGATTTGACGTGGTCGCGGGCATCCGGATCATGGCCGATGCGGTCGTCCAGGGTGATGAAGGCGAAGACCCGCGCCAGGTCCGCCAGACTCTGCTCGATCCGGCTCGCCGCCATCTGGGCCTGGCCCAGTCGGGTGATCAGCTTTCCGAAGCCAACGGTCTTGCGGCCGGCGAAAATCTGGCCTGCGATCACCTCAACGCGTGCGGCGTTGCGCGCCAGCACGTCCGAGGCGCGGTCGATGACCGCCTCCATCAGGTTCAGGAACAGGTCAGGCGCGCTGCTGCACAGGTCCGGATCCCGATCCAGTCGCTCCTTCAGGATCGGGAAGGGGCGGGGGTCGAAATAGCGGATGGTCACAAGGGGGCCCGGGGTCATCACGAAGGTGACCGGGTCGACGGCCGGAACCTCGGCGTCGCCGTTGTGAATCAGGTCGGCGGTCAGATAGGTCGCGCCGTTCTCGCGGTACAACCGGCTCGAGGCCTCGAGTTCGGCCATCTCCGCGCGGGTCGGCAGCAACAGACCCAGCACCCGTTCGATGATCAATTCCTCGTCCCGGGTCGGGTCGATCAGGTCAACCCACAGGATGTCCGGGCCGACCACGAAGGTCGGGGACGACGGGTCCGGGGCCGGTCCGGCGGCGTCGCCCCGGCGATGGATATGGATCATACGAAGGTTCCCGGCGGCGTAAGGATGCGGCCCGACGGGCGACCGTCAGGGCTGGCCGCTGGCCCCGGTCTCGCGCGCGCCGCTGAAGGCGTCGCGGGCGTTCTTGTAGATGAATCCGTAGGTCGGATAGACGGTCGAGCCGAGGTCGCTGATCGGATTGTACCAGACCTTGACCTGGCTCCAGTCGCCGTCGCCCGATACGTCGACCACGGTGACGTTTTCCTCGACCTTGCCGCGGCTGCCGCCCCAGTTGGCGTGGGTCACGCGAATCACCCGGTCGGTCAGGATGTCGGAAACGACCGCGACATGGCCGCGGCTCATCCGGCCCTCGGGACGGAACACCAGCACCGAGCCGGTCTCCGGCGCATGGCCGGTCCGCAGGCTGTTCACCGCCTGGCTCCACCAGGTCCAGGCGTCGCCGAAGATATTGATGCCCGAGAACATCCGGGCAAAGGTCACGCACTGCCAGTAGGGATCGTCCGCTTTTGCCGGTGCCGCGCCCAGGGCAAAAAACCCGAGGGAGGCTGCAACCACGGCGGCGGTGATCCGTTTTGTCATACTGGCGTGTTTCCGATTGTTTCCGGGAAGGTAGCCTTAGACGATAGTTTCCGAAGGTTGAAGAACCCTTTCCGGGGAATTTACCCTGTCGGCGGTGTCCGTTTGCGCCGCGCGTCGCCTGTTGGCCATGCCCCGCAGCGCCGTCCGCGCCGGGCGTTCCACCAGGTGGTAGGAAGCGGCTGCGACAATCGGCAGCAGGGCGACCACGACCAGCCAGACGCCCACAGACAGCCGCTTGTCCTCGGCCCCGGTCAGCCGCGCGGCGATGTTCACCGCCAGGATCTGCCACGGCACACAGACCATATAGATCGAATAGCTGATCTCCCCCAGATAGACGGCCGGCTTCGAGGCCAGCCAGCCGGCCCCGGCATTGGTCATCGACGCCAGGCCGAGGATCAGTCCGCCGGCGAGCAGGACGGTGATCCCGTCCCACGCCCCCAGGGAGGCGCTGACTGCCATGGCCCCGGCGAACCCGGCGACCCACAGCCCGGCCCGCTTCAGCGGCGCGCGGCGATAAACCAGGTACAGGGCGCAGCCGAGGGCGAAACAGGGCACGATCCGCAGGGCACCCCAGCGGAAGGTGGCCTCGGTCAGGGAAAATCCGGCCATGGCCTCGAAGGCCAGGTACAGGCCCACCAGGAACAGGGCGGCCCCCGCCACCGCCAGCCAGGGCCGCGACCGCAGCCGCCAGGCCACGAAGGCGAAGGCCGGAAAGGCCAGATAGGCGAACCATTCGGCCGAGATCGACCAGGACGGATGGTTGAACCCGGCCGCCGGGGCGAGGCCCCAGGCATGGGTCATCGTCAACTGGGCGGGCAGGGAGGCCCAGCTCAGCACGTCGCCGTGGATGGTCATGCCGGCCGCCACTGCCGCCAGGCCCAGGACCATCACCCCGGCCAGGGTCAGCAGGTGCAGCGGATAGACGCGCGCGACCCGGGCCCACAGGAAGCCGCCGTAACGGAACTGCTTTTCGCCCGCCGCCTGAAGATAGACATGGCTGAGGATGAAGCCGGACAGGATGAAGAAGGTCTCGACCCCCAGATAACCCTTGGTCACGGCCACGGGCACGAGGCCGAAATTCAGGTCCGGCCAGAAGGTGTACATCACCACCCAGGCGGCGGCGAGAAACCGCAGGGAGGTCAGGGCGCGCAGGTCGGCGGGAGGCGAGGTCGGGGTCATGGCCGCCATCTTGCGGCATGATCGCTTGGTGAAGGGTTAAGCCGGGGGCGGGCCCGCCGGCGGGGTCGGCCCGACCGTCTCGACCACCAGTCCCGACTCCCCGGCCGTGGCCAGGGCCGCTACCGAGGCGGCGCAGCCGGTCAGGGTCTCGCCGTCGATCTTGACCACGGCGGTCAGCGGATAGGTGCGGTCGCTCATGCCGTCCGAACAGGTGGTGGCGATCAGGGCCACGGACATCGGCTTGCCCGTGCCGGTCGTGGCCTCATAGCGGGCGGTCGTCCCCTGCAGCAGCGGGCCGGGATTGTCGGCCGTCTGTTCGGGGCGGTCCACTCCGGAATAGACGATGCCCTCGGGGCTGATGGTCACGGCCCAGAAAGGCTCGTTGCCCAGGGCCCGGATCGGTCGCCCCAGATCGACCCCGGCCAGGGTGGCGGGCGAGACGTCGATCGTCGGCGCGTCGGGAACCTCGGGGGACGGCGAACAGGCGGCCAGCACAAGGATGGTCAGGCCGAACAGGGGGGCGATACGCATGACAGGCTCCGGCAGGTCGGGCCCATGGAGCGCCGCCGCCCGACAGGGGTCAAGGGGGGGCACCGACCGCAGGCGACTGCCCTATGCTGGCCGGATGACGATTCGCGTCGACGCCCCTGCCGTATCCTGTCCCGCCCCGGTTCCGGTGGCGTGGGAATTCTTCGCCGGGGGCGGGCTGGCCGGGCTGGGTCTGGCCGGGTTCAGCATCGGCCTGGCCAATGACATTGATGCGATGAAGGCCGCCGCCTTCCGCACCAACCATCCCGGCATCCCCCTGCATCAGGCCGACGTCTGGTCCCTGTCGGCGGCCGACCTGCCGGGGACGCCGGACCTGTGCTGGGCCTCGTCCCCGTGTCAGGATCTCAGTCTTGCCGGGGCGCGGGCCGGGCTGGAGGGCGTCCGCTCGGGGGCCTTCTGGGGATTCTGGCAGCTGATCCAGGCGCTGGACGCGGCGGGGCGCGCCCCGCCGGTCATCGTCGTCGAGAATGTCGCCGGACTGCTGACCTCGGGGGGCGGAGCCGATTTCGCCGCCGTCTGCGCCGCCATGGCCGCTGCCGGCTACCGCGTCGGGGCACTGGAGATGGACGCCGCCCTGTGGCTGCCCCAGTCGCGCCCGCGCCTGTTCATCGTCGCCATGCGCGGCGTCGCCGGTCCGACCGTGCCGGGGCCGGTGGCCCCCTTTCACAGTCGCCGTCTGGTCGCCGCCCACGCCCGCCTGCCGCGCGCCGCGCGGGCGGCCTGGGTCTGGTGGGCGCTGGCGGCCCCGGCGCGGCGCAATGTCGACCTGTCAGCCGTGCTGGAGCCGGACGACCGGGTCGACTGGTTCGATGCCGAGCGCACGACGGCCCTGCTGGCCCTGTGCGCACCCCTGCACCGGATCCAGCTGGAGCGGGCGCTGGCCTCCGGCGGGCGTCAGGTCGGGGCCGGCTATCGCCGCGTCCGCACCGAGGCCGGACGCAAGGTCCAGCGGCTGGAGCTGCGTTTCGACGGCCTGGCCGGCTGTCTGCGCACGCCGGCGGGCGGTTCCTCGCGGCAATATGTGGTGGTCTGTGACGCCGGCCGGATCCGCGCGCGCCGCCTGACCGGGCGTGAGGCGGCCCGGCTGATGGGGGTCGATGAGGCCTATGCCCTGCCGGCGGGCGAGGGCGCGGCGCTGAAGCTGATGGGCGACGCCGTCGCCGTGCCGGTGGTCCGGGCCCTGGCCGACGGCCTGCTGCGGCCGGCCCTGTCCGGCGGCCTCTAGGGTCAGGGCAGGCCGGGAGGGTTTGCGGCCGCGTCATCGGCCTCGGGCAGGCGGTCGGCCCGGGCGTCCCAGCCATCGCGGTCCGAGCGGAAAGCCAGGGCCATCAGGACCCAGGCCAGGGCCACGGTGCCGCCGATACCGACGGCCATGGCGATCCAGCCGTGGATCGACAGGGGGGCACCCCCGATCGCGGTCCAGATCCGCGCCGTGCCGACCGTGGCCGCCGCGGCCAGGGCCACGACCGCGACGGTCAGCAGGGCGCGTTTCAGTAGTCGGGACATGGCCGGCCTAGCGGCGCACCCACTGGCCGTCGGTATTGCGATACCACTGGCCGGTGGTCATGCGGGGCAGAAGCTGGCTCTCGAACATCCGGGCCCCGGCCACCTCGGCGGTGGTGCCCGCGGCGGTGGCGCTCTCGATATAGAGCTGCTGGCGCGCCGTATTGATGGTCTGGACCGCGACGGTCAGGTCGGGGCTGGGGGCCGGGACACGGAAGCCGAGATAGCCGTCGGCCTGTTCGCCGACGACGCCCTGGGTCTTGGCGGCGTCGACCATGGCCTTCTGGGCCGGGGTCTGGGCGATGGCAGCCCCGGCGGCGACGCCCAGGGCGGCGATGGCGGCCCCGACGACGAAGATCTTGCGCATGTTCATCTGAGCGACTCCCTAGAACAGGTTGGGGTTTTCGACGAGGAGGTCCTGGAGCTCCTTGTCGAGGCGGATGCGGACGTCGGCATCCAGCTTGGCGTAGATCTGGATCGGGTCGACCTGCAGCCGGATGGTCGGGGTACAGGCCGTCAGCCCGGCGGTGGCCAGGCCTCCCGCGAGTATCAGGCCGAGATGGCGCTTGGTGATCATGTCGTGGCGCTCCGGGTGTGCGAGGTGCGATTGCGGTGATGTAACGCGAGTCGGGGTGAATGGGTCCTGAACGGTGACGCTCAGGGCAGGCGTGGCCCGACCCCGCCGTTACGGGCGTGGTTCAGGTCCAGCAGGTCATTGACCAGCTGGTTGACGTTCAGGGTGGTGTCCAGGGTCAGGTCGATGGCCGTGCCCGACGGCAGGGGCAGGGTCTCCTTCAGGAAGTCGCGCCGGATCAGCTGGGACAGGGTCAGCCGGATTTCCTGCTTCTGCGGCGGGTCGTGGCGGCCCCTGATATGGAACAGCACCGACAGCCGGCCCTCGTCGAGGCTGTTGACCTCGGCCGTCAGCACGTCGAACGCCAGGTTCTCCATCGCCTGGTAGGCCAGGTCCTCGACCGTCGACGGCGGTACCGCCCCGCCGCCGCCGGCCTCCAGATCGCTCAGGGCCGAGCGCTGGATCGACAGCCGCCCCGGCCGTGCCGCGAACAGCGAGCCGCCGGTGACCTTGATCCCGCTGGCGGGGTCGGAGACGAAGGGCAGGCGGCCGGACACGACCGCGTCCATCTGCACCCGGTCGCCGAACCCGGCCCCGGCGATGATCTCGCCCAGCTGGACCTGGTCCAGCACGATGACCCCGGTGAAGGGCAGGTTGCGGTCCAGCGGCAGGCTGAAGGGCTCGAGCCGGATCGTCCCGCCCGCCACCACCAGCTCACCGCCCGCGACGCTGATCGTCGCCGCGTCGAGGCCGAAGGTCAGGTCGAGGTCGGTCAGGGGGGCGAAGGATTCCAGCCGGTTGGCGGTCAGCACCTGGCCGGGGGCGGTGACCAGCGGGGTCAGACTGGTGAAGGCGATGTCGCCCTTCAGCCCGGTCACCCGTCCGGCGGGGCTGGTGAAATCGATCCCGGGCACGGTCAGCAGGCCCGAGCTTGAACCCTCGCTGTCGGCGGCCCAGTCGATCCGCCCCTCGAACCGGGCCGTCCCGGTCACCGGCGGACCCAGCAGCTCGGCCAGCGGCGTCAGCTCGGCCGGCTGCAACCCGCCCTCGGCAAAGACCAGGTCGGGGGTGGTGATGTCGATGCCGCCGGTCCCGCTGCGTCCGTCATGGGCCAGCACCAGCCGCCCGAGACGATGCCCGCCACGCTCGAGGTCGAAGGTACCGCGCCAATTCTGGTCCTCCAGCCGCGCCGCGCCCGAGGCGTCGACCGGATAGAAACGCACCGGGCTGGCGGTGTCGGCGACCCGCGCCGCGTCGATCCGGGTGTCGAGGCCGATCCCGGCCGGTCCTCCGGTCGCGCTCAGGGCCCCGGCGACGTCGGCGAAACGCATGGCCAGGAAGGGGGCTTCGGCGCTCACCCCGCGCAGCGCGCCCCCGGCCTGCCAGCGGCCGTCGGCCACGGTGACCAGCGGCCGTCCGTCAGGGCAGAGGTCGCCGGTGATTCCGGTGACGTCATTGTCGCCCAGCTCCAGCCGCGCCACCGTCGTCGCGACGCAGCCGGTGGAACTGTAGGTCAGTGTGCCCCGGTTCGAGGCCAGCACGCCCCGGGTCTGCAGGGTCAGGCCGCGCGCCAGGTCGAAGTCCAGGGCCGCGCGCCCGTCCAGCTCGGCGCGGAAGCCACCGGGCGTCAGTCCCCAGGCCGGAATCGCGAACTCCGCCTCGGGCAGGCCCGGTCCGCGCGTCGCCGTCAGGTTCAGCGACCCGCCGCCCGCCTGTCCGCTGGGGGCGGCAAAGACCGGTCCGGCCGCCGGGGTCAGGGTCAGCACCCCGCCGCTGGCCGGGACCAGCCGCACAGGCCGGTCCATCACCACCCGCACCCCGGGCTCGCCGGCCGACAGGGTCAGGCCCGGCGCGCTCAGCGAAAAGTCGCCGAGGGCCTGTTTCATCGCCGCCAGATCCGGCAGGTCGTCGGCCCTGACCGTCCCGAACAGGGGCCAGGCCCCGTGGGCCGCCTGCAGCGATCCCGTCGCATCCAGCCGCAGCCCGGCGTCAAAGATCAGATCCAGATCCAGCGCTCCGGCCACATCCTTCAGGCTCAGGTCGCTCCACACCAGTTGCCGCGCCGTCAGTCGCACGGGCCCGCTGGCCTCGACCGCCGCGCCCCGGCCGCCGACGGTGAAGCGTGATCCGCCCAGGTCCAGGCCGGTGCCGTCCACCCCCGCGCCGCGCGCCCGGGCGGCGCGCAGGTTCGCGGCACCGTCGAGACGCCAGGCCAGGCCGCGATCATTATGATCGACCTCGGTGCGGGCTTCCGTCAGGCCAAGCCGCACGGTCCGAAGGTCGAGGTCCTGACCCTCGATCCGGTCGGCCGTCAGGCCGAGGTCGCTCTGGCCCGCGACCTTGACGGCATTGGTCCAGCCCTCGACCTGTCCGGCGAAGTCCAGGCTGGCCACGGCCGCCCCGGCCTCAATGCCGTTGCCCCCGATCCGGTCACCCGTCAGCCGGGCGTTCAGCATCGCCCGGCCGGTCATCTGTCTGGCCTTGCTGTCCGGATAGGGCAGGTCCCCGGTCGCGGTCAGCCGCAGACCGCGCCCGCTCCAGCCCTGCAGATCCGCCTGGTCCGCGGTTGCGGCCAGTCGTAGCGCCATCCGGTCACCGGTGGTGATCAGGCTCAGGGTCCCGCCCAGTCCCCGGGCCAGATCGCCGTCCCGGCCCAGCGGCTGGGCCGGCAGCACGGCCGTCAGCTGCATCAGCCGGCCGTCCTCGACACGGGCGTCGGCGCGCAGCGCGACGGGCCCCTGGTCGGTGGTCAGCCGGACCTGTCCACCCTCGACGAGGATGCGGGGCCCGGGGGTCACGTCGCTGGGCGGCCGGGCCATCAGACGGGTGATCATCGGATCCAGCGATCCGAACGACAATTTGCCGTCGTGCCAGCCGGCCCGGATGACCGGCCGCACCAGACGGATGCGATCCGGGGTCAGGCCGGCACCGCCGGACGACCAGGGCAGGGTGATGCCATAGTCGACCTCGACCCGGTCCACCACCAGATCGGGGGCCTCGGCCGGCCCCAGTCGCACCCGCGCGACGATGCCGTCCAGGGTGACGCGGTCGACCGTGACATCGGCCTCGACCCCCTGGCTCTCGAGCCAGCCGACCAGGACCTCGCGGGTTACCGACCGGCGGTTGAGATAGAGGGCGGCCAGCAGGATCAGAAGGCCGGCGACCAGCCCCACGGCGACGCGGCGACCGCGTCCCGTCTGCGCCCGTCGGGCGGTCGGGCGGGGGGCGTCACTCACCGGTTGATCCATCGGAGTCCTGAAGTGGGACGGTGGCGGAACAGATGAGCATTCCTGCCATAGACAGCATCACTAACGTTGCTGATTGAACACTGTAGCGTTGCACTTCAGACACTTTCAGTTCGGCTGCGGTAACGGGACGGGCGGATGAGTCGTTGGAGGCGCGATTTTTACCCTAACGCCGTGAATAGACTGTTCGCTCCCGGCGGGGGACGCCATGTTGGTGCCTGTAATACCGCTGAAACGGACAGCGGTTAATCATTTGTAACCCTGATGCTTCCCATGATGGATTTGACGGGTTATATCGCTCGCTTCGCGACCCATGGGGCTCCTGGGCGCGATCCTTGCTTGAAGTGACTTGGCGCCGTGTGGCGTCGTAGTATGTCGGGGACCGATGGCTCAGTTCGACCCACGTCGCCAGCCGATGCGTATCGCACCGCACGCCCTCACGGCGGTGGCCGCGATCTCGGTGGCGCTGCTCGCTGGACGGGTTTACCAACCCGCTCATGCGGTAGAGGCTCCGTCTCTGACCCAGCAAGAATTTTCCGTGCTTGAGGCCCAGGCCTTTGCGACGGCCGGCATGCCCGAGGGGCTGACGGCCCCGGAGGCCATCCCCGTCCAGATCCGCCGCGGCGAGACGTTCGAACAGGCTGTCCGCCGCACCGGCATCGGTGCCGAGGAGGCCAGTGCCGTCGCCGCGACCATCGCCAGTGCCTTTGATCTCAAGGATCTTCGCGCCGGCCTCCGTTTCGAAACCGCCATCTCACAGCCCCGCGCCGGTCGCGGCGACGCCCGTCTGATCGGCCTGACCATGCGTACGGGTCCGGCCAGCCAGCTCACCGTGTCACGCAGCTTCGACGGCGCGCTGCGCCTGCGCGCGCTCGACGAGAAGGTGACCGACGAAACCGTGGTCCTGCACGGCGAGGTCCGCGGATCCCTGTCGTCCTCTGCCCAGCGGGCCGGGGCCCCGGCTGCGGTCCGGCGTCGCGCGATCCAGCTGTTCGCCCACAAATTCGATCTGGACCGCGATGTCCGCGCCAGTGACGACTATACCTTCGTCTTCCCCCGCTCGGTGACCGAGAACGGCCGCACGGTCAGCTCCGGCGACCTGCTCTATGCCGAGCTGAAGGGCGTGGTCTTCTACCGCTTCAAGGTTCCGGGCGAACGTGAGGCCCAGTATTTCGACGCCACCGGCAAGAATATGCGCTCGACCATGATGCGCACGCCGCTGGACCGGGGCTTCCGCATCTCCTCGACCTTCGGCTTCCGTCGTCATCCGATCGCCGGCTATCGCAAGATGCACCAGGGGATGGATTTCGCCGCCGGCACCGGCACCCCGGTCATCGCCCCCGCCGACGGCGTGGTGGTCGAGGCCCGGCGCTGGGGCGGCTACGGCAACTGGCTGCGGATCCGCCACGCCAACGGACTGGAAAGCGGCTACGGCCACCTGTCGCGTTACGGTTCGGGCATCCGGGCCGGCCAGCGCGTCCGCCAGGGCCAGGTCGTCGCCTATGTCGGCTCGACCGGGGCCTCCACCGGACCGCACCTGCATTACGAGATCTGGCGCAACGGCCAGCGGATCAACCCCGCCGGCATCCGCACCTCCGAGGGCACGATCCTGTCAGGGTCTGACCTGGCCGCCTTCCGCGCCGAAAAGGCCCGGATCGATCGCATCATCGCCGCCGGCGGTGAGCGCAAGCCGGCGGTGCTGGAAGCCTCGGTCGAAGGTCTGCGTCCCGCCCGCGCCTAGGGCCCGCACTCCCGCCCCTTCAGCGAATCGACCCGGCCTGGCCGCGCGTCCGCATGGCCTCGACCGCCGCGATCAGCCGCTCGAGGTCCGCCGGACCGGACAGCCGATGATCGCCGCCCTCGATCAGATCCAGCCGTACATCCCCCCCGGTCAGCTGTTCCGTCAGGGCCAGGGCGTGTCGCCACGGCACAACAGCATCGGCCCGTCCCTGCAGGATGTGAACCGGGGTGGCGAGGGTGATCGCCCCGTCCAGCAACAGCCAGGTCCGGGCCTCCTCGAACATCGCCCGCGTCAGGACATAGGGACCCGGTCCCTCCTCGACGATCACCGTCTCGCCGTCGCGCAGGATGGCCTGCCGCTCGTGGTCGGCCAGGCCGGGCCACATCAGCCGTTCGGTAAAGTCCTGGGCCGGATTGACCAGCACCAGTCCGGCCATCCGCTCCGGCCGGGCCAGGGCCAGCAGCAGGGCGATCCAGCCGCCCATCGACGATCCGACCGGGATGACCGGCCCGTCGAGACTGTCGATCAGGGCCACCGCGTCCTCGCGCCAGCGCCCGATCGTCGCCTGCCGCCAGTCCCCCGACGACCGACCGTGGGCGAAATGATCGTAGCGCACGAAGGTCCAGCCGCGCTCGCGGGCCGCCGCTTCCAGCACCAGGGCCTTGGTCCCTTCCATGTCCGATCGGAAGCCACCGATCCAGACGACGGTGGGGGCCGTCCCCACGGTGGCGCGAAAGGCCAGTCGCTCGCCGTCGGGGCGCGTCAGATAGCGGATCGTGTCGTCATTCATGGCCGTTCCTCTCGCCCAATCGTTCCCGGCCTGATAGCGAACCCTGACCGATGAAGCGAAGGCGAATGCACGTGCCCGACTCCAGGAACGCCCCGAAGGTGCTGTTCGTCACCTCCAACCGCATCGGCGACTGCGTGATCTCCTCGGGCATCATTCGCGAGATCGGACGGCAATTGCCGGGGGCGGCGATCACCGTCGCCTGCGGCCGTCCGCCGGCCCCGCTGTTCCGCTCGGCCCCGGGCGTCGAGCGGGTCATCATTCTCGACAAGAAGAAGGCGGCCGGCCACTGGCTTGACCTGTGGAAACAGGTCGTCGGCACGCGCTGGGACCTGGTCATCGACATTCGCGGCTCGGCGCTCAGCTATCTGATCCCGGCCCGGCGACGCGTGGTCTACAACCGCCGCTGGGAAACCGGGGTGCGCAAGGTCGAGATGGTATCGCGCCTGATGGGGGCGTCCGGGACGATGGAGCCCGAGATCTTCCTCGACGCGCAGTCCGACGCAGACCGCCGGGCGGTGCTCGCGCCGCAACTCGCCGCCGGCAGCGGCCCCGGTCCGATCCTTGCCCTCGCCCCGATCGCCCATCAGCCGGGCAAGAGCTGGCCCGCCGACCGCTGGGGCGAGCTGGTGGAACGGCTGAAGGCGGACTCCCGGTTCGACGGCTGGCGCTTCATGGCCGTCGGCGGACCCGGTGACCGGCCTCCGGCCACCCCGGCCCTCGAGGCGGCCGGTCCGCGTGGCATCGACTTCATCGGCAAGGGCGACATCCTGGCCTCGGCCGATGCCATCGCCGCCGCCGACCTGTTCGTCGGCAATGATTCCGGCCTGATGCACGTCGCCGCCGCCCTGGGCCGGCCGACCCTGGGCCTGTTCGGGCCCACCGAATGGTGGCTGTACGGGCCGTGGGGCACGACCACCCGCACCGTCGCCTCCAATGAGAGACGCGGGGCCTTCGCGCCGATCGAGGCCCTGTCCGTCGATCAGGTGTTTGCGGCCGTCCTGGCCCTGCATGCGGACTTCATCGCATCGCCGTCACCGGCTGCGCCTTGAAGTCAGGCCCTTTCGCGGGCATATAGCGAACCTTGGAGAACGCGATCGTCGATCGTGCGTTTTCTCCTGCAAGTCCATCTACCCTTCCGACCACACAAGGAAACGACGCCCATTCGCCGTCCGATGAACCAGCCGCCCGTCAAGGACGGGCCGCCCATGAACCAAGACATCCGCGCGCCGCGCGTTCTGCTGATTGATCAGAACGGTGAGAAGCAGGGCGTCATGCCCACGTCGGCCGCGCTTGAGGCCGCCGAGGAGGCGGGTATGGATCTGGTTCAGATCGTGTCCACGTCCGAGCCGCCGGTCTGCAAGATTCTCGACTACGGCAAATTCCGTTTCCAGGAACAGAAGAAGAAGGCCGAGGCGCGCAAGCGTCAGAAGGTCGTCGAGCTGAAAGAGATCAAGCTCCGCCCGAACATCGACGTGCACGACTACGAGGTGAAGACCAAGGCGATGCACCGCTTCTTCGACGAGGGTGACAAGGTCAAGGTGACCCTGCGTTTCCGCGGCCGTGAAATGGCCCACCCGGAACTGGGCATGAAACTGCTCAACAAGGTCCAGGCCGATTTCGACGAAATCGCCAAGGTCGAATATGCGCCCCGCATGGAAGGCCGCCAGATGATCATGATCCTGGCCCCACGCTGACGGAATAGACCCCGATAAAGACAAACGCCCCGGCCCTGCGGCCGGGGCGTTTTTCGTTTCCGAACTCCGTTCGGCGAGCGTCCGGGGTTATTTTATGGCAAAATCGCGTCCCGGTAGCGCTTTTCAAACCGGACCCGCCGCGCGATAAACGGCCGGTGGGGAGGGCAGCGGGAACCGCGGTCCGGCACGGAACAGGGGTAAATATGATCCGATCACTTCTCGCGGCGGGGGCGCTTGCCCTGACGGCTGCTGTGGCCCTGCCTGCGGTTGCGCAGCCGGCTCCGCCGCCGATCGAGGCCTATGCCTCCCTGCCGGCCCTGTCGAACCTGGCCCTCTCGCCGAACGGCGAGCGTATCGCCTTCATCGGCCAGGTCGGCGCCAGTCGTCGCCTCGGCGTCCAGACCGTTTCCGGCGAGCCCCTGGGTGTGGTCGATATCGGCACCCAGAAGGTCCGCAGCGTGCGCTGGGCCGACGACGATCACGTGCTGATCTATACCTCCAGCTTCACCGATCTCGCCGGCATGGCGACCGAGCGCGAATTCTACACGGCCCAGTCCTACAATGTGCGGACCCGCCGGTTTGTGGCCCTGCTCAACCGGACGGTCGGCGGCGGGGCCAATATGGCCAGCACCCGCATCTCCGGAGGGGCTGGCGTGGTCAATATTCTGGCCGGGCCGCCGTTCGTCCATGTTGTCAACGGCGTGCCGCGGACCTTCGTCACCAGCTATGATCGGGAATTCCAGCTCAAGACCTTCGAGGTCGACCTGGACACCGGCATCGGCACCCCGCGTGACGATTTCAACGGCGTGATGGGCCCCGATGGCCGCGCCGTGGCGGAGGCCGGCTGGGACTCCAGCCGGGGGCGCTGGTGGGTGTCCGCCCGGCGCGCGGTCGGTCTGGCCCAGATCTGGACCAGCGAGGACCATATGATCGATACCCCCAGCCTGCTGGGTTTCGGCCGGACCGACGAGTCCGTGATCGTCCGGGTGCCAGAGGACGGCGGTGATCACCTCTATGAAATCCCGCTGGACGGCAGCGAGCCGCGCAAGCTGGCCTTCGGCAATGTCGGTGAGGCCTCGCCGATCTATCACCCGCGCACCGGGGCCCTGCTGGGCTTCTATTTCCTCGGCGACAATGACCGGGAATATGTGTTCACCGAGGAACGGATGGGCGGGGCCTGGGCCTCGGTCATGGCCGCCTATCCCGACCAGGATGTCTCACTGGTCTCGTCGACGCCCGATTTCACAAAACTGATCGTCCAGACCCAGGGTGAAGGCGATACGGGCACCTACCAGCTCGTCGACCTGACCGCCGGTCGCGCGGTCCGGATCGGGTCGCAGTATCCGGCCATCCCCGCCGAGGCGATCGGCGAGGTGCGCTTCATCCACTATGCCGCCGCCGACGGCACCGACATCCCCGCCTATCTGACCCTGCCGCCCGGACGGGACGTGGCCGACCTGCCGCTGATCGTCATGCCGCACGGTGGGCCCCAGGCGCGCGACGAGCCGGGCTTCGACTACTGGGCCCAGCTGCTGGCCTCGCGCGGCTATGCGGTTCTGCAGCCGCAGTTCCGTGGCTCCGTCGGCTTCGGCAAGGCCCATTATGAGGCCGGCTTCGGCGAATGGGGTCGCAAGATGCAGACGGACCTGTCCGACGGCGTCCGCTATCTGGCCGCTGAAGGCATCGCCGATCCGGCGCGGGTCTGCATCTGGGGCTGGAGCTATGGGGGCTATGCGGCCATGGCCGGCCCGACCATCGACCCGGGCGTCTATCGCTGTGCCGCCGCCGGTGCCGGCGTCTCGGACCTGCCGCGCATGCTGGACTGGGAACGGGACCAGACCGGCGGTCGCGACACCCCGGTGATGCGCTACTGGAAGCGGTTCATGGGCGCGACGCGCATCAATGACGGCAGTCTCGCCGAGGTCTCGCCGACCCGGATGGTCCAGAATGCCAATGTGCCGATCCTGCTGATCCATGGCCGCGACGACAGCGTCGTGCCCTATGCCCAGTCGGAGATGTTCGCGACGGCCCTGCGTCGGGCCGGCAAGGATGTTGAAATGGTCGATCTGGTGGGCGAGGACCACTGGCTCTCGAGCGCCGCGGGCCGCCTGGCGGTATTCCAGGCCCTGATCCCCTTCCTCGAGCAGCACAACCCGCCCCGCTGATCCGACCCGCCGCCTCACGCGCCCCGGCCGTGAGGCGGCATCCGGTCGGGCAGGCCCAGACTCATCTTGCCTTCCGTTCAGGCCTGGCCTACAAGCCGCGCCTTCGCGTACCGAACCGCCGGGCTTACAGGCATGCCTGGGCGGTTCTTAATCAAGGGTCTGCACCCCGGGGGCTCACAAGGTCCAAGGGGCGATAGCCCACTCAAAAGAGAGTAGAAATGCCCAAGTTGAAGACGAAGTCAGGCGCAAAAAAGCGCTTCAAATTCACGGCGACCGGCAAGGTCAAGTCCGGTGTGGCAGGCAAGCGTCACCGCCTGATCAGCCACAACAGCAAATATATCCGCCAGAACCGTGGCACCAAGCTGATGGCCGCCGCCGACGTCAAGAAGATCAAATCCTACATGCCCTACGCCTGATCGGCGTAGCGGTTCGACCTGATCTTCTTTCACTGAATTTGAACACTGCCCCCGACATCGCCGAGCGCCACGAGCGCCGCGTCAGGGGCCCAGACAAGGATAAAGCCACATGGCTCGCGTCAAAAGGGGCGTAGTTTCCCACGCCAAGCACAAGAAGGTTCTGGCCCAGGCCAAGGGCTTCTACGGCCGCCGCAAGAACACCATCCGCGCCGCCAAGGCCGCGGTCGATCGCGCCGGGCAATATGCCTATCGTGACCGTCGGACCAACAAGCGCAATTTCCGCTCGCTCTGGATCCAGCGCATCAACGCCGCTGCCCGGGCCGAAGGCTTCACCTATTCCCAGTTCATGCACGGACTGGACAAGGCCGGCATCGAGCTGGACCGCAAGGTCCTCGCCGCCCTGGCCATGGACGGCACCGGCTTCAAGGACATCGCTGACAAGGTCCGCGGCGCGCTCGCCGCCTGATCTGTCGGACGATCTGAAGACACAGACGCCCGCTCCGGGGAACCGGGGCGGGCGTTTTCCGTTGGCCCAGGGTCCCCGGCGTACGGTTCAGACCGTCCGACGCTACGTCGCGACCGGGTCGAATCTCACGGAGCCCTCCATGTCCATCGCCCGAGTCACCGAAATCACCTCCTCCTCGGCCACCAGTTTCGAGGATGCCGTCACCCAGGGCATCGCCCGGGCCGACAAGACGCTGAAGAATGTCGAGGGGGCCTGGATCCAGGACCAGAAGGTCGTCGTCCGCGGCGGCAAGATCGTCGAATACCGCGTCAATATGAAGATCACCTTCATCCTCAACGACTGAGCCGTCGCGCCCCGGGCCGCTTCGGTCCGGGGCAAAGGCTTTGCGTGACGGCGTCGGCGGGTTAGA
Source organism: Brevundimonas sp. (assembly GCF_029945885.1). Taxonomy (GTDB): domain Bacteria; phylum Pseudomonadota; class Alphaproteobacteria; order Caulobacterales; family Caulobacteraceae; genus Brevundimonas. Next base: position 191,337 of record NZ_JAQSDK010000014.1, read on the forward strand.
CGGTCGGCACCATGACTGATCTCGCCCAACTCGAACTCGACCTCATCAACGCCATCGGCGGGGCCGCCACCGTGGCCGCCGTCGAGGACCTGCGCGTCGCCGCCCTCGGCAAGTCCGGCACCATCTCCGGCCTGCTCAAGGGCATGGGGGCCATGAGCCCCGACGAGCGCCGCGAACAGGGGCCGAGGCTGAACGGTCTGCGCGACCGCGTTCAGGCCGCCCTGGTTGCCCGCAAGGCCGAACTGGAAGCCGCCGAGCTGGACGCCCGCCTGCTGGCCGAACATGTCGACCTGACCCTGTCGGCCCGGCCGCGTCGCAAGGGCAGCGTCCATCCGACCATGCAGGTGATGGACGAGATGATCGCCGTCTTCGCCGACATGGGCTTTGCCGTGGCCGAGGGCCCGGACATCGAGGACGATTTCCACAATTTCACCGCCCTGAATTTCCCGCCCAAACACCCGGCCCGGGAAATGCACGACACCTTCTTTCTCAAGCCCGACCCCGGGACCGGCGAGCGCAAGGTGCTGCGCACCCATACGTCGCCCGTGCAGGTGCGCACGATGATGTCGCAGACGCCGCCGATCCGCATCATCGCGCCCGGCCGCACCTTCCGGAAGGATTCGGACGCCACCCATACGCCGATGTTCCACCAGATCGAGGGTCTGGTGATCGACCGCGACATCCACATGGGCCATCTGAAGACGACCCTGACCAATTTCATCGCCCGCTTCTTCGAGGTCGACGACGTCGACGCCCGCTTCCGCCCGCACCATTTCCCCTTCACCGAACCCTCGGCCGAGATGGATATCCGCTGCGACCGCTCGGGCGGTCAGCTGAAGCTGAACGAGGGTACCGACTGGCTCGAGATTCTGGGCTGCGGCATGGTCCACCCCAATGTGCTGCGCAACTGCGGCATCGATCCCGATGAATACCAGGGCTTCGCCTTCGGCATGGGCGTCGACCGGCTGGCCATGCTGAAATACGGGGTGTCCGACCTGCGCCCGATGTTCGAGGCCGATACCCGCTGGCTGGCCCACTATGGCTTCTCCGCCTTCGCGGCCCCGAATGCCGCCAGCGGCCTGAGCTGAGGACACGACATGAAATTCACCCTGTCCTGGCTCAAGGATCACCTTGAGACCGAAGCCCCTGTCGCCGACATCGCCGCCGCCATGACCATGGCCGGGCTTGAGGTCGAGCACGTCACCGACCCGACCGCGGCCATGGCCCCCTTCACCGTCGCCCGGATCGTTGAGGCGGTGCAGCATCCCAATGCCGACCGCCTGCGCGTCTGCCAGGTCGAGACCGTCGACGGCATGAAGGAGATCGTCTGCGGTGCGCCCAACGCCCGTGCGGGACTGGTCACCATCTATGCCCCGATCGGGGCCTTTGTGCCCGGTCTGGGCGTCACCCTGGTCGAGAAGCCGGTGCGTGGCGTGGTCTCCAACGGCATGCTCTGCTCGGCGGGCGAGCTGGAACTGGCCGGTGACAGCGACGGCATCCTCGACCTTGATGACAGCCTCAGGGTCGGCACCCCGGCCGCCGAGGTGTTCGGGGCCGAGCCGGTCATCGATTTCGAGGTCACCCCCAACCGGCCCGACTGGCTCGGTGTCGCCGGCATCGCCCGCGACCTGTCCGCCGCCGGCCTCGGCCCGCTGAAGACCCCGGCCATTGATCCGGTGCCCGGCACCTTCCCGTCGCCTATCACGGTGCGGATCGACGCTCCCGACCTGTGTCCGGTCTTCGCCGGGCGGATGATCCGTGGCGTGAAGAACGGCCCGTCGCCCGAATGGCTGCAGGCCCGGCTGACCGCCATCGGCCTGCGGCCGATCAACCGGCTGGTCGATATCACCAACCTGATCACCTACGACCGCTGCCGGCCGCTGCACGTCTATGACGCGGCCCATCTGGTCGGTGGCGAGATCGTCGTACGCGCCGGACAGGTCGCGACCGATTCCGGCGAGCCCGAACATCTGATCGCGCTGGACGGCAAGACCTATGCGGCCGACCCCGCCGTCTGCGTCATCGCCGATGCGGCGGGCGAGCGCCCGATCGGCCTCGGCGGCGTCATGGGCGGCGAGTCGACCGGCTGTTCCGACGCGACCACCGACGTCTTCCTCGAGAGCGCCTGGTTCGACCCGATCGTCACGGCCCAGACCGGTCGGACCCTCGGCATCAATTCCGACGCCCAGTACCGCTTCGCCCGCGGCGTCGATCCGGCCTCGGTCGTACCCGGCCTGGAACTGGCCACCCGGCTGATCCTCGACCTGTGTGGCGGCGAACCGTCCGGGGTCGTGGTCACCGGACAGGCCCCGGCTAACCCGGCCGCCTTCGCCTTCGACCCCGCCTATGTGCAGCGCCTGTCCGGCCTGTCCCTGACCGAAGACCGGATCGCCGAAATTCTGCTGGCGCTCGGCTTCAGCCTGACCCGCGGCACGCCCTGGTCGGTGACGCCGCCGTCGTGGCGGCGCGACGTCGAGGGACCGGCCGACCTGGTCGAGGAGGTCGCCCGGATCGAGGGCTTCGACGCCCTGCCGGACACGCCCCTGCCGGACATGCCCACCGCTTCGAAGGGGGTGCTCAACCCGCGTCAGGCCCGCGTCCGTCTGGCCCGCCGCGCCCTGGCGGGTCTCGGCTATGCCGAGGCCGTGACCTGGTCCTTCACCCGCCGCGCCATCGCCGAAATGTTCGGCGGCGGTGATGAGCGGCTGGTGCTCGAGAACCCGATCGCCGCCGACCTCGACTGCATGCGGCCGTCGATCCTGCCCAACCTGATCCAGGCGGCGGCCCGCAACGCGGCCCGCGGCCATCCCGACGCCGCCCTGTTCGAGATCGGCCCCGTCTATCTGGGCGATGGTCCCGGCGACCAGCGCACGGCCATCGCCGGCCTGATCGCGCCGCATCCGGCCCGCCACTGGGCCGGGGCGGGCGAGGATGCCCTGTTCGCCCTCAAGGGCGACCTGCTGGCCCTGCTGGAGCAGATCGGGGCCCCGGTGGCCTCGATGCAGCTGAACCAGGGCCAGAACCGCGACTGGTGGCACCCCGGCCGTTCGGCCCGGCTGCAACTGGGTCCCAGGACCGTTATCGCCGAATTCGGGGCCCTGCATCCGCGCGTGCTCAAGGCGCTGGACGCCGACGGCCCGATGCTGGCCTTCGAGATCGTGCTGGACTCGGTGCCCGAACCGCGCGGCAAGGGCGGCAAGGCCCGTGGCCCCGCCAGCCTCGCCAATCTAATGCCCCTGACCCGCGACTTCGCCTTCCTGGTCGCCGACGGCACAGCCTCGGCAGACCTGGTCCGGGCGGTCACCGGAGCCGACAAGACCCTGATCACAGAGGTCCGGGTGTTCGACCTGTATCGCGGCCCCGGCGTGCCCGAGGGCAGGGTCTCGATGGCGCTGGAGGTGGTGATCCAGCCGCGCGAGGCGACCCTGACCGAGGCCGAGATCGAGGCCCTGTCGGCGAAGATCGTGGCGGCGGCGGAAAAAACCGGCGCGACCCTGCGGGCCTGAGGCCCGCTGACAGGGATGAGCGGCGGCGCGGCAAGGTTCCGTTAACCTTGGGGCCGCAAGTCTGCCGTAAAAGGCGGTGACCCTGTGGGTCCGGTCGCGAGTCGCGTGGCCGACCGTCTCCGTCGACAGCCAGAGAGTCCCGCCATGCATCGTCGTCAACTGATCCTGTCCGGTCTCGCCGCCACCGCCGCCGGATCCGCGCTCGGCGCCTGCGCCTCGGGCCCGCGTCAGCCGTCCGAGCCCAGCTATCCGATCTCGTCCGACGCCCAGGCCCCGGCCTATACCGCCGACGAACTGATCGCCGCCGGATCGCGCGAACTGGGCATCGCCGCCGAGGCCATGGGCAGCGCCATCGAACGGGTCTTCGCCGAACAGGGCGACCGTCCCACCGCCTATATCGCCGGTGAGGAGGGGGCCGGGGCCGCCGGCATCGGCCTGCGCTACGGCCGCGGGGCCCTGCATATGAAGGACCTTTCGGCCTCGCAGGAGGTGTTCTGGCAGGGTATCTCGATCGGCTGGGACGTCGGTGGCAATGCCAGCCGCGTCTTCACCCTGGTCTATGGCCTGTACCAGCCCGACGCCCTGTACCGCCGCTACCCCGGGGTCGAGGGCAGCGCCTATCTGATCGGCGGCCTCGGTGTGAACTACCAGCAGGCCGACGGCATCGTCCTGGCCCCGATCCGCACCGGCGTCGGCCTGCGCCTCGGTGCCAATGTCGGCACCATGGCCTACAGCCGCCAGCGCAACCTGCTGCCGTTCTGACCGGTCGGCGGGGCTTTTGTCCCGCCTGTCCCGCTTATCGCCGGATTGTACCGGATGTGGCCACGGTCATGTCCCTGTTGTCTCCGTTTGGCCCGGCCCGCGATCCGCGTTGGCGATGAGCATTTCCAGACCCTCGCGGTAGCTGGGATAGCGCGGGCACCAGCCCAGCTCGGCCTTGGCCCGGGCGTTCGAAATCCGCTTCGAGTCCAGATAGAAGCGCCGCATCCCTTCGCTGACCGACGGGTCGGTCCAGTCGACCTCGGGCGGGCGCGGCAGGCCCAGCCGCTCGGCCGTCCAGGCGGTCACCGTCTCGGCGGCACACGGCTCGTCATCGGTCAGATTATAGGCGGCCCCCGGCCGGGGCCGCGCCATCGAGGCGAACAGGCCGGACACCACGTCATCGACATGAACGCGGTTGAACACCTGGCCGGGCTTGCGCACCAGCCGGGCCGTGCCGTCGCGCAGCCGTTCGATCGCCGACCGCCCGGGTCCGTACAGGCCGGGCAGGCGGAAGACCTGCACCGTCAGCCCCATCCCCTGTCCGGCGTCCAGCCAGTCCTGTTCGGCCCGCACCCGGCGCGCGCCTTCCAGGCTGGCGGCGTTCAGGGCGTCGTCCTCGAACACCCAGCCTCCGTCGCGATCGCCATAGACGGCGGTCGAGGAGACATAGCCGATCCAGTCCGGCCACGATCCCGAGGCCGCCAGGGCCGGGATCAGGTCGCTCGCGCCGGGGCAGCCCCCGGCCTCGGGCGGGGCGGTGACCAGGATGGCGGAGGCTCCGGCCACGGCTGTCTGCACGGCGGCCGCGTCGGTCGGGTCCAGCGGGGTGATGCCGGCTTCGGCCAGCCGCGCGCGGCGTCCGGCATCGCGCGAGGTGGCGATCACATGGCCGCCCCGGGCCAGCACGGCCCGGGCCACGGCCTGACCCAGCCAGCCGCCGCCATAGATCAGCAGGGACGCGGGGACGGCGGGCTCTGGACGGGCCATCCGGGTCAGGCGCTGCGCGCTGTGGAGGGCCGGGGGGCGGGCACGACCGCCGGGCCGGCCTGGACCGCCTCGGCCCGGGCGCTGTTCCACGACGAGACGCACGGCACCTTGCCCAGGTCGGCGCGGTCGGCATAGCGGCGGGCGATGCCGGTGACCTCGTCCAGCAGCCCCTGGGCCAGGGTGATCGGCTTCAGCCCCAGGTCGCGGAACTGGTCATTGGCCACGACCAGGTCGTTCTCGTCGGCCTCGAGGCGCGGATTGGGCACATTGCTGACCGTGGCCCCGGTCACACCGGCGATCATCGCCGCCAGGTCGCGCACCCGGTGGCTCTCGGTCATCTGGTTCAGGATCTTGACCCGGTCGCCACGCCTGGGCGGATTGGCCAGGGCCAGTTCGACGCAGCGCACCGTGTCCTGCAGATGGATGAAGGCCCGGGTCTGGCCGCCGGTGCCGTGCACCGTCAGCGGATAGCCGACCGCCGCCTGCATCAGGAACCGGTTCAGCACCGTGCCGTAGTCGCCGTCATAGTCGAACCGGTTGATCAGCCGCTCGTCCTGCCGGGTCTCCTCGGTCTGGGTGCCCCAGACGATGCCCTGGTGCAGGTCGGTGACGCGCAGCCGGTCGTTCTTGACGTAGAACTGGAACAGCAGGGCGTCCTGGGTCTTGGTCATGTGATAGATCGAGCCCGGATTGGGCGGGAACAGGATTTCCTGCTCGGTCGGGCCGTTGTCGGTGTCGACCGTGACCTTCAGATAGCCCTCGGGGATGCGCAGGCCGGCGGTGGCATAGCCATAGACCCCCATGGTCCCCAGGTGGGCCAGATGCACGTCCAGCCCGCTCTCGACGATGGCCGCCAGCAGATGGTTGGTGGCGTTGATGTTGTTGTCGACCGTGTACAGCTTGTGCCGCGCCGACTTCATCGAATAGGGCGCGGCGCGCTGTTCGGCGAAATGCACCACGCTGTCGGGCTTCAGCTCGCGGATCAGGGCGACCAGCCGGTCGAACTCCTTGCCGACGGTCATGTTGACGAAATCGATGGTCTTGCCGGACACGTCTTTCCAGGCCGCGATCCGCTCGCCCATGGTGCGGATCGGCGTCAGCGACTGGACTTCCAGCTCATTGTCGATGTTGCGGCGTGACAGGTTGTCGACGACGGTCACGTCCCAGCCCCGTGCCGACAGGTGCAGCGCCGTCGGCCAGCCACAGAACCCGTCACCACCCAGAACCAGTACACGCATCTCGCTCAAACCCTCATTGCTACAGGGCTCCCTGACTAGCCCAAGCGCGGGCGCGGGCAAAGCGCAGCGGTGGACCTAGAGCAGGGCGGTGATGGCGGCGCGCGCCGCGGCCCCCAGATCGGGCCGCTTCAGCGCCAGGGCGACATTGGCCCGCAGCAGGCCGATCTTGTCGCCGCAGTCATGGGTCACGCCCTCGTATTCGACGGCGGTAAAGCCCTGGTCCTTCATCAACCGGGCCATGGCGTCGGTCAGCTGGATCTCGCCACCGGCCCCGCGTTCCTGGGTCTCGAGGATGTCGAAGATCTCCGGCTGCAGGATGTAGCGACCCGAGATCGACAGGTTCGACGGGGCACTGCCCCGGGCGGGCTTTTCGACCATCCCCTGCATGCGGATGTTGCGACCGTCGCGATCGACCGGGTCGACGATGCCGTATTTATGGGTGTCCGCGTCCGGCACGGCCTCGACGCCGATGACATTGCCGCCGACCTGGGCATAGACCCCGGCCAGCTGTTTCAGCGCGCCGGGCCGGGAATCGACGATGACGTCCGGCAGCAGCACGGCAAACGGCTCGTCACCGATGATGTCGCGGGCGCACCAGATCGCGTGGCCCAGGCCCAGCGGCTGCATCTGGCGGGTGAAGCTCATCTCGCCGGCCGTGGCCAGTTCGGCGTTCATTGCCGCCAGGATCTCGGTCTTGCCCTTGGCCAGCAGCTGGGCCTCCAGCTCGATCTGGTGATCGAAATAGTCCTCGATCGCGCCCTTCGAGCGGCCGGTGACGAAGACGATATGCTCGATCCCGGCCTCGCGGGCCTCCTCGACGATATAGCTGAGGATGGGCCGGTCGACGACGTTCAGCAGTTCCTTGGGCGTGGTCTTGGTCCCGGGCAGGACCCGGGTGCCCAGGCCGGCGACGGGCAGGACGGCCTTGCGAAGACGGCGGGGCGTGGAGGTCATGGGAGGTCCTGAGTCGGTTCTTGCGGGCACCCTAGCGCCCAATGCGAAACTTCGTACCCCTCCCGATTTCGTCGGAGCGGGCTTGAGCGCCGCTATTCCACCGTCACCGACTTGGCCAGGTTGCGCGGCTGGTCGACGTCGGTGCCCTTCTGCACGGCCGTGTAATAGGCCAGCAGCTGCATCGGCACCGCATAGACCAGCGGCGCGATCAGCGGATGACAGTCGGGGGCGGCGATGCGGCGGATGCCGGCCCCGTGCGGATCGGGGGCGCGGGTCGGGGCGATCATGATCACCGGACCGCCGCGCGCGGCCACCTCCTGCAGGTTGGAGGCGGTCTTCTCGAACACATCGTCCATCGGGGCCAGGGCCACGATCGGGGTGAATTCGTCGACCAGGGCGATGGGGCCGTGCTTCAGCTCGCCGGCGGCATAGCCCTCGGCGTGGATATAGCTGATCTCCTTCAGCTTCAGCGCCCCCTCCATGGCCAGGGGGAACATCGGCCCCCGGCCCAGGAAGATGACGTCGGTCGCCTTGGCGATGTCGACGGCGACCTCGCGCAGGTCGCCGTCCATCTGCAGGGCCTCGGCGATCAGGCGCGGGGCCTCGAACAGGGCCTTGACCAGTTCGGCCTCGGTGGGGGCGTCAATCCGACCGCGGGCGACGCCGGCGGCGACGGCCAGGGCCAGCAGGGCCGCGACCTGGGCGGTGAAGGCCTTGGTCGAGGCGACGCCGATCTCGGGGCCGGCATGGGTCGGCCACAGCAGCGACGCCTCGCGGGCCATCGACGAGGAATGGACATTGACCAGGGCGGCGGTCTTCAGCCCGTGCGCCTTGCACCAGGCCAGACAGGCCAGGGTGTCGGCCGTCTCGCCCGACTGGGACACGGCCACGGCCAGGGTTCCCGGGGTCACGGCCGGTTCGCGGTAGCGGAACTCCGAGGCGATCTCGACGTCGCACGGCAGACCCGCCAGCCGCTCGAAGGCATAGCGGCCGATCTGGCCGGCATAGAAGGCGGTGCCGCAGGCGACGATCTGGATGCGGTCGATGGCGGTGAAGTCGATGGCGGGGGTCTTGGCCCGGCCGTTCACGAAGTCCAGATATTCCGACAGGGTCCGCTGCACGCTGTCGGGCTGCTCATGGATCTCCTTCTCCATGAAATGCCGGTATTCGCCCTTCTCGACCATGGCCGAGGAGGCCGAGACCTGGACGATCGGGCGTTTCACCTCGGTCCCGTCGACATCGAACATCCGCGCGCCGTCCCGGCTGACGGCGACGTAGTCGCCCTCTTCCAGATAGCTGATCTTCTGGGTGAAGGGGCCGACCGCCAGGGCGTCCGAGCCCAGATACATCTCGCCCTCACCCCAGCCGACCACCAGCGGGCTGCCGCGCCGGGCCCCCAGGATCAGCCCGTCCTCGCCCTCGATCAGCACCGCCAGGGCATAGGCCCCGGTCAGCCGGTCCAGCACGGACTTGAACGCCGTCACGGGATTGGTGTCCGTCTTCAGGGCCTCATCCAGCATATGGGCCACGACCTCGGTGTCGGTCTGGCTCTCGAACACGCGGCCGGCCACGGCCAGCTCGGACTTCAGCTCGGCGAAATTCTCGATGATGCCGTTGTGGACCAGCACGACCCGCCCGGCCTGGTGCGGATGGGCATTGGTCGTGGTCGGGGCCCCGTGGGTGGCCCAGCGGGTGTGGCCGATGCCGATGGTCGCCGCCAGCGGCTCGGCCAGCAGAACGGCCTCCAGCTCGCGGATCTTGCCCTTGGCGCGGCGACGTTCGATTCGGCCGTCGACCAGGGCGGCGATCCCGGCCGAGTCATAGCCGCGGTATTCCAGCCGCTTCAGGCTGTCGATGATCCGCGGGACCGCAGGGCCGGTACCGGTGACTCCGATGATGCCGCACATGATGTCTTTCCCCGGAAATTGATGACCGCTGCTTTGCGCGCCGGTGCCTGACGGTCTAATCCGGCACGGAAGGTCCGGTTGCGCATCTAGGCGATCTGCAGCCTTGAGGCATCTGAATTGCGGTTTCGCAAGGTTTCCATACCGGCGACGCCACGGGAGAACCCCTTTGGGCGAGAGACGCTATTTCGGCACTGACGGCATTCGCGGCCGGGCCAATACCTATCCGATGACCCCCGAGGTGGCCCTGCGCGTCGGCCTCGCCGCCGGCCGTCTGTTCATGTCCGGCAACGAGCGTCGCCATCTGGTCGTGATCGGCAAGGACACCCGTCTGTCGGGCTATATGATCGAACCGGCCCTGGTCGCCGGCTTTGCCAGCGCCGGTATGGACGTCCTGACCTTCGGACCGCTGCCGACGCCCGGCGTGGCCATGATGACCCGGTCGATGCGCGCCGACATCGGGGTGATGATCTCGGCCTCGCACAACAGTTTCGTCGACAACGGCATCAAGCTGTTCGGTCCGGACGGCTACAAATTGTCGGACGAGGTCGAGCTGAAGATCGAATCGATGATGGACACGGCCCTGGACGAGGGTCTGGCCGCGCCGGAAAAACTGGGTCGCGTCAAACGGATCGACGACGCCCAGGCCCGCTATATCGAGATCGCCAAGGCCAGCTTCCCCAAGGCCCTCAGCCTGCAGGGCCTGCGCATCGCCATCGACTGCGCCAACGGCGCCGGCTACCGCGTCGCCCCGACCACCCTTTATGAGCTGGGGGCCGAGGTCTTCCCGATCGGGGTCAACCCGGACGGGCTGAACATCAATGCCGAATGCGGCTCGACCTATCCGATGGCCCTGGCGGCGGCGGTCCGCAATCACGGGGCCGACATCGGCATCGCCCTGGACGGGGACGCCGACCGGCTGATCATCTGCGACGAGCATGGCAAGGTCGTCGACGGCGACCAGATCATGGCCCTGGTCGCCCGCGACTGGGCCCGGCGCGGCCTGCTGACCGGCGGGGGTGTCGTCGCCACCGTCATGTCCAACCTCGGGCTGGAGCGTGGCCTGCTGGCCGACGGCCTGACCCTGGAGCGGACCAGGGTCGGCGATCGCTATGTGATGGAACGGATGCGCTCGGGCGGGTTCAACCTCGGCGGTGAACAGTCGGGCCACATCATCCTGCATGACTATGCCACCACCGGCGACGGCCTGATGTCGGCCCTGCAGGTCCTGGCCGTCATGGTCGAGAGCGGCCGCAAGATGAGCGATCTGGCCCGACAGTTCGAGCCGGTGCCGCAACTGCTCCAGAACGTGCGCTACAGCGCCGGTCGGCCGCTGGAGTCCGCTGCGGTCAAGGCGGTCATGGCCGACGGCGAGGCCCGCCTCGCCGGAACCGGCCGGCTTCTGGTGCGCAAGTCCGGCACCGAGAAACTGATCCGCGTGATGGCCGAGGGCGACGATCCGGCCCTGGTCGAGAGCGTGGTCACCGACATCGTCGCGGCGATCGAGGCGGTCGGCTAGGCTCCCTCCACCCGCCTCAGGTGTTGCATCACCGTACAGCGATCCAGCGACGGCTCGGCCGCGCACAGCTGTACGGGCGGGCGGCTCGAGACCGGCGCGACGGTCCGGTGGGATTTCGCCGACTTCCCCGGGGCCTTTCCGGTCGAGGTGATCGAGGTTGTTCAGGACCGGAAGATCGTGCTGCGCGGGGCCGGTGCCGAAGGCCTGGATGACGGCCACACGACCGTGACCCTGACCTTTGCCCCGCTCGACGACGGCTGGACGCCAACCCCGGCCGGACTGAGGGCCTCCTACGGCAACTGCGCCGGCTGGACCCAGATGCTGTCGGCCCTGAAGGCCTGGGTCGAATATGACATCAACCTGCGTGAGGGGCCTACCGCTAGGCCGTCAGGGCCGCCGCCACGGCCTCGACCCGCTGGCGGATGTCAGGCACGGCGATCGTCTCCCAGAAGGCGGCCCGGGCCGGGGGACCCAGCACGAACAGCCGGGAATCCGGCCTGCCGTCTGCCCCCAGCACGCGCCCGTCGCCATCCAGATCCAGGCCCAGACCCAGGGCGTCCAGCCGCGCCCGTCCGTTGCTGATCAGCGGGCCGGTCAGCGGGTCCCGCGCCGGATCGTGGCCGGGGCCGGTGCAGTCGATCAGCCAGCCACCCGTAAGGGTCTCCCCCATTGTCGCATGACGCGGCATCCAGTGCAGGCTCACCGCGTCGCCTACCGGCGCGATCCGCCGTACCCGGCCGGCCACGACCTGCAGCCGTCCGTCCGCCACCAGCCCGTCGATGGCCCCGGCCACGACCGGGGCGAGGCGATGGCGATGCACGTCCCACCACGGCCGCAGATGCCGCACCAGCCGCGCCCGCACCGCCGGGTCGGTCTCGCGCCACAGGTCGGCGGTGACCGGCCTCAACCCGTCCATCATCGACCGCCAGCCCCCGGAACCGGCCAGCCGTCGTCCGTCGCCCAGTCGCCGCGAGGCCGGGCCCGCGACCATGCCGGGGGTGGGGGCGATCGGCACCTCATGATGGACCCGGTGGGCCCGGGGCAGCAGGCCCCGGCGCGACAGGGCGGTGGCCCGGCCACGCCAGCCGCCCGCCGTCAGCTGCAGCAGCATGTCGACCATGGTCAGGCCCGTGCCGATGATCAGGATGTCTTCGCCGGCCCCGATCCGTGACAGGGTCCCGGGGGCCCAGGGGTCGCTCAGGACACGATCATTGGCCGCCCCGCCCGCTGCCGTCCGCGGCGCGGGGTTGCCGGTCGCCAGCACCACGGCCCCGGCGGTGACGACCCGGCCGTCGGCCAGCCGCACAGCCTCGACCTCCAGCGCCACGACCTCGCCGACGATCCGCTCGATCCGTCCCGGATGGGCCGCCTCGGCCGCCGCCAGCCGGTCCTGCACATAGAGGCCGAACAGCCGGCGCGGCGCGAAGCCGTCCGGGTCCGCGCATGCCGGATGCCGCTCCCGGACCCAGTCGAGGAAGTCGTCCGGCCGGGCCTCGACCGCGCTCATCCGGCTGGTGCGCACATTCAGCAGATGGCCGTCGAACGGGGTCGCATAGGCGACGCCCAGGCCGAAGTCCGGGCTGCGGTTGATCAGGGTCGAGGCGACGCCGCTGCCGGCCAGCCGCACGGCCAGCATGGCCCCGGAAAACCCCCCGCCGACGATGGCGACGGACCGTATGGGTTCAGATTTCCTGATTGTAGGCCCCGATCTCGGGGTATTTCGCCAGCCGCGGCTTTACCTCGTCGTGGAACAGGGCCCGCATGTCGTCGGCCGAGCGCATGCTCTCGACCACCACCACCAGTTCCGGCTTGTTGGACGAGGCCCGCACCAGCACCCAGGATCCGTCCTCCAGGTGCACCCGCACGCCGTTGACGGTAATGGCCTCGACGATCTTGCGCCCCAGGATCGACCCGCCCGCCGCCGCCAGCGCCTCGTAGCCGGCGACGATCCGCTCCAGCACCTCATATTTCAGCTCGTCGTCGCAATGCGGGCTCATGGTCAAACTGGTCCAGGCGTCGGGCAGGGCCGCCTTCAGCTCGGACAGTTTTTTCCCGGGGTTGCGGTCCAGCATGGCCAGGATGGCCCCGGCGGCGACGATGCCGTCGTCATAGCCCCGGCCGATCGGGGCGTTGAAGAAGAAATGGCCCGACTTCTCAAACCCGGCCAGGGCTCCCAGTTCGGCGGTCTTGCGCTTGATATAGCTGTGGCCGGTCTTCCAGTAGACGGTGTCCGCCCCATTGGCCTTCAGCACCGCGTCGGTCTTGTACAGGCCGGTCGATTTCACATCGACGACGAAGGTGGCATCGGCGTGCAGGGCCGACAGGTCGCGGGCCAGCATCAGGCCGATCTTGTCGGCGAAGATCTCCTCGCCGGTGTCGTCGACCACGCCGCAGCGGTCGCCGTCGCCGTCAAAGCCCAGGGCCAGGTCGGCCCCGGTTTCCCGCACCCGCTGCGCCATCTGGCTCAGCATGGCGTGGTCCTCGGGGTTGGGATTGTATTTGGGGAAATTATAGTCGAGCTCGGTGTCCATCTCGATCACCTCCACCCCCATGCGGCGCAGGGCCTCGGGGGCGAAGGCCCCGGCCGTGCCGTTGCCGCAGGCGGCCACCACCTTCAGCGGCCGGGTCAGTTTCACCCCGGTGGTGACCTCGTCCAGATAACGGTCGCGGAAGCCCTCGACCCGTTCCAGCCGTCCGCCGGGCCGGGCCACGCCCTGGCCCTCCAGCACGATGGTCTTCAGCCGCCCGATCTCGTCGGGGCCGAAGGTCAGGGGCGGATTGGCCCCCATCTTGACCCCGGTCCAGCCGTTCTCGTTGTGGCTGGCGGTGACCATGGCCACACAGGGGGCATCCAGCGCGAACTGGGCGAAATAGGCGGTCGGCGACAGGGCCAGGCCGATGTCCAGCACCTCCATCCCGCCTTCCAGCAGGCCGAGGATCAGGGCCTGTTTCACGCTCAGCGAATAGGAGCGGTAGTCGTGACCGACCACGATGCGCGGCCGGGTCCCGACCTCATGGACATAGGTGGCCAGGCCCAGGCCCAGGGCCTGCAGGCCCAGCAGGTTGATCTCCGTGTCCAGGATCCAGCGCGCGTCATATTCGCGGAACCCCGTCGCCTTCACCAGCGGTATGGTCTCGTAGTCGGCGGTATTGGCGCGAAGGTCGGAACGGGGCTTTTGCATGGACGGAGCCTTGAATGAGACCGGACTGGGGCTGGCTATAGGACACCCGGGGCAGGGCCAACAACAACGCCGGTCGCCGGTGACGGCTCCCTCGTCCCGACAGCGGCTGCGCCGGGGTCGCCTTGACCCGGCGCGCACCCGGTCCTACGCCCCGTCTATTGCTCCGGAGACCCTGTATGCCCCGTCTGATCCTGTTGCGTCACGGCCAGAGCCAGTGGAACCTCGAGAACCGCTTCACCGGCTGGGTTGACGTCGACCTGACCGCCCAGGGCGAGGCCGAGGCCCGTCACGGCGGTGAACTGATCGCCGCGGCCGGCTTCAAGCCCGATGTGATGTTCGTCTCGGTGCTGAAACGGGCCAAACGGACCGGGGCCCTGGCCCTGCAGGCCGCCGGTCTCAAGGATATCCCGACCGTCGAGGACTGGCGGCTGAACGAGCGCCACTACGGCGGCCTGACCGGGCTCAACAAGGCCGAGACGGCGGAAACGCACGGCGAGGACCAGGTGCGTATCTGGCGTCGCAGCTACGATGTACCGCCACCACCCCTGGCCCCGGGCGGGGCCTATGATTTCCATGCCGATCCCCGCTACGCCGGCCAGCCCATTCCCGACACCGAGAGCCTGAAGATCACGCTCGAACGGGTCCTGCCCTACTGGACCGACACCATCGCCCCGCGCCTCCGGGCCGGCGAGGATGTGCTGATCGTCGCCCACGGCAATTCGCTGCGGGCCATCGTCAAACACCTGTTCCAGGTGCCGGACGACCGGATCGTCGCGGTCGAGATTCCGACCGGCAATCCGCTCGAGATCGATCTCGACGCCGGGCTGAAGCCGGTCGCCGCCCGTTATCTCGACACGGACCGGGCCCAGGCCCTGCCGGTGATGCCGTGAACGACGCCGCCGCCGATCTCGGCTTCATGCGCCGGGCCATCGACCTGGCCCTGGCCCGGATGGGCGACACCTGGCCCAATCCGGCCGTTGGCTGCGTCATCGTAAGTGACGGGGTGATGGTGTCCGAGGCCGCGACCGCCGCCGGCGGCCGTCCCCACGCCGAGGAACAGGCCATTCCCGCTGCCGGCGACCTGGCCCGGGGTGCAACCGCCTATGTGACGATGGAGCCCTGTGGTGCGCGATCGTCGGGGCGGACCTCCTGTGCCCAGTTTCTGGTCGAGGCCGGTATCGCCCGGGTGGTGGTGGCGGCCGTCGATCCGTCGCCCTTCGCCTCGGGACGCGGCATCGAACGCCTGCGCCAGTCAGGACTGACGGTCGAGACCGGCCTGCTCAGTGATGACGCGGCCGTCCTGTACGAAGGCTATCTGCACCGGCTCGAAACCGGCCGGCCGATGGTCCGGATCAGCGAGGAAGGGGCCGGGTTCGATGCCCGTTTCGCCGCCTCGCCCCGGGCCGACCTGGGCATGGAGCTGAAACGCCTCGGCGAGGCGGGCTATACGCGCCTGTGGACCGGTCCCGGCGAGCTGGCGGATGCCCTGGCTGAACAGGGCCTGCTGACCGCTTGAGTCTGAAGACAAAAACCGGGATTTCCGCAAGTCTTCGTTAAGTGAAGGGGTTCATCATGAATCCATGCCTGCGCCCTCGCCAGATGCCACTCGCCGCCGCCTGACCCAGCCCGAGCTGGACGCAGTCTGCGCGCGGCATGATCGCCTTTGGCAGGCCAGGCCTGGCGGCGCGCGCGCGGTCTTCGCCTGGATGGACCTCAGCGGCCTGAGCATGGCGGGGCGCAACCTCGCTGACGCCGATTTCTCGGCCGCCTGTATGATCGGCTGTGATCTGACCGGGGCGCGGCTCGACAACGCCACCTTCTTCGGCTCGGACATGCAGGACGTGATCCTGGTCGAGGCCAGCCTGCGCCGCGCCGACCTGCGCGGGGCCTGTCTGCGCGGGGCCGACCTGTCCGGTGCCGACATGTTCGAGGCTGATTTGCGCGAAGGCACCATCGCCGCCGCCGATTCCCGGCTCGGCTTCCGGGTCGTCGAGTCGAAATCCCGGGCCGATACCCAGGCCCAGGGGGCCTGTCTGGCCGGGGCCAATCTGCAGCGGTCCAAGCTGACCGGAATCATCGCCGTCTCGGCCGACTTCACCGATGCGATCATGAAGGACTGCAAACTGGTCCGGGCCAATCTGAAACAGGCCAGCTTCCGCGGGGCGGATCTGGCCGGGGCCGACCTGTCCGGGGCCGACCTTTCCGGGGCCGATCTGCGTGACGCCATCCTGGTCGGGGTCAAGGTGGACATGTGGCGCACCGACGGGGCCAATATGGAGGGGGCCCTGACCGACCATCGCTCGTCGGGGGCACCGGTCGCGGTCATGCCGGCGGCCGATATGCTGGGGGCCCATGCGCGCTGGTGCGACACCGGCGGGGCCGAGGGTCAGCCCTCGGTGTTCGACGGCGTCGACCTGCGGGCCCTGAAATCGATCACCGGACTCAATCTGACGGCCCTGTCGGCCCGTGGCGCGGTCTTCTACGGCCTCGACATGGCCGGGGTGCAGCTCCAGGGCGCGCATCTCGAGGATGCCGACCTGCGTTCGGCCAACCTCCAGGGGGCCGACCTGCGCGGGGCCCGACTGGCCCGGGCGCGCCTCAACGGGGCGGATATGCGCGGGGCCCAGCTGGGACCGCTGATGCTGGCCGTCGACCGGCTGTTGCCGGCTGATCTGACCGGGGCCTGCCTGCGCGGAACGGACCTGACGGGGGCGGATCTGCGGCGGGCGGTATTGACCGGGGCGGACCTGTCCCGCGCCATCCTGCACGGGGCCCAGTTGCGGCAGGCCGAACTGACCGACGCTGTCGTGACCGGGGTCCGGGGCCTGGAAGTGCCCGACGCGCCCGAGGTCGCCGCCTGATACGAAACAGGGGGCGGCGCGAACGCCACCCCCTTCAGTCCGATGTCCGTCGGAGTGTCGTCTCGAAACCCCGCGCTAGGCGGCCTTGGTCTTGGGCTTGCGGCCCTCGATCAGCGGTGCAGCGGTGCCGATCTCGATACGACGAGGCTTCAACGCCTCAGGCAGCTCGCGGTTCAAATCAATGCTCAGAAGACCGTTGACCAGATCAGCCCGGGTCACGATGACATAGTCCGCCAGCTGGAACCGTCGCTCGAAATCGCGCTCGGCCAGGCCGCGGTGCAGATAGGTGCGGCCGTCGCTGTCGTCATTGGCCGTCTTGCGACCGGTGACGGTGAGCAGGTTTTCCTTCACCTCGAGAGTCAGTTCGTCAGGGCTGAAGCCGGCGACGGCGATCTCGATGCGATAGGCGTTCTCGCCCGTGGTCTCGATATTGTAGGGCGGCCAGCCGCCGGGCTCGCCGGTTCGGGCGGCCGTCTCCAGCTGATGGGCCAGCCGGTCAAAGCCGACGGCGGAACGGTAGAGCGGAGTGAAATCATAGGCACGCATGGGTCATCCTCCTGGGGATCAGCAAGGTTGAGCCGCCCGGCGAATTTGCCCCGGACGGCGGTGGGGATCAGGCCGTGACGGTCCCTGGTGGGCCCCGTCGGGTCTGGAGAGCCCGAAACCGGCGCTCTCGGAGTCCGATGTGGGAAGCGTCTTTCCCGGGTCAAGGGGCAGGGTCAAACGGGCGACGATGTTCGGGATCGTGACTTGCCCCGCCCGCCATGCGTCGTATGAAACGCCCTGCCTGTCCTTCCCCTTCCGGAGTTCGCCCATGCGTCTGCTCGCCCTCGTCCTGTCCACCGCCCTGATCCTGCCCGCGGTTGCCGTCGCCGAAACCGGCCCCACCGCTGCCCGGGCCGGCCATGGGCCTCTGGCCATGGTTCCGCCGGTTCCGCAGGAGGATGAGCTGCTGCGGTCTGTGATCGCCGCCCCGTCCCGTCCGGCGGCCGACGTGGCCCGCGACGCCGCGCGTCATCCGTTCGAGACCCTGACCTTCTGGGGCCTGACCCCCGGCCAGACCGTGGTCGAGATCGAGCCCGGCGCGGCCGGCTGGTGGCGTGGTATCCTCGAGCCCTATGCCCGCGACAGCGGCGGTCGTTATGTCGCCGTCAACCGGCCGGGCGACGGCATGGGGGTGGCCGACGGGGCCGCTGATCTGGTCGTCGTCGCCCGGGCCTTGCACAACTGGGCCCGGGACGGTCGCACCGACCCCTATATGGCGGCCTTCTTCCAGGCCCTGAAGCCCGGTGGTGTGCTGGCGGTCGAGCAACACCGCAGTCCCGGCGACCTGGATGTCTCGGTCACGGCACCGACCGGCTATGTCTCCGAATCCTATGTGATCGAGGCGGCCCAACGGGCCGGATTTGTCCTCGACGCCCGCAGCGAACTGAATGCCAATCCGCGCGATGACCACGCCCATCCGTTCGGTGTCTGGACCCTGCCGCCGGTACGGCGCTCGTCCGGACAGGGCCGCACCCTGACCCCGGCCGAGCGGGCAGCCTTCGATGCCGTCGGCGAAAGCGACCGCATGACCCTGCGGTTCCGCAAACCGGGCTGAGCCGGTGGTCGTTTTGACGATGGCGGCGAACGTGGTTAATCCAGCCTTGTCGAGGTCGGTGGCTGGAACGCGGATCGACGGCACGGGGGAATTGTATGCTTGAGTCTTGGCAGGACCGGCGAATGGTCGCGTCGCGTCGCGGTATGCTTCTCGGAGCCTCTGCCGTCGTCCTGACGGGCCTGGCGGCCTGCGGTCGCGGCAAGAAGGCCGAGGTGCCGGTCGTCGAGGACGCGCCGTCGGGGCCGCCGGCGGGCTCGCTGGAATGGGCGATCGCCGGCGACTGGCGGGTCCAGGACCGGGGCCGCGACGCCGCCCGCCATCCGATGGAAACCCTGCGGTTCTTCGGCCTGCAACCGAACATGACCGTGGTCGATTTCTGGCCGGGCAGTGGCTGGTACACCGAAATCCTCGCCCCCTATCTGGCGCGCGGCGGTGGCACCTATTATGCGGCGGGCTTCCAGACCGGCGGTGGCGACGATCCGGCCCAGTCGGCCCTGATGGCGGCCTTCCAGACCCATTTCACCGCCGACCGCAAACTGTACGGCGAGCTCAAATTCAGCGCCTTCGGCCCCACCAGCGGCCCCGTGGCCCCGGCGGGGACGGCGGACCTGGTCCTGTTCATGCGCAACATCCACGCCTGGATGGCGGCCGGCGTGGCCGAGAAGGCCTTTTCCGACGCCTATGCGGCCCTGCGGCCCGGCGGGACCCTCGGGATCGAGCAGCATCGCCTGGCCCCGGATGAGGACCAGGATCCCGCGGCCGCCAACGGCTACGTCCAGGAGGCCTTCGTCCGGCAGCTGGCCGCCGAGGCCGGTTTCATCTTCGTCGCGTCTTCGGAAATCAACGCGAATGAAAGGGATACCAAGGATCATCCGTTCGGCGTCGACACCCTGCCGCCCCAGAGTTTGACGGCACCGCGGGGCCAGACGCCCGATCCGACGTTCGATCGGAAGAAATATGATGAGATCGGTGAGAGCGATCGCATGACCTTGAAGTTCAGGAAGCCCGAGTGAACCGTGCTGTCGCCTATGCCGCCAACGCCCCCCTGATGGGTGTGCCAGGCGCCGCCCCCCCGCCCGGCGGACAGGGGGAGTGGTTCCGTGGAGCCGGTGGTCTGCGACTGCGCGCCGCCCTGTGGACGCCCTCGAGCCTGGTCGCCGCCAAGCCGCGGGGGACTGTGGTCCTCAGCACCGGTCGCACCGAGCCGATCGAGAAATATTTCGAACTGATCGGCAATCTGCTGGCCCGCGGCTTCTGTGTCCTGGCCCATGACTGGCGCGGCCAGGGTCTGTCGGCCCGGTTGCTGCCGGACCGGCTCAAGGGCCATGCCCGGGCGGTCGAGGAGTTTCTGGACGATTATGGCCGCCTGCTGGAAGCCTTCGAGACCCGCGCGCCCAAGCCGTGGATCATGCTGGGCCATTCGATGGGGGCGACGCTCAATCTGATGACGCTTGAGGCCGGCGAGACCCGGTTCTCCGGCGCGCTGATGTGCAGTCCGATGCTGCGTATCAAGACCGGCAAACGGTCGATGTGGTCGGTCAAGCTGGCCGCCCGCTGGAACCTGCGTCACGGCAAGGCCGGGGACTATGTGCTCGACGACGCCGATGATCCGTTCGACCATACCTTCGAGAATGACGCCCTGACCTCGGACGAGACCCGCTACGAGCTCTGGCGCCAGCAGCTGTACGCCTGCCCGCACCTGGCCGTCGGCGGCCCGACCTGGGGCTGGCTGGCCTTCGCCCTCGACGCCGGCGAGCGGTCCCTCAAGCCCAAGGCCCTGAAGGCGGTGAAAATTCCCGTGGCCATCGTCCAGGCCGGCGACGACGACCGGGTCTGGAAACAGACCAACAAATGGGCCGCGCGTCGGCTCAGCCGCGGCCGCTATGTCGAGGTGCCGGGATCCAGACACGAGGTCATCATGGAGACCGACGACCTGCGCGCCGTCTTCCTGGAAGAGTTCGATGCTATGGCGGCCTATGTCTCGCCGATCCAGGACCTGTCCCCGGTCGCGGCGGCACCGGTGGCCGGTCCGGCCGCGGAGCCCGCTGCGCCCCCCCTGGCCTTCCCCGAGCCGACCCGGGATTCCTCCGAGGTCGCCTGAGGCCTGATGTCCGCTGTCTGACGGTGCCGGGCCGGTGGCTTCAGGCCGCCGGTGCCAGGGCGGCCGTGCGCAGGCTGGACAGGGCCGGCTCCTGCAGGCCGGCGTCGCCGACCGCCAGAATCTGTCCGCCGTCGTTGGGCGCGCCGCCGTGCCAGTCTGTGACCTGGCCGCCCGCAGCCTCGATGACCGGCACCAGGGCCGACCAGTCCCAGACCTTCAGCCCGCTTTCGGCGACCAGATCGATATTGCCGGCGGCCAGCATCGCATAGGCATAGGCATCGCATCCCAGCCGGGCCAGGCGCGCTGCGGCGCGCACCCGGGCCCAGGCCGCGCGCTCGACCGGGGTGAACAGCTCGGGATCGGTGGTCGAGATCAGGGCCTCGTCCAGACCGGCGCAACGACGGGTCCGCAGCGCCGTCTCGGCCCCGCCCTTCAGCAGGCGTGCGCCGGAGGGGCCGCCCAGGAATATCTCGTCCAGATAGGGCTGGGCGATCGCGCCGATGCGCGGCCGGCCCGCGTGACGCAGGGCGATCAGACAGGTCCAGGACGGCAGGCCGGCGATGAAGGCGCGCGTACCGTCGATCGGATCCAGTACCCAGACGTGCTCGGCCTCGGGGCGATCCTCGCCATATTCCTCACCGATGACCCCGTGGTCAGGATAGCGGGCGGCGATCAGCCGGCGGATGGCGGCCTCGGCGGCGCGATCGGCCTCGGTGACCGGATCGAAGGCTCCGTCGGCCCCCTTGTCCTCCTGGGCGAAGACGCTGCGGAAGAAGGGCAGGGACACCCGGGCCGCTTCGCGGGCCAGGTCGACGGTGAAGGATTCAAGCTCGGTCATCGCCGGCGGCATACAGCAAGCGCCGCCGGCAAGTCACCCGTCTTGTGGGCCCGACCGGGCCCCGACGCGCCGGATCAGGCGGCGTCGCCCTCGGCATGCAGCGACTTGGCCAGGTCCAGCAGGCGGCGGCGCGGCCGTTCGCCCAGCTGGTAATAGGCCTGGATCAGGTCGAGCGTTTCCTTGCGGGAAAACATCTCGCCACCGTTCGCGCCGGCAGCCTCCTGACGTTCGATGGCCTCTTCCAGCCCGTCGTAGAAATAGCTGACCGGCGATTCCAGCGCCTCGGCCAGCTGCCACAGGCGGGCGGCCGAGATGCGGTTGGCCCCGCACTCGTATTTCTGGATCTGCTGGAAACGGATCCCGACCTGCATCGCCAGCTGTTGCTGCGTCAGGCCCAGAAGGCGACGACGACGACGCAGACGGCGTCCCAGGTGAAGATCGATATCGGTAGCCATGGCCCCAAATCCCCTTGATGTCGCGCTGTCCCGAAACGGAACGGCTCGCCTCTCATGGGGCAAGGGGCGTGCCGCGTTCGCGCGGCGGGGGAATGTCGTCGAACGGTGGATTACCAGCGCGACGCAACCGGATTGTGACCGGGGCATTTACTGCGGGAGCTTGGCTTTCAAGGAAGGGAAATCCTCATGTCTATCCTGTTCTGGATTATCGTCGGTATCATCGCGGGCTGGTTGGCCGAGCAGATCATGGGCCGTAACCACGGCCTGATCACCAATCTGATCGTCGGCGTCATCGGTGCCGTGATCGGTGGCTTCATCGCCAACGCCCTCGGCTTCACCTGGGGCGGCTGGATCGGTTCGACCATCGTCGCCACCATCGGCGCGATCGTGCTGCTGTTCCTGCTGGGACTGGTCAAACGTCGCTAGGGCGTTTGCCGTCGCCGACAAAACAAAGGGCGGCCCCGTCGGGGCCGCCCTTTTTCGTTTCCGGTCCGGATCGGGCCGCGACCCTATTCCGGGCGGGCGCGCTTCTTGCGGAAGCTCGGGTTCAGGATCTGCTTGCGCAGGCGGATCGATTTGGGCGTGACCTCGACCAGTTCGTCCTCGCCGATATAGGCGATGGCCTGTTCCAGCGACATGGCCCGCGGCGGGGTCAGGCGCACGGCCTCGTCCTTGCCCGAGGCGCGGATGTTGTTCAGCACCTTGCCCTTGATCGGGTTGACGTCGAGGTCATCCCAGCGGCTGTTCTCGCCGATGATCATGCCCTGGTAGGTCTTCTCGCCGGAGCCCACGAACATCACGCCGCGGTCCTCGAGGTTCCACAGGGCGAAGGCGGCGGTCTCGCCGTCCGAGTTGGACACCAGCACGCCCTTCAGGCGACCCTCGATCGGACCCTTGTGCGGCTCATAGTGGCTGAACACCCGGTTCAGCACGCCCGAACCGCGCGTGTCGGTCAGGAACTCGCCCTGGTAGCCGATCAGCGAGCGCGACGGGCACATCAGGCTGATGCGGGTCTTGCCGGCACCCGACGGACCCATGTCCTTGAGCTCGCCTTTGCGCGCCGACAGCTTCTCGATGACGATGCCGGTATATTCGTCGTCGACGTCGATCATGACGTCCTCGATCGGCTCCAGCTTCTCGCCGTTCTCGCCGAACTGATAGACCACCCGCGGACGCGAGATCGAGACCTCGAAGCCCTCGCGGCGCATGTTCTCGATCAGCACGCCCAGCTGCAGTTCGCCCCGGCCCGCGACCTCATAGGCGTCGCCGCCCTCGCTGGTGGTGACGCGGATGGCGACGTTGGCCTCGGCCTCCTTCAGCAGGCGGTCACGGATCACGCGCGACTGGACCTTGTCGCCTTCGCGACCGGCCAGCGGGCTGTCGTTGACCGAGACGGTCATCGAGATGGTGGGCGGGTCGATCGGCTGGGCGGGCAGGGCGTCGGTGACGTCGATGGCGCACAGGGTGTCGGCCACGGTAGCCTTGGACAGGCCCGCGATGGCGACGATGTCGCCGGCCTCGGAGCCTTCGTCCAGCGCCGTACGCTTCAGGCCGCGGAAGGCCAGAACCTTGGTGATGCGGCCGCGCTCGATTTCCTTGCCGTCACGGTCGAGGGCGTGGATGGCCATGCCGGGAATGGCCTTGCCGCTCTCGATGCGTCCGGTCAGCAGACGGCCGAGGAAGGGGTCGGACTCGATCAGCACGTTCAGCATCTGGAACGGCTTGTCCTTGTTCTCCTGAACCTTGGGCGGCGGCACATGGTCGACGATCAGGTCGAACAGCGGGGCCAGGTTGTCGTTGGGCACGTTCATGTCCAGCGTCGCCCAGCCGTTACGGCCCGAGGCGTAGATGTGCGGGAAGTCCAGCTGCTCGTCGGTCGCGCCGATGGCGGCGAACAGGTCGAAGGTCTCGTTGTGAACCCGGTCGGGGTCGGCGTGGGGACGGTCGACCTTGTTGATGCACAGGATCGGACGCAGGCCCATCTTCAGGGCCTTGGTCAGCACGAATTTGGTCTGGGGCATCACGCCCTCTTCGGCGTCGACCAGGATGACGCAGCCGTCCACCATGCCCAGGATACGCTCGACCTCACCGCCGAAGTCGGCGTGGCCGGGGGTGTCGATGATGTTGATCCGGGTCTCGCCGGCCTTCCCGTTCCACAGCACCGAGGTGCATTTGGCCAGGATGGTGATCCCGCGTTCCTTCTCCTGGTCGTTGGAGTCCATGGCGCGCTCGGTCGTCGCCTCATTGGCTCGGAACACGCCGGACTGGGCCAGAAGCTGGTCAACCAGGGTGGTCTTGCCATGGTCGACGTGGGCGATGATGGCGACGTTGCGCATATTCATTTTGATATCAGACGTGAAAAGCGGCCGGCGAACGGGATGAACCGGGCGGGCCGCGGAGAAAGAGCGACAGTTCAGGGAGCGCGCGCCTCATACAGGGACGCGCACGCAAAGGCCAGAGCGTGTGGAACACGCCGCCTGACCAATTGCCGGACCTCCTACCGGGCAAAAACGGCGAGGGCGGGGCAGTGGCGGAACGGGACTCGGTGGAATCCTGCCGGATCAGACCCGGGCTGACCGGTTGCGGACCCAGGCATAGAGACCGACCGTCAGGGCCACGAACACCGCCAGCCCCGCCAACATGGCCGGCCAGCCCTGGCCGACCGGGAAGAAGCGGGCGAACGGCGCGTCGTCGCCGGTGGAGACGATCACCCCCGCCGTCATGACGAGGAACAGGCTTTCGCCCACGATCAGACCGGAGGCGAGCAGCACGCCCATGCGACGCCCGACGTCGGCGAAGCGGGTCGTCCTGATCGCCTTGTCGTAGACCCAGCCGCAGACTGCCCCGAGCACCAGCATGGTGGTGACGGCGGCCGGCAGGTAGAAGCCGATGCCGACGGCCAGGGGCGGAAGCTTCATCTTCCCTTTCGTGGCCGCGTTCAGCGCGGCGTCCAGCGCGATGATGACCACGCCGATCACCGCGCCCAGACCGATCAGGTCCCAGCGCAGGTCGCCGCCGATGACCCCGCGGGCGAGGGCGGAGATCAGGGTCGCCTGCGGTGCCGCCAACGGCTGGTCCGCGATGCCGGCCGGTCCGCCCTCGAAGCCGAAGGCCTTGTTCAGCAGGTTGAGGATCAGCGGAATCACGATGGCACCGGCGATGACACCCACGATCAGGGCGGTCTGTTGCCGCCACGGGGTGGCCCCGACCAGCTGACCGGTCTTCAGATCCTGCAGGTTGTCGTTGGCGATGACGGCCACGGCGAACACCACGGCCGTCACGATCAGGGCGAAGGCTACCACCGACGGGTCGGCCGGAAGTCCGGCCAGCGCCAGCACGCCCAGCATCAGGACCGAGGCGATGACCACCGCCAGGATGCCGACCCCCGACACGGGGCTGTTGGACGATCCGATCAGCCCGGCCATATAGCCGCAGATGGCGGCCACGGCGAAGCCGATGAGGACGACATAGATCAGGCCGCCCCCGACCAGCAGGGCGGTCGAGCCGGCCAGGGTCGGATTGCCTTGGGCGAACCAGGCGAGGATGAAGCCGATGCCGATCAGGCAGGCGACCGACAGGCCGGCGACGATGTTGATCGGAATGTCCTGCTCGGTGCGCTCCAGCACCTCCCCGCCCTGACGGCGGCGGTTGGCGGCCAGGGCCGAGGCCAGGCCGCCGATCAGCGGCCCGGCCAGCTTGATCAGGGTCCAGATGGCGGCCACGCCGATGACGCCGGCCCCCATGAAGCGGACCTCGCGGCTCCACACCGTGCCGGCCAGTTCCTCGGCACCGATTCCGGCCGGCAGGGTGGTGGCGATCGAGGGAATGCCGTGGGCGGTCAGCCAGGCGATGGTGTCCGGACTGGTGAGGATCGGCACCGCGATCCCCCAGGCGAGGATCAGGCCGAACAGCTGGGCCAGGCCGACGGCGAGGCCGATCAGATGGCCCGCGCCCAGCAGGGCGAACTGCATGCCGAAGCCGAGGCCGGTGGCCCCGCCGCCCAGCGAGGCCGGCAGCCTGATGAACCGGGCCGCTTCGCCGGCGAAGACCCGTCCCGCGACCAGCAGGGCGTAGCCGGCCGAGACGACGGCACCGGTGATCACGACCCACAGGCCGGCCGCGTTCTCGCGCACGGCGCTTTCGGTCTGTTCGGCACCGCGCGATCCGACGGTCAACACCTCCGCGGCGGCCACGCCCTCGGGGTAGGGCAGGTTCGCCTCGACCACCAGGGCGCGGCGCAGCGGAATCGAAAAGGTCACCCCCAGCACGCCGCCGAAGACGCAGATCAACACCGACTCCCAGAACGGGAACTCCAGCCACCAGCCGACCATGACCAGCCCGGGGAGGACGAAGATGATCGAGCTCATGGCCCCGCCGACCGAGGCCACGGTCTGGACCGTCATGTTTTCCCAGATGGTCGAGTCCTTGAACATCCGCAGGATGGCCATCGAAATGACCGCCGCCGGAATGGCCGAGGCGAAGGTCAGCCCGACCTTGAGGCCCAGGTAGGTGTTGGCGGCGGTAAACACGACCGCCAGCAAACAACCCAGAACCAGCGCCCGCAGCGTCAGTTCAATACGCTTGCGGGGCGTCGCGGCGGGTGTGTCGGTCATCAGGGTCGTCTCCGGCTTCGGATGGAGGTAAGCCGGAAACCGCGCCAGGCGCCAGTGAGCAGTGAGTAGGCGCAGTGAGGGGGCCTGGGGATTAGGGGAAGCGGACTCCCGCCCCAACCTTCCAAGCCCTAAGACCTAAGACCTAAGACCTAAGCCCTACCGCTTGAGCCGGAGCCCAATGCCCGAACTGCCCGAAGTCGAAACCGTCCGCCGCGGCCTCGAGCCCGTCCTCGTCGGGGCGCGGCTGACCGCGGTGCGCCAGAACCGGCCCGATCTGCGCTTTCCCTTTCCCGAGCGCTTCATCGACCGTCTCGACGGAGCGGTGGTCGAGCGCATCGACCGGCGCGCCAAATATCTGCTGGCGGCCCTGTCGACCGGCGAGACCTGGGTCACCCATCTGGGCATGACCGGACGCTTCACCCTGGCCGGGGTCGCCCCCGGGGGTTTCGCCCATCAGGTCCCGACGGCCGGCAAGCATGAACATATGAGTCTGGACGCCGTCTCCGGCCCCCTCGTCACCCGGGTCGGCTATACCGATGCCCGCCGCTTCGGCTTCATGGGCCTGATCCCGGCCGGGGCTCTCGAGACCCATGCCTGGTTCGCCGGCCTGGGCCCCGAACCCCTGGGCAACGGGTTTTCCGGCACCCACCTCGCCGGAGCCTTCGCCGGCCGCAAGCCCTCGATCAAGGTCAGCCTGCTGGATCAGCGCCATGTCGCCGGCCTGGGCAATATCTATGTGTGCGAGGCCCTGTTCCGCGCCCGCATCTCGCCCCGGCTCCCGGCGGGCCAGGTCTCGCAGCCCCGGCTCGAGGCGCTGGCGGCCGTGGTCCGCGACGTCCTGACCGAGGCCATCGCTGCCGGCGGCTCCACCCTGAAGGATTTCGCCAATGCCGAGGGCGGCCAGGGCTATTTCCAGCACCGGTTCGACGTCTATGGCCGCGAGGGTCAGCCCTGTCTCGCCGATGGCTGCACCGGCACCGTCACCCGTATCGTCCAGGGCGGGCGTTCGACCTTCTTCTGCCCGGTCTGCCAGAAGGGGTGAGGGCATGAGCCACCGCATCTGCCTGCTGCGCGGGGTCAATGTCGGCGGGGTCAAGGTCCTGATGACCGAGCTGAAGACCGTCGCGGACACCCTCGGTCTCGCCAATCCCCGCACCCTGCTGGCCAGCGGCAATCTGGTGGTCGACAGCGACGCCGAGCCTCTGGATCTGGAGGCCCGGCTGGAAGCGGGCATCGCTGCCCGCTTCGGCCGGCCCATAGAGATTATGGTGCGCACACCCGATCAGTGGGCCGCCCTGATCGCCGCCAATCCCTTTCCGCAACAGGCCGTGACTGACGGCAGCCGCCTGCTGGTCATGGTGATGAAGGCCAGGCTGGCGGACGGGGCGCTTGAAACCTTGCAGGGCCTCGCCGTCGGCGACGAACGGGCCGCCGCCGTCGACGGGACTCTCTATCTGTGGTGCGCCGACGGCATCGGCCGGTCGCGGATGGCCGAAAAGGCCGTGCCGCGCCTGACCGGCGTCGGCACCGGGCGCAACTGGAACACCGTCCTCAGGCTGGCGGCGCTCGCTTGAGTCTGATAATTCGGACTCGATGTAAAAAATACTAGATATGGTGTCGTTCAAATGCGACACGGACTCTCGTTCTGGAATGAGGGAAACAATGTCGTTCAAGGAAAAACTGTCGGGGTTCGCCCTGGTGAATATCGTGCTGGTCTGGGGCTTCTATTTCACCCGGCTGGCCCAGCTGTCGGCCGAAGGCACCCTGACCGCGGACCGGTCCCTGTGGCTGCTGATCGGCTGTATCGTGGTTCTGCTGATCGGCTACATCATCGGCGCGATCGCCGCCGCCCGCAGCGGCCCGCAGTCCGACATCCTCGTCCGCGACGAGCGCGAGCAGGCCATCGCCCTGAAGGCCAGCAACGCCGCCTTCATAATCCTGGGGGCCGTGCTGGGCGGCCTGTCGGGGTTCGCCTATGTCCATTCGGTCAAACACCCTGACCTGCTGGGAGTCGAACCCCTGTCGACCGCCGCCCTCGTCGCCGTCAACGGTGTGGTCCTGGCCCTGGCCGTGGCCGAGGCCGTTCGCCACCTGGTTGCGGTCGTCCTGTCCCGTCGGGGCCGCTGATGGTCAAGGCCCCGCCGCCGATCCGCAACCGCATCCGTGAGCTGCGCTTTCATGCCGGCGAAATGACCCAGGCGGATCTGGCGGCGCGTATCGGTATGACCCGCCAGACCATCGTCGCCATGGAGCAGGGCAAATACTCGCCGTCGCTGGAAGCCGCCTTCCGCATCGCCGCCGTGTTCGGGGTCGATATCGGTGAGGTGTTCCAGTGGGACGGGTGACGCGCTAGACCTCGCCCCGACCCAGAGGAGCACCATCATGTCTGACAGCTATTCCACCCTGCTGATCGAACGCCATGCCGACGGCTATGCGGTGGTGACCCTGAACCGGCCCGAGGCGCTGAACGCGCTGAACTCGACCCTGTTTGCCGAACTGGCCGCCTTTCTCGACACTGTCGAACAGGACGACAGCGTCCGCTGCCTGGTCCTGACCGGCTCGGCCAAGGCCTTCGCCGCCGGGGCCGACATCAAGGAGATGGCCGACCAGACCTATGCCCAGATGTACACGGGCAATTTCTTCGCCCTCGGCCACGACCGTATCGCCCGCTTCCGCAAGCCGATCATCGCCGCCGTCTCCGGCTATGCCCTCGGCGGCGGCTGCGAGCTGGCCATGCTGTGTGACTTCATCCTCGCCGGCGACAATGCCAAATTCGGCCAGCCCGAGATCAACCTCGGCGTCGCCCCCGGCATCGGCGGCTCGCAGCGGCTGACCCGGGCCGTCGGCAAGGCCAAGGCCATGGAGATGGTCCTGACCGGCCGGATGATGGATGCGGCCGAGGCCGAACGCGCCGGCCTGGTGTCGCGCGTCGTCCCCGCCGACACCCTGCTGGACGAGGCCCGCGCCGTGGCGACGAAGATCGCCGCCCAGTCCATCCTCGCGGTGATGGCCAACAAGGAGATGGTCGGGGCCGCCTTCGAGACCACCCTGACCCAGGGCGTCCTGTTCGAGCGCCGCCTGTTCCACTCGCTGTTCGCCTTCGAGGACCAGAAGGAGGGAATGTCGGCCTTCGTCGAAAAGCGGAAGCCGAATTTCACGGGGCGCTGACTCGCGTTGACCCCCTCCACCCTTTCAGCTATATCCGCGCGCTCTTGAGATTTCACGCCGTGGACGCTTGGTCTGCGGCGTTTTCCGTTGAAGGTTTTTTCAAATGGCTAACAACCCCGGCGCCCGGAAGGCGATCCGCAAGATCGCGGCCCGTACCGAGGTCAACAAGGCGCGACGCACCCGCGTTCGCACCTTCCTCCGCAAATTCCAGGAAGCCCTCACCTCGGGCGACGCCGGTGCAGCCAAGGGGGCCTTCATCGAGGCCCAGTCCGAGCTGATGCGCGCGGTCTCCAAGGGTGTGGTTCACAAGAACACCGGTTCGCGGAAAGTCTCCCGTCTGGCTGCCCAGCTGAAGAAGCTGTCGGCCGCCTGACTTAGACGTCTCCGGACGGCCCTTCATCGGGCCGTCATGCGAAAAATTATGGTTTTCAACGGCGAGGGCGCTACCGCTCCCTCGCCGTTTCCATGTCTGCGAATAAGTCGTCGCCGAAGAATCGGCGCTCGCCTGAACGGGGAATTGAACATTTCCTCAACGCTCGTTTGGCTTTAGCGGAGTCAAACAATTTAACTGCAATTCGAGTCGCGAATCAGCGTTGACCCAACCCGTCCTGAGCGTAAGTTTTGGGCTCTTACGCACTTCCATCCCGACACGGATGAAGGCGGCGCGGAACCTGGGTATCGCGTCGGCGTGGGACGTCTGTTCGAGAGTATGACCCCGCCTGCAAAGCATAGCGCTTTGCGGGGCAGGAGAAGTCGTCCTCGGTACCGGCGGCCCTGGAGTGTGGTCTGAACGTTGAATTTGTAAGGTTGGGTGATTGATATGGCGGGGGGCGTGGCAATGGCGAGCATGACGGATCCGGATCGCATCTGGACCGAGGCGTCGGGTCGCCTCCGGACCGAAATCGGCGAAGGTCCGTTCAGCTCCTACATCGCCCCCTCGGCCGTACGGGTCGATGGCGCGGGCCAGCTGATCCTGGTCACCCCGACCGCCTATGCCCGGGACTGGGTGCGCAAGAACGCCCTGCGTCGCATGAACGAGCTGTGGCTCGGCCTCGACGGCCTGTCGCGTCGCCTCGACGTCCGCTGCCGTGCCGAGATGAGCTCGACCCCGCCCGCCTCCGCCGTCAGCGCCGCCCGCGGCGAACTGGCCGCCGTGATGCCGATGCCGCGCCCGACCGTGGGACCGGTGGCCGACGGGGCCCGCGCCGTGCGCGCCGCCGGCCTGCAGGATCGCCTGACCTTCGACAGCTTCGTCGAGGGCCAGGGCAATGCCTTCGCCCTGGCCATCGCCCGGCAGGCCGCCGGCTGGGCCGACGGTCATTTCAACCCGATCTTCTTCTGCGGCCCCTATGGCTACGGCAAGACCCACCTGCTCAATGCCATCGCCTGGGAGGCCCAGCGCCTGCGCCCGGATGCGAAGGTGGTCTATCTGACCGCCGAACGCTTCCTGTCGACCTTCGTCCGCGCCATGCAGGACCGCTCGACCGCCGCCTTCAAGGACAGTCTGCGCAGCGCCGACATGCTGCTGATCGACGACGTCCAGTTCGTCGGCGGCAAGGCCTCGACCCAGGAAGAACTGCTGTCGACCCTGACGGCCCTGATCGAGGACGGCAAACGGATCGTCCTGTCGGCCGACCGCCCGCCGATGGCCCTGACCGAGGTCGAGCCGCGCCTGCGCAGCCATCTGGCCTCGGGCCTGACCTGCCCGGTCGAGCCGGCCGACCGCCTGCTGAAACTGGCCGTGGCCCGCAACCGCCTGGCCGCCCTCGCCCGGCTCGGCGTCGTCACCGGCGACGTCCAGCCCGAGGTGCTCGAACATCTGGTCGATCGTACCCCCGGTTCGATGCGCGAGCTCGAGGGGGCCGTGAACACCCTGGCCGCCGTCGCCGGGGCCCGGCTGTCGGCCCTGACCGTCGACGAGGCCCAGGTCCTGCTGGGGGCTGCCCTGCGCGGCGGGCCCGAGCGCCGCATCACCGTCGACGAGATCCAGAAGACGGTGGCCGAACATTTCAACATGAAACAGGCCGACCTGCTCAGCGAGCGGCGCACCCGTTCGGTGGCCCGGCCGCGCCAGATCGCCATGTGGCTGTGCAAACAGCACACGACCCGCTCCTATCCGGACATCGGTCGCCGCTTCGGCGGGCGCGATCACACCACCGTCCTGCACGGGGTCCGCAAGATCGAGGAACTGATGCCGCAGGACGACCAGATCGCCCGCGACGTCGAGGCCCTGACCCGCAAGCTCCGGGGGTAGTGAGTAGGGCTTAGGTCTTGGGGATTGGGGAGTTTAAGGTCGATCCATTCGATTATCCCCACTTGCCTCTCTCTCTTCTCTAAGCCCTAAGCCCTAAGCCCTACGCCCTTCCTTGCCCCGCCCGCTCAATCCGCTAGTGTCCAAGGCCCTCCAGTCGCAGCGACGATCCTGAGTCGTCGCATCCCGGGCGAGACGACATGCAGCTGACCATCGAACGATCCGCGCTCCTCAAGGCCCTCGGCCATGTGCAGAGCGTCGTTGAACGTCGCAACACCATTCCGATCCTGTCGAACGTCCTGCTCAGCGCCGGGCGCGACAAACTGGCCTTCGCCGCCACCGACCTCGACATGGAGATGGTCGACGAGGCCGAGGCCGTGGTCCAGGTCGAGGGGCAGATCACCGCCCCCGCCCACACCCTGTACGAGATCATCCGCAAACTGCCCGAGGGGGCCGAGGTCTCGCTCACCTACAACAGCGACGATCCGCGCCTGACGGTCTCGGCCGGGCGCTCGAAATTCAACCTGCCGGTCCTGCCGGCCGGCGACTTCCCGGTCATGTCGGCCGACACCGGCGGCACCCGCTATGCCCTGGCCAAGGAAGACCTGGCCCGACTGATCGACAAGACCCGGTTCGCCGTCTCGACCGAAGAGACGCGCTACTATCTGAACGGCCTGTACCTGCACACGGTGGCCGAGGGCGGCGTGCCCCTGCTGCGCGCCGTGGCCACCGACGGCCACCGCCTGGCCCTGGCCGAGACCCCGGCCCCCGAAGGGGCCGCCGGCGGCCCCGGCGTCATCGTCCCGCGCAAGACCATCGACCAGGTCCGCCGCCTGCTCGACGACGGCTCCGGCCCGGTCGAGGTCCAGGTCAGCCCGCAGAAGATCCGCTTTGAGTTCGGCCAGGCCTCCCTGACCTCCAAGGTCATCGACGGGGCCTTCCCCGACTATATGCGCGTCATTCCCAAGGGGAACGACAAGCGGGCCGACATCGACAACGCCACCTTCAAGAACGCCGTCGACCGCGTCGCCACCATCTCGGCCGAGAAGAGCCGCTCGGTGAAACTGGCTTTCGAACTGGATCGCGTCACCCTGACCGTCCGCAACATGGAGGCCGGCCAGGGCGTCGAGGAGGTCGAGATCGGCTATTCCGAAGAGCCGTTCGAGATCGGCTTCAACGCCCGCTATCTGCTGGACGTCGCCGGCCAGATCACCGGCGAGAACGCCACCTTCATGTTCGCCGACCCGGCCAGCCCGACCCTGGTCCTCGATCCCGGTGACCCCGGCGTCCAGTATGTGCTGATGCCGCTGCGGGTTTAGGGGCTCACACAAATCCGCTCATCCCGGCGAAAGTCGGTGGTTGAGCGAAAGTACTGGGGCCCGGCCTTCGCCGGGATGAGCGGAATGCTGTAACCGGTCTGTCTTGATCCAGTCCCTCACCCTCACCGATTTCCGGTCCTATGCGTCCGCCACCCTGCCGGTCCCGGCGGGGCCGGTGGTGCTGTACGGACCCAACGGGGCCGGCAAGACCAATCTGCTCGAGGCGCTCAGCCTGTTCACCCCCGGGCGCGGCCTGCGCGCGGCCACGGCGGTCGAGATGGGGCGGCGCGAACCGGGCGAGGCCGGCGGCCGCGCCTGGGCCGTGGCCCTGACGCTCGATGCCGGCGACGGCGATGAGGTCCGGCTCGGCACCGGGGTCCAGGCGGCCGGGGCCGCGCGCCGCATCGTCCGCATCGACGGCGAGACGGCCCAGCCGGGGCGGCTGCTCGACTATCTGCGCCCGGTCTGGGCCACGCCGGAACAGGACCGGCTGTTCTCCGACGCCCGCGCCGGCCGGCTCAAATTCTTCGACCGTCTGGTCTTCGCCGCCGTGCCCGACCATGCGGCGGTGGTGGCCGGCTATGAAAAGGCCCTGCGCGAACGGCTGCGCCTGCTGACCGACGGTGCCGAAGGCCGGGAAGCCGATCCCCTGTGGCTCGACGCCCTGGAGCTGCGGCTCGGCGAGGCCGGGGCCCGGGCCGCCACGGCCCGCGCCGCCGCCCTGACCGGGCTCCAGGCCGGGATCGACGCCCGCGGCGACCGCCCCTTCCCCCAGGCCGATCTGGGCCTGACCGGCGAGGCCGAAACCATGGCCGCCGCCGGGGCTGATGAAGACTCGATCGCCGCCGCCATCCGCGAGGGTCTGGTCCGCTCCCGTGCCCGCGACGCCGCCGCCGGTCGCTCCCTGTTCGGGCCGCACCGTTCGGACCTGACCGCCCTGCACCGCGAAAAGAACCGCCCCGCCGCCGAGGGGTCGTCCGGCGAACAGAAGGCCCTGGTCCTGAACCTGATCCTGGCCCAGATCACCCGGCTGCGCACCGTCTCGGCGGTCCCCCCCGTCCTGCTGCTGGACGAGGCTCCGGCCCACCTCGATGCGCGCCGCCGCGCCGCCCTGTTCGAGGAGATCGTCGCCCTCGGCCTCCAGGCCTTCCTGACCGGCACCGAGGCCGACCTGTTCACCGACCTCACCGGCCATGCCGCCTTCGTCAAGGTCGAGACTGGCGGGTTCGGGTAGGGTCCCCCAATTCCGCCCATCCCCCCTGTCGTCATCCTTCGGCGAGCGAGCGTAGCGAGGGCGAAACCTGTCCTCCGCACCCTGCCAGACCGTTTCGCGCTGTCGCGCGCCGCTGGGTCCTCCGGTCGCGGCTGCGCCGCGCCGGAGGATGACGACGGTGGGAGCCGGGCTGGAAAGCATCCGGGCGTTGTGTTGATCTACATGCATGGGGACGCATCGGCTCTTCATCGCCACCTACATCATGGCCAGTGGCCGCAACGGCACCCTGTACACCGGCGTCACCGCCGATTTGGGCACACGGGTTCTCCAGCACCGGACCGGGGCGTTTGAGGGGTTCACGAAACAGCACCTTTGCACCCGGCTGGTCTGGTTTGAACGCCACGCCTGGATGGTCGAGGCCATCGCCCGTGAGAAACGCATCAAACACTGGCTGCGCGACTGGAAACTGGCCCTGATCGAGGCTGATAACCCCGACTGGCTGGACCTCGCCGCCGACTGGTTCCCCGCTGATGATCCACGTTGGTCGAAACCAGGCTGAACGCCCCCCCTGCTGTCGTCATCCCGGGGGCGGTGCCCCCCCCTGCTGTCGTCATCCTTCGGCGCGGCGCAGCCGCGACCGGAGGACCCAGCGGCGCGCGGAGCGCGA
>NZ_JAQSDK010000015.1 GCF_029945885.1 Brevundimonas sp.
CCGCGCGATCGCTCGGCGGCAGACATACTGAAGGACGTGGTCGGCGGCCTGTGAGACTGGTTGGTATATCGTCGTGCATGGACGGCGCTCGATCGCCGACCCGCAAAGCGGACTTCTTCAACGTCTGCCTGGAGTCAGAAACCGGCCCTCAGACCGACTCCCCGGAATGTCCGCTTTGGGTGGCGGGCTCAGCCGCCCGTGCGGAAGGCGGACGGCGTACCGCCTGCAGCGGCATGCTTGGCACCCGATCGAAGCACATTCGCAGGTATGGCGCAGGTCGAAATTCCGGCGTTTCCCACGGGAAGGCACCTTAGCTAGGAAACGCCCCCACCTACCCCTCCGGCGAGTCTGGGAGGAGTCTGGGTGGCGACAAAAACCCCGCCCCAATTATGGGTTATACAGTTGTAGTTAATAGCCTTTTATTCCTCCCTTCCCTGGCCTTCGCAATGCGGGGGTCAGGTGTTCGAGTCACCTAAGCGGCACCACCACTCCAATGGCACTCTAACTAGGACATCGACGGGCGAGCGGCGGAAGGGCCGTTGCGCTGGGAAGCCGCGTGGGTCCTGCGTGGGTGGCCTCTAACGGCCAGCCAACTTGAGTGCCAGAAGGCGTCTGCTCTTGCTTCTTAGCGGCACTTTGGATCGCCTTTGGCCGAGGGTCCCTGGCAGGACGTGAAAATGAGAATGGGTGGCCATCACAGCCAGCCGGTTCCGATCATGACGACTCGCCGTGGGTGAAAGACGCGTCGTCATCCTCAAGTATGTCAGACCAGCTTTCTTTGGGTCCAGTGTACATCGGATGGCGAATGATCAGCTTGGTGCCTTCATCCTCCACTAGCTCCACGGTCACCCCGTCCAGCTCCGTGCTGCGGGCCCCGTTGCTCAGATCGCGGGATACATCTGCAAACCGCTCGTCAAAAACCGCCATCAACAGCGCCGTGGATGCATCGGCCAGCGCTCGGATCGAAGATGGGGGCGTGTCCTCATCATCTTTGCGCAATCGGTCTGAAAAGAAGGTCAGGGTCAACTTGGTGGCGATTTCTTCGGTGCCGGTGACCTGATAGGTGAGCCGGTCGCCGATCGGACTCTTCGTCAGGTAATGCGACGGCGCCAGCGCCGACCATTCGCCGTAGCTTGGGTTATAGGGCCCGGCGTTCAGATCGTGTTTCGAAAGGAACTTCGCGGCCCGGTAGGGCGACCAGCCGAACTCGTGCGGGATGTGGGGCTTCCGGATTTCGCGGCGGCGAGCGGCCTTCATGGTTAGAACGGTCCGCCTGACGTCCGCGTTTGTTCTCGTTTCGAGTCTGAACAGGGAGACCCGCCAGCGGCGGAGCAGGGAGACGTCTAGACCGAACCACAAAAACAAGCGTCGTTTCGCAAAGGCGAGGACGTTTGGATCTTTAATTGTGAAATAGAGGACCCGGCTCACTTCGCCATATCCATTCCAGACGGCGAGCCCGTACATGAAGGGGATAAATAACAGGGACAGGAGCGCTGGGACCGCGAACTCACGGCCTGTTTCCGGCGTCGCGAAGCCCCGAAGATCGCTGAACAGTCGCCACGCAGCGTAGCTGAGAAGGGAAAGGCCGATGATCGAGACCAAGGCCCCGAAGACTTTGGCGACGATCTCGTGGCCTTCCTGACCCTGGGCAAAGGTCGCCATCAGCACGATGAAGCTGACGACGGGGACCAGAATAAGCTCGCCCCAGATATTGAAGGTGTAGAACTCAGCTAGGAAGGTGACGGCGGTCGTGACACCCAACACCTCGCGAACCATGGACTTGGCCATTTCGCTTGGGTCGCCTTCCCACCGCCTTACGTTGAACATCCAGCCCAGAGCGAAGGCGAGGAACCAAATAAGGGACGTCTTCAGATTGCCGATGTCCCAAAGATCAATGCGCGCGAGCACCCAGATGGAGCTTGCGACCCAGAGCGCCATCAAGGCGATGACAGTCAGTATGATTGGTTTGCAGAAAGACCGGACGAGGCCCAACAGCGCGCCCCACGCCTTCGCTTTCCAGACCAGCAGGCCTACCACTCCGACAAACCAGATTAGGGACGCGAGCTCGCGAGGATTGAGAATCTCCATGAGGTTGCAACATGGGCCGGTTTGCAAATGTCCGCCAGCGGCAGAGCTTGGCCTTATCGGCCGGTTCGGAGAGGCATTTCGATGGAAGATTGCGGCTCGCGGTGACCGGCCTCCCGCACGGTGACAACCTGATCTTGCGCCAGCCGCCGGGCCCGGTCCGCAATCGCGGGCGGTGTCACTAGGGGCTCCGGAAGCAGAGGAACGGGGCTCTCCCGAACGAATGCATCGTCGCTTTCGACCTAACCTAAGAAAGGCCAGGCAAGGGCCGGCCAACCACGGATTCAGCCTGAGCACTGGGCCGCTCGACAAAGAATGCCATCGGCACGACGGACAGGTGATGCTCCGAGCTCGACATCAGGAGCAGACGATTGATCGTGTGGTCCTGGATTCCCTGCGCCGGTAGAGCCGCTTTGATGTGGGCAGGGATGGTCGGCAGGCCAGATTTGGTGATGGCCTTCTGCGCTGCAGTGTGGGTGCGGCCGAACCGGGAGGCGATCGAGGCCTCAACGTTCGGTTTGGTGCCCTTATCCGCCCTCGTCTGTAGGTAGCGGAAGGCGGTGGAAAACATGTCTTGGTAGGCTGCTGCTTGGTTGTTCGTGGACAGTTGCAAAACATCTATCTGTAAAGCGGCGTTCAAAACGGGACCCTCGTTCTTTTGCCTAATCAGTTGATCTAAATAACTATTCTTGCAGGGCCCTGCAAAATGTCGGCACCGCTCGGGACCCCCTGTCAGATAAATTTTCTTCATCCACGTCAGTTGTTTACCGGCATAGCGATGAGGGTCCGTTTTGGACGCCGATCCACAAACCTAGAGATACCATCAGGCTAGCGGGTCGGTAACTTAGCGCAGCGCCGAGAACGGTGGGGTGCATCGCCCTAGCTCTCACTTGATGCCGAGCGCCTGATCAAGGTGCGCATCAGCCCACGGGCCGCCAACAAGATGAAGCCCCAAACCAAGGTGCGGAGGCTCATGGCGACAAGCGTTCGCGTCTCGTGATCGCCACCCAGCGCGACATGAACCGCAAACGCCACAAACGTCGCCAGCGTGATGGCCAAAATCAGCGCCGCGAGCCGCAACCCCCAACTCTGGCGCAACCAAAGACCGAGCCCTGCCCCCACATAGGCAAAGCCCAGCAGGAAGTTCGACCAAAGGACGAACGGGACGTAGTCACCCGCCGCAGCGCGCGTTGCTCCCGGACCAAACAGAACGCCGCCCCCTTCCTTTAGCGTCAAGGCGCCGAACGCGACGGCCAGAAGCGCCAGCGCGCGGAGTCCCATCCTGCTGTTGAGAAATTTTGGCATTTATCAACTCCTATGATCCCGCGTCGACAATTGCCGACGACGGCTTTCACAAAGCATCTCTAGTCATGGCGCTCCACGCGAAAGGCCGCGTGGCAACTCGTGCATTGGCTAAGGGTCTGACTCAATCTCATGGTCACCGCATCGACGCCTGCGCCCTCCCGCGCCAGGATCGCGATGTCGTCGAAGCCGCCGTGGGCCGCCGCGCCCATATGCACGAACGCTTCGGGTAAGCTGGCGTGCATCGTTTGATCCACAGTTCCCGACGCGCCTAGTCCAGAGCGCGCCGCCGCCTGCTCGACCGCTCGCATGTCGTTTGACGCCAGCCCAGCCACGACGCCTTCAGTTGATTCCAGCATCAAGCGCATTTCGGCGAGCACGAGGCTGCGCTCTGCGTCGCTGAGAGGTATTGCATCTCGCTCGTCGCTCAACGGCTGCGCCGCCTCTGGGCGAGCGGCACCTCCAGGCTCGGTGCACCCCAGCAGCGCGCCCGCGGCGAGGAATGCTCCGGCCACGACAGCAAGTATTCTGCCCATGCTTAATCCTCCACAATCACGGCTGTACCCGAGAGCGTAATCGGACTGGCCATATGCTGCCCCAATATGCACTCTGCGGGCCAGACCCCGCCGATTGCGGGACGAATAGGTACGTTTCGAAAAGGTCCTTGGTCGATTGGGCTTCGCCGATGCCTAGGTTTGGTCAACGTGCTGCTTCGGCACGCCCGACTTCCTCGTGCGTCCGGCCATCCCGGATATTGTAAAGTCGTTTGAACGTTGGGATGATCTTCTCGTCATGAGTGACGATGATGATCGCGGTCTGGTAGCGGGCGGCCATGTCATTCAAAATCTTGACCACCGCCAGCGCCCGTTCTCCGTCAAGCGGCGCGGTCGGTTCATCGGCCAGGATCACGGGTGGGCGGCTGACCAGCGCCCGGGCAATGGCGACGCGTTGTTGTTCTCCTCCCGAAAGCTGCGAGGGCATGGCCTTGGCGCGGTGGGCGACATCAAGGGCCGTCAGCAACTCCACGGCACGGGCGCGGGCCTTGGCATTGGTCTCGCCGGCGAGCATCGGCAGGAGGGCGACATTGTCGGTCACATCGAGAAACGGGATCAGATAGGGCGACTGAAAAATGAAGCCGATCCGGTCGCGACGAAGCGCCCGCAGGTCGGGAATCTTCCATTCATTGTCGTAGATGATCTGCTCGCCGATCGTCATCCGCCCGGACGTCGGCTCGATCACGGCGCCGAGGCATTTGAGCAGGGTACTCTTGCCCGACCCCGACGGTCCGATGAGACCGACGACCTCGCCCGGGGCGACGTGCATATCCACGCCCCGCAGCGCATGGACCGCCGTATCGCCTTCGCCATAGGTCTTGACGAGGTTTTCAATGCGGATGCCGTCAGCCACCGATGGCCTCCGCCGGATCGATGCGAAGCGCGGCGCGGATGGCGAGCAGGCTGGCGATCGCGCAGATCACCATGACTGCGACGAAGCCGCGCACGGAATCGCTGGACAGCAGCAGAACGTATTTGGGGAAGATCGGGGCCCAGAAGGTGGCGGCGATCTTGCCGACGACAAAACCGATCAGACCGAGTCCGAGCGCCTGCTGAAGGATCATCAACGAGATGGTCCGGTTGCGGGTACCGATCAGCTTCAGCACCGCGATCTCGCGGATCTTGCCCATGGTCAGAGTGTAGATGATGAAGGCGACGATCGCCGCGCTGACGATGGACAGGATGACGAGGAACATGCCGATCTGACGCGCGGAGGTGGCGATCAGCTTTTCGACCAGGATCACTTCCATCTCCGCCCGGGTATAGACGGTGAGCCGCTGCCAGCGCCGGATCGGCTCAGCCACCTGGTCCGGACTGAAACCCTCCTTGATCTGCACCAGAACGGCATTCACGTACGGATTGCTGGTCTGGGAGGCGGTCACGGCGTCGATCATGCCGGGATTTCCGGGAGGGTTAAGCGCCGGGTTCTGGGCCGTGCGGGCGCGCTGGCGGACGATCGCGTCACTGTCCTTCAGGAACTGGGCCTGCTGGGCGTCCTTCAGGGGGATGAACAACATGGGGTCGCCACCTGACGAC
Source organism: Brevundimonas sp. (assembly GCF_029945885.1). Classification (GTDB taxonomy): domain Bacteria; phylum Pseudomonadota; class Alphaproteobacteria; order Caulobacterales; family Caulobacteraceae; genus Brevundimonas. Next base: position 5,478 of record NZ_JAQSDK010000015.1, read on the forward strand.
ACCATGCGGCTGGTCAGGCCCACGATGACGTATCGGTTGCGCCGCACCTGCACGACATCGCCCAGACTGAAGCCGGTCTTCTCGTCGGCGACGGCCTCGTAGTGGGCGCGCACAATCTGACGCCCGGCGATGAGATGGGGCGGTTGACCGGGTTCACCGGGTGACGCGGCCTCAATGCCGACCATCATGACGCGAACGTCGCGTCCGGCGTGATCGATCTGCATGGTCAGGTAGGTCACATTGGCCGCCCGCGCGACGCCGGGCATGGCCCGGATCGACCGGTCGACATCGTCATTGATGCTGGACGGTTCGGCGTAGGGACCCAGCGTGTCCTTCTGGACCACCCAGAGATCGGCCCCGCTGTTGTCCAGCATCGCCTGGGCGTCATCGACCATGCCACGATAGACGCCGGCCATGGTCAGGGTAACCCCGATCAGCAGCCCAAGACCGATACCGGTGAAGACGAATTTGCCCCAGCTGTGGAGTATGTCACGGCCGGCAAGGCTGATCATTGTCCGCTGCCCGAAATCTGGTCGACGACCCGGATGCGCGTGCGGGCGGTCAGGACGCGCTGACTATGAATGACCACGCGGGCACCCTGCTCCAGGCCAGTCAGGATCTGGACGGTGCCATGGATATCCGTCGCCCCGGTCGTGACGGCCCGGAAGTGGAGCTTTCCGCCTTCGACGACCCACACGCCGGTCTCGCCCTTGACGCGATGAATGGCGGCGTTCGGCACGGCGAGCGATGTCCTGACCGGCGGCAGGATCACCGTGACCTCCGCCAGTTCGCCAACGGGCGGCAGGTTCGGGGTTTCGAAGCCGATCTTGGCCATCACCTCCTCGGTAACCGCGTCGGCCAGCGGCTCGGTGCGGATGACCCGTCCGGCCAGCGGGGTTCCGGCCCGCGACCGCAGCAGGACCTGCGCACGCAGGCCAGGTTGAAGGCCGGTCGATTGAAGCTGGTCGAAGCGCGTGTTGATCCAGAGGTTGGCGGGATCGATGATTTCCACGACCGCCTGTCCGGCGACCACGGTGGTTCCGGGCTCGACCGCGCGGCGAACGACAAGGCCACTGGCCGGTGCCAGCAGCAGCAGGTTGGCCTTCTGGCGGACGAGGGCCGCGCGTTCCGCGCCGGTTCGCCCGAGATCCTGGGCGGCAGCGGCGACATTGGCGCGTGCCGCCTCTGTTGCGGCCTCCGCCACCTGAAGCTCCTGACGGCGCACATCGGCGGCGGCCTGGGTCACCCAGCCTCCGGTGAGAAGCTGTTCGGTTCGACTGGCCTGTGATCGCGCCAGCTGTGCGCGTGCCTGTGCGTCGGCGAGCTGGGCCCGCGCGGCGCGCTCAAGGGCAAGGGAGCGTCCCTCTGCGCCTTCCTGCGCGACAATCCGTTGATCGAGGTCGATCGGGTCGATCTCGGCCAGCGGTTGGCCGGCGACGACATGGTCGCCCACATCCACCAGCAGCGTCCGCACCCGTCCGGCCGTCGTCGGGCCGACCTTGTGCGTGTACCGTGCTTCGACGGAGCCGATGCCGAAGAGCGATGGCGAGATCGCCTGTTCCTCGACCGTTATCAAGGTGACCGGCACCGGCGCGAGCGGTCCCGAGCGCAGCACCACATAGGCGAACAGCACGATCAGCGGGGCCAGCACGGCGATCAACAGCCATGTTCGCCGATTGCCAGGCAGGGCGAGCTTCATGGCTTTCCTCCGATGCCCTTGAGATAGATGCTGAATACCCGTCCGGCCATGGTTCGCATTTCCGTGAAATCTCCGCTCATCATGGCCTGCATCACCAGGCCCTGAATGGTGCCGACGAACAGGGTCGCGGCCGCTTCGGTATCGAGATCGGCAGGGAGCTCACCATTGGCACCGCAGCGATCGAGCACCCTTATCAGGCGGGTTCGATACGCGTTGATCAGCGCCCGAGCGCTTCGCTTGGCGGCAGTGTCGCCGGTGCGCTGCAGTTCGCCGAACATAATGCGGGGGACGCCAGGCCGGGCCGCGACAAAATCGACGTGCGCCAGGAACATTTGTTCGAGCGCCGACAGTGGCGACGAACCGCTTGCTTCCGCCTGATCCAGTCGGCGGGTGAGCTGGTCGGCCGTCCAGACCATGACGGCGTCCCAGACCGCGTCCTTGGTCGGGAAATGACGGAACAGCGCCCCCTGGGTCAGCTGCATATGTTCAGCAATCTGGCCGGTGGTGATTTCGGCGGGATTGCGCGTGGCCGCGAGAGCGACGACCGCATCAACGGTGGCTTCCCGGCGTTGCGCAGCTGGAAGATTCTGACGTGCCATGGCCGGATACATAGACGAAAGAAAGTGAGTGGTCACTATCTAAATATCAAAAGCGATGCGAGCGGGATTCGAAGTGACGGTAGCGTTTCTGGGATAGGCCCGCCGAACGGCTGCAACGATAGGATTTTGTCTACGCCCCAGCACCCGCGTTCGCAGGTATAGCGCAGGTCGAAATTTCGGTGTTTCCCACGTCAAAGCGCGTAACTTAGGAAACGCCCTCACCGACCCCTCCGGCGAGTCTGGGAGGAGGCTGGGTGGTGCTGATTTTCACTGCCTCAACAGCCTCTAACCATCTCAATAATACCGCTTTTCACCCAACCCTTCCCTGGCCTTCGTAATGCGGGGGTCAGGTGTTCGAGTCACCGAAGCAGAACCACCACTCCAATGGCACTCAACTAGGACGTCGGCCGGCGAGCGGCGGAAGTACAGTAACGCTGCGGCGAGCCGTGGGTCCAGGCTGGGAGGCTTCTAACGGCCAACCAACTTGAGCCCCATCAGGTGTCTGCTCCTGACTCTCAGGCGACCTTCAGGACGTCCGCTACTAGCGCGGATCTCATTGGCCTCAATCCGGCCCGTGGACGGGGTTGAGACGTAGCAGCCCACGGATCACTCCAGCATTGAACAGGGCGAGCGCACAGAAAAGCATATTGCCGGCCGACCAGGCAGGTGCCGTCGCCGGCTCCGGTCCATTTTTTGCGAGGCCATCAACGTCCTCATGGCGCCTCCGAGCGCCTTTGAGGCCAAGCCGGATAGCAGCAGAGCGGTCGCACCGTTGTGACGGCACCGCGGCGGGGCTCGCTGTCGCCCCCTGTTCAAACCTCGTGATCCAGCAGCATCACATACTGTTGCCCGCTGTGCATGTCGCGTTCGCCTACGCCGCCCTGCGGATTGGCGCGCGGATAGGAGAATTTGATGACGGAAAGATCGGGGGCCTCAATTCGCTTCGTGCGGGACGGGTCGACGCCGAAGACGGCTGACAGAGCCTCGACGCCGAGGCCCGGTCGATCCTTCCAGGCGGCGAACGACGCCGGTCCGTCAAAGAACAGATCGACGGTGATCCAGAAGGGCCCGGCGTTCTTGGACCGCAGATGCGAACAGGCCTCCCTTAGTTTGGTCATGACCGTCCCCCCGCATCGGATGAGAGATCGATCATCGCGATGCGGACCAGCTCATGGCCGTCGGCGACCTCGATCACATGGTTGAGCAGGAAGGCGTAGCTGCGCCCCCGCTCGATTTCGGCGGGCGAGAAGGGGAAGGCGTAGCTGGGCAGCTCCATGCCCATCGTCAGGGGGAAGTGGAAGAAATACGGGTTGGCGGTCTTGGCGATGCGCGTCGCCAGATCCTGGGTCGCCGCCGTCGCCACGAACATCAGACCGAGTTCGCGGGGGACGAAACCCTTGTCCACCGGGGCTCCGGTGACGGCGTTCCAGCCATAGGGCCGCAGGGAGATGGTGTAGGCGTCCGGCGCCAGACCCAGAACGCTCCGCGTCCGGTCGTCCAGCGCCTTCTGCATCCGTTCGAGGAAGACATCGACGGAGGCCATGACCTCCGGAGCGGCGATGCCGACGATCATCAAGGTCTGGAAGGGTCCGTTGGCCGCGCCCTCCAGCTTCATCGTATAGGGCGCCGCCTCGAAGCGGCCGCCGGTCACCAGCACCCGTCGGTCGTCGAGCGCCTCATACCGGGCGCTCTCCACGCGCAGGACCCCGCCGGGCTCATAGAGGGTGTGCGGATCGCTGTTCTCGTAGAGCATGTGCTCCGAGACGGTGAAGGGGGTGCACCGGTTGGCGTCGCTCATCGGGGCGACCTCGAAACGGTCGGGTCCCACCCGGATGACGACCCCGCCGTCGATCGGATTGACGGTGCATTGTCCGCCGCATTCGGCGATCTTGCCCGCATGCCAGGCTGGCCCCGCGCCGGCGCCGCGCATGAGGGGGACGGCGGCGAGGACCGCGGTGTCGGTGGTGCGTCCGCCCAGAACGATATCGGCCCCGGCCTCAAGGGCGGCGATGTAGGGCTCCGGCCCCATCAGGGCGACGATATGCTCGCACTGGTCGATCGTCCCGTTCTGCAAAGCGCCGAACGGTGAAAGGGGATGCACCCGGCCGTCCGTGTTCCGGGCCTTGAGATATTCGGGATCGATCTCGGAGTAGAGAAGGGCGATGCGGGGCTTCAACCCCAGTTCGGCGGCGATCTCGAGGACGATGTCGCGCGTCGAGTCCAAGGCTTCATCGCAGCCTGACGTTCCGCACGAGCCGATCAGCAGCGGCACCTTCCAGCGGTCGCGCGCCGCCATCAGCACCGTCAGGTCCGCCTTGAGCGAGTCCCGGCTGTATTTGGATTTCCCGGTCGCCAGATAGGCCGGGCCGCTGTCGGTGGAGCCGGCGTCAAGGGCAATCGCGTCGGCCCCGGCCGCCATCGCCTGCTCCAGTAAATCTGCGCGGACGCCGGCGCCGAGGGCGCCGACGGGCACGGCCACCGTCGTCCAGGCGGTGCCGGCGTCGGGCGACGATGAGGCGTTATTGTCGGTCACGCTCAGCCCCCCACGCCGGCGGCGCCAAAGGGCACGGCGCCGGTGATGACCGCGCCGAAGACGAGGAGCAGCGCGAGGGCGACGGCCCATTTGAGCCCGAAGCGCTGCATGGCCCCGACCTCCACATCCAGCATGCCGGCGACGAGATAGACGCCCGCCACCAGCGGACTGAGGTTGTGAATGGTCTGGCCCAGCAGGGACGCGCGCGCGATCTCGACCGGCGCCACGCCATAGTGGCCGGCGGCCTCGGCGATGACCGGCACGATGCCGAAATAATAGGCGTCGTTGGACATCACGAAGCTGAGCGGACCGCTCGCCAGGGCCGTCACCAGCCCCATGTGCGGGCCCAGCGCCGGGGGAATGACATGAACGAAGGCGGCGCCCATGGCCGCCACCATTCCTGTGCCGTCGAGGATGCCGGTGAAGACGCCGGCGGCGAAGACGAGGACGGCGATGCCTATGGCGTTGGGGGCGTGGGCGGCGATGCGAGCGCGTTGCTCGATCACGCGCGGATAGTTGACCGTGACCGCGATCGCCAGTCCGATCATGAACACCAGCGGCAGGGGCAGGACGCGGGTGATGGCCGCCGCCAACACGGCCAGGGTCAGGATCAGATTAACCCAGATCAGGCGCGGCCGGGCCACGTCAGGCGCGTCCTCACGCAGGGCCGTGAAGTCCGCCGCTTCGGGCTCCACGTCGACCACGCCCAGACGCCGTCGTTCGACCCCGCCCAGATACCAGGCCAGGGCGATCACCCCGGCGACGCCGATCAGGATCGCCGGGATCAGGGGCAGGAAGACGTCGTTGATATCCAGCTGCAGGGCGCTGGCCACGCGCGCCGTCGGGCCGCCCCAGGGCAGGATGTTGATCATCGCATTGGCCGAGCCGAGCAGCACGGCCAGCACCAGCACGTTCATCTTCAGCCGGCGGTAGATCGGCAGGAAGGCGGTGATAGTGACCATGGCGGTGGTCGCGCCGTCGCCGTCCAGCGAGACGATCAGGGCCACGATCGCCGTCCCCAGGGCGACCTTCCGCGGGTCGCCGCCGACCGCCTTCAACACCCTGCGGACCAGCGGATCGAACAGACCCGCGTCGATCATGATCCCGAAGTAGAGGACGGCGAACAGCAGAACCACGGCCGTGGGGGCCAGGGCCACGACGCCCTGGATGGCCATGCCGCCGATCTCCGGCCCGAAGCCCGCCAAGCCGGCGACGACCAGCGGGATGACGATCAGGGCGGACAGGGCCGACAGACGCCGGGTCATGATCAGCACCATGAAGGTGATGACCATGCCGAAGCCGAACAGGGCGAGGATACTGGGACTCAAGACAGGGATCCTAGTACCGCCAGCGCACGGTGGCGCCGAACGTCCGGGGTTCGCCGTAGAGGGCGAACTGGCCGCCGGTCAGGATGTACTGATGGGTGATGTAGACCTCGTCGCCAAGGTTCTTGCCCCACAACGACGCCTCCCAGCGGCCGTCCGGACTGGTGAAGCCGAGGCGGGCGTCGACGAGCATCTTGGCCGGCCGCACGTTGAGGGCGTTGTTGTCGATGTCGTCGAAGATGAAGCTCTCATACTGGACGTCGACGGCCCCCGAAACCACGGCGCCCGAGGCGAGCGTGCGTTCGTAGGCGGGCGAGAAGGTCCATTTGTGCTCGGGATTTCGCGTCAGGCGGTTGCCCGAGAAATCCCGGCCGTTGTCGATCAGCTCCTCGAACCGGGCGTCGTTCCAGGCGTAGGCCAGACCCAGCGAAAGACCCTCGACCGGCTCCCAGCGCGAGGTCAGTTCGAAGCCCTTGATCCGCGCCGAACCGGCGTTGGTCGTGATGGTGTCGAAGCCGACGGTGCGGCGCACCTGCAGGTCGGTGTAGTCGGTCCAGAACAGGCTCGGGTTCAGCAACAGGGCGCGGTCGAACAGCTCCGCCTTCAATCCGATCTCATAGTTGGTCGCGGTTTCGGGCGAGAATGGCGTGGCGGCGCTGACGCCGGTCGTGGCCGTGTCCTGGAAGCCGCCGCTCTTGAAGCCGCTCGAGATCACGCCATAGGCCATGACGTGGTCGGCCAGCTGATAGTCGCCGCCGATCCTGTAGGTCAGTTCGTCCCACGAGTCGGAGGCGCTGATGGTGAACCGTTCGCGGGCCCGCAGCAGGGCGGTGCTGGCGGCGTTCGAGACGTCGTAGTCCTTCTCGTCCTTCGACCAGCGCAGGCCGCCGAAGATGTTGAACCGGTCGGTCGCCGTCCAGGTGGCGTCGGCGAACGCGGCGACGCTTTCGGTGATGTTCGACTGGTCGTAGCGGTCGATCGCGCCGAAGGTGCCGGAGGGCTGCGGCGGGCTGTCCAGCCGGAAGATGTCGGTGCGGTCCGTGTCGGCGTGGAAATAATAGGCGCCGACGACCCAGCCGAGCCGGCTGCCCGGCAGGGCCGAGAGCCGCAGCTCCTGACTGCCGAAGCTGGTCTCCTCGATCTGGTCGCCGCGAATGTTCAGGACGTTGGTCGTGGGGTTGCCGCCGTCCCCGTCGCCGAAGCTGTTGTAGTCCAGCCGGCGCCACGAACTGATCGACGACAGGACGAAGTCGTCGAAGGTCCAGTCGACGCCGAGCCGCACACCCCAGGTGTCGCGCTCGTCATAGCCGTTGGTGTCCATCCGCGTCGTGTCGCGATCCCGGTCGATGGTCGGGCGCCAGACGGCGGCAGTGCCGCTGGCCGGGTCCACGCCGATCGTGTGCCGCGCCTGGGCCGTGGCGCGATCCCGCGTGCCATCGACGCCCAAGACAATGCTCAGATTGTCGGACGGCTGGAACAGCAGCTGGGCCCGCAGGCTCTTGGTGTCCTGATCCTCGACGCGGTTGTCGAGATAGGTGTTGCGGACATAGCCGTCATGGGTGCGCGAACTGGCGCTGAGGCGAAGCGCGAGGGTGTCGCCGAGGGGCAGGTTGGCGAAGCCCGCCACGTCGAGGCGGTCGTAGTTACCGAGGGTGGCGGCGACGCTGGTGTCGAAGCCCGAAAGACTGGGGCTCTGGTTGACCACGTGGATGGCGCCGCCGACCACGTTCTTGCCCCACAGGGTGCCCTGCGGGCCCTTCAGCACCTCGATCCGCGCCACGTCAAAGGCGTCGAAGGCGACGGCGGCGGGCCGGCCCATATAGACTTCGTCGATGAAGACCGCGGTGGACGGATCGCCGGCCGCGCCGCGGTCCGACGAGCCGATGCCGCGGATCGCGGGGCGGGGCTGGGAGGCGGGGAAGGCGTCGAAATTCAGTCCGACCGTGCGGTTGGCGACGTCGCTGACCTGGACGATGCGGGCCTGTTCAACCTCCGCCGCCCCCATGACGTTCATCGTGATCGGCACGTCCTGCAGGTTCTGGCTGCGTCGCTGGGCGGTGACGATGACGTCGTCGATGCGGGCGGCGTCCTGGCGCGTCGCGGTCGGGCCGGTCGCTACGGGCGGCGTCTGCGCCTGGGCGGCCCCGGCGGCCGCCAAGGCCAAGCCGAGCGGAATGATGGCGTGAAGTCCCTTGGTCATGATCGTCCCCTTCCCAATCGCCCGACTCTTTTCGATCGCGCTTGGAGGACAGGGAGCCTCGGCGATCATGATGCGTCAATCTTGACTGATTGAGTCAATATGCGATGCAGGGGCCATGGATGACGAACTCTATGTCGACGCCGCGGAGGCGACCCGGATGCTCGGGGTCTCCACCGCCACGCTGTACGCCTATGTCAGCCGCAAGAAGCTGCGGTCGTTTTCCACGCCGGGCAGCCGGACGCGCCGCTACTGGCGTTCCGACATCCTCGGGTTGATGACGGGCGTCCAGCGGACCCGGACCGTCGCGCCGACGCCGCGCGAGAGCGCCATCACCCTGCTGACCGAGAACGGAACCTACTATCGGGGCCGGAACGCGATCGAGTTGTCGGAGACCGCCTCGGTGGAATCCGTCGCCGCCCTGCTCTGGCAGGCGGACTCGGCGACCATTTTCACAGACCGCCTCCCGCGATTGCCGACCTCCCACGACATCCTGTTCCCGGTGCTGGCGCGGATGCCGGCGCAGGACCGCGCGCTGTCGATCCTGCCCTTGATCGAACACGCCAATCCACTGGCCTTCGACCTGTCCGCCGAGGGTTTCGCCCGGACCGGCGCCGACGCCCTGCGCTGGCTGGCGGCGATCCTCGTCGACCGCGACCAGCCGTCTTCCGCCCCGCTGCACAGCTTCATCGCCGCCTCGCGCGGCGCCTCGGAGGCCGTCGCCGATCTGATCCGCAGGGCGTTGATCCTCGCGGCCGACCACGAGTTCGATCCGACGACCCACGCGGTTCGAGCGGCGGCGACGGGGGTGACGCCGTATTCGGCCGTACTGGTCGGCATGCTCGCCGGTCGCGGCCAGAAGCTGCGGGTCAAGCGGACGGAGACGATGCGGCGCCTGCTGCGCGAGATCACCGTCAGCGACCGCCCCGAGGATGTCGTGGTCGGCGTGTTCCGGTCCGGCGAGACGATCCCCGCCTTCGACCGCTACGACATCCACGACACAGGCGACCCCCGCGCCGAGGCGTTGCTGTCTGCCTTCGAGCAGACGTTCGGCGACGATCGGGAGTTCGACCGTCTGAGCCGGGCGATCGGCGTCGCCGTCGAGCTGACCGGCATGCGGCCCAGCTTCATCCTGCCGATCATGTTTCTCGGCCAGAAGCTTGGGCTCGAGGGCAATGAAATCGGCATCGGCACCATTGGCCGCGCGATCGGCTGGATCGCCCACGCCCAGGAACAGCAGATGATCGCCGGGGTCGAGCGACCTCGGGCGACCTATACCGGGCCGTTGCCGGGCTGATCCTTGGCACCGCGTTGCTGAGTGTCGCATTCCGGGTCCTGGGCCAATGACCGCTTGTGGCGCTAAGCGGTCTCTTCCCATCTTCGGTAGGGAAACAACCGGCTGCTCTCAACCTTCGAAGAGAGAACCGGGCTGGACTTGGAGAGCGGATGCGATCTTGACGAGCACCAGAAGAGACGGGTTCTCCTCGCCCCGTTCTATACCAGCCAGATAGCGCATGGCGATTCCAGCTTCGAAGGCCAACGCCTCCTGCGTTTGTCCGGAATTCTTCCGGATTTGGCGGATTCTGCTCCCGACTCGATTTTCCCAGCGCATCCCGCATGCGCCAACAGGTGAGCATCTCTATCTAGGAGCTATAGTTCCCATATGACTGCATTCAGGTTACAGGGTCCATATTGCCGATTTGGAGGGTCAATATGGATTGGAAGCTAGTCGCAATGGTGGGGATAGCGCTGGCTCTGTCAGGTTGCTCCGAGGCGTCGTCCAGAAGCAATGGGGACGAAAATCGCGCCTCGACCTATATCGAAAGTGAGCGGGCCGCTCCTGCGCTCCGCATGTCGACATCGGAATTCCGCCAGACCGTATCGGGGCTCAGCAAGTCGGAAGTCGCTGCTCGATTTGGACGCCCTGATTCTGTACATCCGGACGGTTCATGGCGTTATGATCACCTCCCTGTCCATGATGACGATGGCGGATTTCAAACAGGTGTCTACGTGGTGTTCGACGGAGCGGTCGTGCGCGGAGCCATCCAGTAAAGGCAACCAGTGGGGACCGAAGGTGGTGTCAACAGATCGGCGGGTGATAGTCGCCTGTATTTAATCACTTTTATATGGGCGGTGGCGTAGGGAGTGAAAATCCGGCGCGCTGGAAAGGTCATCTTGATCAGCTGTTGCGAAGCGGGCCCAACTCACGCGAGGCCTTCATGCCGCGCTGCCGTTCCCGGACGTACCGGTATTCATTCAGGACTTGCGCGCCCGCCCCGGGATGTCTGCGCTGGCCTTGGAGTTCACGATTCTGACGGCGGCAAGATCGGGGGAAGCGCGAGGGGCCACTTGGCGCGAAAACGATCTGACCACGGCCGTCTGGACCGTGCCAGCCAACCGAATGAAGGCCGGCCGCGAGCACCGTATTCCCCTATCCAGACGGGCCGTCGAGATCCTTGGCCAAGTCGGGATCCTGGCGGACGACGATTCTGAAGCCTTTCTGTTCCTGGGTCCCAAGGGATCGCGGACGCCCTTATCCGATGCCTCGCTCGAGCGCCCTGCTTAAGCGGATGGGGAAAGACGGCGTGCTCACGCCTCATGGCTTTCGCTCCAGCTTCCGGGACTGGGCTGGCGAGACAACGACCTTTCCCCGGGACGTCGCGGAGATGTGTCTGGCCCACGCGGTCCGCGACATGACCGAACGCGCTTATCGCCGTGGCGACGCTCTTTCAAAACGTCGCGAGCTTATTGGCGCGTGGGGCCTGTATTGCGAGGGCGACGCGTCTGAACGGGTCGACGAGGGAGAAACCGATCAATGACGCGTAAGCGCTTCCTCACGCTGGAGGAAGAACTCGCCCGGATCGATCGCGAGATCGCTCGGCTGGAGGAAAAGGCCGCCCCTTGGCGCATCAGGTTGGCACCGATCCAGGCCGAGCTGCACCAACTCCACAAAATCAGACAGGCCAAGGAAGCGGGAAGCGCTGGCGGCCGTGCAATCCGTCAGCCCAAGCACGACTATGAAAGCGCGTTTCGGACCTATGATGAGTGGATTGGCAGCGGGGCCTTGACGCAAACCGCCAAACTGCACGGCATCCCGATCCGGACTTTCTCTTGGGCGCTTGACAAACGAAGCAAGGCTTAAAGACGCGTCACTACCGGCAATAGAGCGACTAGCAAATTCTTTGCCGCGGTCGTGACGGCAAGCTCTCCCTGCTGCTCGGGCATCCCGCTCGAATGCAAATGGAGAGTTTCAAATGTCATCGAACAACCTGCGATTTGAGCGGCTGCCCGCTGTCGTCGCCCGCACCGGCATGAGCCGGTCCTGGATTTACAAAGAGGTCGCCGCCGGCCGCTTCCCCAAGCCGGTCAAGATTGGCTGCGCGTCCGGCTGGAGCGCTTCGGCGATCGATGGCTGGATCGAAGAGCTGATGAGTGTTCCCAGCGCTCGCGTGGGGGCTTGCTGATCATGGCCAGCACGCTCCTGCCGCAACCGCCATTCCTGACCCTTCAGAAGGTCGCCGACATCCTGGCCGTCTCCGACAAGACGGTGCGACGCCTGATCAAGAGCGGGGTGCTGCCGCACTACAAATTCGGTCGTCAGGTCCGAATTTCCGAGCGGGACTTTCGCGATTTCGTGACGCTCAGGCGCGGCTTCTGATGGCCAGCCAAGTCCCTGATTGTCCGCATGGTTTTGACCGAAGTTGACTGCACCTGCGCTCAACCGACCCACGATCCAATCCATGCTTAGTCAAAATTGGCCACTCCCGGCCGCTTACGACCTTCGTGTCCCAAGGAGGGCAAAATGACCCAACTCGAAATCCCGTTTCCGGAACTCTCGACCCCAAAGACGTTAGCAGATGCGCTCGCCTTCTACCATGACGCCAATAGCGACCATCCGCGCCGGAGCGCGATCCGTTCCGCCTTCAACGCGATGGCCAGGGGGATTGGTCTTCCCCTGGATCAGATCCCTGCCGACGCCGTCCGTCTGCGCACCATGCTGGCAAAAGCCTCGGCGGCGCGTGCGGGAATCAAGCCATCCTCCTGGAAGTCGCTGAAGAGCTTGGCGCTTCGGGCGCTTGCAGACGCTGGCGTGGAACTGGCGTCTGGTCGCGACACGACGGCAATCAGCCCGGCGTGGCGCGCGCTAATCGATCGGGCCGAACAGCGCGTCGGCATCGGGCTCGGCCGGTTCGCCAAGTTCCTGACCCGCACGGGGGTGGAGCCCGACGCCGTCAGCGCCAAGGCCTTTGCAGCCTGGCGCGGCGAACTGCTGGATACCAGTCTCCGCGCCAAGCCTGACACCTCCTACCGGCAGATGGTCCGCCTGTGGAAGGCTTGTGAGCGCAAGGTGCCCGGCTGGCCCGCAGTCGAGATCGAGTCACCGGAGGACCCGCGTCGCTTCTCTCTGCCGTGGGAGGCGTTTCCGGAAAGCCTGCGCAACGAGGTCAACGCCTTTCTTGTCTCGCGTCTTCACCCTGATCCTCTGAGCCCGGATCCGGCGCCGAAGGTGCGGCCCGCCACTAACAAGGGCCGCGAGAAGAACCTGCGCGCCTTCGCCAGTGCGCTCGTACTGAGCGGGGAGGTCGTCGCCGCGGACGTCACAAGCCTCGCGGTTCTAACAAAGCCGGTCAACGTCCGCATGGCGCTCGGCTATCTGCGCAACGAGCGGTTTGACAAGGAAGTGCGGCCGCAGCTGCTCAACCACGCTGAGCTGATGAAGACGGTCGCCAAACACTGGGAAAAGGACCTGCCCAAGTCCGAGCAGATCGGCCTTCTGATCAAGTCGCTGAAGGGGGCAATCGGCCAATCGAGTGGGATGACTCAGAAGAACCGGGAACGCCTCGCCCCGTTCAACGACCAGAACAATGTGAAGCGGCTGCTCGAGCTGCCTCAGCGGACGCTGGAGCAAGCAGCGGACGGCCCGCCCAACCACCGGGCCGCCGTTCGGGTGATGTACGCTCTGCAGGTGGCTATTCTGCTTGCGGTGCCGCTCCGGGCCAAGAACCTCACCGCGCTCAAGCTCGGCGAGAACGTGATCGAGAGCGGCAAGGGCAAGACGCGTGAGGTTCGCCTTTTCCTCTCGCGAGAGGAGACGAAAACCCATACCGACTTCACAGCGGTGCTGCCCGCTCGCGTGGTGGCGCTTCTCGACGCCTGGCAGGGGGTCTGGCGGCCCTTGGTATTGAATGGGCCCAGTCCGTATCTTTTCCCCAATGCCTCCGGCGAACTGCGCAGCCGGGGATCGCTCTCATCGAGGGTCTGCCGTTTCGTGGAGCGCGAAACGGGGTTGAAGATGCACCTGCATCTGTTCCGCCACCTCTCTGCCAAGCTCTACCTTCGTTTCGATCCGGGCGGCCTTGAAACCGTTCGTCAGTTGCTTGGCCACACGACGATCAAGACGACTCTGAAAGCCTACGCAGACTTTCAAACCGAGCCAGCTTTCCTGCGGCTGGAAGAGGCCCTGCTTGGCCTCTACGAGACCCCCGTCAAATCGCGGAAGGGCGGCCGATGAAGTCGCCCCGCATGCCGTCGTGCTGGCCGATCTCGGACTGGCCCTCCGCTGACCAGAAGGCTTGGACGTGCGCCGCGGAATCCGATCCATTGGCGCGGGAGGGGCAGGGGGCGTCGTCGCACTGGCGCGTCACCACCCGGCGGTTCGTGCAGGTCGGCTACGGAAACTGGTTGGGATGGCTGGATGCGCGACATGGGGTCTGTCTGGACGAGACACCAGCCCAGCGCGCGACGGTCGCCCGGGTCCGCGAATACCTGAACGAGCTGACCCAAGCCGGGCTCGCAGACTACACGCGGGCCGGCCGGATGCAGGCTTTGGGCGACGCGTTGCGCACGATGTGCCCGGAGACCCCGACGGCCTTTATCGGTAAACTTGCCGGCCATCTTTACGCCGAGGCCCGTCCCTTGAGAGATCTAAACGGACGGCTCCGGCCCGCGCGAGAGATTCTCGACCTCGGCTATCACTTGATGCAGTCAGCGAATACGGATCACCTGCCGGGAGTACGTCGACCGATTGCCTTCAGGGACGGCCTGCTGATCGCTCTCTGGGCCTGCCGGATGTTGCGTGTCGCCAACCTGTCTCAGATCGCAATCGACGGGCAGCTTCTGCGAACGGGCGATCGTCACCGGGTCGAGTTCTCCGCTGCAGAGATGAAGCAGCGTCGACCGTGGGGCTGTAGCTGGCCCGAGCGACTCGAGGACGCGCTAGCGGAGTACATTTCCGAACATCGGCCGCGACTCGCTGCGAGGGGTCAGGCCGGCTCGAAGGTGTTGTGGCTGTCCCAGTTCGGAACGCCAATGCCGCCTGAATCGGTCGCCCAAGTCATCAAGCTACGCACCAAAGCCGCGTTCGGACAATCAATCAGCTCTCACTTGATGCGCCATATCGGGGCGACTGGACTGGCGGAGGCGTACTCAAACTCGTCGATCGATATTGCAGCGATGCTTGGTCACGCCACCACCGACACCGCCGAAAAACACTACATCCTTGGGCGGGGGGCAGCGGCGGTGAGGGATTACAATGCCGTTCTCGACACGCTCTAGGATTAGAAAAGCTGGCGGTGCCTCAACCCACAACCGGTGGGCCTTTGACACGACTTGCTGGGCCTGTGAGCGGCTGACCTCGACCTTGGGGCGCAGCTCCGCTTCCGACCATATGCTGACCTTCAGGATGCCCGTTTCGCCGAGGGTTTCGAGACAGGCACGCACTGGTAGCAGATTTTCTGAGTGTCCCCGCTAACTCCACGCGGAGGCGGATTAAGAACCGGCCCTTCGGCTCAATCGTATTGGCCACAATAGTTTGCCCAGTCGGCCATCAGGAGGCGGCGCTTTTCCAGGGCGTCGCCTCTTCGGTATGCACGCTCAACTTCGCTGCCGACGACATGCGCCAACGCAGCCTCGATAATCTCGCGAGGATGGTCCGTGCCTTCTCCGGCCCAATCTCGGAACGTCGAGCGAAAGCCATGCACCGTATACGTCAGCTGACCCATGCGACGCATGAGCATGTTCATGGCCATGTTTGAGATTGGTTTCTGACCTGACTGGTCAGCGAACAGGTAGTCGCTCGTTGCGCCGCTCTCATCATTCTCAACGAGCAATTGCGTCACCAGAGCGAGTGCGGCGGCGTTCAGAGGAACTCGGTGCTCGGTTTTCCCCTTCATGCGCTCTGCGGGAATGACCCACAGTGCCCTGGCCAAATCGAACTCAGGTATTTTTGCCCCAATGACCTCACCTGTTCGGCAGGCGGTCAGGATGGTCAGTTCCAGCGCCCTGGCTGCAAGAGCCGGCCGCGCTTTCAGCAGATCCATGAAGGCTGCGATCTCGCCAAAGGGCATCGCAGCGTGATGGCCGCGCGTCAGCTTCTGGCGTTTGGGCAGGAGCACTGCGAGATGGCCCTTCCACCGCGCCGGATTGTCACCCGTGCGCAGTCCTTTTGCCTTCGCCGCATCGAGCACCCGCTCAATCCGGCCCCTGCAGCGAGACGCTGTCTCCTGCTTTGTCGTCCAGAGCGGCTTCAGCACATCGAGGACATCATCTGTGGAAATTTTATCGACATCCAGTGGACGCAAGGCCGCCGCATCGACCTCGAGGCTCTGGTTCCACTGGTGACGATGTTTCTGGTTCTTCCATTCGCTCTGGATGGAATGGATCAGGTCATCCGCGACATCGCCGAAGGTGTTGCCTCCCACCCTCGCCAACCGGCGGGCGTCAATCGGATTGACGCCCTTGGCGACTGCCCTGCGAGCGGCGTCAGCCTCTTGCCTTGCCTCGCCGAGCGTGGTGGTCAGTATGGGGCCCAAACCCATCTGCTTACGTTTTCCACGCCACTGAAAAATGAAGCTCCAGCTCTTTGCGCCCGTGGGTCCGATTTGCAGGTACAGCCCGCCGCCGTCTGCGTGCAGACCCGGGGTCTGAAGGCTTGTGACCCCTCTCGGGTTCAGTCGGTTGATTTGTCGGGCCATACCGAACGATACCGCCGCCGCGATTTGTGTCCAGCGAAAACCCTCAAATTGACCCTAAAAAGTGACGACGCTTGCGCGGGACGACATTGGACACGCGTGGACATAATAATTAGCTGCACCATGCAATTGTCCTATTACCACCGGTCAATGTGGACGCATTTAGACCGGCGTGGATACGCATTCGAACCCCTGCGTCTCCGCCAGAACCTTCCCGAACATCGCGCGATACAGGCGGCCTGACGGCGGATTGTCGCAGCCCCGACGCCTTTGCTCCAAATCAAAGCGGCCGCCGCAAGCGCGGCCGTATCACCCCTTCGACGATCCGCCGACCGCCATCGCGACCGGGATTGCCGGAGAAAACATTATGTTGCTCAAGACCCTCGCCGTGGCCGCCGGCCTGTTCGCCGCTGCCGGTGCCGCCCATGCCCAGATCGCCGAACCCTGGTCGATGCCGCGCGCCGGCGACTGGCTGGTGACCGGCCGCATCACCGATGTGGCCCCCACGGCGGACGATGCGATCCAGACCGCCGCCGGGGCGGCGACCGGCCTGCACGTCGATGTCGGTGACAGCATCATGCCGACGCTCGGCTTCACCTATTTCATGACCGACCACTGGGCGGTCGAGGCGATCCTGGGCACCACGCGCCACGAGATTCGGGCCCAGGGCGGCGCGACCGACGTCGCCGTGCACGAGACTTGGGTGGTCCCGCCCGTCGTCACCCTGCAGTACCGGCCGCTGACCGAGGGCCGTTTCAGCCCCTATGTCGGGGCCGGGCTCAACGCGATGATCTTCTATGGCGGCGATGACCGGAACGGCTTCACCGTCGATCTGAAGAACGGCGTCGGCTACGCGCTCCAGGCCGGGACCGACATCGGCCTGCAGGGACCGTGGAGCCTCAATGTCGACGTCAAGAAGATCTGGTTCAACACCGAGGCCGACATCAACGGCGGCACGCTGAAGAGCGACGTCAACCTCGACCCCTGGGTTCTGTCGATCGGCGTCGGTCGTAAATTCTAGGTCAAGCCCCGCTCCCGGCGGGAGAGAACGCCCCCAATGCTGTCGTCATTCTCCGGCGCTCGCCGAAGGATGACGACAGCGGGAGCCGGGCTGGAAAGCATCCGGGCGTTGTGTTGATCTACATGCATGGGGACGCATCGGCTCTTCATCGCCACCTACATCATGGCCAGTGGCCGCAACGGCACCCTGTACACCGGCGTCACCGCCGATTTGGGCACACGGGTTCTCCAGCACCGGACCGGGGCGTTTGAGGGGTTCACGAAACAGCACCTTTGCACCCGGCTGGTCTGGTTTGAACGCCACGCCTGGATGGTCGAGGCCATCGCCCGTGAGAAACGCATCAAACACTGGCTGCGCGACTGGAAACTGGCCCTGATCGAGGCTGATAACCCCGACTGGCTGGACCTCGCCGCCGACTGGTTCCCCGCTGATGATCCACGTTGGTCGAAACCAGGCTGAACGCCCCCCCTGCTGTCGTCATCCTTCGGCGAGCGCCCGCGCTTGCGGGCGGGAGA
>NZ_JAQSDK010000016.1 GCF_029945885.1 Brevundimonas sp.
GGCGGCGGCGGCGGTGCAGCAACGGCACCGAACGCATAACGCAGACCCAGGGTCACCGAGTGATCGGTATAGCGGCCCTTGAACTCACCGGGCGCCCCGATGATGATCGGGTTGGACGTGGTGGTGTCGAACGACATGTTCGAAACCAGGTAGCGATAGGTCAGGTCGAGGTGACCGCGGTCACCAAAGGCCCAGGCCACGCCGGCCAGCGCTTGCGCAGCCAGTTCGGTCGAGGCGTCGTCAGCGGTGATGCCGACGGCGCGGTTCGCCGCGAAGGTACCCGCGAAACGGGTGTCGACGCGATTGACGCCGGCACCCAGACCGATGAACGGACGGAAGCCCGAATCGGCGGAACCGAAGTCAAAGATGGTGTTGACCATCAGGGTGGCGGCTTCGATGTCGCCGTCGGGCGCAAGGCAGGCACCGGCGGCCGGCGTTGCGTTACAGAAGACGCTCGCGCCGGAAGTGGCGTTGGTGACATCGCCCATCTGGCCGGCGCGGTAGCCGCCCTCGAGCTCGACGCGCCAGTTCTGGTCGAACCGGTAGCCCAGGCGGGCAAAGCCGGCCCAGTCGCCGTCGACGTCGAAATCAACATTGTGGTCGGTTTCGACCTCAGCCTTGTGCCAGCCGGCGTCAATCGCGCCATACCAGCCATTGGGTTCGGCAGCAGCAGCACCGGCGGCCAGAAGCCCCGCTACCGCAACACTTGCCAGAAGTTTCAGCTTCATTGTGTCCTCACAAAAATAATTGCCCGAATGCCTACGCATACTATGTGGCGATCCCATCACCGAACGGCATTATACCCTAGCGGTTCCCTATTGCGACCATCAATGTGGCGACTGTGGCGCCATTTCAACACAAATACCGGTTTTCAGGCTAGATACGCCCATTACGAGAGTCGGCAACGGCCGGGAGAAAGACAAATGACAATGGGTTTCGAAGGTCGGGTCGCGATCATAACCGGAGCGGGTGGTGGACTCGGGCGTTCGCACGCCCTCGCCCTGGCGGCCCGCGGGGCCCGGGTCGTCATCAACGACCTCGGCGGGGCACGGGACGGATCGGGCGGATCCAGCAGCGCCGCCGAGGCGGTTGTCGCTGAAATCGTCGCCCTGGGCGGCGAGGCCATGGCCAATGCCGCCTCGGTGACCGACGCCATCGCCGTCCAGGCCATGGTCGAGGCGACGATGGCGCGCTGGGGCCGGATCGACATCCTGGTCAACAACGCCGGAGTCCTGCGCGACAAGACCTTCGCCAAGATGGAGCTGGAGGATTTCCGCTTCGTCGTCGACGTCCACCTGATGGGGGCGGTCAACTGCACCAAGGCGGTCTGGGAGATCATGCGCCAGCAGGGCTATGGCCGCGTCGTCATGACCACGTCATCGTCCGGCCTCTACGGCAATTTCGGCCAGTCCAACTATGGCGCGGCCAAGATGGCCCTCGTCGGGCTGATGCAGACCCTGTCGATCGAAGGGGCCAGGAACGACATTCGCGTCAACTGTCTCGCGCCGACGGCCCACACCCGGATGACCGAGGATCTGGGCGCGAGCCTGCCGCTGGAGCTGCTTGAGCCGGAACGGGTGACCCCCGGCCTGCTGTATCTGGTCAGCGAGGCGGCCCCGAGCCGCTGCATCCTCGCCGCCGGTGCCGGCGGCTTCGAACGCGCCTATGTCACCCTGACCCAGGGTATCTATGCGGCCGGCGACGACGCGGCCGAACAGATCGCCGCACAATTCGAGGCCGTGTCCGACCGGACCGGCGAGATCGTCCCCGACATGGGCGCGGCCCAGGGCATGATCGAACTGACCAAGGCCCAGGCCCACCATACGAAGTGAGCTTGCCTTGACCCCACGGCAGGGGCGTAAGCCGATCCATCAACCCGTGCCGGCCTCCCCCGCCACGGCCACACTCTCAAGGAGCCTTCCCGATGCGTGAAGCTGTCATCGTCTCCACCGCCCGTACCCCGATCGGCCGCGCCTACCGCGGGGCCTTCAACGACACCCAGGCCCAGAGCCTGGGCGGCCATGCGGTCGAACATGCCGTCAAACGCGCCGGGGTCGACCCGGCCGAGATCGAGGACGTCATCATGGGGGCCGCCCTGCAACAGGGCTCGACCGGCACCAATGTGGCGCGCCAGATCGCCCTGCGTGCCGGCCTGCCCGCAACCACGGCGGGCATGACGGTGGACCGTCAGTGCGCCTCCGGCCTGATGGCCATCGCCACCGCCGCCAAACAGGTGATCCACGATGGCCAGATCATCGCCGTCGGCGGCGGGGTCGAGTCGATCTCCCTGGTCCAGAACCAGCATATGAACCTGTACCGCATGCAGGACCCGGCCCTGCTGGCCCTGTCCCCCCATGTCTATATGTCGATGCTGGAGACGGCCGAGGTCGTGTCCGCCCGCTACGGCATCAGCCGCGAGGCCCAGGACGAATATGCCCTGCAGTCGCAGCAGCGCACGGCCGCCGCCCAGGCCGCCGGCTATCTGAACGCCGAGATCGCGCCGATGACCACGACCATGCAGGTCATGGACAAGGCGACCGGCCAGGCCTCGGCGAAGGAAATCACCATCGCCATGGACGAGGGCAACCGGCCCGAAACCACCCTGGAAGGCCTCTCATCACTGAAACCCGTCTTCGGTGGCGGCGAGGAAGTCAAACAGGGTCTCTTCATCACCGCCGGCAATGCCTCGCAACTGTCCGACGGGGCCTCGGCCTCGGTCCTGATGGAGGCGAAGGAGGCCGAGCGTCGGGGCCTGACGCCGCTCGGTGCCTACCGCGGCATGGCCGTGGCCGGCTGCAACCCTGACGAGATGGGCATCGGCCCGGTCTTCGCCGTGCCACGGCTGCTGGAGCGCCACGGCCTGACCGTCGATGACATCGGAATCTGGGAACTGAACGAGGCCTTCGCGACCCAGGTCATCTATTGCCGCGACCGGCTGGGCATTCCCAACGACCGGCTGAACGTGTCGGGCGGGGCCATCTCGATCGGCCACCCCTATGGCATGTCCGGAGCCCGGATGACCGGCCACGTCCTGATCGAGGGCAAGCGGCGCGGCGCGAAATACGGCGTTGTCACCATGTGCATCGGCGGCGGCATGGGGGCCGCTGGCCTGTTCGAGATCTATTAAGACCCGCGCCGTTCAGGCGACAAGCCTGCCGGGACGGGGGCCCTCAGCGGCCCCCGTCCCGTCGGGATCGACGTCGACGTCGCGCAGCGCCTCGACATAGTCATCCCGCCAGATCGACACATCGGTGTCGCGTACCACCTGCATCAGGGCTGACCAGCGCTGCTGGCGTTCCTCCAGCGGCATGGTCAGGGCCCGCTGGATGGCGTCGGACAGTTCCTCGCGGCTGAACGGATTGACGATCAGGGCCTCGGTCATCTGCGCCGCCGCCCCGGCGAAGCGCGACAGGATCAGCACGCCGGGGTCCTCGGGATCCTGGGCGCAGACATATTCCTTGGCCACCAGGTTCATCCCGTCCCGCAGCGGGGTGACCAGGCCGACGCGCGCCGCCCGGTAGATTCCGGCCAGCTGATCCCGGCGGTAGGTGCGGTTCAGATAGCGGATCGGCTGCCAGTCCATCTCGGCATAGGCCCCGTTGATCCGGCCGGCGAGGGAATCGAGCCGGCCGCGCATATCCTGATAGGTGTCCACCTCATCGCGGGAAATCGGCGTCACCTGCAGCAACAGGACCTCGGACCGCATCTCGGGATTGTCCTTGAGGAACTGCTCATAGCCCAGCAGCCGCTGCTCCAGCCCCTTGGAATAGTCGAGACGATCGACCCCGACGATCAGGGACCGGAAGGCGGTCGAGGCCACCAACCGGTCATAGGTCCGCAACCCGAGGGGGGATCGTCCCGCCTGCAGGAAGCCCTCGACATCGATACCGATCGGGAAGACCCCGCCGCGCACCCGGCGACCGAAGGCCGCCACATCCTCATCCCCGACCAGCCGCCCCCCGACCTCGGACACCACATAGTCCCGGAACAGATCCAGCCACTCCCGGGTGTGAAAGCCCAGCAGGTCATAGTCGAACATCGACTCCACCAGCCGGCGGTGATGCGGCAGGGTCACCAGCAGCTGCCGCACCGGCCACGGCGTGTGCAGGAAGAAGCCGATCCGGTTCTTCACCCCCAGCCGGCGCAGGTCCCGGGCCAGGGGGATCAGATGATAGTCATGGACCCAGATGATGTCGTCGGGCTCGATCAGCGGGGCCAGCACCTCGGCGAACCGCCGGTTGACCCGCTCATAGCCCTCGCCATAGCTGCGCTCATAGGCGGTCAGGTCGACCCGGTGATGGAACAGCGGCCACAGCGTCTTGTTGGCATAGCCGTTGTAGTATTCCTCGACATCCTGGGCCTCCAGATCGACAAGCCCGACGGTGACCCCGGCCCGGTCCTCGACCTTCAGCTCGCCGGTGAAGGACTCGACCGTCTCGCCGGACCAGCCGAACCACAGGCCGTGATATTTCCTCAGGGCCGCGGCCAGGGCCATGGCCAGCCCCCCGACCGCCCCCGAGGCCGGATCGCTCGGGGCCGAGACCCGGTTGGAGACGACGATCAACCGGCTCATCGCACGTCCGTCCACGAGCGACTGAGCAGCACCGCGCAATTGATGATGCCGACCAGCGAATAGGTCTGCGGATAGTTGCCCCACAGTTCGTCACTGCCCAGGGCGATATCCTCGGACAGCAGGCCGGCATGGGTGCGCCGGCTCAGCATCTGTTCGAAGATTTCCCGCGCCTCGGCCGTGCGGCCGTTCAGGTGCAGGGCCTCGATGAACCAGAAGGTACAGAAGTTGAACGCCGTCTCGGGTTCGCCGAAATCATCGGGTTCGACGTAGCGGAACAGATAGGGCCCCTTCTTCAGGTCCCGCTCGATGGCGTTGAAGGTCGCCACCTGACGCGGGTCCATCGGGTCGAGGAACCCCAGGTCGACCAGTTGCAGCAGGCTGGCGTCCAGCTCCTTGCCGCCGAAACTCGCGCCGAAACGCCCCTCCTCGGGAATATAGGCCTCGGCCTCGATCCGGGCGCGGATCGTGTCGGCCCGCCCGGCCCAGACCTCGTCCCGGTCCTCCAGCCCCAGGGCGCGCGCCGCCTTGGCCAACCGGTCGCAGGCGGCCCAGCACATCACGGAGGAATAGGTGTGCACCCGGGCGATGGTGCGGAACTCCCACAGGCCTGCATCCGGCTGGTCGTGCAGGGCGAAGGCGCGGTCACCGACTGCCTCCAGGGCGTAAAAGTCGTCGACCGTCCCGGGCCGGACCAGCCGCTGGTCATAGAAGGACTGGACCAGCGGCAGGACGATCTGGCCATAGACGTCGTGCTGCAGGTGTTCGTGGGCCTGGTTGCCGACCCGGACCGGCTTCATGCCGCGATAGCCGGCGACACTGTCGACGATCTGCTCGTCCAGCCCCGCCTCCAGACCGACGCCATAGACCGGCTGGACATGGCCGCCGGCCGAGTTGTCGACCAGGTTGCGCAGGTAGACGAGGTAGTTCTCCAGGATGTCGACCGCCCCCAGCCGGTTCAGGGCCCGCACCGTATAATAGGCGTCGCGGATCCAGCAGTAGCGGTAGTCCCAGTTGCGTCCGCTGCCGGGAAACTCGGGCACCGAGGTCGTCATCGCCGCGACGATGGCCCCCGTCTCCTCATAGGCGCAGAGCTTGAGGGTGATGGCCGAGCGGATCACCGCATCCTGATAATCGAGCGGGATGTACAGGGTGCGGACCCAGTCCTTCCAGTAGGCGACCGTGCGGTCCAGCGTGGCCGCGACCCCGGGCCCGACCTCCTGGTCGTAGCCCTCGTCGGGGCCGAGGAAGAAGGCCAGCGGCGTCTCCAGCCGGAAGGTCCTCTCCTCAAGAATATGCGAGACCGGACAGTCCGTGGTCAGGCGCAGGGTGACGTCGGTGCAGCGGTAGCGGATGTGATTGGAGCCCGAAGTGGCCTCGGCCCGGCGTGCCCCCCACTCCGCCGACGGCCGCAGGCGTACCGTAATGCGCGGCGCGCCCGCGATCGGCCGGATGATCCGCCCGAAGGCCAGCGGCCGATAGGTCCGGTGATGTTTGTGGTGCCGGGGCGCGAAATCGATGATCTCGACGGCCGCCCCGTCGGCCGCCGTCAGAACGGTGCGCAGGACCGGCGTGTTCTTTATATAGGCCTGATCGACCTGTTTCAGCCCGACCAGACACACGTCCCAGAAGCCATGGTCGGGATCGTCCCCGTCCATCAGGGCCGAAAAGACCGGATCGCCGTCCACCCGGGGCGCGCAGGCCCAGACATAGCGCCCCTGTCGGTCAATCAGGGCACTGACCGAACAATTGCCCACGGGGGCCAGGTCAAGCGTCTGCGTCATCAGGGAACCTCGGTCACGGAATCCAGCCAGTCGAGCACGGCCGCCACATCATCCAGGCCGAAACGCGCGGCGGTCGGTCGCGACGGACCGACCAGAACGCCGAACCCGCCGAGGGCGGCGGCGGCCTCGAACCCATGCTCATCGGTCAGGTCATCGCCGACCATGACCGGTACCGCCCCGGCAAAGGGGGGCTCGGCCATGAAGGCGGACAGGGCCGTGCCCTTGTCGGTGCCGGGGGTCTTCAACTCGACCACCAGATTGCCGGACTGGAGCGACAGCCCGGTGTGATCGGCAAGCCGTGCGGCCAGGTCCCGGGCAGCCACGGCCTGATCCTGCGCACCGCGGAAATGCAGGCCGGCGGAGACGATCTTGTCCTCGACGATCACCCCGGGGCGATCCGCGGCAAAGGCCTGGAAGACGCCGACCGCCGTCCGCACCGCCGGAGCGGCCTCATCGACGACGACGGTTCCGTCATCACTGCGCCGTTCCAGACCGTGAACCCCGGAGGCCGATCGCAGGGCGGCCTCGCTGATCCGGTCGATCTCGGCCAGGGTCCGACCGCTGATGATGGCGATCCGCCCGTCGAGTCGGTCTAGCAGGGCCCGGAGTACCGCCGTGCGACGCGGATCCGGCACGACCGCCTCGGGGGTCGGTGCCAGCGGGGCGAGGACCCCGTCGAGGTCGAGGAAAAGAGCCGGACGGCGCAGGCATGACGGTGGCGTCGGCAGGGCCTGCGCCAGCGTGGATCGGTCAGGCGGCGATACCGCCTGCGGGTCATGTCCGGACATCCCCATAGGCCGAGGGTAACGCCGCAACCGGCGAAAGGTTGAGGCTTTTGTGAAATTCCGGGCGGCCCGGCGCGGGCTGTCTGGCCGCCCGGCATTGTGAAAGGGGGCCGGATGCGGCAATTCCCGGCCATGACTGTCGCCATCACGCCCTCCTCCCCGGCCGCCGCCGCCGCCATGCTGACCCGCGCCCGCGAGGTCATCCGGCTGAATATCGCGGCGCTGGAGGCCCTCGACGGGGCTATCGACGACAGCCTGGGCCGCGCCTGTGACATCATTCTGGGCCGGCCCGGCTATCTGGTCGTCACCGGCATGGGCAAGTCCGGCCACATCGGCGGCAAGATCGCCGCCACCCTGGCCTCGACCGGCACCAATGCCTTCTTCGTGCATCCCGCCGAGATGAGCCATGGTGACCTGGGCATGCTGCGCAAGGACACTACCCTGCTGGCCATCTCCAACTCGGGCGAGAGCCGCGAACTGCGCGATCCGCTGATCTTCTGCCAGCGCGAGGGCATTCCGGTGATCGGCATGACCCAGAGGCCGGCCAGTTTCCTCGCGCGCAATTCGGCCGTCTGCCTGACCATGCCCCAGGTGGCCGAGGCCTGCCCCAACAACCTGGCCCCGACGACCTCGACCCTGATGACCCTGGCCCTGGGCGACGCCCTGGCCATGGTGCTGATGGACCGGCGCGGCTTCAGTGCCGAGGCTTTCGGCCTGCATCACCCCGGCGGCAAGCTGGGCATGAGCCTGCAGAGCGTACGGGACTGGATGGGCGACCGTCCCGCCGCCCCGGCGACGGTGGCGCTGGACGCCCCCTTCAGCGAGGTGGTCTCGGCCATTACCGAGGGGCGCAAGGGTGCCGTCGCGGTGATCGACGCCGACGGGACCCTGGCCGGAATCGTCACCGACGGTGACGTGCGCCGCGCCTTCACCCGGGACATCGCCCGCCTGGTAGCCGCCGACATCATGAGCGCCAATCCCAAGGTGGTCGGCTCCGGCGCGCGGATGAGCGACGTGATCGACCTGATGGCCCAGAACAAGATCTCCAACCTGTTCGTGACCGAGGACAACCGGCCCATCGCCATCGTCCACATCGCTGAACTCATGCAGGCCGGCTACGTCTCCTGAGGGGACACGGCCTGCAACGGAAACCCTGACTCATGCCCACGGTCTGTATCGACGGTTACAACATCGCCCTGAGCAAGGGGTCCGGCATCGCCACCTACGGACGCAATCTGCTGTCAAACCTGAACGCGATCGGCATGCGGACCCAGGTTCTCTACGGCCCCCACGCCAACCTCAGCAAACGCCCGATCCTGAACCAGATCGCCCTGACCGACGCCTATACCCCGCAGGGCAATCGCCTGCGGCAGACGCTGGAAAGCGCGACGGCCCGGTTCGGCCAAACCGCCCGGGCCGTGCCCCTGACGGATGATGTCATCTGGCCGGCCCGTGGTGGCGGACGCCCCGCCGCCGAGGCCTGCTGGAGCGCGCCCCGGCTGTTCAACACGGCCAACCGGGCCTTCAAGGAGCACCAGACCTTTACCCCGGTCACCTTCGCCGATCACGCCGAAGTCCCCCGGCCCGACGTGGCGCACTGGACCACGGTCCTGCCGGTGCACGCGCGTGGCGCGGCCAATGTCTACACCATCCACGACATGATCCCGCTGCGGCTGCCGCACACCACCCTCGACAACAAGCGCCAGTTCCTCGCGACCTGCCGCGGCATCGCCCGCCGGGCCGACCATATCGCCGTGGTCTCCGACGCCACCCGTCGCGATGTGATCCAGCTGCTGGGCGTGGCCGAGGACCGGGTCACCACCACCTGGCAGTCCGTCTCGATTCCGGCCCGTCTGCGCGCGGCCACGGACGCCACTGTGGCTACCGAGCTGGAGGGCGTCTTCAAACTGGGCTGGAAGGGCTATTTTCTCTATTTCGGGGCCGTTGAGCCCAAGAAGAACCTGGCCCGGATCGTCGAGGCCTATCTCGCCTCCGGCTCCGATCTGCCACTGGTGGTCGTCGGCGGGCGAGCCTGGCTGGATGAGGACGAAACCGCCCTGATGCACCAGGTGCTGAAGCGGAAGGCCGGGCGCAAGCGGATCCGGCTGTATGAATTCCTGCCCTTCTCGATGCTGGTCAGCCTGATCCGCGGGGCCCGGGCGACGGTCTTCCCGTCCCTCTACGAGGGGTTCGGCCTCCCGGTGCTGGAGTCGATGCTGCTGGGCACGCCGGTGATTACCTCGACGGCCGCCTCCCTGCCCGAGGTCGCCGGCGACGCCGCCATCATGGTCGACCCCTATGACGTGGCCGCCCTGACCCGGGAGATCCGCCGCCTCGGCTCGGACGACGACCTCGCCGCCGACCTGTCGCGCCGGGGACCGGCCCAGGCGGCGAAATTCAGCCCGGAAATCTGCCAGGCCCGGCTGGTCGACCTGTACGGCCGGCTCGGGGTGCGATGAAACCCGTCATCCTGTTCGACGCCGGGCGTCTGCTGGACCGGACCACGCGCGAGGCCCCGACCGGGGTGGACCGCGTCTGTCTGGCCTATGCGGAATGGCTGGCTGGCCGACGGGACATCCGGGTGGTGCCGGTCGCGACCGTGCGCAATCGCTTGCGGGCGGTCGAGACGGCGCGCTACCGGCGGGATATCCGTGCCCTGCGCAGCCGCTGGTCCGGCGAAGGGGCCGAGACGCCGGCCGAACAGGCCCTGGTGCGGGCCCTGACGCTCGGCACCGGCGACCAGTCGATCCTCGACGCCGAACCGGCCCCCCCCGCCCTGTCACTGCGCCGCGTGCGGGCCGTCGGCCAGGCCCTGACCTCACGGCCCCTGCCCGAGACCCGGCCGGGGACGGCCTATGTCAGCGTCGGCCACACCGCCCTCAACACCCCGACGATCCTGGCTGACCTGGCCCGTCGGGGGGTGTCCTCGACGATCATGATTCACGACCTGATCCCGATCACCCATCCGGAATTCTGCCGCCCCGGCGACCAGGCCCGTCATCACCGCCGGGTCTGCAGCGCCCTGCGCCATGCCGGACGGATCATCGTCAACTCCAACTATACCGCCGACCAGTTGCTGACCTTCGCCGCGGCCGAGGCCCTGCCGCCTCCACCGGTCAGGGCCATCCCCCTGGGTCTGGAGCCCGTGTTCCTGACCCGCGGGACCACCCCGTCCGCCCGCCCCTATTTCGTCCATGTCGGCACGATCGAGGCGCGCAAGAACCTGGCCCTGCTGCTGACCCTGTGGCGCCGCCTGCAGGAGCGGATGGGGGCGGCCACGCCCGGCCTGGTCCTGATCGGTCGCTATGGCTGGGAGAACGAGGCCGTGCTGGACCATCTGCAGCGCTCGCCCAACCTCCAGGGTCTGGTGCACCAGTCGGCGGGCCTGTCCGACGCCTCCCTCGCCCGGCTGATGCGCGGGGCGCGGGCCGTGGTCGCCCCCTCATCCATCGAGGGGTTCGACCTGCCCGCGGTCGAGGCCATGGCCATGGGCGTGCCGCTGATCGCCTCGGATATTCCGGTCCATCGCGAACTGGTCTCCGGAGCCCGGCTGATCGACCCGCTGGACGGACTCGGCTGGCTGTCGGCCCTGCAGGCGGCGGCCGAAACCCCGCCGGTGGCCCCGGCCTATGATCCCCCGACCTGGGCGGCCCATTTCACCCAGGTCGCTGCTTTCATCGGCCTGGCCGCCTGAGCGGACTGGCTCCCCGCCGGAAACCCCGGTAATCAGAAGCGGACCGCCGCGGTCCCGAGGCCCCATGACGCGATCCCTGTTCACGCTGCTGATCCTTGTCGCCCTGGCGGGTTGTTCCACCCTGCCCGCGGATGGCCCGGCGACGCGCGCCGTCAATGCCGGCTCGAGTGCCGGTCCGGTCGCCGGCAACTATGCCGTGGTCGACCTCGACTATCCGACCGTCGAACGGATCAAGGCCGCCACACCCGCCCGCGACGGCTCCCTGGCCGCCGCCGACGGCACGGCCCCCTCCGATGTCATCGCGGTCGGCGACACCCTGTCGATTGCCGTGTTCGAGCCGGGCGGAGCCCTGTTCGGTGGACGTTCGGCCTCCGGCGCGGCCGCCTCGGGCGGCACGAGCCTGCCCCCGGTGGTCGTCGACCGCAACGGGGCCGCCAGCGTCCCCTTCGCCGGCCCCGTTGCCGTGGCCGGACTGACCGGCCCCCAGGCCGCCGAGGCCGTGCGCCGAGCCCTGATCGGCAAGGTCGGTGCCCCCCAGGTCGTCGTCTCCATCGCCGCCAGCCCGTCCAATGCCGTCACCGTCCTCGGCGAGGCCCGCAACCCGGGCCGCGCCCCCCTGTCCATCGGGGCCGACCGGATTCTCGACGTGATCGCCGCCGCCGGCGGCACCGCCCGCCCGGTCGAGGACATCGAGGTCGCCGTCCAGCGCGACGGCATGACCTTCACCGCCCCCCTGTCCATCGTGACCTCGACCTTTGGCGAGAACATCCGGCTGGTCCGCGGCGACCAGGTCAATCTGCGCTTCCAGCCGCGCCGCTATTCCACCTTCGGGGCCCTGGGGACCGTCAGCCAGATCGACATCGGGGCCGGTCCCCTGACCCTGGGCGCGGCGCTCAGCCGGGCCGGAGGGCTGGACACCAACACCGCCAACGCCCGCTCGGTCCTGGTCTTCCGTTTCGAACAGCCGCCGGTGGCCGCTGCCCTCGGCCTGACCCAGCCGGCGACCGTGCGGGGCGTGCCCGTGGTCTACCGTCTGGACCTGTCCGATCCGGCGGGGGTCTTCACCGCCGGGAATTTCCCCATCCAGCCTGACGACGTCCTGTATGTGCCGCGTTCGGGCGCTGCCGAGGCGCGGAAATTCTTCGACTTCATCCAGAGCATCACCCGCGTCATCTATGACGTCTCCGTCACCAGCGCCCTGTCGGTGAACTGAGATGCTCCAGCCCCTGCAGACCCGTCTGCGCGGCCTCTGGACCCGGATCAGGCGCGCCGGCTGGCGCGGATTGATGAGCGCCACGGAAGCCGTCGCCGACGCCGGTCAAGGCGAAGACGAGGCTGATGACCGACCCCGGCGACCACAGCGGCCGCCGATCGACCCACGGCTGGACGAGCGTCTGGCCGGGATCGAACTGGCCGCCCTCGCCCTGTATCGTCGGCACGGGCTTCCGGTCCAGGCGGGCGACTACCGGCGCGGGCCACGCGGGCGGCGCTGGACCTTCATCGGTGACGCCCTGACTCCCGAGGAACGCTGGGCGGCCATCGTCGAACGCCCGCCAGAAAAGGGCTGGCGACACGCCCGGCTGGAGGACATCGGCGGCTATGAGACCGCGCCGGTCCTGGTCGAGGCCTCGCGGCTGCTGGTCCGGTGCCGCTATCTGCGGGGGCGGCTGTATGGCCTGTTGCCGGGCGATCCGGCCCAGGACCTGCTGGCCGCGATCGATCTCGGCGCGGCCTGGAAGACCGCCATCCCCGACCCGGCCCCCGTCAAGCCGAAGCGGGCAGCCCCCAGGCCTCGGCCAGCAAGGCCAGCGACCGCCGCCGCGCGTCGTGGTCCCAGATCTGACTCGTAACCATCAGTTCGTCCGCGCCCGTCCGCGCGACGAATGCCTCGATCCGCGCCCGGACCGTCGCCGGTGATCCCACCGCCGAACAGGCCAGGGCCTGGTCGATCATCGCCCGCTCCGGGCCGGACAGGGCCTCGCCATAGCCCGCGACCGGCGGCGGCAGCTTGCCGGGCCGGCCGCTGCGCAGATTGACGAAGGCCTGCTGCAGCGAGGTAAACAGATGCGTCGCCCCGGCGTCGGTGTCGGCGGCAAACACATTGTAGCCCAGCATCACATAGGGCGCGGCCAGCCGCTCGGACGGCCGGAACCCGTCGCGATAGACCTCGATGGCGCGCATCATCTCGCCCGGGGCGAAATGGCTGGCGAAGGCGTAGGGCAGGCCCAGATGCGCGGCCAGCTGCGCCCCGTAGGTCGAGGACCCCAGGATCCAGATCGGCACGTCCTGCCCCTCGCCCGGATTGGCGATGATCCGCTGACCCGGCTCGGCCGGGGCGAACCAGTGCATCAGCTCCATCACATCCTGCGGAAAGGCGTCGACGTCTCCGGACAGCGTCCGGCGCAGGGCCTGGGCCGTGGCCTGGTCGGACCCGGGGGCCCGCCCCAGCCCCAGATCGATCCGGCCGGGGTGCAGGGCCGCCAGGGTGCCAAACTGTTCGGCGACGACCAAAGGCGCGTGGTTGGGCAGCATGATGCCGCCGGCACCGACCCGAATGGTGCGGGTCGCCGCGGCCACCGCCCCGATCAGGACAGCGGTCGCGGCGCTGGCGATGCCGGGCATGTTGTGGTGTTCGGCCAGCCAGTAGCGGCGATAGCCCAGCGTCTCGGCATGACGGGCCAGATCAACCGTATTGGCCAGGGCCCGGGAGACGTCGGCCCCCTGGGGCACCGGGGCGAGATCGAGAATTGAGAGGGGGATCATACCGCCCATATGGGCGGCCCCACCGCCCGCACCAATGGTCAGGGGGCGATGCCGGTCGTGCGCATGATCTCGGCGCGCAGCTCGGCCATGCCGTCACCCTTTTCCGCCGAGGTGATGATGACCGCGGGGAAGGCCGCGGGGCGTTTGGAGATGGCCTTCAGCGTCGCCGCCTGCACGACCTCGGCCTCGCCCTTCTTCAGCTTGTCGGCCTTGGTCAGGATGATCTGGTAGCTGACCGCCGCCAGGTCGAGGGCCTCCAGCGCCTCGTCATCCACCTTCTTCAGCCCGTGACGGCTGTCGATCAGCAGATAGACCCGCTTCAGGGTCACGCGGCCACGCAGATAGTCGCGGCCCAGGTCCTGGAATTTCCGCACCGTCGTCTTCGAGGCCTTGGCCCAGCCGTAGCCGGGCAGGTCGACCAGTCGGGTCTTGCCGTCGAGGTCGAAGAAATTGACCTCGCGCGTCCGCCCCGGTTCGTTCGAGGCGCGGGCCAGTTTGTGCATCCCGACCAGACCGTTGATCAGGCTGGACTTGCCCACGTTGGACCGCCCGGCGAAGGCGACCTCGGGCAGGTCCGGCTCGGGCAGCTGCTCGATCTTGGCCGCCCCCATCACGAAGGTCGCGGGACGCGCGAACAGGACCCGCGCGTCCTCCAGCTCCTCGGGGGTGAAGTCGGTCACGCCGTCTTCTTGAAGCGGGCGATGAAGGTATCGATCGGATTCTCGGCCTTGAAGCGGTTCATGATGAACCACTGCTGGATGATCGAGAGGATGTTGTTCCAGGCCCAGTAGACCAGCAGGCCGGCCGGGAAGGTGGCCATGATGAAGGTGAACACCAGCGGCATGAAGGCGAAGATCTTGCGCTGGACCGGATCGGGGGCCGGCGGGTTCATCGCCATCTGCAGCCACATGGTCAGGCCGTAGAAGATCGGCAGGATGCCGAGGGCGAAATTGGTACCCAGGATGGTGCCGATCAGCGGCAGGGACGTCGGATCCCACGGGATCAGGCCGTACAGGGTCCACAGGGTCGAGGGATCCGGTGCCGACAGGTCGCGCAGCCAGCCGAAGAAGGGCGCGTGCCGCATCTCGATGGTGACGAACAGCACCTTGTACAGGGCATAGAAGACCGGGATCTGGACCAGGATGGGCAGGCAGCCCGCCAGCGGATTGATCTTCTCACGCTGGTAGAGGGCCATCGTCTCCTGCTGCTGTTTGGTGGGGTCGTCAGGATGCTTCTTCTTGATCTCCTCCATCAGCGGCTGGAGTTTGCGCATCTTGGACAGGCTCTCGTAGGACTTGTTGGCCAACGGGAACATGATCAGTTTGACGACGAAGGTCAGGGCCAGGATGGCGAGGCCGAAATTGCCCAGCACGCCGAAGAAGAACTCCACGACCCAGAAGATCGGCCGGGTCAGGAACCAGAACATGCCCCAGTCGATCGCATAGGTGAAACGCGGCAGGTTCAGCTCGTCCTGATAGCCCTTCAGGATCTCGTTGCGCTTGACCCCGGCGAACAGCTTCTGGGTCTCGACGATCTGGCGACCGGGCGCGATCGTTCGCGCCGCGCCCATCATATTGACCTCGTGGATGTCGGCCCCGCCCCCGTCGCGCACGCGGAACTCGGCCTCGATCTTCTCCGACTGGTCGGGGATCATCGCCGCCAGCCAGTATTTGTCGGTGATGCCCAGCCAGCCGCCGGTCGAGCTGTACTGGACCCGTTCCTTCTTGGCCCAGTCCTTGTATTTCAGCTGCTGGGTCGCGAATTTGCCGGTCTCGCCGAAGGTACCGATGGCCCCCTCATGCAGGATGGCCTGACGCCCGACATGGTCCGGCACGCCCTGGCGCTCGACCCGGCCGAACGGGGCGATGGTGATGGCCTGGGTGCTGAAATTGGCGACGGTGTCGGTGACGGTGAACAGATATTGCGGATCGATGGCGATCACGCGGGTGAAGCGCAGGCCCTGGCCGTTGTCCCAGGTCAGGGTGACCGGGGTGGTCGGCGTCAGCACCGAACCGGCCGTCAGCCGCCACGGGGTGCGCGGGCCGGGCACCCCGCCGGGGACATTGGGACCATTCCAGGCGAACAGGGCCGAATAGCTGTGCTCCATCCCCTGCGGGCGGAACAGTTCGACCGGCGGCGAGTCGGCGGCCAGCGTCTCCTTGTAGTCGGTCAGGAACAGGTCATCGATCCGCCCGCCCTCGAGCGACAGCGAGCCCTTCAGGGTCGGCGTCTGGATCGGCACCCGCGCCCCGGCCCCGAGGGCCGCGCTGCGGTCGGTCACAAATGTCGCCGTGGTCGGGCTGGCGACCGTGGCCACCCCGTCGACCGTCTGTTCGGTGGTCGCCAGCTGCTGGGCCGCCTGACGGCGCTCCGCCTGCGGCTTCATCACGAATTCACTGTAGCCGAGCAGGAAGATCATCGCGATCACGACGAAGATGATCGTGTTCCTGCTGTTATCATTCTGCATGGAGTTCAGCGGTCCTGGCCGGAAGGGTCGCGGGCGGGTGGTGTGGCGCCTGGCACCGGCCGCGGGGTCGCGAGCCTTGTAAGCGCCGATTTCACATCGTCAAGCAAACGGTCCCAAGAACGGCCTGCCGTGCCCATGCGGGCGATGAAGACATAGTCGCTTCCGGGCCGTCCGATAAGGGGAACCAGGGCCCGTGCGGCTTCACGCAGACGGCGTTTGGCGCGGTTGCGCACGACGGCACCGCCGACCTTGCGGGTCGCGGTAAAGCCGACGCGCACCACGGCCGCGCCGTCCTGTCGGTCAAGTCGCTGGATAACCACCGCGCCACGGGCTTCCGAAACGCCTCTCGCGGCCGCCAGAAACTGGGGCCGCGAGGTCAGGCGTTCGATCTTCAGATCATCTGTCATGCGTCCACCCGGACGCGAGGCACAAGGCCCGACGACTTAGGCCGTCAGGCGCTTGCGGCCCTTGGCGCGACGCCGCGCAACAATCTTCTGTCCGTTCTTGGTGGCCATCCGCGAACGGAAGCCGTGTCGGCGCTTGCGCACGAGTCGCGACGGCTGATAGGTCCGCTTCACGGTCGGCTCCGGGGTCTAAAGGTTTGCACGGCTGACGAAAAGGAACGTCACCGCAGGAGGGCGGGCGTATAAGGCGCATGTCGGTGGGTGTCAACGCAGACCCGTCGCAGGAAGGCATTCTGAAGCATGGCGAAACGATCAGCGAAAGAGTGGGCGATCCGTCTGCTGCCGTTGCTGGCCATCGCCGGCCTGGCGATCGCCTTCTTCAGCCTCGGCTGGAACCGCTATCTGTCGATGGAGATGATCCGCGAACACGGCCTGGGGCTGCAGGCCTATGCCCGGGCCCATTTCTGGATCGCCCTCGTCGTCTTCATCGCCGTCTATGCGGCGGCAACGGCCTCGACCATCCCCGGACCGGTCTTCCTGACCCTGCTGGGGGGCATGATGTTCGGCCCCTGGGCCGGGGCCCTGGCCCAGGCCACGGGGGCGACGATCGGCTCGGTGATCATCTATCTGGTCTATCGCACCGCGATCGGCACCTGGCTGCGCGAGAAGTTCGCGGCCGACGCCGGCTTCATGGACCGGCTCGCCCGGGGCGTCGACCGCAATGCCTTCGTCACCCTGTTCACCCTGCGGGTCATTCCCAGCGTGCCCTTCGTCCTGATCAATGCCACCGCCGGCATGATCGCGGCACCGCTGCGGCCCTATATCCTCGCCACCTTCGTCGGCCTGCTGCCCTCGACCTTCATCTACACCTGGATCGGCTCGGGCCTGGGCAAAATGATCCGCAGCGGCGAACACGTCGACCTGGCCCTGCTGGTCTCGCGTTTCTTCTGGCCACTGATGGGGGTGGTCTTCCTGTCGCTGCTGCTGCCGCTGGGACTCAAGCTGGGCCAGACCTGGCGGGCCCGTCGCCGGGCCGCCGCGGCATGAGTCCGCAACGGCCGGTCGGACAGGACCAACGATCTGCTATAGGGCGGGCATGAGCGCCCCGCCGTCCCTGTCCGTCGCCGCGAGACCGCCCGCCCCCTGGCGGACGCGGCTGCGCGAGCGCCTGCACATCCCCGCCCCCGACGGCCTGTCCTGGCGGCTGCTGCTGCTGACCGTCGGCTTCACCTTCGCGGTCGAGGCCCTGATCATCGCCCCCAGCGCCGCCTCCTTCCACGAGCGCTGGCTGCTGGATCGACTGCAGTCGGCGGAACTGGCCTCGGTCGGGGTCGAGGCCCTGCCCTATTCAGCCGTCGAGGACGCCACCGCCGAACAGCTGCTGACCATCGGCGGGGTCCAGGCCGTTGTGGTCGGCGACCAGGGCGTGCGCCGCCTGCTGCTGCAGGCCCCCAACCTGCCCCGCACACCCGATGTCATCGACCTGAGACAGCGCAACGTCGGGGCCCGGCTGCTCGACCCGTGGCGCACCCTGTTCGGCCACCCCGACCGGTCGATCCGCGTCCAGGCCCGCCCGCGCTATCGCTCCGGCGACTTTATCGAGGTCCTGGCTCCGGCCCAGCCGCTGAAGCTGGAGCTGCGGGCCTTCCTGCTCAACAGCCTGCTGGTCTCCCTGCTGATCTCGGCGGTGGCCGGCGGACTGCTGTATGCGGCCCTGGCCTTCCTGGTCCTGCAGCCACTGCGCCGCGTGACCCGGTCGATCGAGCATTTCGCCACCAACCCCGAGACCGAGGGCGAACCGCCCAGCACCCGCCACGACGAGATCGGCCGGGTCGAGCGCGAACTGGCGCGGATGCAGGAGGAGGTGCGGCTGTCGCTACGGTCCCGTGCCCGGCTGGTTGCCCTGGGTCAGGCCGTGGCCAAGATCAATCACGACCTGCGCAACATGCTGACCTCGGCCCAGATCGCCTCCGAACGCCTGGCCGCCTCGCCCGACCCGCAGGTGGCCCGGGTCCTGCCGCGCCTCGAGCGGGCGCTCGGACGGGCCGCGGCCCTGTCGCGCAATGTTCTGGAATACGGCCGCAGCGAGGAGCCCACACCCCACCGGACCCCGATCGCCCTGGCCGCCGCGGTCAAGGCCGCCGCCGAGGACGCGGGCCTCGAGGCCGACGGCGTGCGGCTGGTCCGGGCGATCCCGGCCCGCTTCAGCGTCAATGCCGATGGCGACCAGTTGCATCGCATCCTCGTCAACCTGCTGCGCAACGCCCGCCAGGCGATCGAGGCCTCCGGTCGCCGCAAGGGCGTGATCCGGGTGTCGGCGGCCGATGACGGTGAGTCCTGTGTCGTGCGCGTCAGTGATGATGGTCCCGGAATCAACGCGCGGATGGCGGGCCGGCTGTTCGAGCCCTTCGTCAGCGGCGGCGGCTCGGACGGCACGGGGCTGGGTCTGACCATTTCCCGCGAACTGGCCGCCAACCACGGCGGCGACCTGCGCCTGGTCGATACCGGCTCCGGCGGCACGACCTTCGAACTGCAGTTGCCGGACTGACGGTGCCAAACGTCCGGTCAGGCGTTGTCTTGCTGACCCGCCGTGAAACGGCCCCGCTTGCCGGTGAAGATGCGCCGGACCCGTCGAGGAGAATTGACCCATGACCCATCCGGCCCTGCGAACCGTCGCCGCCCTGACCACCGGACTGATCCTGATGGCCGGGACCGCCCCGGCCCTGGCCCAGACCGTGCCGCCGCCGGAGTCGACCGCCCAGGCCGCCGCCCTGCAGGCCCGCGGCGAAACCTACCACCGCGCGCCCGACACCGCCCAGAACCCGGACGAGCTGGCCGCCACGGCCAAGCTGAACGCGATGATCGCCGCCCATAACGAGGCTGCCGCCCGGCAGGAGGCCGAGGCCGAGGCCGCCTTCGACGAGGCCTCGGCCCGCTATCGCGCCGAGGCCGCCGCCGCCGCCACCCTGCAGGCCAATTACGAGGCGGATCTACGAACCGCCGCCGCGGCCCGGGCTGAATATGACCAGGCCCGCGCCACCTGGGAGGCGCTGATCCGGGCCTGCGAGGCCAGCGGCCGACGTGACTGCCGCGCCAACGCCCCCGACTGATCCCGACTGATCCCGACCCAGGCTCAATCCCGGCTTGCGCCCGCGACTCCCTCATGGGAGCGTGATTGCGGTAACAGGGATTTCACCATGGTCGACCCTTCGATCGGCAACGCTCCGGCGACAGGCGCGTGAGCGTCGCGCGGCCCGATCGGCTCCGGCCCGGCGGGCGGGTCGCCGTCTGGCGTCATCCGCTCTGGGTGCGCGTCACCCACTGGCTGAATGTCGTCGCCGTCGTGGTGCTGATCATGAGCGGGCTGAACATCCTCGCCGCCCACCCGCATCTGTACTGGGGCCTGCGCTCGACCTTCGCCGATCCCTGGCTCAGCACGCCGACGGTCCCGAACTGGCTGCTGATCCCGCAGGGCCGCAACCTGGCCGAGGCGCGGCACTGGCATTTCCTGTTCGCCTGGGTCTTCGTGCTGAACGGCCTGGCCTATCTGGCCTGGGGCCTGGGCAGCGGCCGGTTCCGGCGGCAACTCTGGCCGACCCGCACCGATCTGGGCGGCCTCTGGGCCTCGGTCAGGGAACATGCCCGCTTCCACTTCCCCAAGGACGAGGAAGCCCGCACCTATAATGTCATCCAGAAGCTGACCTATCTGGCCATGGTTCTGATCATCCTGCCGATGATGCTGGTCACCGGCCTGTCGATGTCACCGGGGTTCAATGCCATCGGCGGCGTCCTGCTGGACGTCATGGGCGGGCGGCAGTCGGCCCGGACCCTGCATTTCCTCTCGGCCGGCCTGATCGTCGGCTTCATCGTCATCCATGTCGGCCTGGTGATCTGGACCGGCCTGGTCAACAATATGCGGGCCATGATCACCGGCTGGTTCGTGCTGGAACCGACCGCGGCTGAGACCCCGCCGACCGACCCGGATGGAGACGCCTCATGAACCGCCGCCACTGGCTTCTGGGGCTGCTGGCCACCGCCGCCGCGGGTCTGACGGCCTGCGGCGAGGCCGGGGCCCGGCTCAGCGCCCAGGCCGGCCGGATGGCCGAGGGTCTGACGCGACGGGCCCAGCGGCTGCTGATCCCCGCCAATGCCCTGGCACCGACCTATGACCGGTCCGAGATCTCGCCCGACTTCCGGCCCAACGGCTCGACTGATCCGGCTGCCGCCGACTATGTGGCCCTGCGTGACGGCGGGTTCGCCGCCTACCGGCTGGAGATTGACGGTCTGGTCGAACGGCCCCTCGGCCTGTCCCTGGTGGAGCTGCGGTCGCGTCCGGCGCAGACCCAGATCACCAAACACGACTGCGTCGAGGGCTGGACCTCGATCGCCGAATGGACCGGCGTCCGGCTCGAGACCCTGCTCGACGAGGCCGGGCTCAAGCCCGAGGCTCGCTACATCGTCTTCCATTGCTTCGACGCCCTGGACCAGACCGAGGGCGGCGACCGTTATTATGAGTCAATCGACCTGATCGACGCCCGACACCCCCAGACCCTGCTGGCCTGGGCGATGAACGGCCAGCCCCTGCCCGTCCCGCACGGCGCACCGCTGCGGCTGCGGGTCGAGCGCCAGCTCGGCTATAAACACGCCAAATACATCAGGCGGATCGAGGCCGTTGCCAGCCTCGACGGCATCGCCGGCGGCAAGGGCGGCTACTGGGAAGACCGCGGTTACGAGTGGTTCGCGGCGATCTGACCGACCGCCGCCCGAGACCCTATTCCCCGGCCGGAACCGTGCGCCGCTGCATCATCGCGTCGAAACTGCCCCAGACGCCGTCGGCCCCGTGCCAGGCCCCGGTCGTCGCGGCCTTGGAATATTCGGTGGCGCGGGCCTCGAAGAAATTGGCGTGTTCGACGCCGCTCAGCAGCGACTGCAGCCACGGCAGCGGGTTTTCCTTCACCCCATAGACCTCGGGCAGGTGCAGCTGGCGCAGGCGCCAGTCGGCGATGAAGCGGATATATTGTTTGATGTCCTCGGGGGTCATGCCCTGGACCTCGCCGGCCTCGAAGGCCAGGTCGATGAATTTGTCCTCCAGCTTCACCACCGTCTCGCAGCAGCCGACGATGTCGTCGGCCACGGCCTTGGTCACGGCCCCCGTCTCCTTGTTGAAGGCGTGGTACAGTTTGATGATGCCGTCGCAATGCAGGCTCTCGTCCCGGACGCTCCACGACACGATCTGGCCCATGCCCTTCATCTTGTTCTGGCGCGGGAAATTCATCAGCATCGCGAACGAGGCGAACAGCTGCAGTCCTTCGGTGAAGCCGCCGAACATGGCCAGGGTGCGGGCGATATCGGCCTCGGTCTCGACGCCGAACTCCTGCATGAAGTCATGCTTGTCGCGCATGGCCTCATATTCCATGAAGGCCCCGAATTCGCTCTCGGGCATGCCGATGGTTTCGAGCAGCAGGGCATAGGCCGCGATATGGATGGTCTCCATATTGGCGAAGGCCGACAGCATCATCTTCACCTCGGTGGGTTTGAAGACGCGGCCGTATTTTTCCATGTAGTTGTCGGCGACCTCGATGTCCGCCTGGGTGAAGAAGCGGAAGATCTGCGTCAGCAGATTGCGCTCCTTGTCGTTCAGATTGGCCGCCCAGTCCTTGCAGTCCTCGCCCAGCGGCACCTCTTCCGGCATCCAGTGGACCTGCTGCTGCTTCTTCCACATGTCGAAGGCCCACGGATAGCGGAACGGCTTGTAGGCGGCCGAGGAGGTCAGCAGACCGGGCGTGGTGGGCTTGATGATGGCGTGGGCGTTCATCGGTAAAGGCTCTGACAGGGAATCCGAAATCGATCCCTAGCATGCGGGCGCACGGCGGCGGTGCCAAGGCCAAATGCGGCTATGTTGCGATCACTTTTTGCATGACCGCTAGATATGGTAGGCAAATGCGAGACTTCGGGGGATAAGCCCGGGACGAAACCGGCGCGCGGAGCGCGATCTGTTCAGGCAGGACAAGCACCCCATAGCTGTCGTCATCCTCCGGCAAGCCGCGCCTGCGCGGCGCAGACCGGGGGACCCAGCGGCGCGCGGAGCGCGATCTGTTCAGGCACGGTCGGTGCGGTGCTTTTCGCCTTCGCTTCGCTGCGGCGCCGCTGGGTCCCCCGGTCTCGCACCCGCTGACGCGGGCGCTCGCCGAAGGATGACGACGGCGGGGAATGCGAGGTGTTCGCCAACAATCCCCCT
>NZ_JAQSDK010000017.1 GCF_029945885.1 Brevundimonas sp.
TTCGGGGTGCGAAGCATTTCGCCCTCGGTCTTCTGGATCAGGTCGCCGATGTAGACGATGTTGTCGTTCTTCAGGCAGTTGGCCGAACGAACCGAAAGCTCCAGTTCGTCGACCTTCTTCAGAAGCGCCGGGTTGAAGGGCAGGTCGGGCTTGCCGTCGGCAACCTCGATGACCTTCTTGGGCTCATCGAAGGTGATGAAGATCTGCAGCTGGTCCTGCAGGATGCGCGAGGCATAGGCCACCGCGTCAACCGGCGAGACCGCGCCATTGGTTTCGACTTCCAGCACCAGCTTGTCATAGTCGAGCGACTGACCCTGGCGGGTCGGCTCGACGCGATAGGCGACGCGCTTGACCGGCGAATACAGGGCGTCGACCGAGATCAGGCCGATCGGGGCGTCTTCCGGACGGTTCAGCTCGGCGGCGACATAGCCCTTGCCGTTCTGGACCGTCAGTTCCATGCGCACCGAAGCCCCGTCATCGAGGGTGCAGATCACATGGTTCGGGTTCAGCACCTCGATGTCGGCCGGCAGGTCGATCTGACCCGCGGTCACGGCACCGGGACCGGTCGCCTTCAGCGTCATACGCTTGGGGCCCTCGGCATGCATGCGCAGCGCGAGTTGTTTGATGTTCAGCACGATGTCGACCACGTCCTCGCGCACGCCTTCCAGCGACGAGAATTCATGGACGACGCCGTCGATCTGGATGGCGGTGACGGCGGCGCCTTGCAGCGACGACAGCAGCACGCGGCGCAGGGCATTGCCGAGCGTCACACCGAAGCCACGCTCGAGCGGTTCAGCGACCAGCCGCGCCTTGCGCTGCGGATCCGAACCGATTTCGACCTGCGGCTTCTCGGGACGGATCAGCTCTTGCCAGTTTCTTTCGATCATTGGTGTCCCTCGAACGGGTTTCGCCGGTTCCGCGCCCCAGCAATGTGGGTCAGCGGAACCGGCGTTGAATAGGGGTAGGCGGCAGCTTAGACGCGACGACGCTTGGGCGGACGGCAGCCGTTGTGCGGCATCGGCGTGACGTCACGGATGGTGGTGATGGTCAGGCCGACGGACTGCAGGGCGCGAAGCGCCGACTCACGACCCGAACCGGGACCCGAGACGTTGACTTCGAGAGTCTTGACGCCGTGCTCCTGCGCCTTCTTGCCCGCGTCTTCGGCGGCCATCTGCGCGGCGTACGGGGTCGATTTGCGCGAGCCCTTGAAACCCATGTGACCGGCCGAGGACCAGGAGATGGCGTTCCCCTGGGCGTCGGTGATCGTGATCATGGTGTTGTTGAAAGACGCATTCACATGGGCGACGCCCGACGTGATGTTCTTGCGTTCGCGCTTCTTTACGCGACCCGGTTCCTTGGCCATCAGTTCGGCTCTCTCTTATTTCTTCTTGCCGGCGATCGGCTTGGCCGGGCCCTTGCGGGTCCGTGCATTGGTATGGGTACGCTGGCCGCGGACCGGCAGGCCCTTGCGGTGACGCAGGCCGCGGTAGCAGGCCAGGTCCATCAGACGCTTGATGTTCATCGAGGTCTCGCGGCGCAGGTCGCCCTCGACCGTATGGTCGCGGTCGATCGTCTCGCGGATCTGCAGAACTTCGGCATCGGTCAGCTGGTTCACGCGGCGCGAAGCCTCGATGCCCACCTTCTCGGTGATGTCCTTGGCAGCGTGCGCGCCGATGCCATGAATATACTGCAGCGCGATTTCAACGCGCTTGTTGGTCGGGATGTTGACGCCAGCAATACGGGCCACGTAGTTCTCCAGGTACGCGTGGACAGACGCAGGAAACGCTCCGGTCAACAGACCAGGAGCGTGTGCGCCCTTCGCGGAAGTCGGTCCTTATATAGCCGATTCACTTTCCGTCAATGGCCAGTCCGACTTTCCGCCCGATCATTCAGCAATGCCAGCAGGTCTCGGCCCCGATCGGACTGCCCGGCGGGGTCGGGGTTTCATAGCGTCCCGAGGCGATCAGCGGGTCCATCCGCGCCGGGTCGGCCAACAGGCCGCCGAGCCAGTGATCATGGGCACGCTGCACCGGATCGGCAGCCCGCGAGGCCTTCAGACGTTCTGACAGGCTGGACAGGCGGTCGTCGATCACGGCGGCCGAGGTGCCGGACAGGCCATCGTCGCGCAACAGGCCGGCCAGGGTCAGGACCGTGCGGGCCTGGACGCGCCGGGCCGGACCGGACCGTCGCCCTGCCGCCGGGGCAAAGGCGGCGGCAAGGATCCGGTCCACGACCTCGCCGGTGCCGAGCGCTGCCGGATCGCGACGCGCCGCATCGGTCAGCCGGTTGACGCGCCGGGCGTCGAACAGGGCCTGAAGGGTGACGTCGGCGGCGGTGTCGACGGCCGCGCCGGGATCGAAGGCCCGGCCCTGCCCGCCCCGGAACACCTCGATGTCATTCTGGGGATCGTCGTCGCCCGACTGCTGGGCCGCCAGCAGGGCCAGCAGGGGCTCGGGCAGGTCCAGCTCGTCGGGATTCAGGGTCGCCGCCAGCGCGGCCAGGGCCGCCCTCTGGGTCGCGGCCGGCACCGGTTGCGCCGCCTCGCGACCGTCGCCGACGACCGGATAGCCATAGTCGATACCCCCGACCAGTTTGGCGGCGGCGTCGACCTGGTAGCGGTGATACAGATAGATCGGCACCAGACGACGGCGCAGGTCATTGACCGCCGACCCGGCCGGCAGATTGGCCAGGCCGAACCGGTCCAGCGCGATGCGGCGCACCCGCATGATGTGATCCAGTTCGGCCACCGGATCCGAACCATTGTCCCACAGACTGCCCCAGGGCTGGGCGTCGCCGCCGATGCGCGCGTCGGCGTCCGAGACAAACCGCATCCGTGCCGCCCCGGCCTCGGCCTTGTGCTGCAGGGTGGCCGCATCGGCGTCACCATAGCTCCAGTCGATGGCGAACCGGTCCCAGTCGCCGAGCCCGTGACCATAGGCCTGGCTGAAGTCGAGGCCGGCGTCGGTGATACCGATGACCGGCACCGGATAGTCCATCACCGAACTGCGGTCCTGGGTGCTGGCGGCGAAATTATGGACCAGGCCGATCGCGTGGCCGACCTCGTGGGCGGCCAGCTGGCGCACCCGGTCGAGAGCGATACGCTGCGGGTCGTCCTGGGCCCCGGTGCCGGTGCGGTCGGCCCCGACCAGTCCCTCCAGGATCAGCATGTCCTGGCGCACCCGCAGCGAACCCAGCAGGACCGAGCCCTTGACGATCTCGCCGGTGCGCGGATCAACCACGCTCTGGCCATAGGACCAGCTGCGCGTG
This sequence comes from Brevundimonas sp., assembly GCF_029945885.1. Lineage (GTDB taxonomy): Bacteria > Pseudomonadota > Alphaproteobacteria > Caulobacterales > Caulobacteraceae > Brevundimonas. The sequence continues at coordinate 3,268 of NZ_JAQSDK010000017.1, forward strand.
GCCCGGTTGACCCAGTTGATCACATTGTAGCGGGCATCCATCGGGTCGATTCCCTCGGGCAGGACCTCGACCCGGAAGGCGTCGATGAAGCCGGCGCGGTCAAAGGCCTCGGCCCACCAGCCGGCCCCCTCGACCAGGGCCGAGCGGAGCGGTTCCGGCGCGGCCCTGTCGACATAGAAGATGATCGGGGCAACGACGGTCGATCGCGCTGCCCTCGGGTCGGTCTTGACCAGGCGGAAGCGGTTGACCAGCCGACGGACGACCGGGGCGTCCAGCGGGGCCGAGAAGTCCGTGACGACGGTGCTGATGGCCCCGGTACGCGGATCGAACGGGCGCGCGGTGAAGCCGGCATCCGGCAGGCGGATAAAGCTGTGGTGCACGGTCAGGGTCACCAGACGGGCGTCCGGCGCGATGCGCGATACCTCGCGTCCCGGTCCCTCGACGGCGAAGGTCAGCCGGGCCTCCAGCTCGACATTCTCGGGAAAGGCGCGGGCGGCCGCCGGATCGACCAGACTCAGGTCGGCGACCGGGCGCAGGGTCCCCTGCCCCGCCGCCTTCAGGGTCTCGACGATGCCGTGGGCGTCGCGTGTCAGGAAGCCGGCGATATCGACCAGCACCGCCCCGTCCGGGCCGGTGGCCACCACGGGCCCCGACCAGACCGTCGAGCCCAGGAAGGCGTCGCGCGCGGCCGCCTGTTCCTCGACCGAACCGGCCCCGGCGCTGTAGCCGGGGTTTTCGAACTCGGCCAGGATCCGGTTGCCCATGCGGCGGAACGCCAGGATGCGCGTGGCCCCGATCTGGGCCCGGTCCAGCCCCGTCTCGGCCGAGCCGACGCCGGTGCGCAGGGCGGTATGATGGATGACGCGGGTCATGACACCGTCGGCACCGGCGGCCGGCAACTGCACCAGAACCCGACCGCCCGCGCGATCAATGAACAGTGGCAACAGACCGGCCTGACGCTCCAGCGGGGCGATGGTGGCGGCCCAGGAGGCCGGCGGGGTATCGGCGGCGGCCGCGACCAGCGGCGGGGCCGACAGGGCCAGGACCAGGGCGATTGCCGTCGCCGTCTTCATCACCATCGTCGCCATGTCATTCCCCCGACCTGAACACCGATAAGGGCGGGATCAGACCGGGCGTGTCAACGCGACGGGTGCCGGCGTCAGGGGATGAACTCGATCCCGATCGGCATTTCGAATCCCTCGCGCGGTCGCCCGTCCACCGTGGGCGGTTGAAAACGGAAATAGACCGAGGCGCCCAGGGCCGCGGCCCCGAAGCCGGCTCCGGCCGGGGTTTCCTCGATCACCCGGCAGCCGTCCAGCCGGGTGTCGGGGCGGATCCGGCAGCGCAGCAGGACGTGTCCGGCCTGGCGCGCGGCCAGGGCGGCCCGGGGATAGGCCCGCACCAGCTCCTGACGTGTCGGTCCGCGCACGAACCGGGGCGGCGTACCGCCGTCGCCCGGCCCGGACCCGGCCCCCGATCCGGTGCCGGTGCCGGTGCCGGCCTCGCCCCTGCCGGTGCCGGGGTCCGGGGTGATGTCCGGGGCGAGGCCGACCGTCAGGGCCGGTTCGGGGGCCGGTTCCGGCGGAGCCACGATCTCGACCGGACGGGCGACCGCAACCGGCGGCGTATGCACGCGTGACGGGGCCCGGGGCGCACCGCCGCCGGCTGCCGGAGCGGTCGGGCGTGGCGGAGGTGGTGGCGGGGGGCGAACGGGCTGGACCAGGACAATGTCGATGCCGCGCACCGGCTCGGGCAACGGCACGCTGCGGTACGGACTCAGGCCGGCGAACAGCAGGGCATGGGCCATGACCACGGCCGCAACGATCGCCACCCGGCGACGGCCGGCGGCATCCAGAATGGGCGGTCTGTGGGTTACGCCGGTCACGTCACTGGCCCTGCTGTGACCGCCAGTCGGGCGGCGACCGCGCGGCCGGGGCCCGCGATCAGGAGACGGGACCGTCCAGGGCCCCGTCGATGGCCACGGCAACGGCCTCAACCGTGCCCATGCCGTCGACCTCGGTCAGCAGACCCTTGTCGGCATAGTAGGGCAGCAGCGGGGCGGTGTTGCGATTATAGGCCTCGAGCCGAACCTTGAAACTGTCGGGATTGTCGTCCGAACGGCCCTGTTCGGCGAAACGTTTGGCGACCCGTTCCAGCAGGGCCGGATCATTGACCTTCAGGCGAACCACCCGGTCGATCTTCTTGCCCAGCTTGGCCAGCATGGCGTCCAGGGCCTCGGCCTGGGCCACGGTGCGGGGGAAGCCGTCGAAGATCGCCCCGCCGGCGTCCTCGGCCTCTTTCAGCCGAGCCTCGATCAGGGCGATAACGATGGCGTCCGACACCAGGTCGCCACGCGACATGATGGCCTGGCACTCACGCCCCAGATCCGATCCGGAGGCGATCGCCTCGCGCAGCATGTCGCCGGTCGAGAGCTGCACCATACCGCGGTCGGCGACCAGCCGCTTGGCCTGGGTACCCTTGCCCGCCGCCGGCGGTCCGAACAGGATCAGATTCAAGACGCGCCCTCCCCGGCGGCTGTTAGCGACGCACGGGTGCCGGAGCACCCCGACCGCCAGAGCTCTTGCCACCCCGTCCGCGCAGCTTGGCCTTCTTGATCAGGCCTTCGTACTGGTGAGCGAGCAGCTGCGACTGGATCTGGGCGACGGTGTCCATGGTCACCGACACGACGATCAGGATCGAGGTGCCGCCGAAGATGATGCCGTTGCCGAACTGGGCCCCGATGAACTCCGGGATCAGACAGACCGCGGTGATATAGGCCGCCCCGATCGTGGTCAGGCGGGTCAGCACATAGTCCAGATATTCCGCCGTGCGCTTGCCCGGACGGATACCCGGCAGGAAGCCACCGTATTTGCGCAGGTTCTCCGCCGTGTCTTCCGGATTGAAGGTGATGGAGGTGTAGAAGAAGCAGAAGAAGACGATCAGCACACCGTACAGGACGGTGAACAACGGCTGGCCATGCTGCATCTGGGCCGTAACCAACGGCAGCCAGCTCATCCACGACGGCAGGTTGGCCTGGGCCGTCAGCTGGGCCACCGTCGTCGGCAGCATCAGCAGGGACGAGGCGAAGATCGGAGGGATCACGCCCGCGGTATTGACCTTCAGCGGCAGGAAGCTGCGCTCGCCCCCGGCCATGCGGTTGCCTTCCTGGCGCTTCGGATACTGGATCAGCAACCGGCGCTGGGCCCGCTCCATGAAGACGATGAAGACCACCACGCCCACGGCCATGATGGCGATGAACAGCAGGGCGAACGGCGACATCTGGCCCTGTTGGGCCAGACCCAGCATCCGGGCGATCGAGCCCGGCAGGACGGCGACAATGCCGGCGAAGATGATCAGCGAAATCCCGTTGCCGACGCCGCGCGCCGTGACCTGCTCACCAAGCCACATCAGGAACATGGTGCCGCCGGTCAGGGTGGTGATGGTCGAAACGATGAAGAACAGTCCAGGGGTGTCGATCAGGCCGGCCTGGGCGTTCAATCCAAGGGCAATGCCCGCGGACTGCATCAGCGCCAGGATGACCGTCAGGTAACGGGTGTACTGGTTCAGCTGCTTGCGGCCGCTTTCGCCGCCTTCCTTCTTCAGCTTCTCCCACGGCGGATACACAGCGCCCATCAACTGGACGATGATCGACGCCGAGATATAGGGCATGACGTTCAGGGCGAAGACGGCCATCCGCTCGACCGCGCCGCCCGAGAACATGTTGAACATGTCCAGGATGCCGCGCTGTCCGTCCGGGTTCTGGAAGAACTGGAGAAAGGCTTCGGAGTTGATCCCCGGGATCGGCACATAGGTACCGATGCGGTAGACCAGCAACGCGCCGATCGTGAACAGGAGACGTTTATGCAGCTCGGTCGCCTTGGCGAACGAGCCCATGTTCATATTGGCTGCGAGTTGTTCGGCGGCCGAAGCCATAGTCACTACCCCGACTGGTCAGAATGAGGCCGACCGGAATCGTGTCCCGGGGCCCTCACCCAGATAGGCGATGGGCGGCCCCATAGCGAGGGCCGCCCGTAAAGCTTATTTCGCGGCGGTGCGCGTCGTGCGTGCCGAGATCTTGTTGGCGTCGCCGCGCGGAGCCTTGGGAGCCGGAGCCTTGCCCTTGGCCAGGTTGCGCTTCTCGACGCGTGCAGCGGCCTTGGCTTCAGCAGCGATACGCTCCTGGACCACGGTGCCACCGGCGGCTTCGATCGCCTTGACCGCACCGGCCGAGGCCGACCAGACGACCAGGTTCAGCTTGGACTTGATCTCGCCGGTGCCGAGGATGCGGACGCCGTCCTTGACGCGACGGATCACGCCGGCGGCAACCAGGGCATCGCCCTTGATCTCGCCCTTGATGTCCAGCTTCTTGGCATCGATGGCGTCCTGCAGACGCCACAGATTCACTTCGGCCAGCTTCAGGGCGTTGGGATTGTTGAAGCCGCGCTTGGGCATGCGCATGTACAGCGGCATCTGCCCGCCTTCGAAGCCGCCGATGGCGACGCCCGAACGGGACTTCTGACCCTTGACGCCGCGACCGGCAGTCTTGCCCTTGCCCGAACCCGGGCCACGGCCGACACGCATGCGCTTCTTGTGAGCGCCCTCGTTGTCGCGGATTTCATTGAGTTTCATGGGGCCTGATCCTTTCGGGTACTAGCGCCAGACCGGAGTCTGACTCGGCAGATAAAAAACGAAGGGCCGCTTCTAGGCGGCCCCGTGCAGTCTAGCAAGATGCGAAACGCCCTCCCCCGGTCCGGGAGAGGGCGCAACGGCTTACTTTTCGACGATCTCAAGCATGTGGGCGACCTTGGCGATCATCCCGCGAACCGAGGGCGTGTCTTCCAGGGTCGACTCACGACCGACCCGGTTCAGGCCGAGGCCCGAAAGGGTGGCGCGCTGATCGGCCTTGCGGCGGATCGGGCTGCCGGTCTGGCGGATCGTTACGGTGGGCATGTCTTTCTTGGCCATGATCAGCTCTCCATGGCTTCGGGCGACGACGCGCCGTCGTTACGACGACCCATCAGATCCGCAACCTTCTTGCCGCGCTTGGACGCGACCTGACGGGGCGAGGACTGAACCTTGAGGGCTTCGAACGTCGCACGGATCATGTTGTAGGGGTTCGAGGAACCGGTCGACTTGCCGACGACGTCCTGGACGCCGAGGGTTTCGAGCACGGCACGCATCGGACCACCCGCGATGACGCCGGTCCCGGGAGGGGCCGCGCGCATCATGATCTTGCCGGCGCCCCAACGGCCATTGCCGTCGTGGTGCAGGGTGCGGTTTTCGCGAAGCGGAACACGGATCATCGTCTTCTTGGCTTCTTCAGTCGCCTTGCGGATGGCTTCCGGCACTTCACGCGCCTTGCCATGGCCGAAGCCGACCCGGCCCTTGCCGTCTCCGACGACCATCAGGGCTGCGAACGAGAAACGACGTCCACCCTTAACAGTCGCGGCCACACGGTTGATGTGGACCAGTTTTTCGACGATGTCGCTGTCCGGACCTTCGGGAGCGTTACGGTCACGACGGTTGCGGTCGTTACCGCCGCCGCCACGTTGGGGTTGAGGAGCCATACGTCCCGTTCCTTAGAAGTTCAGGCCGGCTTCACGCGCGGCCTCAGCCAGCGCCTTCACCCGTCCGTGATAGATGTAGCCGCCACGGTCGAAAACGACGTCGGTGACGCCCTTCTCGATCGCACGTTCCGCGACCAGCTTGCCGATCCGCGTAGCGGCATCGACGTCCGAACCCTTGGCCTTCTTGCCCTTTTCGCCTTCCAGCGAAGAGGCCGAAGCGATCGTGACGCCGTTGAGGTCGTCGATGATCTGGGCCGAGATGTTCTTGTCCGAACGGTGAACCGAAAGACGCAGACGCCCGTTGGCGACGGCCTTGAGGCGGCGGCGGGTGCGCTCCGAGCGGCGCTTGGCTTGTTGCTGAAGAGAAAGAGCCATGACTTACTTCTTCTTGCCTTCCTTGCGCCGGACCTTTTCGCCCGTGTAGCGGACACCCTTGCCCTTGTAGGGCTCCGGCGGACGCAACTTGCGGATCACGGCGGCGATCTGACCCACGGCCTGCTTGTCAGCACCGGAGATCTTGATTTCGGTCTGCTTGGGCACCGTGAAGGTGACACCGGCCGGCGGCACGATGTCGACTTCATGGGAGAACCCGAGCTGGAGCGAGAGGTTCGGGCCCTTGAGGGCGGCGCGATAACCCACGCCGACCAGGTCCAGAGACTTCTCGAAGCCTTCGGTGACACCGACGACCATGTTGTCGACCAGGGTGCGGGAAAGACCCCACATGGCCCGGGCGCGCTGGGTGTCGGCTTTCGGGGCCAGGGTCAGACCGTCATCACCCTGGGTGATTTCGATCTCGTCGGCCACGGTCCAGGAGCGTTCGCCCTTGGGACCTTTGACGACGACAGTCTGGCCGTCGAGGGTGACGGTGACGCCTTTTGGCACGGCGACGATGCGTTTTCCGATACGGGACATCTTAGTAGACCCTGCAGAGGACTTCGCCGCCGACGTTGTTGTCGCGGGCGTCGGCGTCGGACATGACGCCCTTCGAAGTCGAAAGGATCGAGATGCCCAGGCCGTTCTTGATCGGCTTCAGGTCGGAGATCGCAGAGTAGACGCGGCGGCCCGGCTTGGACACGCGAGCGATCTCGGCGATGACCGGCTGGCCGTCGAAATACTTGAGCTCGATCTCGAACTGCGGGAACTCACCGGGGTTCTGAACCAGGGAATAGCCGCGGATATAGCCTTCGTCCTGCAGCACGTCGAGGACGCGCTGGCGCAGACGGGAAGCCGGGGTCAGCACCTTCGAACGCTTCCGCATGGCGGCGTTCCGGATGCGAGCGATCATGTCGCTCAGGGGATCGTTGATCATCATATCTGTTCGCTCCCCTTACCAGCTCGACTTGGTCAGGCCGGGGATTTGCCCCTTGTTACCGAGATCGCGAAGCGCGATCCGGCTCATCTGAAGCTTCCGGTAGAAAGCCCGCGGACGACCCGTCACTTCGCAGCGATTGCGAATACGGTTCGGCGCGGAGTTCCGCGGCAGCTCCGCCAGCTTGAGGCGCGCTTCAAAGCGTTCCTCCAGCGGCAGGGATTCGTCGGTAGCGATCGCCTTGAGGGCAGCCCGCTTGTCGGCGTACTTCGCAACCAGGGCTTTCACCATGTTGTTGCGGTTTACGGCGCTCTTCTTAGCCATTGTCTGTTTCCCTTCCCGCTCAGTTCACGAACGGGAACTTGAACTCGGCGAGGAGGGCTTTGGCCTCCGCGTCGGTCTTGGCCGTGGTGCAGACGATGATGTCCATGCCCCACATCTGATCGATCTGGTCGTAGTTGATCTCGGGGAACACGATGTGTTCCTTGAGGCCCATGGCATAGTTGCCGCGACCATCGAAGCTTGTGCCCTTGAGGCCGCGGAAATCCTTCACGCGCGGCAGCGCGATCGTGATCAGGCGGTCAAGGAATTCGTACATCTGGTCGCCGCGGAGGGTGACCTTGCCGCCGATGACCATGCCTTCGCGCAGCTTGAAGCCGGCGATGGAGTTACGGGCCTTGGTGGCAACCGGCTTCTGACCGGCGATGGCGGCCAGATCCTTGAGGGCCGCATTGGCCTTCTTGGAGTCGGCGACCGCTTCACCGATACCCATGTTCAGCACGATCTTGTCGAGCTTGGGCATCTGCATCGGGTTGGTGTAGCCGAACTTCTCGGTCAACACCGCGCGGATGCGGGCCTGGTAGTCGTCCTTGAGACGAGGTGTGTATTTGGTATCGGCCATCAGATGACGTCTCCCGTCGTCTTGGCGAAGCGCACCTTCTTGTCGCCCTCGACGCGGAACCCGACGCGGGTTGCCTTGCCGTTGGCGTCGGCGATCGCGACGTTGGACAGGTGAAGCGACGCTTCCTTGTTCTTGATACCGCCCTGGGGGTCGGCCTGGGTGGGACGGGTATGGCGCTGGACCATATTCACGCCCTGGACCAGGACGCGGTTGTCGGTCGGCAGAACCTTGGTGACCTTGCCGGTCCGGCCCTTGTCCTTGCCGGCGAGGACGACGACGGTGTCGCCCGATTTGATCTTGGCGGCCATGACTACAGGACCTCCGGTGCCAGGGAGATGATCTTCATGTGGTTCTTGGCGCGCAGTTCACGGGGAACCGGGCCGAAGATCCGCGTACCGACCGGCTCGTTCTGCTTGTTGACGATGACAGCGGCCGACTTGTCGAAACGGATGACAGAGCCGTCCTTGCGTTGAATGTCTTTCGCGGTGCGAACGACGATGGCGCGAACAACGTCGCCCTTTTTCACGCGGCCGCGAGGAATGGCTTCCTTCACGGAGGCGACGATCGTGTCACCCACCGAGGCGTAGCGGCGCTTGGAGCCGCCCAACACCTTGATGCACATGACCCGGCGAGCACCCGAATTATCGGCTACCTCCAGGTTAGTTTGCATCTGGATCATTTGATCCGATCCTTCCTGATTACGAAGCCGAGGCCGGAGCGTCCTTGGACAGGACCTCCCAGCGCTTCAGCTTGGACTTGGGGGCACACTCACGGATGCGAGCGATGTCGCCTTCCTTGAAGGCGTTGCCTTCATCGTGGGCGTGATATTTCTTGGACAGGCGCACGATCTTCTTCATGACCGGGTGCAGCAGGGTGCGCTGGACGACGACGACGACAGTCTTGTCGCCCTTGTCGGAGACGACCACGCCTTCGAGTATACGTTTCGGCATCGGTGTTTCCTTACGAAGCCGTCCGCTTCTCACGCAGAAGCGTCGAGATGCGGGCGATGTCTTTGCGCACTTCACCCACACGGTGGGTCTTTTCCATCTGGCCGGTGGCGGCCTGGAAACGCAGGTTGAACTGTTCCTTTTTCAGGGACAGCAGCTGGTCACCCAGCTGATCGGGGGTCTGGGACCGGAGGTCGGCGATCTTGGTCATGCAGCAACGTGCTCCACATGCGAGACGCCGGCGTCGAGGCGGGTAACCACCTTGGTACGGACCGGCAGCTTGGCGGCACCAAGACGCAGCGCTTCACGAGCGACGTCGTCGGCAACGCCGTCGATTTCAAACAGGATCCGGCCCGGGTGGCAGCGCGCCGCCCAGTGATCGACGGCACCCTTGCCTTTACCCATGCGGACTTCAGCGGGCTTGCCGGAAACCGGCACGTCCGGGAAGACGCGGATCCAGACACGGCCCTGACGCTTCATCTGGCGGGTGATCGCGCGGCGGGCCGCCTCGATCTGACGCGCAGTGATCCGTTCCGGCTCAAGCGTCTTCAGGCCATACGAACCGAAGTTCAGCGAGAAGCCACCCTTGGCGGTGCCGTGGATGCGGCCCTTGAAGGCCTTGCGGTATTTGGTTTTTTTCGGTTGCAGCATGACCTATTCACGCCCTCTGCGTTGGCCGCGATCATTGCGACCGCCGCGATCGCCACCACGGCCTTCGTTCGACGAAGGACCGGCGGCTTCCAGAGCCCAGCGCTTATCCTGGGCCATCGGATCGTGCTCGAGGACCTCGCCCTTGAAGACCCACACCTTCACACCGATGATGCCGTAGGTCGTCTTGGCTTCAATGAAGCCGTGGTCGATGTCAGCGCGCAGGGTATGCAGCGGCACGCGACCTTCGCGGTACCATTCCATACGAGCGATTTCCGCGCCGCCGAGGCGACCCGAAACGTTGATCCGGACACCCTTGGCACCCAGACGCATGGCCGACTGCATCGCGCGCTTCATGGCACGACGGAAGGCGATACGGCGCTCGAGTTGCTGCGCGATGTTCTCGGCGATCAGCTGGGCGTCGGTCTCGGGCTTGCGGACCTCGACGATGTTCAGGTGAACCTCGCCTTCGGTACGGGCCGCGATGTCCTTGCGCAGCTTCTCGATGTCAGCGCCCTTCTTGCCGATCACGACACCCGGACGGGCGGCGTAGATCGTCACGCGGCATTTCTTGTGCGGACGCTCGATGATGATGCGCGACACGCCGGCGGCGTTCAGGCGTTCCTTGAGCCACGTGCGCAGCTTCAGGTCCTGATGCAGCAGACGCGCATATTCCGGACCGCGGGCAAACCAGCGGCTGTCCCAGGTGCGGTTGATGCCGAGCCGGAGCCCGATCGGATTGATTTTCTGACCCATCAGGCGGCCTCGCCGGCTTCACGGACCACGATAGTGATCTCGCTGAACGGTTTCAGGATGCGCGACGAACGACCACGAGCACGGCTCGCGAAACGCTTCATCACCAGGTTCTTGCCCACGAAGGCCTCGGCGACGACGAGGTTGTCGATGTCGAGGTTGTGGTTGTTCTCGGCGTTCGAGACGGCCGAATACAGCACCTTGCGGACGTCAGTCGCGATACGCTTGCGGCTGAACTCCAGCTCGTTCAGGGCACGCTGCACCGGCAGGCCGCGGATCGAGGCGGCAACCAGGTTCAGCTTCTGAGGGCTGATGCGAACATTGACCAGCTTGGCGCGGGCTTCGGTCGCGGCGACGCGACGGGGATTGTTGGTCTTGGCCATCGGTTACTTCCTTTTGGCCTTCTTGTCGGCCGCGTGGCCAGGGAAGCTGCGCGTGGGCGAGAACTCGCCGAACTTCATCCCGACCATTTCTTCGGAGACCGACACCGGCACATGCTTGTGACCGTTGTGGACGCCGAAGGTCAGACCGACGAACTGCGGCAGGATGGTCGAGCGACGCGACCAGGTCTTGATCACATCCTTGCGACCCGAACCCTGAGCGGTCTCGGCCTTTTTCAGCAGATACCCGTCGACAAACGGGCCTTTCCAGGAGGAGCGGGCCATTCTTAGCGAGCCTTCTTCACGTGGCGGGTACGGATGATGTATTTATCCGTAGCCTTGTTCTTGCGGGTACGAGTGCCCTTGGTGTCCTTGCCCCACGGCGTAACCGGGGTACGACCACCAGAGGTCCGGCCTTCACCACCACCATGCGGGTGGTCGATCGGGTTCATGGCAACGCCGCGAACGTGCGGACGGAAGCCCATGTGGCGAACGCGACCGGCCTTGCCGAGGTTCTGGTTCATGTGGTCGGCGTTCGAAACGGCACCAACCGTGGCCATGCAGCCGTCCAGGACCATCCGCAGCTCACCCGAGCCGAGGCGGATCTGGGCGTAGCCGGCGTCACGGCCGACCAGCTGGGCATAGGCACCGGCCGAACGGGCCAGTTGAGCGCCCTTGCCCGGCTTCATCTCGACGCAGTGGATGATCGTACCCACCGGGATCGAGCGCAGCGGCATGGCGTTGCCCGGCTTCACGTCGGTCTTCTCGCCGGCCACGACCGTGTCGCCCGCCTTCAGGCGTTGCGGCGCGATGATATAGGCCTTTTCGCCGTCCTCATACGAGACGAGGGCGATGAAGGCGGTCCGGTTCGGATCGTATTCCAGACGCTCGACGGTCGCGACAGCGAACTTCCGGCGCTTGAAGTCGATCTTGCGGTACAGGCGCTTGGCCCCACCGCCGCGGAAACGGACGGCGATACGGCCACCGGCACCACGACCGCCCGACTTGGTCAGGCCTTCGGTCAGCGACTTCTCCGGGCGGCCTTTGTGCAGCTCGGAGCGATCGATCAGCACCAGGGCGCGACGGCCCGGCGATGTCGGATTGTAATGTTTAAGAGCCATCGGTTCAGAGCCCCGTGGTGACGTCGATGGACTGGCCTTCGGCCAGCGTCACGATCGCTTTCTTGATGTCCACCCGACGGCCCATAATGCCGCGGAAACGCTTGGTCTTGCCCTTTTGAATCAGGGTGTTGACCTTCAGGACGTTGACCTTGAACAGGCTTTCGACCGCAGCGGCGATCTCATCCTTGGTCGAGGTTCCGGCAACCCGGAAGACGACCTTGTTCTGCTCGGACAGGATCGTGGCCTTCTCGGTGATGATCGGGGCCAGGATCGTGTCGTAGTGTTTGGCGGTAGGTTGAGCGCCGGCCATTATGCGGCTTCCTTCTCAGCTTGCCGAGCCAGCTCGCTACGCGAGGGCTTGTAGTCGGCATAGGTGGCTTCGATGGCTTCCAGCGCCGCCTTGGTCAGCACCAGCTTGTCGGCCCGCAGGATGTCATAGACATTCAGACCGGCGTTCGGCAGCACATTGACGTTCGGGATGTTGCGAGCGGCGAGACCGAAGTTGGTGTCGACGTCCGGACCGGCGATGATCAGGGTGCGGTTCCAGCCCAGCTTGGCGAAGGTTTCGCGCAGCTTGGAGGTCTTGGCATCCTTGATCGAGACGTTGTCGACCAGAACCAGTTCACCGGCCTTGAGCTTGGAGCTCAGGGCGTGGCGCAGGGCGAGGGCACGAACCTTCTTGGGCAGGGAGAAGCCGTGATCGCGAACGATCGGGCCGAAGGCGCGCGAACCACCGACGAACTGCGGGGCGCGACGCGAACCGTGACGAGCGCCGCCGGTTCCCTTCTGCTTGTACATCTTCTTGCCGGTACGCGAGTTCTCGTTCCGGGTCTGGACCTTGTGGGTACCGGCACGGCGCTTGGCCAGTTGCCAGTTGACGTAACGGGCCAGGATGTCGCCGCGGATGTCGGTGATGCCGAAAACGGCTTCCGACAGTTCGACGTCACCGGCGGCCTTGCCGTCGAGTTTGATGACAGAGACTTTCATCAGGCTTCACCACCCTCAGCGGTTTCAGCGGCCGGAGCCTCGGCTGCCGGAGTCTCGGCAGGCGCAGCGGCGGCGACCTGACCGGCCTTGCGGAACGAACCCGGGAACGGGGTCTCCGCAGGAGCGGTCTTCTTGATCGCGTCGCTGACCTTGAGCCAGGTGCCGTCGTGACCCGGGACAGCGCCCTTGATCATGATGAGGCCGCGATCGATGTCGACACGGAACACGGTGAGGTTCTGCTGGGTGACGGTTTCCTGACCATAGTGGCCAGCCATCTTCTTGCCCTTGAAGGTCTTGCCCGGATCCTGACGCTGACCGGTCGAACCGTGCGAACGGTGCGAGACCGATACACCGTGCGACGCCCGCAGACCGCCGAAATTCCAGCGCTTCATGGCACCGGCGAAGCCCTTGCCGATGGTCAGGCCCTGGACGTCAACCTTCTGGCCAGGGACGAAATGGTCGGCAATCAGCTCGGCGCCGACATCGATCATCGCATCTTCCGTAACCCGGAATTCAGTGACGTAGCGCTTGGGCTCGACTTCCGCATTCGCGAAGGTCGTCCGTTGAGCCTTGTTGGTATTCTTTGCCTTTTTGGTACCGGCACCGAGTTGCAGGGCGACGTAGCCGTCCCGCTCCTTGGTGCGCTGACCCACCACCTGGCAGCCGTCAAGCTGCAGGATGGTGACCGGAACATGAGCGCCATCTTCAGCGAAGATGCGCGTCATTCCCAGTTTCTTGGCGATCACGCCCGTACGCATGTCGGATCCCGCCTCTTCTTTCTTAAATCTTGATTTCGACGTCCACGCCGGCGGACAGGTCGAGCTTCATCAGCGCGTCCACAGTCTGCGGGGTGGGGTCGATAATATCGAGAACACGCTTGTGCGTGCGGATTTCAAACTGCTCGCGCGACTTCTTGTCGACGTGCGGCGAGCGGTTCACGGTGAATTTTTCGATCAGGGTCGGCAGCGGAATCGGACCGCGAACGGTCGCGCCGGTGCGCTTGGCGGTATTGACGATTTCGCGCGTCGAAAAATCGAGGACGCGGTGATCGAAGGCCTTGAGCCTGATGCGGATGCTTTGATCCATATCGGTCGTTATTCCCAAGCAGGCGAACCTGCGTCCCTGTGAACCATTTCAAAGACCGAAGGTCTTCAGGCTTTCGCCTTCAGAGTACGCACGTCCGCAAAAACGATCGGCCCACGCAGCGAACCGCGAAGGCCGTTGAAGTCCTGGATCGCTGCAAAGAACAGGGTCTCAGGTCGTTCCCGCGGGCCGCGTCTGCATCTCGCGATGCACAGCCGGTCCAGCAAGAGGGGGGCTTATGCCGTTCGATTCCGTCTGCGTCAAGCGGCGAAACTGTGTCGGGGCGGGCTTTCCGCTCCAGCGGCCGGTTGCGTCCATGGAGTCCGGTCATCGGACGTGATCGGAGGACTGTCCCCTGCCCGTCCGGCGGCGAGCGACCGATCCGGACATGACCGGGCCCCGACGGTGTGAACCATCGGAGCCCGGCCAACGCCTGTCAACGGAAGCCTCGGCTCCCTGGGGGCGACTCAGCGTTCGTAGGTGCGCTCACCGACGGTGACGCTGCCCGATCCCATGATCGAGCGTTCGACGGCACCGGTCACGCCGGCGACGTGCACGTCACCCGAGCCCATGATGCTGGCATCGACCGAGGCCACGGTGGCACGGATATCGACATCGCCGGAGCCGGCGATGCTCACGTCCACGGCACCGACCTGACCGCCGGCGACGGTGACGTCGCCCGAGCCGGCGATACTGACGTCAACCGGGCCGTTGGCCTCGGCCACCCAGACGTCACCCGATCCGGCGACGCTGACATCGAGGTTGCGCGTCGCTCCGGCGCGGACCTCGCCCGACCCGGCGACCGAGATATCGAGGCGCGACGAGGTGCCGGCGCGGACACTGCCCGAGCCTGCCATCGAGATGCTGAGATTTTCGGTATTGGCGACGGTCCAGTCACCGCAGCCGGCATTGCCGAGGTCGACGGTCGTCGCGCCACGGCCGACGGCACCATGGACAGCGCCACCGACGCTGAGGTCGACGGTGCGCGGCGTACGAATGACGATCAGCGGGGCGTCGGCGACATTGATCCGGCCCAGACGGCTGACCTCGACCGAGGCGCCCTCGCCCGGTTGGCGGGCGTCGGTCGGTCCCGAACGGCAGCTGCCGATCCGGTCACCGCCGATGCGCAGCCCGGCCACGCGACCGCGGCCCAGGCCGCCGTCGATGCGGATCTGGTCGCCACGGCGGCGCAGCTCAAGCGCCGGCAGGGTCGAACTGCCCTGCTCGATCTCGACACCGACGTCGGTGCGATCCTCGACGATGACCACGACCCGGGCGACGGCGTTGCGGACCTCGACCTCGGGGGGCCCGGCCAGGGCCGGCCCGGCCAGTGCAGCGGCGGCAACGGCGGCGGCGGTTACGGTGGCGAATTTCATGACGAGTGCTCCCTCTCTGTCTCTGGACAAAGGGTGCGCGACCCCGTTCGCGAAGTCATTTTAAATCGAGGTCATGACTCGGTTGTAACCCGCAGGCCTCAGGCGTGCAGGGGACGGGCCCCGTCAGGCGCGCCGGCGAGCGGCTCGAAATCCCGTTCGAAATCAGCCAGCCGGCTCTTCAGAACACCGGCCCGGCGCAGGGCCACGGACGCCGCCCACCGGGCCGCCAGTTCCGGCAGGCCCATGGTCTCGGTGCTCTGTGGCGCGCCACCGCGGCTGCGGAGGACGGCATTGGTATAGAGGGCCCCGGTCCGGAAGCGCGACGGCCAGGTCTGGAAATCCATCGACAGGGACACACAGAACCGGTCGAGGTTCTCGACCCGGTGCGGGGCATAGACCGGCCAGGTCAGGGCCTGCCCCGGTTCCAGGTCCAGCACCCGGGCGTCCGCCTCGAAGGCCGGCTGATACGGCAGTTCCTCGGTCGTCTGGCGCGCGACCACCTGCTCCATGCACAGTTCGGGCAGATGGCGCTCGTCGCCCGGATAGACAAAGACCCGTTTGCGACCGCGCAGATGGAACAGCACCACACCCGCGGCATCGAAATGATAGGGCACCCGGGCCTTGGGCGACGACAGGATGAGCTGGCCCTTCTGGCTGACCGCCCGCATCCCCGGATAGGCCGCCTGGATCCGTCGGAAATCGGCCATCGCCGCCGCCCACAGTTCAGGCCAGCCAGTCTCGACGCCGCGCAGATTGACCCACAGACGCCCCGCCTGGATCGCCGCCAGCAGCTCGGTCCCCGTCAGAGTGCCGCGCGCGCCGGTGCGCAGCGTCGCCTGCCCCGCGTCGTCAAAATCATACAGGTTGATGTCGATCAGGTCGGCCGGATAGCGATCCAGCACCGCGGCCAGGGCCGCGTCGTCGCCGAACCCCCCGCTCGCCAGGCCATGGTCGTGAATTCCGGCCTCGGCGACCGGTCCGGGATAGCGGGTGGCACACGTCATCGAACGTCCTCAGTTGTCGGCCATGGCCCTGCCGGCCTTGCCGGCCGCCGCACGGGCGGCCGAGACCGCCCCCCGCAGCCGGTCGACCGGCCGGGTCTCGCAGGCCTCGATCGCATTCCAGCGCCGACGGACGCTGGTACGCAACTGCTCGCCGCGATCCCCGCCCCCGGCGTTCAGCACGGCCACCGCGGCCTGGCTGAAACTGGCCCCCAGTCCCGGCTTCAGCACCACGGCCTCATGCACGGTGCGCCGCGCATTGCAGAAATATTTCTTGTAGCCCTCGCCACCGAAGCCGAAGTCGAAGGTGCGCAGGCCGACCGTCGCCCCCTGCTGCATCGTGTCCAGAGTCAGCAGGATCCCGGGTGAACAGCGCGCCAGGCCCGGCTCATAGGCCGGGAACCAGAAATGGCACTGGTCCCCCCCCGTCAGCGAATATTCGATCGCGCACAGACGCTCGCCCGCCCAGAGCGCCGCCATACTGCCGCCAAGGGCCTCGCTGCCGCTGCGCATCAGCGCCTGCAACAGGTCGACGGTCCAGCCGCAGGCGAAGATGTCGTGCCGC
Source organism: Brevundimonas sp. (assembly GCF_029945885.1). Lineage (GTDB taxonomy): Bacteria > Pseudomonadota > Alphaproteobacteria > Caulobacterales > Caulobacteraceae > Brevundimonas. The sequence goes on from NZ_JAQSDK010000017.1 coordinate 19,906, forward strand.
GCGGTCCGGCGGTATTGGTCGCGCTTCAGGGCGATCAGATGATCCAGCAGGGCCGGATCGCGCAGGCCCCGCTCGACGCGGATGGGACCCAGTTCGGTCTCCATACTGCGCCGGGCGCGTTCCTTGTCCTTGAAATATTTACCGAAGCTGGCCCGACGCTCGGCATACCAGGGGTCGAAGCCCCCGTCCGGCAGGACCGTCATCATCGTATCCCGCGCCAGACCCGTGCGCGTCGGTCCCACCCAGGCGTTGACGCTGAGCCGTGCGCCGCCCAGCAGACCGGCGACGGTCTCCAGGTCCGGCATGGCGTCGGGCCGGGCGATCACCCCGTGATAGTCGTTCATCGGGGCCGCCAGCGGCTGGATCGCCCCGCCCCGGCGCTGGTGCGGGAAGAAGCCGACGGTCTCGCCGCCGCGATGCAGTACCGCCACCGCCGCCCCGGGACAGACCCCGGCGGCGATGCGGGTGAACTCCGGCTGGAAATAGGGACTGGTCAGCTCCGGATTGGCGGCGATCATCGCCCGCCACAGGTCCAGGTCTCCCATCGACAGGGAGTCGGGCTTGACGATCTCGAGCTTCAATCCGGGCATCATTCATCCTGGCGGGGGGCGGGAGACGCCCCCTTCGCGTCCCACCCTAGTCGCCCGCTGTTGCAGGACGGTTTAGCGGCGTGGTGAACGAAGTCTTGCGGGAGCCGGGACCGCCCCTGTGCGTTCTGGGAGGACACAGGAGACTGCCCATGACCGACCCCGCCCGCCCGCCGCGCCAGAGCGAGACCGAAGACCAACGCCCGCCCGCCCACGACGGTGAAGCGCCGCGACCGGCCACCGAACCGCGCGGCTCGGAAGGCAGCAGCAACTCCGGCGAGACCGCCACTGACCCGGCCACCGGCAAGCCGAACCCCTGACAGGTCGGGCGAAAGCCGCGCGGTCGGGGAACGGGTCGGTCCCTCCTGTGTTGGAAGGGTCCTGACCGCCGGAGCCTGCCCATGACCGTTCGCCCTCCCCTCTTCGCCCTGCTCGCCGCCCTGCCCCTGCTCGCCGCCTGCGGCGACCGCGGGGAACCTGACACCGTCGCCCCCGCCGACCCGGGCACCGCCGCAGCGTCGCAGCTGCGCCAGTCGATCGAGACGGCAACCTTCAGCCCGCCCCCCGTGGGTGCCACGGCCGAAAGTGGAGCGACCGCTGACGGGTCGGCCGGAACCGCCGGAACCGTGAACCGGTCGGGCGCGGCCGGTCCCGCCCTGCCCGAAGACGCCCGGCCAGACCCGACCCTGGTCAGGGTCCAGGTCCTGCTGGACCGCACCCGGTTTTCGCCCGGCATCATCGATGGCCTCGGCGGCCAGAACACGCGTCAGGCCATCGCCGCCTTCGAAGCGGCCAACGGGCTGACGGTCGACGGTGTACTGGACCCGGCGGTTTTCCAGCACCTGACGTCCGGCGACGGCGGCCGGGTATTGATCGACTATACGGTCACCGCCGCGGACGCCGCCGGCCCCTTCATCGGCACCGTGCCCCCGGATCTCGAGGCCATGGCGCGGCTGGAGACGGTCGGCTACGCCGATGCCCGCGAGGCCCTGGCCGAGAAATTCCACATGACCGAGGCCCTGCTGGACGCCCTGAATCCGGGGGCCGACTTCACGCGCGCCGGCCAGGCCCTGGTGGTTGCCCAGACGGGTCCGGAGCCCCTGCAGGGCGAGGTGTCCCGTATCGTCGTCAGCAAGGCGGAACAGTCGGTGCGCGCCTTTGCCGCCGACGGTACCCTGCTGGCCTTCTACCCGGCCACGATCGGCAGCGGCGAGATGCCTTCCCCCTCCGGCACCCATACGGTGCGGGCGATCGCGCCGGAGCCCAACTACACCTACGACCCCTCGCGGGTCAGCTACGGCAAGGGCGGTGGCAAGGTGGTCGTCCCGGCGGGACCGAACAATCCCGTGGGATCGGTGTGGATCGACCTGTCGCGCGACACCTATGGCATCCACGGCAGCCCGAACCCCGAGACGATCGGCAAGGCCGCCTCCAGCGGCTGCGTACGCCTGACCAACTGGGACGTCGAGCAGCTGGCGGGGGCCGTCAAGGCGGGGGTCGCGGTGAGGTTCACCTGACCGAAGCGGCCGCGATCCACTGGCACCGACAGCCAGAACAGCAAAACGGCCCCCGGATCGCTCCGGGGGCCGTTCTGTTTTTGGGGCCTATGCTCGCCTCGCTGCGGCTCGTGACTTGAGGCCAAACGGGGCCTCATGCAGCGAGCGACCGCGTCGCGAGCGTTAGCGCCCGATCAGGAGGCTCTAC
>NZ_JAQSDK010000018.1 GCF_029945885.1 Brevundimonas sp.
GCCGGTTTAGCTCAGTTGGTAGAGCGCCAGTTTTGTAAACTGGATGTCGCGGGTTCGAATCCTGCAACCGGCACCATGTCCGACCGTCCAGGCCGGATGTCACGCGACCGGTCTGTCGACCGTGCCCGGACCCGGACCCCGTGACGTCCGTGCCCGCGCCTTCCGCCCGCCGCGACGATATCCAGGGCCTGCGGGCCCTCTGCGCCGTCCTCATCGTCGGCTTCCACGCCTGGACCGAACGCACCTCGGGCGGGGTCGATGTCTTTTTCGTCGTCTCCGGCTTCCTGCTGATCGGATCCCTGGCCCGCCAGACCCTGCGGGCGGGCACCGTCGACCTGCAGCGCTTTGCCGTCGGCATCTCGCGGCGGCTGCTGCCCGCCATCGTCGTGGTCACCGTCATCACCGTCGTCGTCAGCCAGATCCTGCTGCCCGGCGTCTTCTGGGACCGGGCCATACGTGAGGGGCTGGCGACCAGCCTGTTCGTCGAAAACCTCGCCCTGCAGCGCTACGCGGTCGACTATCTGGCCCGCGGTGACATCCCCACGCCGTTCAACAACGGCTGGGCCATCAGCCTGCAGGTCCAGGCCTATGTCCTGATCGGCCTGCTGATGGCGGGCCTGGCCCTGTGGGCGCACCGCACCGATCGTCGCGTCGTCCGTCTCGCGCTCGGCCTCGCCGTCGTCACCCTGGCCTCCTTCGCCTGGGCGGCGCGTGCCGTGGTCGTTGACCCGACCGGTGCCTATTTCGACCCGCTCGCGCGACTGTGGGAATTCACCGTCGGCGGGCTGCTGGCCCTCGGCCTGACCCGGCGCGGCCTGCCGGACCGACTGCGCGGTCCCGCCGGCTGGACCGGCCTGGCCCTGCTGCTGACCACCGGCCCGCTCTGGGGCACGACCAGCCTGTTCCCGGCCTGGGCCTCGCTCTGGCCGGCCACCGCCGCCCTGCTCATCCTGGCGGCCGGGGCCGACGGCCGCTTCGTCGGGGCCGGCCAGCTGTTGGCGTGGCGACCGCTCGCCTGGCTGGGCGACCGCTCCTATGGCCTGTATCTGTGGCAGGGTCCGGTGCTGGTGTTTCTGCTGGTCGTGACCGGCCGGACCGATGCTGACCTCGCCACCGGCCTGCTGATCCTGACCCTGTCGATCGGCCTGGCCGCGTTCAGCAAGGCCACCCTCGAAAAACCGCTGACAGCGTGGCTGTCGGCCGACCGGTCCTTTGCGCGGATCATGCTGCGCGCGGCCCTGCTGGTGACCGTCATGGTGGCGGCGGTCGGGCTGTGGGCCCTGCACCTGTCCCATGCACGACAGGTCCAGCGCGACCAGCTGGCCACCACGCGATTGACGGGTCGGCCACCCCGGGTTCTCGGGCAGACGGTCATCGTACCCGGCCCCATCGTCGCCCGGGACGACCAGGGCGACATGCTCACCGACGGCTGTCTGGCCGGAGTCAGCGATCAACGCCTGTTGTCCTGCCGCTACGGGGCGACCGACGCCCCGGTGTTGATCGCCCTCGTCGGCAGTTCCCACGCCCGCCACTGGCTGCCGGCCCTGCAGCAGATTGCCGCGACCCGGGGATGGCGGATCGTCACCTATACCAAGGCGGTCTGTTCATTCGGCACCGGCGCGAACGACAATTTCGGCCGCCCGGCACCGGACTGTGCGGCCTGGAGCGCCCGGGTGACGGAACGCCTCCTCGAGCTCCGGCCCGACCTGGTCGTCACCGTGGCGACCCTGAACCGGGTCCCGCCCGAACAGCTCATTCCCCCCGGCCACTGGCGACAGCTCGGGGCTGCCGGCATCCCCGTTCTGGGCCTGCGCGACACACCCTGGTTCGATCATAATATGGTTGACTGCGTCGCCCGCTCCGCCCTGCCCGGGCGGGATTGTTCCGTGCCGCGCCGGGACCGCGATCCGGCCGGCCTCGTGCCGGCGGGCGGCTGGCCGTCCAATTTCATCTTCGTCGAAACGCGCGACTGGCTGTGTTTGACTGACCGCTGCGGACCGTTCGTCGACGGTTTCATGGTCTATTTCGACGACAGCCATATGACCGCGACCTTCGCCCGGTCTCTGGCCCCGCGACTGGAACCGTGGATCGATCGCGCCCTGCGGCCGGAGGCGGTCAGCCCGCGCCCAGGGCCACGGCCGTCTGATAGGTCACCAGCGCCGCCAGATAGGCCAGGGCCGTCATATAGGCGACCATGATCCACATCCATTTCCAGCTGTTGGTCTCGCGCTTGACCACCCCCAGGGTGGCCACACACTGCGGTGCGAACACATACCAGGCCAGGAAGGACAGGCCCGTGGCCAGCGACCAGTGAGCGGCCAGGACCGACGACAGGGCCCCGGTGTTGTTCTCGGCATCGGCGATCGCATAGACGGTGCCTAGGGCGGCCACCGCCACCTCGCGCGCGGCCATGCCGGGGACCAGGGCGATAACCATCTCCCAGTTGAAGCCGATCGGCCGGAACACCGGCTCCAGCCAGTGACCGATGATCCCGGCGAAACTATAGTCGATGGCCGGCCCGGTCGCGCCCTCGGGCGGATAGGGGAAGGTCGACAGCACCCAGACCACCACCATCAGCGGCAGGATGATCCGCCCGGCCCGCGCCAGGAAGATTCGGGCCCGGATCCACAGATTCATCAGCACCGACTTGAGATCAGGCAGTTTGTAGGACGGCAATTCCATCATGAAGGGCTCGACCGCGCCGCGCCAGAGGATGCGCCGGATCACGAACGACACCGCCAGGGCACTGATGATCCCGGCGGCATAGAGGCCGAACATGACCAGCCCCTGCAGATTGGCGAACCCCCACACCGTCTGCTGCGGAATGAAGGCGGCGATGATCAGGGTGTAGACCGGAATTCGCGCCGAACAGGTCATCAGGGGCGCGACCAGTATGGTGGTCAGCCGGTCGCGGCGACTGTCGATGGTGCGGGTCGCCATGATGCCGGGAATGGCACAGGCAAAGCTGGACAGCAGGGGGATGAAGGCCCGCCCGTGCAGCCCGGCCCCGCCCATGATCCGGTCCATCAGAAAGGCCGCCCGGGCCATGTAGCCGAAGTCCTCCAGCATGATGATGAAGGCGAACAGGATCACGATCTGCGGCAGGAAGACCAGCACACTGCCGACCCCGGAAATGATCCCGTCGATCAGCAGACTCTGCACCAGGCCCTCCGGCACCACCGTGGCGACCCCCGCCCCCAGCAGGCCGAAGCCGGCCTCGATCCCGTCCATCACCGGCGTGGCCCAGCTGAACACGGCCTGAAACATCACGAACAAAAGGGCGAACAGGATGACGAGCCCGCCGACCGGGTGCAGCAGCACCGAGTCGATCCTGCCCGTCAGGGTGTCGGGCCGCAGTGGCGGTTTCACGCAGGCCTTCATGATCCGCTCGGCCTCGCGCGCAGCCGTCCGCAGACCGGCGGCGTCCGGGGCGTGCCAGACATTGTCGCCCGCCGGCAGGCCGGCATCGATCCGGGCCTCGACCGCGGCGATCAGGTCGTCGATACCGCGCTTGCGCGTCGCCACCGTGGTCACGATAGGCAAGCCGAGCTCGGCCTCCAGCGCCTCAAGATCGATGCGCAGACCCTGTCTCTGGGCGATGTCATACATGTTCAGCGCCAGCAGCATCGGCCGGCCGACCTGTTTCAGCTCCAGCACCAGCCGCAGCACCAGCCGCAGATTGGTGGCGTCAGCGACGCAGACGATGACATCCGGCGGGGTCTCGCCCGCCAGCTTCCCCAGCACCGCGTCGCGGGTGACCTCCTCGTCGGGGCTCCGGGCCCGCAGCGAATAGGTGCCCGGCAGGTCCAGCACCGACAGGGTGCGGCCGCTCAGGGCGCGGATCAGGCCCTCCTTGCGCTCGACAGTGACGCCTGCGTAGTTGGCCACCTTCTGGTGAGCCCCGGTCAGGGCATTGAACAGCGCCGTCTTGCCGCTGTTGGGATTGCCGACCAGGGCGACCCGGGTCAGACGCGCGGCGCTGTCCATCAGGCGGCGATCACACGCTCAAGGCGAAGGCTCAGGCTGGCCGCCTCGTGCCGCCGCAGGGCCACCCGCATGTCGTCGACCTTCATCGCGATCGGGTCGCGGCCGAACAGGCCTTCATGCAGCATCTCGACGCGCGCGCCCTCGACAAAGCCCAGTTCCAGCAGCCGACGCTCCAGCTCGAAGGCGTGCTCGTCATGATGACAATGGTCGCCCACCTGGACGATGACGCCCCGGTCGCCACGACGGGCAAGGCTCAGTTGAATGGTGTCGGTCATGAAGCTCACTGGCGGCGCGATTCCGCGCCCTTGCATCTGACACTGATTATCAGGTGCGACGGCCTGCCGTCCAGCCTTCCGTCGTCGCACCCCGTTGCCGCATTCCGCGCATAGGCTATCAAAGGGACCCGGAACCAGGAGCAAGCCATGACCCGACCCCTTATCCCCCTGTCCATCCTGGGTCTGGCGCTGGCAGGCTGCGGCCAGTCGGGTTCCAGTGAAGCCGCCCCCGCGCCTGCGCCGCGCCCCGAAGCGACGGCCGCCCAAAAACTCGTCCTGCTGGCGGCCCTGCCGGCCCCCTACAACACGGCTGATCTCGACAACGGCCGCCGCGCCTTCGCCCGCTGTCGCTCCTGCCACACCGTGACCGAGGGCGGACCGAACATGACCGGCCCCAACCTCTGGGGCATCTTCGGTCGCACGGCCGGCGGTCACGCCGGCTACAACTATTCCCCGGCTCTGAAGGCCGCCGGATTCGACTGGGACGCCGACCGCCTCGACCACTGGCTTCAGAACCCGCGCAGCTTCCTGCCGGGTAACAAGATGACCTTCCCCGGACTGGAGGATGCCACCGATCGCCGCGACGTGATCGCCTGGCTCAAGGTCGAGACCGGTTTCGTCCCGGCTGGCCCGGCTACGCCGGCCCCGTAACCGGTTCGTCCGACACGGGCTCGGTTCCGCCGCGAACCTCCTGCGCCTCCCACGCCTCGATCTTGCGGGCGGTATATTCCGGCGACCGGGTGAACCGCGCCAGCGCGCCATAAATGACCGGCACCACGAACAGGGTCAGCAGGGTCGCGAACATGGCACCGGAGAAGATCACCACGCCGATGGTCTGGCGACTGCCCGCCCCGGCACCCTGCCACAGCATCAGCGGCAGGGCCCCGAACGCCGTCGCGATCGAGGTCATGATGATCGGCCGCAGACGCAGGGTTGCGGACTCGACGATGGCCTCACGTATGGTTCGGCCCTGGTCGCGTAACTGGTTCGCGAATTCCACGATCAGGATGCCGTTCTTGGCGGCCACCCCGATCAGGATGATCAGACCGATCTGGCTGTAGATGTTGAGGCTGGAGCCCGACATCACCAGACCGAACAGACCACCGGCCGCGGCCAGGGGTACGGTCAGCATGATCACCGCCGGCGTAATCCAGCTCTCGAACTGGGCCGCCAGAACCAGGAAGACCAGCAACAGGGCCAGGCCAAAGGCCGCAGCCACTGCACCGCCGGCCTCCTGCTGGTCGCGCGCCGCGCCGCCCCACTGAACGGTGGCCACGCCCTGCGGCTGCTCGGCCGCGACACCGTCGAGGAAGGTGATCGCGTCGGCGATGGTCATGCCCGGATTGAGGTCGGCACTCAGGGTAATCGCCCGCTGGCGATCCAGCCGCCGGCGGTCCGGCGTGTCACCGGAGGTCCGGGTCGTGACCACCGATGCCAGCGGCACCAGCTGACCGCCACCGGTCGCGACATACAGGGCCTCGAGATCCCCGACCGAGCGACGGTTCTCCCGCTCCGTCTGCAGGATGACATCGTACTCCTGGCCACCCCGGATATAGGTCGTGGCCCGGCGCGAGCCGAACATCGTCTCCAGGGTTCGCCCGATCTGTTGAGACGACACACCCAAGGCCGCCGCCTTCTGCGGATCGACATTGACCAGCAGGCGGGGCGCGTTGGGCTCGTAGTTGAGACGCGGTCGCGAGAAGCCTGGATTGGCCTGGGCCTCAGCCAGTACCGGTTGCAGCCACTGGTACAGCTCATCGTATTCGGAGCCGGTCACGACCATCTCGATTGAGTTGGAATTGCTGCTGCCGCGCTGGAAGGCCCCCGGGACGCTGGCATTGACCTGGGCATCGGTCTGGGCGCGCAGTTTTCCGTTCAGCTCCTGGGCGATGTCGTCGGCCGAGCGGTGGCGCGCAGACCAGTCGGTCAGGATCATCACGGCGTTGCCGGAGTTGAAACTGCCGCCGCCGAAGCCCGGGGCGGAGATCAGAAAGCTGTCGACCTCGCCGGCAGATCTGTATTCGGCGAGGATCGGCTCAAGGCCCAGCATAATGCGGCGGGTATAGTCGAAGCCGGCCCCCTCGGGACCATTGACGCGGACCGACACCCGGCCCCGGTCTTCTGACGGGACCAGTTCGTTGGGCAGGGTCAGGAACATGCCGACCGCGCCCAGGGCGATCAGCAGAATCAGACCGGAGACACCGACGACGGCAATCCGACGGCCCAGCAGGGCATCGAGGGAGTTGCGGTACGACCGCTTCAACCCGTCCATGGCCCGGTCGACATTGCGTGCCAGCCAGCCCGAGCTCTTGGCCGGCTTGAGAATCCTGGACGCCAGCATCGGCGACAGGCTCAGCGCCAGGAAGGCCGAGAAGGCGACGGCACCGGCGATGGCGGCTGCCAGTTCGACGAACAACCGGCCGACATAGCCGGGCAGGAACAGCAGGGGGGCGAACACTGACAGCAGCACGATGGTCGTGGCCACCACGGCAAAGAAGACCTGGCGCGTGCCGCGTTCCGCCGCCACCAGCGGCGGCTCGCCGAGATCGAGTCGGCGCTGGATATTCTCGGTCACCACGATGGCGTCATCGACGACGAGGCCGATCGACAGGACCAGGGCCAGCAGGGTCAGAAGGTTCAGGGAAAAGCCCAGCGGGGCCAGAATGATGAAGGTCGACAGCAGGCAGATCGGGGCCACGATCGAAGGGATGAAGGCCGCGCGGATACTGCCCAGGAAGACGAAATTGACCAGGGCCACCAGCACCAGGGAGATGCCGATCGTGATCCAGACCTCGTCGATGGCATGCGAGGTGAAGACCGAATTATCGACGCCGACGACCAGTTCAGTCCCGTCGGGCAGCGAGGTCTGAACCTGCTCGAGCAGGGTGCGAACACCGTCGGAAATCGCCAGGTCGTTCGACTGGGCCTGTCGGGTAACGGCCAGACCGATCTGGTCCAGACCGTTGCCGCGGAACAGGCGGCGGTCCTCTTCGGCCCCCTCCTCAACCCGGGCAATATCACCAAGGCGGGTGACATAGCCGGTCTGGGACTGCAGCGCGCCTGCGGGCCCGCTTGAAATCCCGGTCGCAGCCTGGCCTGCCCCCGCCACGGCTGCGGCCGATCCGCGGGTGCCGATCGGCAATTCCCGGAAGTCTTCCGCCCGGGCATAGGTCCGGGCAACACGGACCGTGTAATTCTTCTCCCCGGACTCCAGGGCCCCCGCCGGCAGTTCGACGTTCTGGCTGTTCAGCGCGGTCTCGACATCCGTTACCGTCAGCCCGCGGGCGCTCAGCGCCGCCGCGTCCAGCCAGATACGCATCGCATAGCGCTGTTCGCCATAGATCTGGACCAGGGCGACGCCGGGTACGGTCGCCAGCCGGTCGATCAGATAACGATCAGCGTAATCGGTCAGCTCCAGCCGGTTCATCGCGCTGGAGCGCAGGAACAGGATCATGATCGGCTGACTGTCAGTGTCGGCCTTGGCCACCTCGGGCGGATTGGCCTGGTCGGGCAGTCGGCCGACCACCCGGGAGATACGGTCTCTCACATCGTTGGCGGCGCTATCGATGTCGCGGTCCAGCGAGAATTCGATGCTGACGTTCGAACGGCCGTCACGACTGGTCGAATTGATCCGCTCCACGCCCTGGATGCCGGCGATCTGCTGCTCGATCGGTTCAGTGATCCGGTTCTCGATCACCTCGGCCGAGGCCCCGGCATAGGTCGTGCTGACCGACACGATCGGCGGGTCGACATCAGGAAGTTCGCGCACCGGCAGGAAGAAGAAGGCGGCGATGCCGATCACGCACAGCATGATCGCCGCAACGGCCGCGAAGACCGGGCGTCGGACCGCGACGTCGGACAGCATCATCGCGGCGCGCCCTTGCCCGTAGCGGCTGCGGGCGCTTCGCCCTCGAGGGTGACGGGTGCGCCGGGTTGAATGCGGTTCAGACCGGATCCGACGATCCGGTCGCCCGGATTGAGGCCCGACAGGATTTCGACGAAACCGTCCTCGACCGCACCGGCAACAACCTCCACCCGCTGGGCGCTCAGGCCGCGCTCACCACGGGCAATGCGATAGACGAAGGCTCCATCGCCTTCATACTGGACGGCCGCTTCCGGCACCGCCGGTCCCTGACGCTGACCATGGCTGACCGCCACGCGCATCAGCATGCCGGGCCGGATACGACCACCTGGATTGGGAATCTCGGCGCGAACCGTCACGGCGCGGGTCTGCTCATTGATACGGGTGTCGACCAGGGCGATGCGCCCGGCGAAGGATTCCTGCGGCAGGGAATCGGCGGACGCCAGAATGGGGGCCCCGGTTCGCAGGACGGCGACATAACGCTCCGGTACCGGGAAATCGATCCGGATCACGCTGATGTCGTCGAGCGTGGTGATCACGGCTCCAGGATTGATCAGGGTTCCCGGTGTGACACTGGTCAGGCCCAGCACGCCGGCGAACGGGGCACGGATCACGCGATCACCGCGTCGGGCCTCGGCAGCAGACAGGTTGGCCCGGGCGGTCTCCAGCGCCGTCTGCGCCTGTTCGGCGGAGACACGGGGCGCGATACCCCTTTCGGCCAGCCCCTCGAAACGATCATATTCCCGCTGGGCCTGAGCGACCTGCGCACGAGCCTGGATGATCCCGGCATCCTCCTCCCGCGCCTGCAGTTCCACCAGCGGCGCGCCCGCGGCGACCCGCTGGCCGTCGGTGAACAGCACCCGGGTGATCAGCTCGGTCGTCGACGACGTGATGTTGACCGAGCGGCGACCGCGCGCCGCGCCCAGTACCCGGATCTCGTCGGAGAAGGTGCGTTGGCTGACGACCGCCTGGGATACGACCTGCCCCCCGCCCCGGCCGCCACGCCCCTGGGACCCGGCACCGTCGCCATCATCGGCAAGGGCGAGTTTCAGAACGACGGCAAGGACCATCAGAGCCAGCAGCACAGCGGCGGCGACGATGAAGAAATGGCGTTTGATCACGCGGACATGGTCTCCGGACAGCGGTCGCTGACATAACCGCTTACGCGAATGACGCAACTGGCGTTCCTGTAACGGATGCAGTTCCTGATTCCGTCGCTGCAATTCGTCGCGGTCGAAGAAAACTGCGTCAGAAGCGCCGCCAGACCGCCAGCACCACACCCTGAGCCGCCGGCGTCTCGTGCCCGGTTACCGTTTGTCGCCATCCCGCCTGGACACTCCACTTCCCCAGTCGTCGGACCACCGATGTTTCGACGTTCAGCCAGCGCGCGCCCGAGTCGTCCGCCACGCCAGCGAACATCTGACCCAGCACCATCCAGTCGTCGTTAAGATGAACGCCGGCCGTGGCGTCCGCCCGCGTCTCGTCCGGCAAACCGTCACGAAAGCGCCGTGCGGCCTGCACATCCACAAAACCGCGCCCGTCGGCCAGGGACCGACCGACCGACAGTCGCGCCTCCCAGTCATGATCGCCAATGCCCGGCGCAGCGTAGCCGGCATTGCGTCCCTCGCCGCCATCGGCGTAGCCGCCGTAGAGGCTGACTGCGGTCCTGGCCCCGCGCCACACCTGCCAGGTGAGGCCGATCTCCAGCGGACCACGTCCGTCATAGTCAACGAAGGCATCCTCGCCCTGCTGCCAGTCACCCTTCAGCTGCAGGGTCAAGCGATCGGTCAGTCCATATTCCGCAAACACGCCGCCCGATCGATCGCGGCGTTCGGCGGGCAGGTCGGCAAGCTCACCGTCCGGGTCGAATCCCCGGCTGGCGACCATGTCCTCATATTTGAGAATGATCTGGCCCTGCCCCGCGGGCTGGGTCCAGGGGCCGGCGCGAGCGGCACCGGCCGCGAGCGCTGCGGTGAGGCAAGCCAGCCCCGCCGCAGCGACTCTCAAACCTCGTAGCCCGGAGACTTCCGGTCCAGCTGCCGCAGCGCGCCGGGCCAGGCGAGAGAGGCAACCATACCGATGCCTCCGCCCTGCTCCCGGGTCTCGGCCTGGGCCGCGTCCGGGGCGATCAGAACATTGTCGCGCCCGCCCGAAAGCGCCGCCACCTGTTGGGCACAGGCGCGCTCGAGGAAGAACATACCAACCCAGGCTGCCGCTGCGGTCGGCCCGACGGCCAGGGTTCCGTGGTTGCGCAACAGCATCAGGGATTTGTCACCGAGATCCGCGACGATCCGCTGTCGCTCGTCATGGTTCAGGGCAACGCCCTCATAGCCGTGATAGGCGACCTGGTGCTGCAGCAGACACGCGTTCTGGCTGATGGGCAGCAGGCCGTGCTCCTGGGCCGCGACTCCGACGCCGGCCACCGTGTGAAGATGGATCACAAAGCGGGCATCCTCGCGGGCCGCGTGAACGGCCGAATGGATGGTAAAACCGGCCGGGTTGATGAAATTGGTCGTCTCCTGGACGACGTTGCCGTCGAGGTCGACCTTGACCAGCGACGAGGCCGTGATTTCCTCGAAATAGTAGCCGTAGGGATTGATCAGGAAATGATGCTCGGGCCCGGGCACCCGCGCCGAGATATGGGTAAAGATCATGTCGTCCCAGCCCTGCAGGGCCACCAGCCGGTAGAGGGCCGCCAGATCGACCCGGACCTGCCATTCCTCGGCTGACACCCGGGATTTCAGGGACTGTGTCGTTCCGTCCGCCATACTCGTGCTCCAGCTTCGCCGCGTGCGCGCGCGGCCAGCCCACGCTCGCCCTGAAGGCCGCATTGGTCAAGACCGGGACCGTTACCGGCACCGATCTTAACCAAGTCTTCACCGTCAATCGACACAGTTAACCAGTTGCCTCATGCCAGCTGGGCCTGAAACCGGAGTCAGTCGTGACCGTACTCGTCCAGCTCACGCCCTCATTCCCGCCAGGGGATGAAATCGCGTCGCTCGGCGAGCTTCTTTCCATGGCCAGAAGCCGCAGCGGCGACGACCGCCAAAGGCTGCTGCTGGCCATCACCGCCCTGTGCGACGCCAACCCGCCCGCCGAGGAAATTTCCGAGGTGCTGGGCGAAGTCCTCCTGATGCTGGCCCAACAGGTGGAGCGCGATGTCCGCCGGACCCTGGCCGAACGCCTGGCGCATGCCGACTGGGCCCCACACGCGCTGATCAACATGCTGGCGCTGGATCAAATCCAGATCGCCCGCCCCATCCTGGCATCCAGCCCCGTGTTGCGGGACGAAGACATGATCGTCGTCCTGCTGCAGGCGACCATCGAACACCAGATCGAAGTCGCCCGGCGCCCGGCCCTCAGCGGTCGGGTCGCCGACGTGATCATCGATCGTGCTGAACCCGCGACCCTGACGGCCCTCGCCTCCAACCGGACAGCTGAGATCAGCCCCGACGGGGTTCGTCGGCTGGTCGAGCATTCGCGTCGCATCGCCGCCCTGCGCGCGCCCCTGACCCGCCACCCCAGACTGACAGACGTTCTCGCCGAACAGCTCTATCAATGGGTCGGGACAGCCCTGCGCCAGGCCATCGGCGCGCGCTTCCAGATCGACGAAGAGGATCTGAACGTCTCCGTGCAGGAGGCGGTCGACAAGGCCTTCCGCGACAGCCCGACGCCGGCACCGGTCGTCGAGAGCGAGGAATTCGAGGAATCAGAGCGTCGACTCGTCGCCAAATTGCACGCCGCCGACCAGCTCCGCCCCAGCTATCTGGTCCGGGCGGTCCGGGAACGGCGGTTGAACCTTTTCGTCCACGGACTTGCCGCACTCGGCGGCTTCTCGGTCGCGGAAATTCGCGGAGCCCTGAATGCCGGGTCCCCGGAAGCCATCTATTATGCCTGTTCCGCCGTCGGTATCGACCGGGCTGTGTTCGTCGCCATGATCAATGAGATCCGACTGATGAATGGCGGCGCACCGGGCACCTATGGGGCCCAGGTCTGGCTGCGCGGATCGATGTCGGCCGCCTCCTCGGCACGCGCCTTCCGCGCCCTGGTTCGCGACAACAGTTCATCCGCCGTTTGACTTCGACGTCACGCTCGGCTTGCGTGCAGCGGTGAGTGTTCCATCCTCCCATCCCCCGTTGAAAATCGCCTTCGTCGCGAGTGAGCGGCTTGAGGCCCAGCAGGCTCGCGTGCGGCTTGAAGGCCGCTACGGCTCGGTTTCACCCGCGGACGCAGACGTAATCGTCGCCCTCGGCGGTGACGGATTCATGCTGGAAACCCTGCATGACAACCTGGAGCGCCGGACTCCGGTATTCGGGATGAACCGCGGATCCGTCGGCTTTCTGATGAATGATTTCGACGAGGACAACCTGCTGGAGCGGCTGGCCGTTGCGGGACATACGGTGATCCATCCCTTGCAGATGGATGCCTGGGGGGCGGACGGCGAGGTCAACAGCGGCCTGGCGATCAACGAGGTCTCCCTGCTGCGCCAGACATGCCAGAGCGCCAAATTGCGCATCTGGATCGATGACACCGTCAGGCTGGAAGAGCTGACCTGCGACGGCTGTATGGTGGCCACCGCCGCCGGATCGACGGCCTATAACCTCTCTGCCCACGGACCGATCATTCCGCTGGATGCGCGGATTCTGGCCCTGACACCGATCAGCGCCTTTCGTCCGCGCCAATGGCGTGGGGCCCTGCTCCAGCATGAGGCCCGCGTGCGCTTTGACGTGCTCGAGCCCGAGAAACGCCCGGTCAGCGCCACCGCCGACAGTTTCGAAGTGCGCCGTGTCACCCGTGTCGACGTCCGCGAACGGCGGGATCTGGCCCTGACCATGTTGTTCGACGCCAGTCGCTCGTTCGAGGAGCGGGTTCTCGCGGAGCAATTCAATAGCTGAACGGTCACGGGTTCTTAACAGCGTCCCCCCCATGATGATGCGTCAAACCATGGGAGTTCTGACGTGAGCAACTCGGCCCAGGTCATCCGACCGACCAACACTCTCCGTATGAAGGTCGGCGGAGGTTTCGGCGGCATCGACGCCAATGCGATCGCCAAGGCCGAGGAAGCCCTCAAGGCCATGTCCTCCCAATTCGGCCAGTGGCTGAAGGACGAGATCGTCAAGCTGGAACAGGCCCAGACCGCCATTCGTGAAACCGGCTATACGGTCGAAACTGCCGAAGCGCTCTATTATCGCGCCCACGACCTCAAGGGTCTCGGCAGCACCTACCAGTATCCGTTGGTCACCCGGCTGGCCGGTTCGCTGTGCAAATTGATGGACGATCAGCAGAAGCGGATGGCCGCGCCTCTCATTCTGCTGGATGCCCATATCGACGCCATTCGCGCGGTTGTCCGCGACCAGATCCAGACGGACGAGCATCCGACCGGTCGCATTCTCGCTGAAACGCTTGAAGCCCGGGTCACCGCACACCTGTCCTGATGGCCCGAACAGACATCTGACAAACGCCCGCCCGATCCGGCGGGCGTTCTGCGTTGTGGGCCCCGGGTTAGGCGGCGGACCGCGCCGCGACCGGAGCCGGTGCGTGGTCGAGCCGCTCCATCAGATAGGCCAGATCATCACGCGGGGCGTTCGGCCTCTGGGTCAGGAAACGCTCCAGCATCTTCTGCCGGAACTCATCGCCCGAGGTGTCAATGCCCTCGGCCTGAAGCGCGCGCCAGGTATCGACGCCGGCGCGGATCGCATGGAACAGCCGCGGTGGCAGGCCGGCGCGGTCATAGATGGCCTTGAGGCCCAGCGGGCCGGCGTCATGGACCATCAGCCAGGCCCTGTGATGCGGGGTCTGCGCCAGTTCCGCCAGTCCATGCTCGAACAGGGCCATCTGACCGCGCGCCAGGGCGCGCAGCATCAACGACGGGCTCAGGACCTTGCGGGCGTTCAGCTGGGCCACAAAGGCCGGCAGATCGGCATTGGACGCCGCCTCATCGACCAGGTCGACCGTGGCCCGTTCCCGGGCGAACCGCGCCAGGCGGATCGCGGTTTCAGGGGCCACGGCGTGACGGGTGACCAGATGCTCGCGCACCGCCTCACTGGCCAGTTCGACCAGACGTTCGGTTACGGACAGGGGCAGGACCTGACGGTAGGCCAGGGCCGCCACCACCTCCGGAGAGTCGCCGAACCGGTCGACCGCGACGCCCATGGCCGTTTCCGACAGGTCCGCATTGTCATTGGAGGCCAGGGTTCGGACCGCGGCCTCACAGCCGTCATCCGCAAGCGCAGAAGCCAGGTCACGCGAGACCTTCGGCCGGGCCGCGATCGCCACCTGGCGCACGGCCGAGCCGGCGCGCACAATCTCGATCAGATCGTCGTCGGTGAACACCGGCGAAAACCCGATGATCGGCAGGGCCACGCTGTCGACATCGGCCGCCAGACGGCGCGCGACATCATGGGGAATGAGATCAGAGGCCTTCAGCGTCACCGCCATGGCCCGACGCACCATTTCGGCGGCATCGCCGGCCATGACCCGCAGGATTTTCTGGGCTGCCTCGCGGTCCTCGGCCGTCAGCGTGGCCCGGTCCATGCTCCGGCACAGCTTGTGCGCGGCCGACGCGCGGTCATCCGCATCCGTAGCCTTGATGAGGCGCCGGATATCGAACTCTGTGAGGCTCGCGCGCATGGCGGTCATCGGGGATGCTCGGGGTTTCGGACGCTGTTGGGAATCGGACTCTAGCTGAAGACACAGGGTGAACCCGGATCGTTAACGCCCGGTTTACCAACGGCTGTGGATCAGCCCGCTCCGCGCGCCGGTTCCGGTCCGAAGACCCCGCCGAATCCCCCGGCTTTGCCGTCGCCGTTCTGACCCAGAAGCAGGGCCAGCAGACCCTGATCCTGTTTCAACCGGTCCAGCCGCACCGCCAGCAGACGATCGCGCTCCCCCGGATCCGGATCCCCGGCCGTGCCGACATTCGCCGCCGGTGCGCCATCGCCCGCCGACCGGTTCAGATTGGCATGGACCTCGGCGACGGTGGCTGCCCGCCCGTCGCGATAGAAGATCGAGCGATTGGCCGATGCCGCCTGCGGAAACAGCGCGGCGGCGCTTGTTCCGGGACGCGTCGCCATGGCTTCCATCAGCTGGGCCGCGCCGCCCGGGCCGAGGAAATGGGCTGCATACAGGTCACCCGCGCCTGGTTCTCGACCCGTCCGTCCGCGCAGATAGGCCGCGTTCGAGGCCGTCAGTTCAGCGGCCATGGTCGAGGCCGCCTGGGGGTCGAAGCGCAGGTCCAGCACCACATTGCGCGCCGAACCTTCGACCCGCCATCTACCGTCGCCGCCCCTGTGGATCAGATCGGCATACTGGCCGTAGCCGTGCTCGGCTCCGTGCTGCTTGACGGTCGCCAGCCAGGTTTGCTCGATGAACTGGAACAGGCCCGCCGCCGACGAGGTCGGGGCCCGGGCCGAGGGGTTCATCGCGCTTTCCCGCCGCGCCGTCTTCATCAGAAAGTCGAAATCCACGCCGGTGGCGCTGGACGCACGCCGGATGGCCGCTTCCACGCCGCCAGAAGAGGGAATCGCTCCGATGGTCATAATGTCGGACGCTGCGCGATCGTGGTTAACGAAACCCTAACGGGGTTCGCCCAAAACTTGCCTTAAGGGAAGCGCTCAACTGGGAGTCGGGACGCTGTGGGGACGGCTAACGACAGGGAGTGACGACCATGATGATGAAAACCGCCGGCAGCCCCGGACTGGTGAGCCCCCTCGATTTCGGCGAGCGCCGCAAACCCCTGTCCCGGGCGCGCTGGGCTGCCATCGGCCTCGTCGCCCTGGCCCATGTCGGCGTCGGGGCGGCCCTCTACTACCAGCGGTTCGAACTGCCGCCGGCCTTCGTGACGCCGCCGGAAGCGCCACCTATCCAGGTCAGGATGTTCCGCCCGCCGACGCCTGACCCGATCGTCGCGCCCGAGCCACCAGCCCCGAATGCCCCGATTCACAACTCCTCCGCGGTGAACAACCACACCGACACGATCACCGCCGTGACCTCGGACGAGCCCGCGGTCGATTTCACCCACGTGATAACCCTGGGCCAGACGGTGACGGATCCTTCGCCGACAGGCACGGCGACCATCCCGACGGTCGTCGCAGCCCCCCCTTCGGTGATCAGCCATCCCCACTGGATTCGCCAGCCCAGCCCGGAGCAGCTGATGCGGGCCTATCCGCAGCGGGCGATCAGGGCCGAGGTCGCCGGCTCGGCCGCCCTGACCTGCGTGGTTCAGGCCAGCGGCGCGGTCACCGGCTGCGTTGTCACGAGCGAAACCCCCGGCGGCTACGGCTTCGGCCGGGCGGCCCAGTCCCTGTCGCGGGAGTTCCGCATCAGTCCGCGCACGGTTGACGGCCAGGCCGTCGACGGGGCTCGGGTCAACATCAACCTGCGCTTCGCCCTGCCGGCAGACTAGGCGAACCGGCGCGGGTCGAGGGCCGGGGCAAACGGACCGGCCGCCCGGCCCTCGAGACCGTCGACAACCGTTCGTGCGACCATCGGCCCCAGCAGCCAGCCGTTGCGACGCGGGGCCAGGGCCAGGTGCAGGCCAGTCAGGCCCGAAGTTCCGGCCATGGGCAGGCCATCCGGGCTCGCGCCGCGTACCCCGACCCGCCAGGTGACCGGCAGGTCGTCCGACAGGCCGATCTGGGCCAGACAGGCCCGCACAAGGCCTTGACCCCGGTCCAGATCCGGCTCCAGATCGATGCGGTCAGGATCCATGGTCGCCCCGATGACCGCACCACCGGGACAGGGCGCGACATAGCCGGCCGGACCGCGCACGGCCCGGTCGACCAGATGCCGGTCGGTGACGGCAATCTGGCCGCGGATCGGCTGAACCCGGGCGACCAGACCCGCGACCGGCTCCGGCAGGTCCAGGCCGCCGACCGCCCCGGTGGCCAGCACCACCGTCTTTGCGGCCAGACCCGAGCCTTCGTCCAGAATCGCCGTCCAGCGGGCTCCGTCGGTCGTCACGCTGCTGACCCGGCCGGCCATCACCGTCAGGCCCGGCAGGGACCGCAGCCGCGTCAGGGCCGCGACCGGTTCGGTGCGCCAGTCCGCCGGAGTCAGCACGGCGTCGTTGGTGCGTTCCGCAGCGAAGCCCAGCCAGCGCAGTTGGGAGGCGACGGTTTCCAGATCGGGGCCGCGCCATTCGGCACCTTCGCGATGCAGCGGCAGGTCGAAGGCGGTGGCGAAGGCGCTCCAGTGGGCACGGGCCGCGCGGAACAGGTCGCCGCGATCCAGCCGTCCGTCGGAGCCGCGCCAGTCGGCCAGGGCCTCAAAGGCGGGGGCGATCATGCCGGCGGCCACCGCTGAGGCGTTGCCGAAGCCGGGATCGACTACGGTCACGGCATGGCCGCGCCTAAGCAGTTCCGCGGCCGTGGACAGGCCCAGGACGCCGGCACCGATGACCAGGACTTCTGTTGAGGAGGACACCGGCTGTCCTTCGCCCCCCCGCGTCCCGATTTCAAGCCGTGCTGACTATTCAGCGGCCATGGCGGCGGCGCGCTCGGCCGACAGACGCCGGGTCAAGGCCGCGTGCTGGGCCCAAAGGGCGGCGGGCAGGCGTTCGCCAAAGCGTTCGAAGAAGGCCGGGATCAGGGCGGCCTCCTCGGTCCAGACCTCGGCATCGACGTCCAGCAGGGTCGACAGGTCGCTGTCAGACAGGTCGAGGCCTGACAGGTCCAGCGAGGCCCGGTCCGGCGTGCGGCCGACCGGCGTATCGACGGCCCCGGCCTCGCCGTCCAGACGTTCGGCGATCCATTTCAGCACGCGCGAATTATCGCCGAAGCCGGGCCAGACGAATTTGCCGTCGGCCCCCTTGCGGAACCAGTTGACGAAATAGATGCGCGGCAGTTTGGCGGCCTCGGTCTTGCCGGCCATCGACAGCCAGTGGGCGAAATAGTCACCCATATTGTAGCCGCAGAACGGCAGCATGGCGAAGGGATCGCGGCGCAGTTCGCCGATGGCGGTCTCGGCTGCGGCCGTGCCTTCGGAGGCTACGGTCGAGCCCATGAAGACGCCGTGCTCCCAGTCGAAAGCCTCGGTCACCAGCGGAACGGCCGAGGCGCGGCGACCGCCGAACAGGATGGCGTCGATCGGCACCCCTCTGGGATCTTCCCATTCAGGGGCGATGGCCGGGCACTGGCCGGCCGGGGTGGCGAAGCGGGCATTCGGATGGGCCGCGGGCTCGCCCGAGGCCGGATCGTGCGGCTGACCCTTCCAGTTGGTCAGCCCTGCGGGGACCTCTTTCGTCAGGCCTTCCCACCAGACGTCGCCGTCGGCGGTCAGGGCGGTATTGGTGAAGACGGTATTGGTGGCCAGGGTGGCCAGGGCGTTGCCGTTGGTGTTGCGGCTGGTGCCGGGGGCGACGCCGAAGAATCCGGCCTCCGGGTTCACCGCATACAGGCGGCCGTCGTCACCGAAGCGCATCCAGGCGATGTCGTCGCCGATGGTCTCGGCCTTCCAGCCCGGCAGGCTGGGCTGGAGCATGGCCAGATTGGTCTTGCCGCAAGCCGAGGGGAAGGCGGCCGCGACGAATTTGGCGCGCCCCTTCGGGTCGGTCAGCTTGAGGATCAGCATATGTTCGGCCAGCCAGCCCTCGTCGCGGGCCATGACCGAGGCGATGCGCAGGGCGTAGCATTTCTTGCCCAGCAGCGCGTTGCCGCCATAGCCCGAGCCGTAGGACCAGATCTCGCGGGTCTCGGGGAAGTGGACGATCCATTTCTCGGCATTGCAGGGCCACGGCACATCGGCCTGACCCTCGGCCAGCGGCGCACCCAGCGTGTGAACGGCGGGCACGAACGGGCCGTCCTCGCCCATGGCTTCCAGCGCGGCGCTGCCCATCCGGGTCATGATGCCCATAGAGACGGCGACATAGCCGCTGTCGGTGATCTCGACGCCGAGGGCGCTGAGTTCCGAACCGATCGGACCCATCGAGAAGGGCACGACGTACATCGTCCGGCCGGCCATACAGCCGTCGAACAGACCGTCCAGACGGTTGCGCATTTCGGCAGGGTCGGACCAGTTGTTGGTCGGGCCTGCGTCGGCGGCGTCCTGCGAGCAGATGAAGGTGCGGCTCTCGACCCGGGCCACGTCCTTCGGATCCGAAGCCGCATAGAAGCTGCCGGGACGTTTATCCTGATCGAGGGCGCGCAGCGTGCCCTTGCCGATCAGGTCGGCGATGATGGCGGCCTTCTCGGCCTCCGAACCGTCGCACCAGTGGACCCTGTCGGGCCGGGTCAGGGCGGCGATCTGCTCGACCCAGGCGACCAGCCGGGCATGGCGGGTCGGGGCGGGATGGAGTCCGGGGATGGCTTGAACCTGGGTCACGCGAAACGCTCCTGAGCCTGTCCGCCTGACGATCTTCGCCGTCGAGGCGCTCGAGCGTGGCGTTCACGCTCTGTTACAACAGGGCAAGAACACTGGTCGGAACCCGGCGTCAACCGTGGCAATTTTCCACCCGTCGGCGGCCGAACCCGGCCCCGGCCCCGCACTTTCCGGTCGCCTCGGTCGATGGGGAGCGGTATCGATCGCCCGTGCAAACCCTCGATCCTGTCAGCGCCGCCGCCAGCGGCGGCCTCACCTCCCCCGCCGTGGCGCGCAATACCGCGGCGATCCTGGCGGTGTTACAGGCGCATCTGCCGGCGCGCGGCCGGGTGCTGGAGATCGCGGCCGGATCGGGCGAACACGCGGTGGCCTTCGCCCGCGGCCTGCCCGGCCTGCAGTGGACGCCCAGTGACCCCAGCCCCGAGGCCCGGGCCAGTATCACCGCCTGGCGCGACGCCGCCGCCCTGCCCAATCTGGCCGCGCCGCTGGCGCTGGACGCCTCTGACCCGCTGAGCTGGCCGCCGGACGGGGCCGTCAACGGACCGCCGTTCGAGGCGGTGGTCTGCATCAACATGATCCACATCAGCCCGTGGGCGGCGACCGAGGGGCTGATGTCGGGCGCGGCGCGGATGCTGCGTCATCCGGGCGGCCTGCTGTGCCTGTACGGCCCCTATCGCGAGGCCGATGTCCCGCTGGCCCCGTCGAACGCAGCCTTTGATGAGTCGCTGAAGGCGCGCGACCCGGACTGGGGGCTGCGCGCCCTCGAGGACGTGGTCGGTGTGGCCCGGGCCGCCGGACTGGTCCTGACCCTGCGCACGGCGATGCCGGCCAACAATCTGTGTCTGCTGTTCCGGCGGGTCCAGGTCGCTAGCCGATAGCGGCGGCAGCGGCGGCGACGGCGTCGCGGTCGGCCAGGGAGGTGATCTGCGTGCCGTGGATCAGCACGGCCGGCGCGTCGACGAAGGCGGTCGGATCGCCACCGGCGGCCAGGACCGCCTGTTCGATACCTTCACCGAAGGCGAGGATCGGCACGCCCTTGGCTCCGGCCGCATCCAGCAGCAGTTTGACGGCCGCCATCGAGGCGTCGTCGGTCATGCCGCCGGGCACGACCAGCCCCTTCAGCGCGCCGCTGGCGATATCGGCACTGCGCGCCGTGGCCAGGACGGTGACCCCCGCGACGGACAGGCTGGCGTCGCCGGTCGACATCGGGGCCAGGGACAGGCCCTGGTTCTGGATCAGCGGCTCCACGTCACCCAGCGGGCCGAAATCCATCGACCGGCGCATGGCCAGGCCGACCCGGGCCCGGGTCGGGGCGCGGCGAAAGTCGTTACGGGGACGGGCAGAATAGGAACCGGCGCGTTGTGCGGACAAAGAGATCTCCTTCGAAGATGGGGTCGACTATTCGGGCCGCAGAAAACGGCCTTCAGTCGATACGATCAGTGTATTGAAATGGGTCTTCACGGAAACGGCGCAAGGCCGGAATCCAGAGGCACATCGTGATCTTGGAATAGGGCAAACCTATAGTGAAACCCCCATTTCGTCAACACTTTCCGGGATTTTGCAGCTCGCCGCACATCTGTGGCGATGTTGAAGTCCGGCGAAACCGGCCCCCCGCAGCCGGAACCGCCGCGCCTTTCCCCGTGCCGCGTCCGGCTCTACACAGGCGCAGACCCTGACCCCCGGAGCCCCATGGCCTTCATCCGCACCTATGACGGCGACGAACCGCAACGCCTGAACAAATGGCTGGGCCAGAGCGGCGTCTGCTCGCGGCGCGAGGCCGAGGGACTGATCGTCGCCGGCATGGTCTCGATCGACGGCGAGACCGTCACCGACCCCGGCCGCAAGATCGAACCGGGCCAGACCCTGACCCTGTCGGACAGCGCCGAGGAAGAGCTGGCCTCGGGCGTCACCATCATGCTGCACAAGCCGCTGGACTTCGTCTCGGGCCAGCCCGAGCCGGACAAGGTGCCGGCGATCCAGCTGGTCATCGAACCCAACCGCGTCGGCCCCTGGCCGTTCGACGGGGAGGAACCGGCCGAGGACGCCTCCCTGCCGCCGATCGGCCGGCTGGACGAGGATTCGCGCGGCCTGCTGCTGCTGTCGAACGACGGGGTGGTGGCCAAGGCGGTGATCGGGCCGCAGTCCAACCTCGACAAGGAATATCTGGTCCGTATCGCCGGCGACGTGACCGAGAAGAAGCTGGCCATGCTGCGCTACGGCCTGATGCTGGACGGCCGCCAGCTGAAGCGGGCCCATGTCAGCCGGATGGAGTCCTTCCGCCTGAAATTCATCCTGCGCGAGGGCCGCAACCGCCAGATCCGGCGCATGTGCGAAATGGTCGACCTCGAGGTCATCGACCTGATCCGCGTCCGCATCGGCCCGATCCGCCTCGACAACCTGCCCGAGGGCCACTGGCGGGTACTGACCGCCGAGGAACGGGCGGCCCTGGTGGGTCAGGGGTAGGTCCCTCTGCTTTCGTCGTCCTCCGGCGAGGCGTAGCCGAGACCGGGGGACCCAGCGGCGCGCGATAGCGCGATCTTTTCAAGTACAGTGCTGCGGACAGGTTTCGCGCTCGCTGACGCGACCGCGCCGCTGGGTCCCCCGGTCTGCGCCGCGCAAGCGCGGCTTGCCGGAGGATAACGACAGCCTTTGGTGGCATTTCGGGCACTCCATGGATCAACGGGCAGGCTGACGCCCCGCGCGCCGGTCCGGCCGCGGTGATGGGGGCGTGGGCGGAGCGCCGGGCGT
>NZ_JAQSDK010000019.1 GCF_029945885.1 Brevundimonas sp.
TCAGCTGGTAGAGCATCGGTCTCCAAAACCGAGGGTCGTGGGTTCGAGTCCCTCCACTCCTGCCATTTCCCCCCTGTCGCCGCCGCATGGGACTTCCCATCTGGAGGGGCAGGAACAAGAGTTTGAAGAGACGCTGAATGGCCAAGGCCAAGACCCCCGGCGGTCGTCGCACGATGGGAACGAAAGTCGCTCCGGCAGGGCAGACGGTCGCGGTTGACGCGCCGGCTCCCAAGAAGCGCGTGTCGATCCCGCAGTTCTTCAGCCAGGTTCGCGCCGAGGGGCGCAAGATCGTGTGGCCGAGCCGCAAGGAAACCTGGATCACCTCGGTGATGGTTTTCATCATGGTGGTCATCGCCTCGATCTTCTTCTGGGTCGTCGACGCAGGCCTGACCATCGCTTCCCAATTCATCCTCGCCATCGGCCAATAAGGAGACGCGCATGACTGATGCAGCGCCCGAAACCAAACCGGCCGCCAATCCGCGGCACAAATGGTACATCATCCACGCCTACTCGAATTTCGAGAAGAAGGTGTCCCAGCACATCCAGGACCAGGCGCGTCAGCAGGGCCTGACCGAGTGTTTCTCGGAAATCCTGGTGCCGACCGAGGAGGTCGTCGAGATCCGTCGCGGTCGCAAGATCAATGCGGAACGCAAATTCTTCCCCGGCTATGTGCTGGCGAAGATGGAGATGACCGACGAGGCCTATCACCTGGTCAAGAACACGCCGAAGGTCACTGGCTTCCTCGGCGCGGCGGGCGGCACCAAGCCCCTGCCGGTGTCCGAGCGTGAGGTCCAGAACATCATCGGCCAGGTGGAGGAGGGCGTCGAACGTCCGAAACCCACCATCCGGTTCGACATCGGCGAGACCGTCAAGGTCATCGACGGGCCCTTCGCCAGCTTCGAGGGCCAGGTCGAAAGCGTCGACGAGGACAACGCCCGCCTGCGCGTGGCCGTGTCCATCTTCGGCCGTCCGACCCCGGTCGATCTGGAGTACAATCAGGTCGAGAAGAACGCGGGCTAGCGTCCTTCCCGGGCCGGACGTCCGGGGGAGACAAGCGACACACCGGCAGCGGGCACATCCGCCACAACCGGGTACATCCGTTACAGACCACACAAATCGCAACGGCGGTCCTCCGGGGCCGCCGTTTGCTATTCCGGCGCGCCCTTGCTACACGCGCGCCTCGCTCCGCAGGGAGCGGTGCGGGTTCGCCCGCATAAATCCGTGGGAGGCAGCCATGCCGGACCACGGCTCACCGGCCCGGACTGAACCCCGGGTCACTCACAGGAGAGACCAATGGCCAAGAAAATTCTGGGCTATATCAAACTGCAGGTGCCGGCGGCTTCCGCCACGCCCTCGCCCCCGATCGGCCCCGCGCTGGGCCAGCGCGGCGTCAACATCATGGGCTTCTGCAAGGAGTTCAACGCGCGCACCGAGAACGTCGGCAAGGGCACGCCCCTGCCGACCGTGATCACCGTCTACCAGGACAAGAGCTTCACCTTCATCACCAAGACGCCGCCGGCGACCTGGTTCCTGAAGGAAGCCACCAAGCTGAAGTCGGGCTCCAAGCTGACCGGCCGCGAAGTGGTCGGCAAGATCACCCGCAGCCAGCTGCGCGAGATCGCCGAAAAGAAGATGAAGGATCTGAACGCCAACGATCTCGATGCCGCGACCAAGATCATCGAAGGTTCGGCCAAGGCCATGGGCCTGAACGTCGTGGAGGGCTGAGCACATGACCAAGCAAACCAAGCGCATCAAGGCCCGCACGGGCGACCGTGAAGCCAGCCTGTCGTTCGCCGAGGCCATCAAGGCCGTCAAGGAGAACGCCACCGCCAAATTCGACGAGTCGATCGAGATCGCCGTCAACCTGGGCGTCGACCCGCGCCACGCTGACCAGCAGGTCCGCGGCGTGGTCAACCTGCCGTCGGGCACGGGCCGTGACGTTCGCGTCGCCGTCTTCGCCAAGGACGCCAAGGCGGCCGAGGCCCTGGCCGCCGGCGCCGACATCGTCGGTGCCGAGGATCTGTACGAGAAGATCAACGGCGGCTTCATGGACTTCGATCGCGTCATCGCGTCGCCGGACATGATGGCCCTGGTCGGTCGTCTGGGTAAGGTGCTGGGCCCGCGCGGCCTGATGCCCAACCCGAAGGTCGGCACGGTGACCCCGAACGTCGCGCAAGCGGTCAAGGACGCCAAGGGCGGTGCGGTCGAGTTCCGCGTCGAGAAGGCCGGCATCGTGCACGGCGGGATCGGCAAGGCCTCGTTCACCCAGGAAGCCCTGGAAGCCAACGTCAAGGCTTACGTGGACGCCCTGTCGCGCGCCCGTCCGTCGGGTGCCAAGGGCACCTATGTGAAGAAGATCAGCCTGTCCTCGACGATGGGCCCCGGCTTCAAGATCGACCCGGCGTCGCTGAACGCCTGATCGACCCTGTCGGTTGAATGATTGCGGCGGCGGGGAGCAATCCCCGCCGCCGTTTTCGTTTGTGACGACTCGTCCGGTCGCGGATGATTGGCGATGATTTCCGCGCGGTCGGCGTGGGCGATGGAACGGATTGAATTGGCCAAACGCAAGACCAGCAAGATCTATCGCCGGGACCGGCGCCACCAGTTCGCGGCCCTGCCATGGCGGACGGGTGCGCGCGGGCTGGAGATCCTGCTGATCACCTCGCGCGAGACGAAGCGCTGGGTCATTCCCAAGGGCTGGCCGATGAAGGATCGGGCCGCCCATCAGGCCGCGGCCCAGGAGGCCTTTGAGGAGGCCGGGGTCCAGGGCGACATCACCAGCGAACCGCTGGGCATGTTCCGCTATGTGAAGCGGCTGAAGGGCGACAAGACCCAGCTGTGCGCCGTCGATGTGTTTCCGCTGCAGGTGACCGAAGCGCTGGACCTGTGGCCCGAGCGCGATGAACGGGTTCGCGAATGGGTGACGCCGGAGGAGGCGTCGCGTCGCGTCGACGAGCCGGAGTTGACCGCCCTGATCGAGGCCTTTGCCTTTCTGCACGTGCGCCCGGCCGACTGAATCGGCGGTACCCCCGGACTATTTCGCGTTCAGGGATTGCCACGCCCCGCGCAACCGTGGAGCGTACCGCCCGTTGTGTGCAGCCGGGGGGACGTGATGCGTTTGGCAGTAATGATGGCGCTGGCGCTGGTTCTCGGACTGAGCACGCCGGCGCTGGCCCAGAACACACCGACGGCCCATCAGCGGGAACTGGCGCAGCGCCTGATCCAGCTGTCGACGGGCGGTAGTCTGGAAAAGCTGGTGGAACAGCAGGCCGGGATGGCGCTGGCCGGGGTCGGGGATCTGCCGACGGCCGAGGCGGCCTGGGTGCGGACCAATATGCCGCGCATGATGATGCGGATGATCGATGCGATGTTGGCCGACATGGTCGATGCCTATGCCGAGGTCTTTTCGGAGGCCGAACTCGAGGCCCAGATTACCTTCTATGAGTCGCCGCTGGGTCCGTCGATCGCCAACAAGTCTCTGGAACTGGGGGTTCGGCAACAGGCTATCCTCGGCGAGCTGCTGCAGGCCTATGTCGAAGAGTTCACCACCAAATACTGCGCCGAGTTCGACTGCACGGCGGCGGCGGCCGGCAAGACCCGTGCCCGATAGCGACCCGCCGCCCATCGGCCGTTGATTTCTCCGCGGTTCCCCTGTAAGAGCGCCGCTTCCCGTCATCGGTCCTGCCGTTGACGGTCCTGTCCGAGAACTTCGGGGCGTGGGGGTCACCCATGCCGTAACTGCCAGAGAGCCCTCTGGTACCGTGGGGAGATGGGGACGCAGACAACACCAGACGCTCCGGTATCCGGACGTCGGGGTTGGAGCATCCTTCGGACAATTCGACCGGCCTCACCGTCTCGCAGCGATGCGCGGCGCTTCGGCCAATCCGTTGTCGGGAATAAGCCCGGCGGCGAATACCAGACTGGAGACCGCAATGGACCGCGCACAAAAAGCCGAGTCGATCGAGACGCTCAAGGGCGTCTTCGCCGATGCGGGCGCCGTGGTCGTGACCCACAACCTGGGTCTGACTGTTGCGAACATGGAAGATCTGCGCGGACGTCTTCGTAAAGAAGGCGGCGCGTTCAAGGTGATCAAGAATCGCCTGGCGCTGAAGGCGCTCGAAGCCGCTGAAGGCAGCGATTACCACGGCCTGTTCAAGGGTCCCGTGGGCATCGCCTATGCCGCCGACGCGGTAACGGCTGCCAAGGTCACCGCTGAATACGCCAAGGCCAACGACAAGTTCGTCGTCCTCGGTGGCTTCATGGGTGACAAGATCCTGGACGCCAAGGGTGTGGAGACTCTCTCCAAACTGCCCTCGCTGGACCAGATCCGCGCTTCGCTGCTCGGCCTGCTCAACGCGCCTGCGACCAAGATCGCCGGCGTCGTGCAAGCGCCCGCCGGTCAGCTGGCCCGGGTGTTCAACGCCTATGCCACGAAGGACGCCGCGTAAGCGGACCGTCCCCTTCCATCTCTGCACACCCTACTCTGAACCCCTATCCTCCGAAGGAACCTACCCATGGCTGACCTGTCCAAGATCGTCGAAGACCTGTCCAAACTGACCGTCCTCGAAGCTGCCGAACTCTCCAAGCTGCTGGAAGAAAAGTGGGGCGTCAGCGCCGCTGCTCCGGTTGCCATGGCCATGCCGGCCGGTGGCGGCGCTGCTCCGGCTGAAGCCGTCGAAGAGCAGACCGAGTTCACCGTTGTGCTCGTCTCGGGCGGCGACAAGAAGATCAACGTGATTAAAGAAGTTCGCGGCGTTCGCTCGGACCTGGGCCTCAAGGAAGCCAAGGACCTGGTCGAAGGCGCTCCGCAGAACGTCCTCGAGAACGTCTCCAAGCAGATCGCTGAAGAGACCAAGAAGAAGCTGGAAGAAGCCGGCGCGACCATCCAGATCAAGTAATCTGGCCCGGTCCTTCGGGACCGGATCGCAAAACTTCAGCGGGCCCGGTGGGAAACCACCGGGCCCGTGTGCGTTTGGACTGGTGACAGTCGCGATGGACTCCATCTGCGCATCTCCCCCGAACGAAGGACGACCCCATGAAAATTCTTATGGTTCTGACCTCACACGACGAACTCGGCGACACCGGCAAGAAGACCGGCTTCTGGCTCGAGGAGTTCGCCGCCCCCTGGTATGCGCTGAAGGATGCGGGGGCCGCGATCGTCGTCGCCTCGCCCAAGGGCGGGCAACCGCCGCTGGATCCCAAGAGTGATGAGCCGGACGCCCAGACCGATGACACCCGCCGTTTCAAGGACGACACGGCCACCCAGGCGGTGCTGGCCAACACCGTGCGTCTGGACAGTGTGTCCGCCGACGGGTTCGACGCCGTCTTCTATCCGGGGGGGCACGGTCCGCTGTGGGACCTCGCTGAAGACAAGACCTCGATCGCGCTGATCGAGGCCTTCGCCGCGGCCGACAAGCCGGTGGCGGCCGTCTGCCATGCGCCGGGCGTGTTCAGGTCGGTGAAGGGCAAGGACGGCCAGTCGCTGGTCAAGGGCCGCAAGGTCACCGGCTTCACCAATACCGAGGAAGAGGCGGTCGGCCTGACCGACGTGGTGCCCTTCCTCGTCGAGGACATGCTGAAGGCCAATGGCGGCACCTATTCCAAGGGGGCCGACTGGAGTTCCTATGTGCTGATCGACGGCAAGCTGGTCACGGGCCAGAATCCGGCCTCGTCGCGTGAGGCGGCCGAGGCCCTGCTGGGTCTTTTGAAAGACTGAATGGGCAGGGGCGGCGGGCAGACAGCCCGCCGCCCGTTCCCTCAACGCCGGCGCGGGGCGTAGATGTCCGCCAGCCGGTCGCGGCTGCCCTCGATCCGGACCAGGCGCGGATAGCGCAGGCCGTCGTGGTAGTCGAAGGCGACGGTGCGGAAGCGGTCACCGGACTTCAGCAGTAGCTCGATCGGGGCGGTACCGCCCTTCGCCGCAGTGACGGCATCGCGCAGGATCGTGGCGTCCGCGGCGGTGCCATTGACCGCCACCAGCTCCCAGCCCTCGCCGATACCGAGGCGGAAGGTCGGGCTGTCCCAGCGGATATTGGCGAGCCGGTTGGCCGTCCCCGACAGGGTAAAGCCCAGGGAATACTGGAAGTCGCGGGCCCAGCCGCTCTGAACCGATTTCTCGACCGGGGTCAGGCTGTCGACCCAGGTCAGCTGCCAGCCGGCGCGGGTGATGCCGTCCAGCGGAGCGCGGGCATCTGGACCGGCCGCATCCAGCCGGTCGCGCAGGAAGCCGGCCCAGTCGTGCGGATAGACGGCGTTCAGGGCGTCGACCAGTTCCTCGAACGTATAGCCGCGCGGGGTGAAGACGCCGTCGTCGACGCCGAAGAAGGCGCGGGCGAAATCGTCCAGGCTCTTGCGGTCGCGGGTGCCCTCGCGGATCAGGGTGTCGGCATCCAGCCAGATCAGGGCGCTCTCGCGATAGTAGTCGCCGGTCGCCCGCATCCACGACGGATACTGACCGGGGACGCGATAGCCGAGCAGGTTGTGGTTGTTGACGTCCTGCAGGGCGCGCCACTGGCGGCCCGGCTGGGCGTCATAGAAACCGGCCACGGTGGCCAGGTTGGCAACCGCGACCTCGCGGGTGGCCAGGCCCGAGCGGGCCGACAGCACATCGCCCCAGTATTCCGTCTGGCCTTCATAGACCCACAGCAGGGTATTCTGGCTGGGGACGTTGTAGTTGGCGGTCAGTTCGTCGGCCGGGCGGCGGAATTTGCCGTTCCATGAGTGGGTGTATTCGTGTGGCAGCAGCGCACGGTCGCCGGCGCTGGCGGCCCAGTTGGTGAAGAAGTCGGGGCTGACCGTGTTTTCCGACGAACGGTGATGCTCAAGGCCGATCCCGCCCAGCTGGCGGGTCATGGCCACGAGGAATTCGTAGTGGTCGAAATGCCGTGCGCCGAACAGGCGGTCGGCCTGGGTGACGAGGTTCTCGTACAGGGCCAGCTGGTCGGCGGTCGGGGCGATGTGTTCGGCCGAGTCGGCGACGATGTTCAGGTGGACGCTGTCACCGGTCGGATCGATGTCGATCCGGCGGAAATGGGCCCCGGCGAACATCGGGCTGTCGACCAGGGTGTACAGGTCGGTCGGGGCGAAGGTGGCCACCCCGTCCTCGAAGCTGTCGGTGGCCAGGGCCGTGCCGTAGTTCCAGCCGTCGGGCAGGCGGATCGAGGCCGCGACCTGGATCTGGTTGGCGAAATAGCCGGCCGGATAGAGGATGGCCTTTTCCCACTCCATATTGACGATGGCCGGCGTCATGACGACGCGCCACTGGCTGCTGTCGGGCTGGGTCAGCCACTGGAAGTCGACGGCGATCTCGGCAACCCCGGCGGGGATGTCCAGATGGAAGGCATAGGGATCGAGGGTGTCACGCCGCCATTCAATCCGCTGTCCGCCGGCGGTAACGGTCAGGCCCGCCACCAGCTGGATCGGACCGGTACCCGCATGGTTGCCGGGCAGGAAGCGCGGGTAGAGCAGGGTCAGGGGGCCCTCGGTGACCGGCACGGTCTGATGCACCCGGATGATGCGGTGCTCGAGGTCGGTGACATCGGCCCGGTACCGGATCACGCCCGGATAGGGGATGTCCCGCGGGGCGGGAATGGCGGGCTGGACCCGGGGCAGGGCCAGGGCGGCGTCGCGGGCGTCCGTCACCCAGGGTGTGCCGGGGCTCTGGGCCAGGGCGGGCAGGGCGGTGCCGGCCAGCAGCAGGGCGAGGGCGGCGGCGGAGAGGCGGGTCTGGGACATGGGATCTCGAACGCGATGGAGGGGCGGGGCGGGGCGATCAGGCGGGCGGCAGGACAGCCAGCAGCTCGACCGTGAACAGCAGGGTGGAGTTGGGCGGGATTTCGCCGCCGCCGACCGAGCGTTCGCCGTATCCCAGGGCGGCCGGAATGACGAATTCGAACCGCTCGCCCTCGCGCATCAGGGCCACGCCCTCGGTCCAGCCCTTGATGACGCGGTTGAGGGGGAATTCGGCGGGCTCGCCGCGGGCCCAGGAGCCGTCGAACTCGCGACCGTCGATGAAGGTCCCGCGATAGTGGACCCGGACGGTGTCGGTTGCGACCGGCTGTCGCCCCTCGGCATGGGCGGCGCTGATGCGGCGGTACTGCAGGCCGGATTCGGTGGTGGTCCAGCCGGGCCGCCCGGCGTTCCAGGCCAGATAGGCGGCATTGCCCGCGTTCCAGTTCGCCTGGCTGGCCTCGCCGACCGGCGGGCGGACTTCGGATGTGGGCGGGGCCATCGGCTGGGGCGCGGTGGCGCAGGCCGCGAGGGTCAGGGCGGCGGCGATCGGGAGGATAGGTTTCATCCGGTGACGCTAGCACCGGTCCGCGTCTTCAGGAATAAGGACCGGGCGGACGCGCGAAATCATGGGTGATCGCCATAAGGCAAGAACTTTCTCCGTCCGGCCTTTATTTCGTCGGAAAAGCGAGTATACGTCCCGGTTCCGCACAACTCAGTATGAGTCCGCGCGTAGCGCCGAGGCCTGGTCCGTTACCCTCCGACCAGTGCGAAGGCGCGCTCCTCCCCAAGGGAGCTTCACATTGCTGGTGCCCTGGTCCCTAGGGATCGAGGGTGGGCACCGAGAAACCGAAGCCGCGACAGCGCACCCGTGCGCCGGCGCGGCTGCTGCTGCATTTGACGCAGGGGTTGCCGTCCACCGGACGGGGCCTCGCGCGGATTGGGAAACAAGAATGGCCAACACCACAGACGGTCTCGCCCTGAGCGGTCAGATCGCCCTCGCCACGTCCTTCACCGGCAAGAAGCGCATCCGTAAATCCTTCGGGCGCATCCCCGAAGCGGTGAAGATGCCGAACCTGATCGAGGTTCAGCGTGCCTCCTATGAGCAGTTCCTGCAGCGCGACGTCCTGACGGGACCGCGCAAGGACCAGGGCATCGAGGCCGTCTTCAAGTCGGTGTTCCCGATCAAGGACTTCAACGAACGCGCCGTTCTGGAGTATGTCTCCTACGAGTTCGAACAGCCGAAATACGACGTCGAGGAGTGCATCCAGCGCGACATGACGTATGCCGCGCCGCTGAAGGTCAAGCTGCGCCTGATCGTGTTCGAGGCCGACGAGGAAACCGGCGCCCGTTCGGTCAAGGACATCAAGGAACAGGACGTCTACATGGGGGATATCCCCCTGATGACGGACAAGGGCACCTTCGTCGTCAACGGCACCGAGCGCGTGATCGTCTCGCAGATGCACCGTTCGCCGGGCGTCTTCTTCGACCACGACAAGGGCAAGACGCACTCCTCGGGCAAGCTGCTGTTCGCCGCCCGCGTGATCCCGTACCGCGGTTCGTGGCTCGACTTCGAGTTCGATGCCAAGGACGTCGTCTATGTCCGTATCGACCGGCGCCGCAAACTGCCGGCCACCACCTTCCTCTATGCCCTGGGCATGGACGGCGAGGAGATCCTGCGCACCTTCTACGAGACCGTGCCCTACGAGAAGCGCGGCGAAGGCTGGGTCACCCCCTACAAGGCCGAGCGCTGGAAAGGCGTGAAGCCCGAGTTTGACCTCGTCGACGCCGACACCGGTGAAGTCGTGGCCCAGGCCGGGATGAAGATCAGCGCCCGCGCCGCCAAAAAGCTGGCCGATGGCGGCCTGAAGTCGCTGTCGCTGGCCGCTGACGCCCTGCTGACCAAATATCTGGCCTCCGACGCCGTCAACTATGAGACCGGTGAGATCTACGTCGAGGCCGGCGACGAGCTGGACGCCGAGTCGATCGCTCTGCTGGAAGAGCGCGGCTTCACCACCATCGACGTGCTGGACATCGACCACGTCACGGTCGGTGCCTACATGCGCAACACCCTGCGCGTGGACAAGAACAGCGCCCGCGAGGATGCCCTGTTCGACGTCTATCGCGTGATGCGTCCGGGCGAGCCGCCGACCCCCGAAGCCGCTGAAGCCATGTTCAACTCGCTGTTCTTCGACAGCGAGCGCTACGACCTGTCGGCCGTCGGCCGGGTCAAGATGAACATGCGCCTTGAGCTGGACGTCTCGGATGAGATCCGCGTCCTGCGCAAGGATGACGTTCTGGAAGTGCTGAAGATCCTGGTCGGCCTGAAGGACGGTCGCGGCGAGATCGACGACATCGACAACCTTGGTAACCGCCGGGTCCGTTCGGTCGGCGAACTGCTGGAGAACCAGTACCGCGTCGGCCTGCTGCGCATGGAGCGCGCCATCAAGGAGCGGATGTCGTCGGTCGACATCGACACCGTGATGCCGCACGATCTGATCAACGCCAAGCCGGCCGCCGCCTCGGTCCGCGAATTCTTCGGCTCCTCGCAGCTGTCGCAGTTCATGGACCAGACCAATCCGCTGTCCGAGATCACCCACAAGCGCCGCCTTTCGGCGCTTGGCCCTGGCGGTCTGACGCGCGAGCGCGCCGGCTTTGAGGTCCGGGACGTGCACCCGACCCACTACGGCCGCATCTGCCCCATCGAGACCCCGGAAGGCCCGAACATCGGCCTGATCAACTCGCTGGCCACCCACGCGCGGGTCAACAAATACGGCTTCATCGAGAGCCCGTACCGGCGCGTGAAGGACGGCAAGGCCACGGACGAGGTCGTCTACATCTCGGCCATGGAAGAGTCGAAATACACGATCGCCCAGGCCAACATTGCCCTGAACAAGGGCGAGATCGTCGAGGACCTGGTCCCCGGCCGGATCAACGGCGAATCCCAGCTGCTGATCAAGGCCGACGTCGATATGATGGACGTGTCGCCGAAACAGGTCGTTTCGGTCGCTGCCGCCCTGATCCCCTTCCTGGAAAACGATGACGCCAACCGGGCCCTGATGGGCGCGAACATGCAGCGTCAGGCCGTGCCCCTGGTCCAGTCCGATGCGCCGCTGGTCGGCACCGGCATGGAATCGGTGGTCGCCGTCGACTCCGGTGCCGTGGTCGTGGCCCGTCGTGACGGTGTCGTCGAACAGATCGACGGTACCCGGATCGTGGTCCGCGCGACCAACGAGCTGGATGCCGGCCGTTCGGGCGTCGACATCTATCGCCTGTCCAAATTCCAGCGGTCCAACCAGTCGACCTGCATCAACCAGCGCCCGATCGTGCGCGTGGGCGATGAGGTCAAGGTCGGTGACGTGATCGCCGACGGCCCGTCGACGGACCTCGGTGAACTGGCCCTGGGGCGTAACGCCCTCGTCGCCTTCATGCCCTGGAACGGCTACAACTTTGAGGACTCGATCCTGATCTCGGAGCGCATCGTGCGCGACGACGTCTTCACCTCGATCCACATCGACGAGTTCGAAGTGATGGCCCGCGACACCAAGCTGGGTCCGGAAGAAATCACCCGCGACATCCCCAACGTCGGCGAGGAAGCCCTGCGCAACCTCGACGAGGCTGGCATCGTGGCCATCGGTGCCGAGGTCCAGCCGGGCGACATCCTGTGCGGCAAGGTCACGCCCAAGGGCGAGAGCCCGATGACCCCGGAAGAGAAGCTGCTGCGCGCCATCTTCGGCGAGAAGGCTTCCGACGTCCGTGACACCAGCCTGCGTCTGCCGCCCGGCGTCGCCGGCACGGTCGTCGACGTGCGTGTGTTCAACCGTCACGGCGTCGACAAGGACGAACGGGCCATCGCCATCGAGCGTTCGGAAATCGAACGCCTGGGCAAGGACCGCGACGACGAGCTCGCGATCCTGGAACGCAACGTCTACGGCCGCCTGCAGCCGCTGGTTCTCGGCAAGAATGCCGTCTCGGGTCCGAAGGGCCTGGGTCGCGGCGTCGTCACCGCCGAGAAGATGGCCGAGCTGTCGCGTGGTCTCTGGTGGCAGATTGCCCTCGACGACGAGAAGGCGATGGGCGAGCTGGAAGCCATGAAGAAGCAGTTCGAGGACGCCCGCAAAGCGCTCGACCGCCGCTTCGAGGACAAGGTCGAGAAGCTCCAGCGTGGCGACGAGCTGCCCCCGGGCGTGATGAAGATGGTCAAGGTCTTCGTGGCCGTGAAGCGCAAGCTTCAGCCCGGCGACAAGATGGCCGGCCGTCACGGCAACAAGGGCGTCATCTCCAAGATCCTGCCGATCGAGGACATGCCGCACCTGGCCGACGGGACCTCGGTCGACGTCGTTCTGAACCCGCTGGGCGTGCCGTCGCGCATGAACATCGGCCAGATCTTCGAAACCCACCTCGGCTGGGCCGCCGCCGGTCTCGGCAAGCAGATCCAGGGTCTTCTGGAGGCCTGGCAACAGGGCGGCCAGAAGCAGGCGCTGATCGACCACCTGTCGAGCATCTACGGCAAGGACACACCGCTGCCGCAGGACGAGGACGATCTGATCGTCCTGGCCCGCAACCTGTCCAAGGGCGTTCCGTTCGCCACCCCGGTCTTCGACGGTGCCCACATCGTCGACATCGAGGACCTGCTGGAGAAGGCAGGCCTGGATCGCTCCGGTCAGTCGATCGTCTATGACGGTCAGACCGGCGAGCAGTTCAAGCGTCCGGTCACGGTCGGCTACATCTACATGCTGAAGCTGCACCACCTGGTCGACGACAAGATCCATGCCCGTTCGATCGGACCGTACTCGCTGGTCACCCAGCAGCCGCTGGGCGGCAAGGCCCAGTTCGGCGGTCAGCGCTTCGGGGAGATGGAGGTGTGGGCTCTCGAGGCCTACGGCGCCGCCTACACCCTGCAGGAGATGCTGACGGTCAAATCCGATGACGTCGCCGGCCGGACCAAGGTCTACGAGGCCATCGTCCGTGGTGATGACAGCTTCGAGGCGGGCATTCCCGAGAGCTTCAACGTGCTCGTCAAGGAAATGCGCTCGCTGGGTCTGAACGTAGAGCTGGAGAACAGCTGATCGACCGAATGATCCCTCTCCGCGCAAGCGGGGAGGGACGGTCTCTCGCTCTTCTCCCTCAATGAATTTTGGCGGGTAACCCCGCAGAAGGAATCAAGATGAACCAGGAAGTCCTGAACATCTTCAACCCGCTCCCGGTCACTCCGACCTTCGACCAGATCAAGATCGCCCTGGCGTCGCCGGAGAAGATCCGGTCGTGGTCGTTCGGTGAGATCAAAAAGCCGGAAACAATCAACTACCGGACGTTCAAGCCCGAGCGTGACGGCCTGTTCTGTGCCCGTATCTTTGGCCCGACCAAGGACTACGAATGCCTGTGCGGCAAGTACAAGCGCATGAAGTACAAGGGCATTATCTGCGAGAAATGCGGCGTTGAGGTCACCCTGGCCCGCGTGCGGCGCGAGCGGATGGGCCATATCGAACTGGCCAGCCCGACCGCCCACATCTGGTTCCTGAAGTCGCTGCCGTCGCGCATCTCGCTGATGCTGGACATGGCCCTGAAGGACGTCGAGCGGGTTCTGTATTTCGAGAACTACATCGTCACCGAGCCGGGCCTGACCCCGCTGAAGCAGGGCCAGCTCCTGACGGAAGACGAGTATTACCGCTACCAGGACGAGTTCGGCGATGACGGCTTCACCGCCGAGATCGGTGCCGAGGCCGTGCGCAACCTGCTGATGGGTATCGACCTCCACGCCGAGGCCGAGCGTCACCGCGGGGAACTGTCCGACAGTCCGTCGGAAATGAAGGCCAAGAAGGCGTCCAAACGCCTGAAACTGATCGAGGCCTTCCTCGACAGCGGCAACAAGCCCGAGTGGATGGTGCTGACGGTCGTTCCGGTCATCCCGCCGGAACTGCGCCCGCTGGTGCCGCTGGACGGTGGCCGTTTCGCCACCTCCGACCTGAACGACCTGTATCGTCGCGTCATCAACCGCAACAACCGCCTGAAGCGCCTGATGGAGCTCCGCGCGCCGGACATCATCATCCGCAATGAAAAGCGGATGCTGCAGGAGTCGGTCGACGCCCTGTTCGACAACGGCCGTCGCGGCCGGGTCATCACCGGTGCCAACAAACGCCCCCTGAAGTCGCTGGCCGACATGCTCAAGGGCAAGCAGGGCCGCTTCCGTCAGAACCTTCTGGGCAAGCGCGTCGACTATTCGGGTCGTTCGGTCATCGTCGTGGGTCCGGACCTCAAGCTGCACGAGTGCGGCCTGCCCAAGAAGATGGCGCTCGAGCTGTTCAAGCCGTTCATCTATGCGCGCCTTGACGCCAAGGGCCTGTCGGGCACCGTCAAACAGTCCAAGCGCATGGTCGAGCGCGAACAGCCCCAGGTGTGGGACATCCTCGAAGAGGTGATCCGCGAACACCCGGTCATGCTGAACCGCGCGCCGACGCTTCACCGTCTGGGCATCCAGGCGTTCGAGCCGAAGCTGATCGAGGGCAAGGCCATCCAGCTGCACCCGCTGGTCTGCGCCGCCTTCAACGCCGACTTCGACGGCGACCAGATGGCCGTTCACGTCCCGCTGAGCCTCGAGGCCCAGCTGGAAGCGCGCGTCCTGATGATGTCGACCAACAACATCCTGTCGCCCGCCAACGGCAAGCCGATCATCGTGCCCTCGCAGGATATCGTGCTGGGTCTCTACTACCTGTCGCTGGTCAAGGACGGTGAGCCGGGTGAAGGCAAGCTGTTCGCCAACATGGGCGAGATCGACGCGGCCCTCGACGCCGGCGTCGTGTCCCTGCACACCAAGATCAAGGCGCGCTGGACCGAACAGGACGCCGAAGGCAAGGTCGTGACCAAGGTCATCGACAGCACGCCGGGCCGGATGAAGCTGGGAGCCTTGCTGCCGCAGAACCC
Organism: Brevundimonas sp.; assembly: GCF_029945885.1. Taxonomy (GTDB): domain Bacteria; phylum Pseudomonadota; class Alphaproteobacteria; order Caulobacterales; family Caulobacteraceae; genus Brevundimonas. Next base: position 14,650 of record NZ_JAQSDK010000019.1, read on the forward strand.
GAACGTCGGCTACCGCCTGCTCGAGAAGAACCTGACCAAGAAGGAAATCGGCAATCTGATCGACGTGGTCTATCGCCACTGTGGTCAGAAGGCGACGGTGATCTTCGCCGACCAGATGATGGGCCTGGGCTTCCGTGAGGCCGCCAAGGCCGGCATTTCGTTCGGCAAGGACGACATCGTCATCCCCGCCAAGAAGATCGAGATCGTCGCCGAGACCCGTACCCTCGTCGAGGAATACGAGCAGCAGTACGCTGACGGCCTGATCACCAAGGGCGAGAAATACAACAAGGTCGTCGACGCCTGGGCCAAGGCCACGGACCGGGTCGCCGACGAGATGATGGCCGAGATCGCGCAGCCGCGCGTGCTGATCAAGGGTCAGGCCCCGGACATCAACTCGGTGTTCATGATGGCCAACTCCGGTGCCCGTGGTTCACAGGCCCAGATGAAGCAGCTGGGCGGCATGCGCGGCCTGATGGCCAAGCCCTCGGGCGAGATCATCGAGACGCCGATCGTGTCGAACTTCAAGGAAGGCCTGACCGTCCTTGAATATTTCAACTCCACCCACGGTGCCCGTAAGGGTCTGGCCGACACCGCGCTGAAGACCGCCAACTCGGGTTATCTGACCCGTCGTCTGGTGGACGTGGCGCAGGATTCGATCGTCACCGAGGAGGACTGCGGTTCGACCCGCGGCATCACCCTGCGCGCCGTCGTCGAGGGCGGTGACGTCCTCGTCTCGCTCGGCCAGCGGGTCCTGGGTCGCTATGCGGCCGAGGACATCAAGGAGCCGGGCGGCGACAAGGTCCTGTTCAAGGCCGACACCTATCTGGAAGAGGAAGAGGTCGACCTGCTCGACTCGGCCGGCGTCCAGTCGGTCAAGGTCCGCTCGGGCCTGACCTGCGAGGCGGAAGCCGGGATCTGCGGCATGTGCTACGGCCGTGACCTGGCCCGCGGCACCAACGTCAACATCGGTGAAGCGGTCGGCGTCATCGCCGCCCAGTCCATCGGCGAGCCCGGCACCCAGCTGACGATGCGGACCTTCCACATCGGCGGTACGGCCCAGGTGGCGGAAACCTCCTTCTACGAGGCGACCAACCCCGGGACCGTCCGGATCACCGGCCCGACCGTCAAGGCGGCGCACGGCGATCTGGTGGCGATGAGCCGCAACGTCGTGATCACCATCGTCGTCGACGGCAAGGATCGCGAAAGCCACAAGGTTCCCTACGGTGCCCGTCTGCGGGTTCTGGAAGGGTCCGAGGCCAAGAAGAACCAGCGTCTGGCCGAGTGGGATCCCTACACCAGCCCGATCCTGACCGAAGTCGGCGGCTCGATCCGGTTCGAGGACCTGGTCGAGGGTCTGTCCGTCAAGGAAGAGACCGACGAGGCCACGGGTATCGCCCAGCGCGTCGTCTCCGACTGGCGGGCCAGCCCGCGTGGTGCGGATCTCCGCCCCGCGCTCGGCGTCATCGCCGGCGAAAGCTACGCCAAGCTGGCCTCGGGTTCCGAGGCTCGCTACCTGCTGCCGGTGGGCGCGGTTCTGTCCGTGAACAACGGTGACCAGGTCAAGCCGGGCGAGGTCATCGCCCGCGTCCCGACCGAGGGTGCCAAGACGCGCGACATCACCGGCGGTCTGCCGCGGGTGGCCGAGCTGTTCGAAGCCCGTCGTCCCAAGGACTGCGCGGTCATCGCCGAGATGGACGGTCGCGTTGAGTTCGGACGCGACTACAAGAACAAGCGCCGCATCAAGATCACGCCGGAGCCGGATGCCGATGGCAACCAGGCCGAGCCCGTCGAGTTCCTGATCCCGAAGGGCAAACACATCTCCGTCCACGACGGCGATCTGATCCAGAAGGGCGACTACATCATCGACGGCAACCCGGACCCGCACGATCTGCTGCGTATCCAGGGGGTCGAGGCGCTGGCGGAATACCTCGTCAACGAAGTGCAGGAAGTCTATCGCCTCCAGGGCGTGCCGATTAACGACAAGCACATCGAGGTCATCGTCCGTCAGATGCTGCAGAAGGTCGAGATTCTCGACTCCGGCGAGACCACCCTGATCCGTGGCGACACGGTCGAGGTTGCCGAAGCCGTGGCCGAGAACCTCAAGGTCGAGAAGCGCAAGGGCCGTCAGGCCATCACCCAGCCGGTCCTGCTGGGCATCACCAAGGCGTCGCTGCAGACCCGCAGCTTCATCTCGGCGGCGTCCTTCCAGGAGACCACCCGCGTCCTCACCGACGCCTCGGTCAACGGCAAGGTCGATACGCTGGAAGGCCTGAAGGAGAACGTCATCGTCGGCCGCCTGATCCCGGCGGGCACCGGTGCCTATCTCCGGGCCCTGCAGAAGATCGCCAACGAGCGCGACGCCAAGCTGACCAAGACCCGCGAAGCCGCGGTCGAGCCGCTCCCCGCCGATCTGGCGCTGGAGCTGGAGAGCAGCGCGAGCTGATCTTCCGGTCACGCCGGAGAATAAAGAGGGCGGCTCCGGTGACGGGGCCGCCCTTTTTCTTTTGGGCGCTGGCGCTCGGCGCGCGGGGCCTCGCTGCCTGAGCGCCGCGGATTCGCCAGCGCAGGCCTTATCGCGGCCCGTCGCGGCGGTTGGTGCGGATGTTCCCGGTCGAATCCGGACGCAGGGACGGGTCCATGTGAGCACCGGCGACCCCCATGCCGAAATTGGAGCCCGGGCCGTCCTGGGGGCCGACGATGCCGATACTGCCTGAGGCGGGGCGGCGCAGACTCTCATAGGCGGCCAGGGCCCGGGCCCCCTCGGCGGCGAAGCGGGCGTCGCGTGCGGCATTGCCGGTGCCGCGGATCGGGACGGCCCCGAGGGCGGCCGCGCCGAAGCGCGCGTCGCAGGCGGCCTGTTCGGCCGGGCTCAACCGCCCGGGGGGCAGGCTGCAGCCGCCCGCGCGCAGGGCCGGGCCGGTGCCCGCGCCCCGGGGCCGGACGCGCCAGCTGTCATCGATCGGCGGTGCACCGGGGGCGGGCAGGGCCAGACGGGGCACAGGCGGGACCGGGCGGGTTTCGTCCTCGTCCGGTTTGCGCGGGGAGGGGGCGACGGTCGCCGCCGCGGTGATCTGTTCCGGGGCCGCGGTGCGCGGGGGCGTCGGCACCCGGACCTGCTCTCCGGCCAGCAGGGGGCGGGGCTCCAGCTGCAGCGGGATGAAGATGCGGGGCGTGGCGACGGGATCGAGACCGCCGACACCCACGGCGGTCAGGGCCAGATAGCCGAGCACCAGACCGTGCAGGGCCAGGGACGCAGCGACCAGGGCCGGCTTGCGCCAGCCTTCACGCCCCGGTTGTCGCAGCCCCGCAAGCCCGTCCATTGATCCCCCGTCCGCTTTCGGTCAATTGAGCGGGCGAGCGTGGCGGTATTGGGGCTGGTTCCCGTTAAGGTAGGGGTGGGGAATGTATCGACTTTCAGGCGTCGCTGTCTCTCTGGCCACACTGATGGTCTGCACCACCCCCGTATGGGCCACCGCCTCGCCGCCGCGATGCCGTCAGGTGGAAACCGCATCGGTCACAATCGCCTGCATAGTCCAGGCCGATGGGGCCCTTGCCGATTGCGCGGTCGTTCGTGAGTCGGCGCCGGGCTGCGGATTCGCCGAACAGGCGATCGCCGGGGCGGCCCGGGCCAGGCTTCGTCTTTCCGAAACCGCGCGCCCCGGCCAGCGGGTCGAGATGACGATGCAGTTTCGCAACCAGTGATCGCCCCTGCTTGACCTGACGACGGTCAAAGCGTAAACGGCGCGGACTTTCGAGGACTGTCGGTTCGCCGCCGGTTCGGGATCGTGACAATTTAGCGGACGGGCTGTGCCCGCCGGAACGCCCGAAGCGCGCGTTCCGGTTTTTTCGTTTGGTCGCGGCCCTTCTCGAAAACCAAACCCCGGGGGGCGTCGTCAGACGGTCTCCAAAAGAAGGCATCCGAGGCGCCCCGGCCGACAGGCACACGCCTCCATCGATTGAAAGAGACGAGTTCTTAATGCCCACGATCAACCAGCTGATCCGCAAGCCGCGCCAACCGAAGCCGGTCCGTAACAAGGTTCCGGCCCTGAAGGGTTGCCCGCAGCGCCGCGGCGTCTGCACCCGCGTCTATACGACGACCCCGAAGAAGCCCAACTCGGCTCTGCGTAAGGTTGCCAAGGTTCGTCTGACCACCGGCATCGAAGCCGTGTGCTACATCCCCGGCGAGGGCCACAATCTGCAGGAGCACTCGGTTGTGCTGATCCGCGGCGGCCGCGTCAAAGACCTTCCCGGCGTGCGTTACCACATCCTGCGCGGCGTGCTCGATACGCAAGGCGTCAAGGACCGCAAGCAGCGTCGCTCGCACTACGGCACCAAGCGCCCGAAATAAGCGACCGCTTCACCCCATTCGCCGGTCCATGCCCTCGGGTTTTGGGCCGGCCGTCCGACACCGATTTAGAAGGCCAACTCCATGTCCCGTCGTCACCGCGCCCAGAAGCGCGAAGTTCTGCCGGATCCCAAGTTCAAGGATCTGATCGTCACCAAATTCATGAATTACGTCATGTACGAGGGCAAGAAGGCCGTCGCCGAGAACATCGTCTACGGTGCTTTCGAGATCCTGGCCGACAAGAAGAAGGAGCAGGAGCCGGTCGTGACCTTCCACACCGCTCTGGACAACGTGGCTCCGGCCGTCGAAGTCCGCTCGCGTCGCGTCGGTGGTGCCACCTATCAGGTTCCGGTCGAGGTTCGCCCCGAGCGTCGCCGCGCCCTGGCCATCCGCTGGCTGGTCAACGCCGCGCGCAAGCGTGGTGAGAACACCATGACCGAGAAGCTGGCCGCCGAGCTGCTGGACGCCTCGAACAACCGCGGTACCGCGGTCAAGAAGCGCGAAGACACCCACAAGATGGCTGAAGCGAACCGCGCCTTCAGCCACTATCGCTGGTAGGTGCCTTCAAAGCGTCACTCGCGACCCCTATCTGAGACTATCCGGCGCGGGCGGTTTGAGCTAAATCGCCCGCGCCTGTTTATCCGCACAGACTGATATTTCCCGAGGGCGCGAAACGCGTCCTGAACTCACTTCAAGGCACGCTTTCATGGCCCGCATTAACAATATCGAGGACTACCGCAACTTCGGCATCATGGCCCACATCGACGCGGGCAAGACGACGACGACCGAGCGGATTCTCTACTACACCGGCAAGTCCCACAAGATTGGCGAAGTCCACGACGGCGCCGCCACCATGGACTGGATGGACCAGGAGCAGGAGCGGGGGATCACGATCACCTCGGCTGCCACGACCGCCTTCTGGAAAGAGAAGCGCCTCAACATCATCGACACCCCCGGCCACGTGGACTTCACCATTGAAGTCGAACGTTCGCTGCGCGTGCTCGACGGTGCCGTGGCCGTGCTGGACGGCAATGCCGGTGTCGAGCCGCAGACCGAAACCGTCTGGCGCCAGGCCGACAAGTACAATGTTCCGCGCATCGTCTTCGTCAACAAGATGGACAAGATCGGTGCCGATTTCGACGCCTCGGTCCAGTCGATCCGTGACCGTCTCGGCGCCAAGGCCGTGCCGATCCAGTTCCCGATCGGGTCTGAGAATTCGCTGTCGGGCCTGGTCGACGTCGTCGCCATGAACTCGGTGATCTGGGACAATGACGCCCTGGGGGCCAACTTCACGGTCGGCCCGATCCCGGCCGATCTGATGGACAAGGCCGTGGCCGCCCGTCAGTACCTGATCGACAACGCCGTCGAGCTCGACGACGAAGCCATGGAGGCCTACCTCGACGGCACCGAGCCGTCGCTGGAAGTGCTGAAAAAGTGCATCCGCAAGGCCGTGCTGACCGGTGCCTTCTATCCGATCCTGTGTGGCTCGGCCTTCAAGAACAAGGGCGTCCAGACCCTGCTCGACGCCGTCGTCGACTACCTGCCGTCGCCGGTCGACATTCCGCCGACGCCGGGCATCGACTTCCGCACCGAAGAGCCGGTCGTGCGTCGCGCCTCGGATGACGAGCCCCTGTCGGTCCTCGCGTTCAAGATCATGGATGACCCCTTCGTCGGTTCGCTGACCTTCTGCCGCATCTATTCCGGCAAGATGGAAACCGGCATGGGCCTGCTGAACTCCAGCCGTGACCGCAAGGAACGCGTCGGCCGCATGCTGCTGATGCACTCCAACGACCGTCAGGACATCAAGGAAGCCTACGCCGGCGACATCGTCGCCCTGGCCGGCCTGAAGGATACCCGCACCGGGGACACCCTGTGCGACCCGACCAAGTCGCCCGTCATCCTCGAGAAGATGGAATTCCCGGCTCCGGTTATCGAGATCTCGGTCGAGCCCAAGACCAAGGCCGACCAGGAGAAGCTGGGCGTCGCCCTGGCCAAGCTGGCCTCGGAAGATCCCTCCTTCACCGTCTCGACCGATCACGAGTCCGGCCAGACCATCCTCAAGGGGATGGGCGAGCTTCACCTCGACATCAAGATCGACATCCTGCGCCGCACCTACAAGGTTGACGCGACCATCGGCCAGCCGCAGGTCGCCTATCGTGAAAGCCTCGGCCGCAAGGTCGACATCGACTACACGCACAAGAAGCAGACCGGTGGTACGGGCCAGTTCGCCCGCGTCATGATCACCTTCGAACCCGGTGAACCCGGTTCGGGCTTCGTGTTCGAAAACTCGATCGTCGGCGGTGCCGTGCCCAAGGAATACATCCCCGGTGTCCAGAAGGGCCTCGAGTCCATCAAGGACGGCGGCCTGCTGGCCGGCTTCCCGCTGATCGACTTCAAGGCGACCCTGACGGACGGCAAATACCACGACGTCGACTCCAGCGTGCTGGCGTTCGAAATCGCGGCCCGCGCCGCCTTCCGCGAACTGAAGGAAAAGGGTGCGCCCAAGCTGCTCGAGCCGATCATGGCCGTTGAGGTCGTGACCCCGGAAGACTACCTGGGTTCGGTGATCGGCGATCTGAACGGTCGTCGTGGCATGATCCAGGGTCAGGACATGCGCGGTAACGCCACCGTCGTGAACGCCTTCGTGCCGCTGGCCAACATGTTCGGCTATGTGAACACGCTGCGCGGCATGTCGCAGGGCCGCGCCCAGTTCACCATGCAATACGACCACTACGAGCCGGTTCCGCAGCACGTCGCCGACGAAGTGATCAAGAAATACGCCTAAACCCCTTAATTCCGGACAGGCCCTGCCTGTCCGGATCCCCTGAAAACCCAAGGTAAGCCCCCTGTTCAGGGGACGGAGAGAAGAGAATGGCCAAGGAAAAGTTCGAACGTAACAAGCCGCATTGCAACATCGGCACGATTG
>NZ_JAQSDK010000020.1 GCF_029945885.1 Brevundimonas sp.
AGTCATACGGTCTCCGGGCGGACGCCCGGCGCTCCGCCCACGCCCCCATCACCGCCGCCGGACCGGCGCGCGGACGATCCGCCATGCCCGGCGTCCGGACCCGGCCACCGGATTCGCGACGGACCGGCCCCAACTTGACCCGGCGTGATCTTGGCACCGGGGCAGGAGCGGTCTAGGTCTGGAGTTCAATCCTCAGGAGAACAATCCATGGCCGATCTGGCTCAGGTTACCGAACACATCCGCGGCGCTGTCGGCGACGATTCCGGTCTGGGCAAGACCGTCAAGATCGACCTCGGCGACGTCGGCAAGATCTACATCGACGGTGCGTCCAGCCCGAACACCGTGACCAATGAGGACAAGCCCGCCGACGCTACCGTCTCGATCACCTGGGACGACTTCATGGCCCTGTCGGACGGCAAGCTGGACCCGATGATGGCCTTCATGCAGGGCAAGCTGAAGATTGCCGGTGACATGATGATCGCCCAGCGTCTCGCGCCGCTGCTGAAGCGCTGATTTCGACCCGCCTCCCGCCCCGGGAGGCGATCAACCGCCACAGGCGGTGAGGGCCGGGCCCCGGCGTTGCCGGGGCCGCGGTCGTCGTCGTCCGGAAGGATGAATGCCATGGACTTCAAGCCCAGCGACCGCGCGCAACACTGGCAGGAGCGGGTCCGCCGCTTCCAGGAGGACCGGGTGCTGCCGCGCCAGGCCGAGTACAGGGCCCAGGTGCGTGAAGACGCCAGCCGCCAGCCGCCGGTGATGGAAGAACTGAAGGCCGAGGCGAAGGCCGCCGGCCTGTGGAACATGTTCCTGCCGGGTGAACACGGCGCCGGCCTGACCAATCTGGAATATGCGCCCCTGGCCGAGCTGATGGGCCGGGCCCTGTGGTCGGCCGAGGTCTACAACTGCGCCGCGCCGGACACCGGCAATATGGAAGTCCTCCATATGTACGGCAATGCGGCCCAGCAGGACCGCTGGCTCAAGCCGCTGATGGACGGCACGATCCGCTCGGCCTTCCTGATGACCGAGCCCGAGGTCGCCTCGTCGGACGCCACCAATATCCAGACCCGGATCGAGCGCGACGGCGACCACTATGTGATCAACGGCCGCAAATGGTGGTCGACCAACATGGCCCATCCGAACGTGGCCGTATCGATCGTGATGGGCAAGACCGACTCCGAAGCCGCCACCCATGCCCAGCAGTCGCAGATCATCGTCCCGACCGACACGCCCGGCTTCCGGGTCGACCGGATGCTGACGGTGTTCGGCTATGACGAGCTGCCGATCGGCCATGCCGAGGTGGTGCTCGAGAACGTCCGCGTCCCGGTCGGGAATCTGATCGCCGGCGAGGGCCGGGGCTTCGAGATCGCCCAGGGGCGGCTTGGCCCGGGCCGTATCCACCACTGTATGCGCGTGATCGGGGCCGCCGAGGTGGCCCTGGAACTGATGTGCCAGCGTCTGCTGAGCCGCACCGCCTTCCGCAAGAAGCTGGCCGAACATTCGGTCTGGGAACAGCGGATCGGCGAGGCCCGCACCAATATCGAGATGTGCCGGCTGCTGGTGCTCAAGGCCGCCTGGATGATGGATGAGGCCGGGGCCAAGAACGCCAAGTCCGAGATCGCCCAGATCAAGGTCGCGGCCCCGCGCATGGCGCTGAAGATCATCGACGACGCCATCCAGGCCTTCGGCGGTGCCGGAGTCTCCGGCGACACGCCGCTGGCCGAGACCTATGCCATGATCCGCACCCTGCGCATCGCCGACGGTCCGGACGAGGTGCACAACCGCACCATCGCCCGGCTCGAATATGCCAAATACGGCGGTCGCGGCGGCTGACGTCGGCCAGATCGGACCTTCCGGTCGGCAGCGGCGCAGTCCATAGGACGCCGCATGACGATGCATGGTAGCCGCTCCGGACGTCATCGCAGCGACCCCGGGGTCGCGGCAGCGGCCGGAGACTCTGGACTGAAGCCCAAGGGGCCGTCGACGCTTCAGGCGCTGACGGACCTCGTCCGGCTGGTCGGTCGCTCGAACGCGCCGCAGCTAAGGTTGCGGCTGGTCGGGGCCGTGCTGCTGACCCTGGCGGGCAAGGCTTTGGGCGTGCTGGCCCCGCTGGTGCTGGGGGCCGCCGTCAACTCCCTGGCCAGCGGGCAGGGCACGGCTGCCGCCGTCGGCTGGGGCTTCGGCGGCTTCGCCGTCGGCTGGGCCCTGGTCCGGCTGCTGTCCTCGACCGCGCCCCAGCTGGCCGATGTCGTCTTCGCCCCGGTGCGCTCGGCCGCCCAGCGCCGGGCGGCAACCGAAACCTTCGCCCATGCGCTGAGCCTGTCGCTGGACTTCCACCAGACCAAACGCTCGGGCTCCCTGTCGCGAACGATGGAGCGCGGGGCGCGCTCGGTCGATTTCCTGCTGCGTATTCTCGCCTTCAACCTGGTCCCGACCGGGGTCGAACTGGTGCTGGCCGCCGGGGTTCTGGGCGCGCGCTATGACTGGCGGTTCGGAGCCGTGGCCGTGGTGGTCGTCGCCGTCTACACCGCCTCGACCTTCGCCCTGTCGAACTGGCGGCTGGAACACCGCCGCACCATGAACACCGCCGATACCGAGGCCGCCGGGGTCTCGGTCGACGCCCTGCTCAACTATGAAACCGTCAAGTCGTTCGGGGCCGAGGCCCGGTCGGCGGCGGTCTATGACCGGGCCCTGGGCGACTACACCCGGGCCGCCCTGAAGGCCAACAGCTCGCTCGCCCTGCTGAACATGATCCAGGCCGGCATCATGAACCTCGGTCTCGGGGTCATGGCCGTGATGGCCGGGTTCGAGGCCGCCGCCGGGCGCATGGGACCAGGCGACGTGATGGCTGCGGTGCTGATCATGATCTCCCTCTATGCGCCGCTGAACATTCTCGGCTTCGCCTACCGTGAGGTGCGCCAGTCCTTCATCGACATGGAGGAGATGCTGAAGGTTACCCGTCAGACCCCGCAGGTCGCCGACGCCCCCGGCGCTGTCGCGCTGGCGAAGGACACGGCCCGTCGCGGCGGCAGTATCGCCTTCGAGGACGTCGGCTTCCGCCATGACGCCCGGGCCAACGGGCTGGAAGGCGTCAGTTTCAACGCTGCGCCGGGGACCACGACCGCCCTCGTCGGACCGTCTGGTGCCGGCAAGTCGACCATCGTCAAATTGGCGCTGCGCCTGCTGGATCCCCAGGGGGGCCGGGTGCTGATCGACGGCCATGACGTGCGCGATGTCACCCAGGCCTCGCTGCGCACGGCGGTGGCCCTGGTGCCCCAGGACGTGGCCCTGTTCAACGACACCATCCGCGCCAATATCGGCTTTGCCCGCCCCGACGCCGACGAGGCCGCCATCTGGGCCGCCGCCGAGGCGGCCGAACTGACCGCCTTCATCCGCGACCTGCCCGAGGGACTGGACACAAGGGTCGGCGAGCGCGGGCTGAAACTGTCAGGCGGGGAACGTCAACGCGTCGGTATCGCCCGGGCCCTGCTGGCCGATCCCTGCATCCTGATCCTCGACGAGGCCACCAGTGCCCTGGACAGCCGCACCGAAGCGGCGATCCAGAAGACCCTGCGCAAGGTCCGGGCCGGTCGTACGACCCTGGTTGTCGCGCATCGCCTGTCGACCATCGCCGACGCTGACCAGATTCTGGTGCTCAAGGCCGGACGGATCGTTGAACGCGGCGCCCACCATGAACTGGTCGCCCATGTCGGCGGGGAATATGCGGCCCTGTGGCGGAAACAGACCCGCGGCGCGCGGGCCCGGACCTAGGCCTTCGGCGTCGGGACGTTGCGGTCCTGAACCTGCTGCAGGCTGCCGAGGACGGTTCGCCGCGCCGCCTCGGCGTCATCCGGCAGGCGCATCAGCATCTGCATGGCCTGGGCGTGGACGGTGACGATTCGCCAGTCGAACATCTCTCCGGCGGGGGAGGCATCCACCAGGCGGCACAGATTACCCGCCGCCTCGCACAGGGCGTTCAGGCCAAACGGGCTGGCGACATCGATGATCCCGTTACTGGCGCGATAGACCGCGATCAACTGATCAAAATTGTCTTCCAGCGATGTCGGTCGCTCAATGGTCAGAAGGGCGCTGATCATCCCGGCGATGGTTTCCAGGCTGGAGCCCCGGCGCTCCTCGATATTGGTCTGGGCCTGCTGCAGCGCCACGCCGATGCTGATGCCGCCGGGCTTGTCGATCAGTTCCGTCAGGCGCGACTTGCGGCGATTGTGCGTGATGACGGTCGTCATGCGGCGGAGTCTTCGCCCGACGACGGTGCCTCGGCTCTGGAAGCAGCCAGAGCGGCTTTGCGGATCATCATTTCGCGGCGTTCCTCAGCCGGCGGGGAGCCATCGCGGAAACGGCGGTCAGGTCCAAAATAATCGCCGACTTCGAGAAAGGGCCTCTGGTCCCGTGAAACCCAGACGATCCGCTCCAGCAGGGTGATGGCGCTGAAAGGTTTGACGATGACAAAGCTTGCCCCGCAGTCCCGCGCCTCGGCGGCCCGGGAACTGCGCAAATGGGCTGCAGTCATGATGATCGAGGTGAAGGCGTTGGGGTCCAGGCCCGAGCGGCGCAGCCAACGGACCAGTTCAAATCCATCCGTCCCCGGCATCTCGCAGTCCACGAGCAGGAGGTCGACCGGGCTTTCCTTGAGGATACGGACCGCCTCCGCCGCGCTGCGGCAGGCATAGCGGGTTCGAATTCCGAAACCGAGCAGGGCCTGACTGGTCAGGTCCAGAGCGAAGGGCGAGTCGTCGACGACCATGGTCACGGCCCCGGCGAGGTTGATGACCGAGCTTGACCGGAGAGATGAGGCGAGACCACTCATAGAGCGGGAAATCCCTACTGACCCGGCACAGGCGGTCGGGGTACGCAGAAATACGCCGCACGTGTAGCGGGAAGGTTAACGGCTCAGCTTGTCCGGCCGATGGCATAGAACCGGTCGGCGCGTTGGCGACGCAGGGCGACAGCTGACAGGCCGGACAGGCCGCGCAATTCCTCCGCCAGAACGTCCCCGACCGCGGCCACGGCGGCGACAGGATCGGTATGGGCCCCGCCGCAGGGCTCGGTGATCAGGCGGTCGACGATCTTCAGCCCGATCAGGTCGGGGCCGGTGATTTTCATCGCCATCGCGGCGTCTCGTGCCCGGGCTCCGTCGCGCCACAGGATGCCGGCCGCCCCTTCCGGTGAAATCACCGAATAGATTGAATGTTCAAGCATCAGGACCCGACTGGCCCCGGCGATGGCGATGGCCCCACCCGATCCACCTTCACCGGTGATGGTGGCAATGGAGGGGACCCCCAGTGTCAGGCTGCGCTCGGTCGAGCGGGCGATAGCCTCGGCCTGACCGCGCTCCTCGGCCCCGAGACCGGGATAGGCACCGGCGGTATCGACAAAGGTCAGAACGGGAAGGCCGAATTGCTCGGCCATATCCATCAGGCGGACGGCCTTTCGGTATCCTTCGGGACGGGCCATGCCGAAATTGTGCTTCAGGCGGGACTCAGTGTCATTGCCCTTTTCGTGGCCCATGATGACCACCGCCTCGCCACGGAAGCGGGCGAGGCCACCGAGGATGGCCTGGTCGTCCCCGAATTTGCGGTCGCCGCGCAGTTCCACGAAATCCGTAAACAGTCCGTCGATATAGTCGATGAGGTGGGGGCGCTGCGGATGACGGGCGACCTGGGTCTTCATCCACGGATCAAGGTTGGCGTAGATCTTGGTCCGGAGCTGCTCCGCCTTGCGACGAAGACCGTCGATCTCGGTCTCGAATGAACCCGACGTCGCGGACAGCAGGCTCAATTCCTCGATCTTGGCCTCCAGATCGGCAATCGGTTTTTCGAATTCGAGGTAGTGGGTGGCCATGAAGGCGTCCGGTTCGGCAGGCGCGACAGGTGCGCCACGGGAAGGCGGCGGAACCTAGTGGGGCAAACGCGCGCGAGCAAGTGAGGCGTCAGTCTTCCCGGGCAAGGGGGTGGTTGTTTTGGACGGCCCGGCTGAGCCGGTCGACCGTGACATGGGTGTAGATTTGTGTGGTGGCAATGTCTGCATGGCCCAGCAAGGTCTGAACCACCCTCAGGTCAGCCCCGCCTTCGAGCAGGTGGGTGGCAAACGCGTGTCGCAACACATGCGGACTGACCCGGGCCGGGTCGATCCCGGCAGCGACGGCAGCCTGATCCAGCAACTGGGCGAACCGCCGCGGTGTCAGGTGGCCGCTGCCACCACGCGATGGAAACAGCCATACACTGTCGGGCGTGCCGGGTTTGCGGCCTGCATCACGCACCGCCAGCCAGAGCCGGACCGCCTCGCGGGCGGCGGCGTTCAGCGGAGCCAGCCGTTCCTTGCCGCCTTTTCCGCGAATGATCAGGCAGGCCGGGTCACGGCGCGCCGATTCGACCTTGAGGTTCAGCAGTTCCGAGACCCGCATTCCCGAGGCGTAGGCCAGTTCGACAAGGGCAACCATTCGCATACCGGCTGCCCCGTCCCGCATGGAGGCGGCGGCCAGCAGGCGACCGATTTCATCGATCGACAGGGTGCGGGGCAGGGACCGGCCCTGTTTTGGGGCATCGAGCCGCCGCGACGGATCGTCGGCCCGCCAGCCTTCTGCGAGGGCGAAGCGGTAGAATTGACGGATGGATGAGCGACGGCGCGCGGCGGTGGCCGGCGATAGTCCGCGCGCCGCCAGACCCGCAAACCAGGATTCGATCGCCGGCGCATCGGCCGCCATCAGTCCCCCCCCACCGGACAGGCTGGCCTCGGCGTCGGCCAGGTCGCGGCCATAGGCGGAAAGCGTATGCGGCGAGGCATCGCGTTCGACCGCCATCATCTCGAGAAAGGCTTCGACCTGTGGGGTAGTCATCGAAACCTGCCGTTCAGGGTGCTGCGCTCCCTTGCAGGGCTACATCTTGATGTAGAGGGTGGTGCCATCATGTGTGCCTGCTTCCCTCTTCCTGACCAACCTGCGCCTGCGGACCTCTCCGCATGAGCGAAGCCGAGCCGATTCCCCAATCACAGCGGACTATAGCGCTGGTGGGACTTATGGGGGTGGGGAAATCCACCGTCGGTCGTCGACTCGCGCGGCGGCTGCACCTGCCGTTCGCCGACGGGGACGTCGAGATAGAGGCGGCCGCCGGAATGACGGTGTCTGAAATCTTCGCCCGTTTGGGCGAGCCGGAATTCCGGGCCGGGGAGGCGCGTGTCATGCGCCGTTTGCTCGAGGGAGAGCGACGGGTGCTGGCGACCGGTGGCGGTGCGATCCTGAACCCGGAGACCCGGGCGCTGATGAAGCGCCGCGCGACGACGGTCTGGATGCGGGCCGACCTCGATGTGGTGGCGCAGCGGGTGCTGCGACGCGATACCCGGCCCTTGTTGCGCGGCCGCGATCCGCTTGAGGCGCTCAAGGCGCTCGCGGAGGTCCGCTACCCGATCTATGCCACAGCCGACGTGACCGTGGACGTCGCCGGCGGGGCCCATGCCGACGCCGTCGAGGCGATCGTCAGCACACTCGAGGCCTTCTGGGCCCAGGATCAAACCTCATGAGCACGATCCTTACCGTGTCCGGCTCCGGCTTTCTTCCCTATGAGGTCGAGGTCGGCCGTGGGTTGCTGGCCGAGCTCGGCGCGCAGGTCGCATCCCTGACCCGGGGGCGGGTCGTCGTGATCAGCGACGAGACGGTAGCGGCCCTGCACGGCCCTACCGTCCTGGCTTCGCTGGACGTCGCCGGGCTCCGGACCCGGATTTTGACGATACCGCCCGGCGAGGCGTCAAAATCCTTCGCCGAGTTGGAACGCGTGATCGATCGGCTGCTGGCCTATGAGCTGGACCGCAAGGACCTTGTCGTCGCCCTCGGCGGTGGCGTCGTCGGTGATCTCGCCGGATTGGCAGCCGCGCTCTATATGCGAGGCATCGATTTCATCCAGGTCCCGACCACCTTGCTCGCCCAGGTCGATTCATCGGTCGGTGGCAAGACAGCGATCGATACGCCACGCGGCAAGAATCTGGTGGGAGCCTTCCATCAACCACGTCGGGTGACCGCCGACATCGATGTCCTGGCCACCCTGCCTGCCCGGCAGTTGCGGTCCGGCTGGGCCGAGGTGCTCAAACATGGACTGGTTTGCGATGCGCCTTTCTTCAGCTGGCTGGCCGGTGAGGGCGCATCGGGCGCGACCGGCGATCCTGCGGCGCTGGAACGGGCTGTAATCCGGTCCGTGGAGATCAAGAGCACCATCGTCGGTGAAGATGAGCGCGAGGCGGGACGGCGCGCCCTGCTGAACCTCGGCCACACCTTCGGTCATGCGCTTGAGGCCGAACTGGGTTTTGACGAGACCGTTCTGACCCACGGCGAGGCGGTGGCCCTCGGGTGCGCGATGGCCTTCCGGTATTCGGCGGAACTGAACCAGTGCGCGGCTGCTGAGGTTGATCTGGCCGTTGCAGGACTGGCGGCTGCGGGCCTGCCTGTCCGACTGTCCGAAATTGCCGGCGGCGAAAAGGTCGCGGCTGAGGCTCTGGTTCGACGGATGGCCGGAGACAAGAAGGCCGAGGGCGGGCGGCTGACCCTGATCCTGGCGCGCGGGATCGGTCAGGCCTTCGTTGAACGGGACGTGGATGCCGGTCGATTGACGGAATACCTACGGACCGAAGGCGCACGATGAACCTCGCGGCGCGGATACTCGAGAACGAATTTGTTCGGATGGAGCCGTTCGATCCCTCCCTGAAAGACGAGGTTCAGACGGCGCTGGACTGCGATCCAGCGGCCTGGGACGGGATGGTGGCCGCCGCCTATGGAACGCATTTCGACGCCTGGTGGACGTCGGCAATGGCGGCCATGGCGTCCGGTTCGAGAATCCCGTGGGCCGTGCGCCGCAAGAGCGACGGGGGGTTGGTCGGCACGACCAGCCTATACGAAATTCGTCAGGAGCACCGGCGCTGCGAGATCGGTTCGACCTTCTACCAGCCCGGAGCTCGCGGCGGCCCGGTCAATCCGGCGTGCAAGCGCCTGCTGCTTGATCATGCCTTTTCTGCCGGGGCGGTAAGGGTCGAGATCATAACCGACGCCCTGAACCCGGTCAGCCAGGCGGCGATCCGCAAGCTCGGGGCGCGGGACGAAGGCATTCTGGCCCGTCACAAGATCACCTGGACCGGCCGCATAAGGGATACCGCACAGTTCGCCGTCGTCGACGTCGACTGGCCAAAGGTGCGAAGCAAGCTGGATGACCGGCTGGCGGGCTTTCTCGAGCCCTGACGGCGATCAGTCGATGGCGCGGCAGTTCGTCGGGGCCTGCCCGTTTGCGGTCCAGCGCGCCGTGGTCCCCTTGCCGCGCAGTTCCGAGCCGCTGGCCCGATACCAGATGCCGTCAGCGGCTCTTTCCTGGTGCAGGTCCACCGCTTCGCCCATCGAGTTTCTGACAGTGGCCATCATGCGGGGATTGTCGAAATCGACCGACAGACGGTCCCCGTTCTCACACAGGTAGAGCGCCCGAACCACGCGGTTCAGGGCGCGGTCCTGAAGCT
Organism: Brevundimonas sp.; assembly: GCF_029945885.1. GTDB lineage: Bacteria > Pseudomonadota > Alphaproteobacteria > Caulobacterales > Caulobacteraceae > Brevundimonas. The sequence continues at coordinate 9,505 of NZ_JAQSDK010000020.1, forward strand.
CGGCACCCGTCGGGCGCTGTGGGGTCTGGACGTCACGGGCACGGGCCTGGATCGCCTCACCGTCGACCGGCGCGGCACGAGACGGTTGATCGCATGCCGACAAGGCTGCAGCGGCCAGCATGAGGGCCGTAAGGCCGAACAGGGAACGGGAACGGATGGGAAATATCCTCTTCGTTATCAGGTTCAGTACAGGGGCCCAGGGAACCGAGGTGCTAACGTTCGGCGACAACCGCCGTTCCGGCCCGACGACTGCGGAAAAAATCACGCAACAGTCCCGCACCTTCAGCGGCCAGTACACCGCCCTGGACGCGGGGCCGCCAGTGGCAGGTCGGTTGGTCGAAGACGCGGGCTCCGTGAATCACCGCACCGCCCTTGGGATCATCGGCTCCCCAGACCACCCGGCCGATTCGGGCGTGACTGATTGCACCCGCGCACATGGTGCAGGGCTCAAGCGTCACATAAAGTGTCAGGCCGGTAAGGCGGTAGTTGCCGAGCGTTCCGGCGGCGGCGCGCAGGGCGACGATTTCAGCGTGGGCCGTGGGATCATGGGCTCCGATCGGGCCGTTGCCCCCCCGGGCAATCACGGTTCCGGAGGCCTCATCAACCACGACGGCTCCCACGGGCACCTCTCCGGTGTCCGCTGCCGCTTGCGCAAGGTCGAGTGCCATGCGCATGAACCGCTCATCATGGTCCGCCATCCCGAAGACAACGACAAGAAGCCTCGCCCCCGTCAAGATGACCGGGCGCGTAAACCCAATTCCGACCCCGCTACCAGCGGTCCACGGTACTCGGTCGCAAGGCCGAGGATCGTCGACGAGCGGCCGGAACGGCCCGGCGGCAAGGGCGCGTTCGCCAAGGACGGACCTCGCAAGGACGGTCCGCCGCGCAAGGACGGTCCCCGCAAGGACAGCAAGGATGCCAAGACACCGGCCGAGCCCAAGCGGGCCGAACGGATCGCCAAGGCCATGGCCCGGGCCGGCATCGCTTCACGCCGCGAGGTCGAACGGCTGATCGGTCTGGGCAAGGTGGCCCTGAACGGCAAGATTCTGGCGACCCCGGCTGTGCTGGTGACGCGTGACGACGTCATCACCGTCGACGGCAAGACCATCGGTTCGGCCCAGGCGACACGAGTGTGGCGTTATCACAAGCCAGCCGGACTGGTGACCTCGCACAAGGATCCGGCTGGCCGGCCGACCGTGTTCGATGCCCTGCCGGGCGGCCTGCCGCGCGTGATTTCCGTCGGACGACTCGATCTGAACACCGAAGGCTTGCTGCTGCTGACCAACGACGGTGAGCTGAGCCGGGCCCTGGAGTTGCCGACCTCCGCTCTGGTGCGTCAGTACCGGGCCCGGGCACGCGGTCGCGTGACCCAGGAGGTTCTGGACAAGCTGCAGGAAGGCGTGACGGTCGAAGGTGTGCGCTACGGACCGATCGACGCCAAGCTCGAGAAGGCCAAGGCGTTGGGCGAGGGTGAGCGCGCCGGGGCCAATCTGTGGATCAGCGTCTCGATTACCGAAGGCAAGAATCGCGAAGTCCGCAAGGTGCTGGAGTCACTGGGCCTGACCGTGAACCGGTTGATCCGTCTCGCCTATGGCCCGTTCCAGCTCGGCACATTGCCGATTGGGGCGGTCGAGGAGGTCGGGCCGCGGGTCATCCGCGAAATGCTGTCTGACCATATCCGCCCCGATAGTTTGCCGCAGGGTAATACCGTCTCGACCCCGACGCCGGTGCCGGGGCGTCGCAGCAATGCGCCGATCGTCAAGGGCAACTCCGGGTCGGCCATCTCCGACCCGTCGCGCAAGCCCAGTCGCATTCGCGCCGCCCAGGACGCCGCGGCTGACGGCAGCGCCCGGGCCGAGACCGGCAAGCGTCCGCCCAAAAAGGAAGGCTGGGCCAAGGCCGCGCCCCGGACCGCCGCGCCGCGCAAGACGTGGAAACCGCGCGAGGGCAGCGACGAGGACAAGCCCAAACATTTCTTCAAGGCCGGAGCGCCCGCCTCGACCCCGGAGGGCGAACGTCCCAAGCGTGTATTCAAACCACGCGAGGACCAGATGATCGGTCCGAAGGGAACGTCGCGCGGACCGGGTGATCGCCCGACCCGCAGCTTCGCCATCCGGGACGGTACCGGGCCGCGTGGTGGCGATGGACCCAAGCGGGACTTCAAGCCGCGCACCGGGCCGCGTCCGACCGGCGCAAAACCGACCGGGCCACGCAAGCCGCGCTGATCGTCAGGCTGCGCGGAGGCGGCCCGCCAACCGCAGTGTGCGTCGGACGACCGTAACGATGGTCAGTCCGACGATCATCGCAAGCGTCAGCATCAGGATGGCTGAATCGGCGTGCCAGTGCGTGCCGACGGCTGCCAGAACACAGCCTGCCGTCAGCGCCGCCATGCGGTGGGGCTTGGCCCCCGGTCCGGCGAAATCGGCTTCACAGCCAAGGGCCCGGCCGAGTTCGCGGATATAGGCGGTCAGGACGGCGAGGGTTGCAGCCAGCCAGCCGAGCATGGGCCCAATGTCGGGAGCGACATGGCGCAGGGCGTAACCCGCCCCCGCCAGGAACAGGATGTCCGCGATCCGATCGGGCAGCTCATTCCAGACCGGACCGAGGGGGCCGCCGCGGCCGTGTTCGACAGCGACCATTCCGTCGAGCAGATTGGCGAGTAGCCGAAGCTGGATACAGACGCCGGCACTGATCAACAGGACGGCTCTTGGTCCTGCCGGTGCGTCGGCGGAGAGCCAGAATGCTCCGGCCCCGCCAAGGGCGAAGATCATGCTGGAGGCCGAGATGGCGTCGGGCCGAAGTCCGGTCCTGGCCAGGGTGGCGGCAAGGATCGCAGCCCAGCCCGAACCGCGGGTTTTTAGCGGTCTGCGGTTAGCGGTCATCGGGTACGGTCCAGACTGGCGACATAGACGAAGGCATAGAGGGTGGACACGGTCCACGGCACGGCGAGCGTACGCAGAACCTCGGGGGTCCCACCGAGTGTGTGAACCAAAAACAGCAGCGCCCCGATGAGGGTACAACTGACGAGGGGCGGGATGAGGCGGGCGAACTGGCCTGTGAGCCGTTCATGGCCGATCTCCAGTCCGCGCTTCATCACCAGGGTGATCAGACCGGACAGGGTGCCCTGGATCGCGAAGGCCAATTGCATCGACCCGGCACCATGGTCCCTGTTGGCGAAGGCGGCCCAGCCGCCCATGGCCAGGACGGCGAATGCCACATGGAGGGGCGTCGATCGCAAGGGATGCGTGTTTCTCATCAACTGCGCCATACTGCCCCCGGTAGAGATTCCCCAGGGCACCCTAGACCATGATTGCAGCGGTAACAGCGACTCTGGCCCAGGTAAGGGCACCGCTGCTGTGGGGCTTCGGGGGGGTCTTCAGCGTAATGCTGATCGCGTCGGCGCTGGTCCTGATCCTTCCGGTGCTGAAGCCCGCAGGCGACTGGCGCGAACTGCGCCTCAGGGTGTGGTCCTGGTGGGTGATGATCGCGCTTCTGGCCGGTGCCCTGGCGCTGGGCTGGGTGGCGGTCACCCTTTTGTTCGCTGCCGTCGCCTTCATCGCCCTGAGGGAGTTCCTGTCGCTGGCACCGCTGAGGCGGGAAGACCGACTGGTCGTCCTGTTCGCCTATCTGTCCATTCCCCTGTCGTTCGGTCTGATCGCCCTGGGCTGGTACGGGGTTTATCTGGTGGCCATACCCGTCTGGTTTTTCCTGGCCACGCCGTTCCTGATGGCCATCGGCGGCCAGACCAAGGCCTATCTGGCGACGGTGGCGACCATCACCTGGGCGGTAATCGTCTGTGTCTTTAACCTCGGGGTCATTCCCCTGCTGATGCGCGCACCGGACGAGAGCGGCACCGCCGGGGCCGCCGGTATGGTCTTCCTTCTGCTGCTGGCAACCGAGGCCAATGATGTTCTGCAGTACTGCTGCGGCAAGCTGTTCGGGCGACACAAGATTATTCCCGCGATCAGCCCGAACAAGACGTGGGAAGGCTTCATCGGCGGCTGGATCCTGACCGCCGCGCTGATTTGGGTCCTGACCCCGGTCTTCACGCCTATGACCGGGTATCCGGTCGTGGTTCTTGCAGTCCTGCTGCCCCTCGCGGGGTTCGCCGGGGACGTGACCATGAGTGCGGTCAAACGCGACCTCGGGGTCAAGGACACGAGCCGGCTGATTCCGGGCCATGGCGGCCTGCTGGACCGAATCGATAGTCTGACCTTTACCGCACCGCTCTTCTTTCACCTGATGGCCTATTATGCGCTCGACAAATACTGAGGACGCGGCCCGACCGTTCAGCCCCGTGCGGATGCTGTTCCTGGCCTTCATCGCGCGGCCCGTCGTGCGATTCATGACCGGTATGGACGTCTGTCATTCCGAGCGACTGCCGAAGGCGGGTCCGGCGATCGTGGTCGCCAATCACAACAGTCACATGGATGCTTTCATGTTGCTGAGCCTGTTTCCCGCGCGCCTGCTGCACAAGGTCCGGCCCGTGGCGGCGGCGGACTATTTTCTGGCCAATCCCGCCATCAGCTGGTTCTCGCGCCGGATCATCGGCATTACGCCGATTTCGCGGAAAGTGGCCCGGGGGGAGGATGTGCTGGCCCCGGCACGGGCCGCCCTGGAGCGGGGCGAAATCATCCTCGTCTTTCCCGAGGGTACGCGCAGCAAGGACGGGGCGCTGGCTCCGTTGAAGGCGGGGGTGGCGCGCCTGGCCGAGGCCTTTCCCGCCGTGCCGGTCATCCCGGTCTGGATCGAGGGAGCCGGACGGGTCCTGCCGAAAGGGGCCACGACCCCGGTGCCGATGAACTGTACCGCCCTCGTTGGCGAGGCCCTGCACTGGAACGGGTCGCGAACCGATTTCATGGAGGGACTGCGTGAGCGGTTGGAAGGTCTGGCCGCCGAGGCACCGCCACAGCGCTGGGCCAATTGAAGCCCGGTTGACGCGAGGGGCGAACCCCGTGATCAAGCGGCCATGAGAATCGTCGCCGGAGCATTGAAGGGGCGCGCCATTGTTGCGCCGGAGGGGCAGGGCACGCGGCCGACGTCCGACCGGGCGCGTCAGGCCCTGTTCAATGTTCTGGAACATGCCGCCTGGGCCGAACCGCTGGAGGGCGCACGGGTGCTGGACCTGTTCGCGGGCTCGGGCGCGCTGGGGTTCGAGGCCATTTCGCGCGGGGCGGCCTTCTGCCTGTTCGTCGAGACCGATGATGCAGCGCGCGGGGCGATCCGCGAGAATGTCGATGCCTTCAGCCTGTTTGGCCAGACCCGCGTGCACCGGCGCAGCGCCACCGATCTGGGTGTGCGACCGGGGTCCGCGGGCGAGCCGTTTGACCTGGTCTTCCTCGACCCGCCCTACGGTCAGGGCCTGGGCGAACAGGCGCTGGCGCGGTTGGTTGAGGAGGACTGGCTGAAGCCCGGAGCCATGGTGGTGTTCGAACGCGGATCCGGCGAGCCCGAGATCGAGACGCCTGGCTATGTGCGGCTGGACGCGCGGGATTACGGCGCGGCGCGGGTGCTGTTCCTCAGGGTTCAATAGCCGGATCATCGCGCAGCGCCTGCAGGGTTGCTGTGTGCGCCGCCATCCGCCGACGGCAACGCCGGGCGTGCGCGATGTAGAATCCGATACAGACCAGCAGGAAGGCCCCCAGCATCAAAAGGGTATTGGGGGTGACTGAACCTGTCGGTGTAAGCGCGGCCAAAACGGTGACGAAGACGAAGGCTGCCAGACTGGTCGCCACACCGGCCCAGGCCCATCGGTAGCCGGTTCGTGCCTGGGCGAGCGCCGATAACAGCACCGCCTCAGGGGTACCGGTCAGCAGCCCAGGATCGCCACGCCGGGACCAAAGGGTGACGGCGAGGGCGAAGCCGACGAAGCCGATGGCGACCAAGGCGATGTTCCACGGAAGGTCGCGGGCGAACATGCCCCAGGTCACGACGGCCAGAACGGCGACGCCGCCGGCGATCTCAGCGGCAAAATTGAGCCGGGCCAGCCGATCGCGGTGCCGCACGGCGCGGATCAGGCCGGGATCCAGCCGGGGCCCGGTCGTCGTGGCGTCGGTCCAGGTCCGGGTCAGGTCGGACCAGTCGTCGTTCGGGGGCGTGGTCATGAGCGATCCTGCGGATTGAGCGCGTCGCGCAGCGCGACCTTGGCTCGGGTCAGGCGGATGGAGACGGTGTTGGCGTTCAACCCCAGCATCGGGGCGATCTCGGCCGGGGTGAAACCCTCAAGGGTCAGAAGGGCCGGCTGGCGCAGGGACAGGGGCAGGGCGCGCACGGCGACCGCAAGCCGGTCCTGCAGATCGAGAGCTTCAAGCGCATCGTGAGGCGTTGGAGCGGCACTGGGCGTCTCTTCGTCCAGGGGCTGGCGGCGCGGTTCAGCGGCTTCGCGGGCCACATGGGTTACCGCGCGGTTGTGGGCCACGCGGGCGATGAAGGCCCGGACGGGGGCCTCGCCGCGATAGCGGGGCATGGCGCGCCAGACCGCCAGCAGGATGTCCTGCTCCAGCTCGTGGCGGCGCTCGCGCCCGGCCTCATAGGCCGAGGCGATCCGGCGCAGCATCGCGCCGTGCTCGTCCAGCAGGGCTTCGAATGACTGGTCACGTCCCAAGCGGGATGAACTCCGGAAAAAATTGTCGGTCGTGATGATAGACTCCGACGAAGGGCGAGACTTTCAGGTCAGGCATCAAAAAAGATGAAGAGGACTGCGACATGACGATCGACGTTAAAACCGCGAAGCCGGGTCTGCTGAAAAAGGGCAAGGGCTTTTTATGGACGCTGGCGGCCTTTCTGGGGGTGGCGGCGGTCTGTGGCTGGGTGGCCCTGGGCATCGGCCTCTGGATGGATGTGGAGCGCACCCCGCGGCTCATTCTGGCGATCGTTGCGGCGGTCGCGACCGAGGCCCTGTTCTGGACCGTGGCCACGGCGCTGGGGGTTTCAGTGCTGGAGGCCCGCAAGCGGATCTGGCGTCGGATCACCGGCCGCGGGGCAGAACCCGCGCCGACCGCCGCCGAGTGAAAAGACCGCTTGACCCTGACGCGGCGTGAGGCCCGATAGGTCTGTCCATGCGGAACGATGCGCGCTTCAGAACCTATACCGTCAGCCAGCTGGCGCGGTTGTCCGGGATCTCGGTCCGGACGCTGCACCACTATGACGACATCGGTCTGCTGAAGCCCGCATCGGTCGGCGACAACGGCTATCGCTATTACGGGCGCGAGGAACTGCTGCGGTTGCAGCAGATTCTGTTCCACCGGGAGTTCGATCTCGCCCTCGGCGACATCCGGGTCCTGCTGGACGCGCCCGGCCTCGACCGGCTGCGGATGCTGCGTGAGCAGCGGGCGCGGATCGCGGAGGAGGCGGACCGGTATCGCCGGCTGGCCCGGACGATCGACCGCACGATCGCCGAACTGGAAGGACGAGACACCGTGATGGACAAGCAACTTTACGAGGGCTTCAGCCCGGAGAAACAGGCCGGATACGAGGCCTGGATCATCGACAGATACGGCGAACAGGCCCGGGCCCGTATCGAGGCCGGACGCGAGGCGATGGCGGCGATGTCGCCGGGCCAGAAACAGGACTGGATGGCCGAGGTGGCCGGAATCGAAGGCGACCTGGCCCGGGCCATGCATGAGGGATTCGCGGCCGACGATGTCGGTCTGGATCCGGTGATGGCCGCCCATCACGCCTGGGTCGGACGGACGTGGAAGGTCCCGCCGACGGCGGCGGCCTATGCCGAACTGGGTGTACTCTACAGGACCAACCCCGAGTTCCGGGCGCGGTATGAGGGCATCCGTCCCGGCCTCGCCGACTGGATGGCCGCAGCGATGAAAAGCTACGGCGCGCGGGCGCTGCAGGGCTGAGTCCGGACCGGCCGGGGTCTCCGGGCCCCGGCCGGTCCTTGCGTCCGGCGTCGGAATCTTACAGAACATCGCTCTTCGGAATTGAGGGGTAATCCATGGCGGCGAGGCGGTTCGGTTTGGGGCCCGTGGTCATGAGCCTGTTGTCGGTCGTCGTCATCGTCCAGTCCGCCGCCCTGGCGTGGCTGTTGCTGGTGTCGCCGGACCGCCATCAGGTCCGGGCCGATCTGGCGCGGGACCCGGTCCCGACCCTCGTCACAATCTGCACCGCCCCCCTGCCCAAGCCGGACGGCAAGGCGGGCTATAAATTCTGAGGCTCAGCGGCGGCCGAACAGTTTCTCGAGGTCGTTGAGCTTCAGCTCGACATAGGTCGGGCGGCCGTGGTTGCACTGGCCGGAGTGGGGGGTGGCCTCCATCTGGCGCAGCAGGGCGTTCATCTCGGGGGCCGAGAGGACGCGACCGGCGCGGACGCTGCCGTGGCAGGCCATGGTGCCGCAGACCTCGCCCAGCCGTTCGGTCAGGGCCAGGGCCGCGCCGTGTTCGGACAGGTCGTCGGCGATGTCGCGGATCAGGCCCTGGACGTCGGTGTCACCCAGCAGGGCCGGGGTCTCGCGCACCAGCACCGCGCCACCGCCGAACGGTTCGACCACCAGACCGAGCGCCGCCAGTTCGTCGGCGCGGGAAAGGACGCGGTCAGCCTCGGCCGGATCCAGCTCGACCACCTCGGGCGTCAGCAGGGCCTGACGGGTCACCGCGCCCTGGGCCATCTGCACCTTCATCTTCTCATAGACGAGGCGTTCGTGGGCGGCGTGCTGGTCGACGACGACGAGGCCGTCGCGGGTCTGGGCCACGATATAGGTGCCGTGCAGCTGGGCCCGGGCGGCGCCGAGGGGGAGGTCGATTTCGGCGGGGGTGTGGGGCGGGTAGGGCGTGGGGTGTGGGGTATCGGGTGTGGGGTGGAAATCGGGTTCGACACGGGCGGAGCGGTCGTTGAGGCCGGGGATGAGCTGGGCGTGGGCGCTGGCGGGGGCGGCCCAGCCCTGCCAGCCGCTGTAGCCCGGGGCGGCGCCGCCGATCCCCACACCCCACACCCCACGCCCGACACCCTCATGGGCGGTGAAGCCGGCCAGGGCGTCGGCGGCGACCGTGGTCGAGGCGCGGTGACCGGCGGCGGCCAGGGCGTGGCGCAGGGCCCCGACGATCAGGCCACGCACCATGGCCGGATCGCGGAAGCGGACCTCGGCCTTGGCCGGATGGACGTTGACGTCGACATAGAGGGGGTCGACCTCGAGGAAGAGGACGGCGGCCGGATGCCGGTCGCGGGCGAGGAAGTCGGCATAGGCCCCGCGCAGGGCGCCCTGCAGCAGCCGGTCGCGTACCGGGCGGCCGTTGACGAACAGATACTGGTGGGCGGCATTGCCGCGACTGTAGGTCGGCAGGCCCGCATAGCCGGTCAGGCGGATACCGTCGCGCGACTGGTCGATCAGCAGGGCATTGGCCTCGAAATCGCGGCCCAGCAGGGCCGCGAGACGTTTCAGCCGGCCCGCGTCGCCGGGGTGTTCGGCGGGCAGGCGCAGGGTGGTCTTGCCGTCGAGGTCGAGGGTGAAGGCCACGGTCTCATGGGCCATGGCCTGGCGTTTGATCTCTTCCGAAATGGCCATGGCCTCGGACCGTTCGGACTTCATGAATTTGAGCCGGGCCGGGGTGGCGTAGAACAGGTCGCGGACCTCGACCCGGGCCCCGTGCGGCCCGGGGAAGCCGGCGGGGGCGACCGGACGCTGGTCGCCGCCCTCGACGGTGATGGCCCAGGCCTCGGCCGGACCGGCCCCGGGCTCGGGTCTTGCGCGGCTGGTGATGGTCAGGCGGGCGACCGAGCCGATCGAGGGCAGGGCCTCGCCGCGGAAGCCGAGGGTGGAGATGCGCAGCAGGTCGACATCGCCGGCGTCGTCGGCCTCGAGCTTGGAGGTGGCGTGACGCTCGACCGCCAGGGCCAGCTGGTCCGGGGCCATGCCGGTACCGTCGTCGGCGATCAGGATCCGGGTCAGGCCGCCGCCGTCGGCCTGGATCTCGATGCGCTGCGCCCCCGCGTCGAGCGCGTTCTCGACCAGTTCCTTGATGGCACTGGCCGGACGTTCGACCACCTCGCCGGCGGCGATGCGGTTGACGGTTTCGGGGGGGAGGCGACGGATGGGCATGGGATTCGCGAGGATAGGCGGTTGTCGGGGGCGGGGCGAGGGGGTGACGGTGTTTCGTCCTTCTCCCCTCGTGGGAGAAGGAAGATGAACAGGCGTCCGCGTCCGCGCGCCGGTCCGGCGGCGGTGATGGGGGCATGGGCGGAGCGCCGGGCGTCCGCCCGGTGTGTTTAAAAAATACCGTTTCGGCGAACGTCAGACGCTCCGCGCGGACGGGCTTCCACATGCGCGGACCGTGGGCCTCGCTGTTGACGAGGGATCCTTCTGCACGCGGCGGGCAGGGATGGCAGCGACCATCTCCTGGACCGGTGCGGGTATCCACCCCGCCCCCTCGGCCGTCCGGCCTTCCACCCGGCTCGACCTCGCATCCCCTCGGCCAGCGACCCCGCAGGGTCCGGCTCCGGGTTGCGCCCGCTCCATCCGCTCCCGCCGCCGCTGCGGATCGCCGGCCGAGCGAGCCCCCGGGCGACGGGACGGGGGTATTATCGGCGCGGTTGGAGGTGGGGCGGGAAGTTTGGGGGAGATAAGCGCAAGGTATAGTTTTTAAACAACTTCCTGCAGCGACCATAGGGGGATTGTTCGCAAACACCTCGCATCCCATCGCTGTCGTCATCCTTCGGCGAGCGCCCGCGCTTGCGGGTGCGAGACCGGAGGACCCAGCGGCGCGCGAGCGTAGCGAGGGCGAAAGGGCCCGCACC
>NZ_JAQSDK010000021.1 GCF_029945885.1 Brevundimonas sp.
ACGCCCGGCGCTCCGCCCACGCCCCCATCACCGCGGCCGGACCGGCGCGCGGGGCCTGCGTGTGCGCCGCATGTCGCAGACCGGAGGCCCGGCCTCCGCAATCCCCGTATCCGCTCGCTTTTGCCGCGCGAATTCCTATATAAACACAGGACGGAAACGGCCTGAATCGGTCGCCCTCCAAATGCATGAAACAGCGGGCCGGGTCCGCCCTTCCAGACCCCCAGCCGCCCGCGTCTCCGGACGATTGAATGACCGACCAGACCGATACCGCGCGCAACGAAGACACGGCCGAGGAAGCCGCCTACGGCGCTGAATCCATCAAGGTTCTCAAGGGCCTGGATGCCGTGCGCAAACGGCCGGGCATGTATATCGGCGACACCGACGACGGCTCGGGCCTGCACCACATGGTCTATGAGGTGGTCGACAACGCCATCGACGAGGCCCTGGCCGGCCACGCCGACCTCGTCCAGGTCATCCTCAACGCCGACGGCTCCGTCACCGTGACCGACAACGGTCGCGGCATCCCGACCGACATCCACGAGGGTGAAGGCGTCTCGGCGGCCGAGGTCATCATGACCCAGCTGCACGCCGGCGGGAAATTCGACCAGAATTCCTACAAGGTCTCCGGCGGCCTGCACGGCGTCGGCGTCTCGGTGGTCAACGCCCTGTCCGACTGGCTGGAACTGAAAATCTACCGCAACGGCAAGGCCCACCAGATGCGGTTCGAGCGCGGCGACACCGTCACCGCCCTGCGCGTGGTCGGCGACGCCCCGATGCGCGACAACGGCAAGGTCCTCAGCGGCACCGAGGTGACCTTCTATCCGTCGGTCACCACCTTCTCCCACATCGATTTCGATCTGAAGACGCTGGAACACCGGCTGCGCGAACTGGCCTTCCTCAACTCCGGCGTGGTCATCCGGCTGGCCGACCTTCGCGGCGCGACCCCGGTCGAACAGACCCTGCACTATGAGGGCGGGGTCGAGGCCTTCGTGCGCCACCTGGACAAGTCCAAGACGCCGATCCTCAAGGACGTCATCGTCATCCGGGGCAGGAAGGAAAACATCGAGATCGACCTCGCCCTGTGGTGGAACGATTCCTACCACGAGACGATGTTGTGCTTCACCAACAACATCCCCCAGCGCGACGGCGGCACCCATCTGTCCGCCTTCCGCGCCTCCCTGACCCGGGTCCTGGGGGCCTATATCGAGAGCTCCGGCGCGGGCAAGCGCGAGAAGATCTCCTTCACCGGCGAGGACGCCCGCGAGGGCCTGACCTGCGTGCTGTCGGTCAAGGTGCCGGATCCCAAATTCTCGTCCCAGACCAAGGACAAGCTGGTCTCGTCCGAGGTCCGTCCGGCGGTCGAGGGCCTGTGCTCCGAAGGCCTGTCGCAATGGTTCGAGGAACATCCGCTCGAGGCCAAACAGGTCGTCAGCAAGATCGTCGAGGCCGCCTCGGCCCGTGAAGCCGCGCGCAAGGCGCGGGACCTGACCCGGCGCAAATCGGCGCTGGAAATCAGCTCCCTGCCGGGCAAGCTCTCCGACTGCCAGGAGCGCGATCCGGCCAAGTCCGAACTGTTCATCGTCGAGGGCGATTCCGCCGGCGGCTCGGCCAAACAGGCCCGCAACCGCGAGAACCAGGCCGTCCTGCCGCTGCGCGGCAAGATCCTCAATGTCGAGCGCGCCCGCTTCGACCGGATGCTGTCGTCAGAACTGATCGGCACCCTGATCCTGGCGCTCGGCACCGGCATCGGCCGCGACGATTTCAACGCCGACAAGCTGCGCTATCACAAGATCATCCTGATGGCCGACGCCGACGTCGACGGGGCCCACATCCGCACCCTGCTGCTGACCTTCTTCTACCGGCAGATGCCCGAACTGATCACCCGCGGCCACGTCTATATCGCCCAGCCGCCCCTCTATAAGGTCTCCAAGGGCAAGCAGAGCCGCTACCTGAAGGACCAGGCCGAGATGGATTCCTACCTCATCGAGGAAGGCTCATCCGAGGCCGAGCTGGACCTGCCGACCGGCGAGCGCCGCACCGGCCTCGACCTGCAGTCCCTCGTGCGCGAGGCCAAGGCCTTCAAGGCCGGCGTCGACCGTCTCAGCCAGCGCGCCCCGGTGTTCGCCATCGAACAGTCGGCCCTGGCCGGCCTGTTCACCGACGACGGCACCGACATGGCGACCAAGGCCGCCGCCGCCGCCGCGCGCCTCGACCTCTATGCCGAAGAGGGTGACGGCGACTGGTCGGGTGTGACCGGCGAACAGGGGGCGGTCGTGTTCGAACGCATCCGTCGCGCCGTGACCGAACGGGTCGTGCTGGAGGAGGCCCTGATCCGGTCGCTGGACGCCCGTCGTCTGTCCGAACGCGCCAATGCCTTCGAGGGCCTGTTCGACGCCCCGGCCGTCTATCGCCGCAAGGACAAGACCACGACGGTGCGGGGTCCGATCGACCTGCTGACCGCCGTGCTCGAGGCCGGCAAGAAGGGCCTGGCCATCCAGCGCTACAAGGGTCTGGGCGAGATGAACCCGGAACAGCTGTGGGAGACCACGCTGGACGCCAACGCCCGCACCCTGCTCAAGGTCGAGGTCGAGCACGAGGAAGAGGCCAATGACCTGTTCGCCAAACTGATGGGCGACGTGGTCGAGCCGCGCCGCGAGTTCATCCAGGAAAACGCCCTGGACGCCGCCGTCGACGTCTAGCGGCGGCCGCCGTCCACGAAGGCCGCGATCGAGGGCCAGGAGCCCTCGGTCGACCGGACCCCGTCACAGGCGATGTCCTTGAGGAAATCCAGATAGCTGTCGCGGACGACCTCGTCCCACGGCGAGTCCGGGTCGTCGAAACGCTCGGTCTCGGTCCCGTCCGGGCCGTAGTCGATCGACAGTACCGACCGCACTTCGCGGGCGTCGCAGCGGATGGTGAACTGGTCCAGCGAATAGGCATAGTTGCCCGCGCCTCCGGCCAGCGGCACCTTGGCCACCCGGATGCCGGTCGCATCGCCCGCCGGGCCGATACTGTCGACGTCGGCCAGATAGGCGGTCGTGCCGCTGTACGAGAATTTGTGCCAGTTTTCGGCGGCCGCCGGACCGGCGACCAGCGTCACGGCGGCCAGTGCCAGCGATAGCAGGGTTTTCATTGGATTCTCCCCAGACGATGTTGCCCCCATGATCGCCCTCAGGCGGAAATTGGCAAGGGGGCCATCGCTTTCGGGCGTCCGGGCGCGCCGCTAGCCGACCAGGGCCTGCAGTACGGCCTTGCCGTAACGGTCCAGCTTGGTCTGGCCGACCCCCGAGATATGGCCCAGGGCGTCGAGGCTGGCCGGCTCGGCCAGGGCGATCTCCAGCAGGGTCTTGTCCTGGAAGATGACATAGGGCGGCACCTTCTGCTCGGCGGCCCGCTCGCGCCGCCAGGCCCGCAACAGCTCGAACCGGGCCCGGACGTCGGCGTCCATCGCCTCGACCGCGGCGTTGCGGCCGGTGCGGGTGCGTTCCCCCGCCGCCGGGGCCCGGGCCGGACGGGCCCGGACCGCGACCGGCCGTTCGCCCCGATAGACGGCCCGCACCGTTTCGGCCTCGCCCAGCCGGATCAGCGGCTTGCCCTCGTTCGGGTCCTCGACCAGCAGCCCCTCGAACAGCAGGTGGTCAACGATGTCGCGCCAGGCGGGGCGGGCCAGATCAGCCCCGATGGCCCAGGTCGACAGGGCCGTCTCCCACGATTGCGGCTCCTTGGTCCCGCCCAGCAGATGGTCGATGACCCGGTTGCGCCCGAACCGTTCGCCCAGCCGCTGCACCGCCGCCAGCGCCTTCTGGGCCGGGACGGTGGCATCGAACACGGCCGGCGGATCGCCGCAGATGTCGCAGACCCCGCACGGCCCGGCATCGGTCTCGCCGAAATAGCGCCGCACCGCCTGGGGCCGGCACACGGCCCCGTCCAGCATGGCGAACAGCTGGCGCGCCTTGCGCACCTGCACCGCCTTGACCGCCTCGTCCATCGGCCGGCTGTCCAGCCGTTTCAGCGTCCAGGCGATGTCGGACGGCCCGTACAGGGTGATACCCTCGGCCGGCTCGCCGTCCCGCCCGGCCCGGCCGATCTCCTGCCAGTAGGCCTCCAGCGACCCCGGCGGATCGGCGTGGATGACGAAGCGGACGTCGGCCTTGTCGACCCCCATGCCGAAGGCGATGGTCGCCACCATCACGGCCCCGTCCTCGGCCAGGAACCGCGCCAGCAGCCGGTCACGCTCCCGCGCATCCATCCCGGCGTGATAGGCGATGGCATTGGTTCCGGCGTCGCGCAGGGCCCCGGCCACCCGCTCGCAGCCGTCGCGCGATCCACAATAGACCACCCCCGACTTGCCACGCCGCTCGCGCACCAGGGTGATCACATGGGCGTCGGTCCGGGCCCGCGAGGCCGACTCCTTGCGTTCGGCCGACAGCTGCAGATTGGGCCGGGCGAAACTGTCGACGAACACCCGGGCGTCGTCCAGCCGCAAGGATTTGACGATGTCCTCGCGGGTCCGGGCGTCGGCCGTGGCGGTGACGGCGATGCGCGGCACGCCGGGGAACAGTTCGGCCAGACGGCCCAGGGTCCGGTAGTCGGGGCGGAAGTCGTGGCCCCACTGGCTGACACAGTGGGCCTCGTCGATGGCGATCAGGCTCAGCGGCAGTTCGTGCAGCCGGTCGATCAGATGCGGCTGGGCCAGACCTTCCGGCGACACATACAGCAGGTCCAGTTCCCCGGCCCGGGCCTGACGCCAGATCTCCGACCGGTCGTCCATCGACACGCCGGAATCCAGGCGGGCCGCGGCCACCCCCTGCTGCTTCAGCGCCTCGACCTGGTCGGTCATCAGGGCGATCAGCGGCGAAACGACCAGTCCGAGGCCGGGCCGCAGCATGGCGGGGATCTGGTAGCAGACGCTCTTGCCGCCGCCGGTCGGCAGCACCGCCAGCACATCGCGTCCGGCCATGATCTCGGCCACCACGTCCGCCTGCAGGCCGCGGAAATCCGCATGGCCCCAGACCTTTTCCAGCGTCGCGCGGGCCGTCTCCAGCAGGGCGGTTTCAGTGGGAGCGGCAGCGGTGGGCGAGTCGGCGAGCATGCCGCGGTTGTGCCCGATCTGTTCCGGGGTGTCACACCCCTTCTGACCGGCCCTGGCTCAGGTCGGAACCGGGCCGTAGCGGTTCGGCCCGGACCGGCCCTTCCGCACGCCTATGTCAATGAAGCCCCAGACATAGAAGGCGAAGGCTGCCAACACCGCGACGCCGGTGATGATGAAGACGGGCGATGACAGCTCCCCGGGAAGGCCTCCGTTCCGGGCGAGCAGGACACAGGAGAAGGCCAGCGGCGATGAGTAGATCATCAACCACCAGCCACTGCGGCCGCGATCATGCAGGCGGCGAACGCCAAGGGCGATGCTGGCGACACAGACATACAGGATGGGCACCAGACCGACCACGGCGGTCCACTGGGGCAGGGGACTGACAAGAAGGCCCATCGCGAGGGCGATGCCCAGCATCAGGAACCAGATCAAGGCGCGTTGCGCACGCCAGTATTCGAGGACCCCGGTGCGACCGGTGAAATCGAGCGACCTGTTCACATAACCACTCATGTGGGCCTCCTGCGCTTGCAGACCACCACGGGTGGAAAAATCCGTCAATCCCGCAGCAGCTCATTGACCCCGGTCTTGGCCCGGGTCTGGGCGTCGACACGTTTGACGATCACGGCGCAGTACAGCGACGGCCCGCCCTTCGGATCCGGCATCGCCCCGGGAACCACGACCGAATAGGCCGGGACCTCGCCGCGGAACACCTCGCCGGTGGCCCGGTCGACGATCCGGGTCGAGCCGGACAGATAGACGCCCATGGCCAGGACGGCACCCTCGCGGACGATGACGCCCTCGGCGACCTCGGCCCGCGCCCCGATGAAACAGCCGTCCTCGATGATGGTCGGATTGGCCTGCAGCGGCTCCAGCACCCCGCCTATCCCGGCCCCGCCGGACAGGTGCACGTTCTTGCCGATCTGGGCGCAGGAGCCGACCGTGGCCCAGGCGTCGACCATCGTGCCCTCATCGACGAAGGCCCCGATGTTCACGAAACTGGGCATCAGCACCACGTTGCGGCCGATGAAGGCCCCCTGGCGCACGATCGAGCCGGGCACGGCGCGGAAACCGGCGCTCTGGAAATCGGCCGCGCCCCAGTCGCCGAACTTGCTCGGCACCTTGTCCCAGAACGGGCCCAGCCCCGCGGCATGATCGGACGACAGGGGGCTGGCCGGGCCGCGCTCGCCGGTGCGCATGATCCGGTTGTCATTGAGGCGGAACGACAGCAGCACCGCCTTTTTCAGCCACTGGTACGTGGTCCAGACACCGTCTGCGCCGCGCGAGGCGACCCGGGCCTGGCCGGAATCCAGCAGGGCCAGGGCGGTCTCGACCGCATGGCGAACCTGGCCCTGGGTGGCGGGCGAGACTTCGGCCCGGGCCTCCCAGGCGGCCTCGATGACGGCTTCCAGATGGGCGCGATCGGTCAGGTCGGTCATGGGGCAGGGTCTCCCGGCGTCAGGATGGCTGTGGCGAGAAAGGTGTCGAGGGTAGTGGTGCGATGGTCGACATAGTCGGCCTCGACGTCGAAGGCGTGGCCCCCGACCAGCACCGTGGTCATGCCGATCGCCTTGGCCGGGGCCAGGTTTCGGACCGTGTCCTCAAAGAAGGCGGCGCTGGCCGGATCGACGCTGAACCGCTCGGTCATCCGCGCGAAGGTGCGCGGGTCCGGCTTCGGAATCAGGTCGGCATCCTCCAGGGCGAACAGACCGTCGAACAGGTCGGTCAGCGCCAGCCGTTCCAGCACCCGCTCCGCATGGGCCAGAGAGCCGTTGGTGAAGATCAGCCGGGGCCCCTGCAGGCGTTCCAGCCCGGCCCGAAGGCCGGGGTCCGGCGTCAGGACATCGAGGGGCACGTCGTGGACCTCGGCCAGGAAATCGTGGGGGTCGACCCGGTAGTGGGCCATCAGTCCGGCCAGGGAGGTGCCGTAGTCGCGCAGATAGCCCTTCTGGGCGACCATGGCGGCGTCCGCGGCCAGACCCGAGGTCCGCACGACATACTGGTTGATGCGTTTCTCGACCAGTTTCATGAACTGGCTTTCGGGCGGGTACAGGGTGTTGTCGAGGTCGAAGATCCAGCTGCGGACATGACTCAGGTCCGCGCCGGTTTCGCTCGTATTCGCCATGGCCAGGGTCGTTCCGGAGGTCACGCCTTCACCAGGGTTCCGGCCCCGTGCTCGGTGAACAGCTCCACCAGCATGGCGTGCGGGCGCCGCCCGTCGAGGATGACCACGGCCTCGACCCCGGCCCGCACGGCGGCGATGGCGGTCTCCAGTTTCGGGATCATGCCGCCGGTGGCCGTGCCGTCGCGGATCAGCCCCTCCGCCTCGGCGATGTTCATCTGGCGAATGATCTGGCCGTCCTTGCCCTTGACGCCGGGGACGTCGGTCAGCAGCAGCATACGTTTGGCGTCCAGGGATCCGGCAATCGCCCCCGCCACCGTATCGGCGTTGACGTTATAGGTCTGGCCGTCCTCGGCCACGCCGATCGGGGCGATGACCGGCACCCAGTCGGCGTCGCTCTCGATCAGCCGCACGATCAGCTTGGCGTCCACCCGGGTCGGCTCACCGACAAAGCCCAGATCGACCTCGTGCTCGATCATGCTGTCGGGGTCGCGGCGGGTCCGTTTGGTCCGTTCCACGGTCAGCAGGCCGGCGTCCTTGCCGGACAGGCCGATACCGCGCACGTCGGCCTCCTTGCCGGCCACCGTGATCCAGTGGGCGATCTCCTTGTTGACCGCACCGGACAGGACCATTTCGGCGACCTGCATTGTATCCTTGTCGGTGACCCGCAGGCCGTCGACAAAGCTGGACTTGACCCCGGCCTTTTCCAGCATGGCACTGATCTGCGGGCCGCCGCCGTGCACGACGACGGGGTTGACCCCCATCAGTTTCAGCAGGACGACATCGGCGGCGAATTGGCGCGCCACGGCGCTCTCGCCCATCGCGTGGCCGCCGTATTTGATGACCACGGTCTCGCGGTCATAGACCTGAATATAGGGCAGGGCCTCGGCGAGGGTCTTCGCCGTGTCCCAGCCGCGTTCTTCGGATTGGCGTTCGGTCTCGTCCATGATGGCCGCTCGATAGCGGTCGGGGTTGATCCTGTCACGATGAAACCCTGCACGGGTGGTCGCCACGGGATCGTGAGCGGGCCGGACCCGGCCTGACCCTTGTCGTTTTTCTCCGGCACGCTAGGGTGGTCTCTGCAATTTTGACCTCTGGAGACATCAACATGCTGGACAGGATCAGCGAGCGCTCCGGGGATGGCATTTCCGGGTTTGTCGAGGACGGGTCTGTCGTCGCCGGATCCGGCGGGGACGTTCCGTCCTTTTTCGGTGAAATCTCCAGCTATGCGACCTGCGGCTGCTGCGGCCGCTTCCATGCGTTTTCGGACGGCACGGGCGATGGGCAGGGTGTTCTGCTGAACGGCGATGATCGCGGCGGCTCGGGCTCCAACGGCAAGACATCCTTCACCGTCACCGACGCCGGGATCCAGCTGACGCGATTCAGCCAGGGCTGGTCCGGTGTGGCGGGCAGTTCCGCGACCGTCACCTTCGCCTTCCGCAATACGGCACCGGGCACCATGCCCACCGATACCGGCGGTTTTTCCCAATTTTCCAGCCTGCAGATCACCGCTACCCTGCTGGCCCTGTCCGCCTGGTCGGATGTCGCCAACATCACCTTCCAGCGTGTCAACGATGGTGCTGGCTATTCGAACAACGCCACCATCCTGTTCAGCAACTATTCGACCGGGTCAGACGGCGCGGCCGCCTTCGCCTATCTGCCGGGGAATTCGGCCACCTCCTCCAATTCCGGCGATGTCTGGACCAACAGCGCCCTGAGTTACAACGCCACCCCGGTGGTGCTCGGCTATGGCCAGCAGGTCCTGCTGCACGAGATCGGTCACGCGATCGGGCTCAGCCATCCCGCCGATTATAACGCCAGTGCCGGCGGCACGATCACCTACACCAACGACGCCATCTATTTCGAGGATTCCCGCCAGTATTCGGTGATGAGCTATTTCAGCGAAATCAATACCGGCGCCGACTATCGGAACGGCGGCGGCACCCGGCAGTATGCCGCCGCGCCAATGCTCGACGACATCGCGGCTGCCCAGCGCCTGTACGGGGCCAATATGACCACCCGGACGGGTGATACGGTCTATGGCTTCAACTCGACGGCGGGCCAGTCCTGGTTCAGCGCCAATACGTCGGCCGCCCTGATCTTCGCGGTCTGGGATGCCGGCGGCACCGACACCCTCGACTTCTCGGGCTATGCGATGGCCCAGACGATCGACCTGCGGCAGGGGGCCTATTCCAGCGTCGGGGGCCTGGTCGGCAATATCGCCATCGGCATCGGCGCGGTGATCGAAAACGCTATCGGCGGCGCCGGTACCGACACGATCCGGGGCAATTCCGCCGCCAACCGGATAACCGGCAATGGGGGCAATGACAGCATCGACGGTGGTTTCGGCATCGATACGGTCGTCTTCAGCGGGTTGCGGTCGGCCTATACGGTGACCTGGTCCGGACAGACCGGTACCGTCGTCGGCGGCGGGTTCACCGTCACCCTGACCAATGTCGAATTCCTGACCTTCTCCGACACGACGATCGCCGCGGCTCCGACCGGGGGCATCACGGCGGCCGGCGACGTGACCAGCGAAACCATCAACGGCACGGCCTTTGCCGACACGATCGGCGGCCTGGGCGGCAACGACACCATCAACGGTCTCGTGGGCAACGACTATCTGGACGGCGGCTCCGGCAATGACACCCTGAGCGGTGGCGACGGCGACGATATCCTGGTCGGCGGCCTCGGCACTGATGCGCTCAACGGCGGCAATGACTGGGACGTGGCCGACTACAGCGGGGCCGGTGCCGGGGTCACGGTCAGCCTCGCCTCGGGAACCGCGTCCGGCGGCGCGGGCAACGACACCCTGGCCTGGATCGAGGAAATCCGCGGCTCGACCTATAACGACGTCCTGACCGGCGACGGCAATGGCAATATCCTGCGCGGTGGCGGCGGGATCGACATCCTCAATGGTGGCGGCGGCGATGACCGCCTTTACGCAGGCTCCCCGGGTCAGACAGGCGGCGCGCCGGACATCGTCAAGGGCCAGGGTACGGCCAATGCCAGCCTCTTTGCGGCCGTGTCGCTGATGGGTGGGTTCGACCTTCTGGGACGTCCCGACGTCGCCAACTCGACCACCATTCCCCACGCCACCGTGGTGGCGACCACCCACGGCGGCGTCGAATACTATTCCTTCACCGTCCAGGCGGGCGATACGGTCACCTTCGACATCGACGCCACAAGCTCAGGCTTTGACTCCACCCTGCGTCTGTTCACCTCGGTCGGGTCCGAACTGGCCAACAACGATGACGGCGGTGCCGACAACACCGGTACCGACTCGGCCCTGACCCATACCTTCGACTTCGCCGGGACCTACTACATCGAGGTCGCGCAATGGATTTCCAACGGGAGCGGCACCTTTACCAGCGGCGCGCCGAGTGCCGGCCAGAACTACACACTGCACGTCTCCCTTCCGAGCGCGCCTGTCGTGCCCCTGACCCAGGTCGGCTCGACCCTGAATGGCGACGCCGGAGCGGACATCCTCTATGGCGGTACCGGTCCGGACACGCTGAACGGCGGGATCGACAATGACATCCTGATCGGCGGCGCCGGCAATGACGCGATCAACGGCGGTGACGGCTATGACATCGCCGGCTATTCCGGCGTGCGGCGCGCCTATGTCGCCTCCTCGGCATCGGTGTCGGGCGGGCTTGAGGGCGGGACCGACACGCTGACGGGAATCGAAGACGTCGCCTTCGCCGACGGCCGGCTCAGCTTCGCCCGCGACGGGCAGGGGGCCCAGGTCCTGCGTCTGTACAATGCCGCCTTCGACCGCGCCCCGGACCAGTCCGGTTTCGAGGCCAACCTCGACGCGATCGAGATCGGTGGCACCCTGCTGTTCCTCGCCAATGAGTTCGTCAATTCGGTGGAGTTCCAGAACCGCTTTGGCGGGCTGGATGATCGCCAGTTCGTCGAACAGCTCTATAATTTCACCCTGAACCGGACCGGTGAACCGGCCGGCATCCAGAACTGGGTCGACGCGCTCGGCAACGGCATGAGCCGGGCCGAGGTCCTGCTGGCCTTCTCGGAAAGCAGTGAACACAAGGACCTGCAACAGGGCGTGCTGGACCAGGGCGTCTGGGTCGCCGACGAGCAGTCGTTGATCATCGCCCGCCTGTACGACGCCACCTTCGATCGCCTGCCTGACCAGGGCGGCCTCGCCACCTGGCGCAACGCCCTCGGCGGCGGCATGGCCCTGACCGCCATCGCGGCCGAATTCGCCTCCTCGACCGAGTTCCAGACCCGCTACGGCAGTCTGACCAATCAGCAGTTCGTCGAGCAGCTCTACCTGTTCAGCCTCGACCGGGCGGGTGAACCGGCCGGGGTGCAGAACTGGGTCAATGCCCTGGACGGCGGCATGAGCCGGGCCCAGGTATTGCTCGAATTCTCCGAGAGCGCCGAACACGTCGCCCTGACGCGGTCGCTGTGGCTGGGCGGGGTCCAGGTCACCGACGCCGGCTCGCCTGCCCCTCTCGAGACGACCAAGGATGCCGGCCCTCACAGCGACGATGCCTTCGTCCTGCCGGTTGCGCCGGACGATGCGTCCGTAACTGATGGTCTCCCGACCTCTGCGCCGGTCATCGTGGTCAAGGACGGCAATGTCGACGCCCAGGTCTTGCCTGGCCTGACGCACGACGATTTCGCCTTCAGTGGCACCGACCTTGCCGCCCGGATGGTCCACGGGGATGTCCAGGGTCAGCCCGGTGCCCTGACCGAGGTGATCGGAGCCGCCGCCGAGCCGACGATGTTCGAGCAAAGGATGGCAGCGGTCTTTGCCGATGGTCACATGCCGCTGGTCGAGTTCGCGACGGACCTCGCCCATGCGCCGTGGAGCCACGACGGGCACATCGACCTGCTCGGCATCTGACGCCTGACGCCGTCGTCACGGGCCGCCTCGTCCAGAGGTCGGCCCTGACCGGCTACAGCGTCGGTTCGCCCACGGTCAGGGCATCCAGATCGTCCATTGCCAGGGCCTCGACAAAAGCCGAACGGGTTTCCGTGTCGGCGGCGTCGCAGACCATGAAACCGATGACCCCGACCGAATTGCGATCCAGCCGGGTGTCGCTCGATGCACTCGCCTGGTCCGAGCCGATGAGGCGCAGCCGGAGGATCCCGTCCCGGATCATCTCCGGCGATATCGTCCGGCTCACCCACTGAATCTCATCGGCACCGAGCGAGCCCCTGGCCAGCTGTCGACCGGTGATCTCCAGTCGCCAGGGGGTGGCCCGCTGGGTTTCCCCGCGCAGGCCGATGAACAGGCGCATCGGTCGACTGGCACCGGTGGCGACCCGGGCCTCGATCAGGCCGTCGCCGTCCCGGGTCCAGCATCCCCAATCCTCCGGAGCCGCCCAGCCGCTGCCGGACCGGAAGATCTCCCCGGTCACCAGGCCGGGTCCCACCGCGATACTGTGCGACCGATGCAGGGGATAGTAGCGCCCGGGTGTTGCGACCGGGATCGCCAGCTCGGGGGCGGCCGGGGGGGTCTGTCCGGTCGTGATGCGGCTGAGGATGTCCATGGCCAGGGCACGCCAGGGACGGGGGCTGAAACCGGCCGCGATCCGGGCCTCCAGAGACTGCCGGTAGGGCAGATCAAAAATGAGCCGTTCGAGGGCGTCCAGCAGGCCGGCCTGGTCCCCCTGACGGAAATAGACGGCGAAATCCCCGCCCGCCTCGGGCAGTGACGCGCTGTCGGAGGCCAGAACCACCTTGCCGTAGCTCAGCGATTCCGTCACCGGCAGGCCCCAGCCCTCATACTGGCTGGGATACAGTGAAAAGGCCGCGGCCTGATAAAGGCCGGCCAGATCGGAATCCGAGACTCCCGACAGCATCCGGACCTGACGTTGAAGCGTCGGATCAGACTCCAGTCGGGCAAATACCCCGTCGTTCAGCCAGCCGCGATTCCCCACGCAAACCAGTGTCGGCACAGCCTCGGCCCCGTGCCGGGTGATCAGATCACGCCAGGCGCGGAAGGCGGCGAGATGGTTTTTTCGGGACTCGATCGTCGAGACCATCAGGACGAAATTGCCGGCGTCCAGGCCGTAGCGGTCCATCGCCGGTGCGATCGGCGGGGTGTCACCCGGTCTGCGGAAATCCGCATCCAGCCGGACAATCTGCACCTGATCCTCGCTGACCCCATAGCCCAGCCGATCGGCGACCGTGATCAGGTCCCGCCGAGACGCCTCGGAATTGGTCAGGAAATCCCGCGTGTGGGCGAACGCCCCCTGAACCCAGCTGATGAAATCCTCGGTCAGCGGCCGGGTGCAGTGTTCGGGGGCCATAACCGGAATCATGTCGTGCACGAAGGGCAGGTAGTGAATGCCGTGGTGCCGCTGGGCCTCGCGCACCTTCAGGAAATAATTCTGCAGCCACCACGAGGTGCCGAGGTTGATCAGCCAGGCTCCCTGCGGGAAGATCAGGGCCGGCGACAGATCGACCGTCAGGGCGATGTCCTTCAGCAGCGCCTGCCAGTCGGGGTCACGTTGCCCTCCCTCCATCAGGGCCAGGCGGGTCGCATCCAGAAACAGGTCGGCCGGCAGGCTGACCCAGTCGCTGCGATCGATCGAGAAGGCGCAGACCGCGATTTGCACCTCGACGGGCGGCTCCCGCAGCAGGGCCGAGATCACCTCGATCTGGACGCGCTGAATCCCGGTCGGCAACCGCGCATTGTGAAAATAGCCGAGCAGGTCCGAGACGTCGAAGATGGCCGTCGCGCGATCATCGTCCGCCGGCTCCGCGATGGATGGAGCGGGGCGGTGCCGACGGGTGTAACGCAGGCTCTCGACGAGACCGGCGGAGACCGAAGCGTCCGGCTTGGCACCCTTCCGCAGCATGCTGCGCAGTTCCTCGATGGCGTCCCGGAGCGTCGGATCCAGCCCGACCGCGCGGGCATAGGCGGTCGCCGCTGCATCGCGGCGGCCTGAAATCTTGAACAGATGACCCAGCTGGAGATGGGTGTCCGCCACATCGGGGTCCCGCAGCAGGGCCGATTCATAGGCGGCGGCGGCGGCGGTCAGATCGCCACTTTCCTTCAGGGCGTGCCCCATCTGGACCCAGATATCGGCCCGGCTCGCGTCGCGGGACAGGGCCGCGCGATAGTGTCGGGCAGCGTCCGGCCAGTCACCACGGTCGCGCGCCGCATCACCGGCCCCTGCCAGCTCGCCTGGCAGCCTGTCATCACCGATGCTGAAACCGAATATCTTCATCCCGCTTTGGCTAGGCGGACGGGGCGCCGAAATCAACGCTCTTCGCCCGACTCCAGCGTTCCGATCTGACGGTTGCGTCCTCGGTTCCTGTCGGGGCCGATGCAATCATACGGCGTCCGGGGATCCGGCCGTGGTCAGCGGAACCCCGGGCGGAGCCTCCCGCGCCATGACGATGTCACAGGCCGGGAGGGTCGGCATTTCGGCGGCCGGGACGCTGCGCAAGGTGGAGTCGTACTGGATGCTCCAGTACTGGAAGCCGAGGCTGGACAGCCACGCGATCAGCTCCCGGACGTCGGCGCGGGCCGACATCTGAATCACGTCCCATTCCATGCAGACCACGATGTCCGGGCGTTGCAGCAACCGCTCCGCGCCGCGCAGGATCAGCGGTTCCGACCCTTCGGCATCCATGCGGATGAAGCGCACGTCGTCGGGCGCGACGGAATCGAGTGTTACGGTCTCCACGGTGACCAGAACACTGTCCGGTCCCAGGGCTCCCGGCGTCGTCGAGATGGTGCCGCCGCCGGCGTTGCGGCGGGAGATCGCGAAACTCAGGGTTCCGGCCTTGTCAGAGGCTGCCTTGGCGAGGACCTTCACCGTCGGACTATAGCCGTTGAAATGAACGGAGCGCCGCACAAGATCGGCCAGTCCGGGATTGGCCTCGAAGGCGAGGATCGATCCGTTGGGCCCGGTCTGTCGGGCCATGGCGACGGTGTAGTAGCCGAAATTGGCCCCCACCTCGACGATGTGATCCCCGGGTCGGACAAGGCTGCAGACGACCTTGTGTATCCAGTTTTCCCAATAGCCGTGGGCAATCAGATGCGCGGCGACAGCCTCGTCCATCGGGTCGACATAGAGGAAATGGCCATCCTGGAGCCGGGTTAGTCCGAGGCCCTGGTCCAGGGGAAAATAGCGCTGTGACTCGCCCCCACAGGGCATTGTGGAAGCCAGGGCCGGGAGGAGGTCGGGCGTGGTTTTGACCGGCGGAAGATGCGCGTCCGGCTCAGCGGGCCTCTCCATCCCGGAGGCGGGTTCGGACCCGGCTGGCGTTGCGGTCGAGACCTGAATGAGACGCCAGTTTTCTGGCAGAGCGGCATTGGCCAAGCCAGCCAGAAATGTACCCAAGCTCATCCGGACCTCGTCTTTGATCGGCAACCGTTAACAGGCCACACCAACGGTTGCCAGAACCGACGTCAGGCGATCCGGATGACCGTCAGACCTGTGAATTCGAGGGTGCCGTCTATGGCACCATTTTCCAGAACCAGCCGAACTTCGGAGGGCGCGGCGGCGGTCCAGCGGAAATCGATCGTCAATGCGTAGAAGCCGGCCCGACCGGGTGTGAACCGATGCTCAGCGAATGCTCCCGGATCGCCCCATTCCAGTCGATACTGATGACGAGCAGCGGCGCTATCGACCGCAAAACGAATTCTGGCGCGCCAGACGCCCGGCGGCAGGGCTATATACGGCCCGTACACCAGGATGCGCGGGGGGCCTGTCAGGTCCTGGATGGCGGGATTTGTCGGGTTTGCGTCGTTGCGGCGATCGAAGCTGAACAGGCTGGTCGGCCAATCCGCCGTGGCTCCGATTGCCGGTATTCCCGTCGCATAGAGGTCGAGGGCCAGACCGGCATCGCTCATGGCGACCTCGTCCTGATCCGGGACCGGCGGCGAGATCTTCAGCCCGGGAAGCAGTTCCACGGGACTGGACCACAGTCTGCGGTTCTCATCGGTCAGGCGCGTCGCGCCGCACGGGGGGAGGCAGGCCTGCGCCAAAAGCCGTGAGGCGACCCACACGCCCTGTCCGGGCGGGGTCTGGAACTGGGATTCCGCCGCCAGCGCAGCATGGACCGTTCCGGTCGTGATGACCGCCCAGTTTCGCGGTGCCAGCGCCAGGGCGGCGACCGCGTCACTGACGATCACCGCCACCAAATGGCCGTCGCCTTCCGACGGGGGCGGCCCGTCGGCCCCGTCCTGCACCGTCCAGCGTGTCCCCCGCGCGCCGGCCTGTATCGCGTCGATCCAGGCCGCGCGCTCGAGGGACGGCGTTAGGACGATACAGCCGTCGACTCCGTTCATGGCGCGCGCAGCCAGGTGTAGATTTCCACAGCCTCGTGAACGTCGTCGAACAGCTTGGCCTTGCCGCCCTCGATCACCAGGGCCTTGTGGCAATGGGCGGCGATCAGGTGGACATCATGCGAGGCCATGACGAAGGCGCGATCGGCGCGTTGCCCGAACAGTTCCTCCTGGCATTTCTGCTGGAAGCGGGCGTCGCCGACGGCGACCAGCTCGTCGATCAGATAGCAGTCGAATTCGATGGCCAGGGACAGGCCGAAGGCCAGGCGCGCTCGCATCCCGGATGAATAGTGTTTGACCGGGCCGGTCAGCTGGTGACCCAGTTCGGCGAAATCATCGACCCGGTCCCGCAGTTCGGCGAAATCCCGGTCGTAGAGGCGGGCGAGGAACCGGATGTTGTCCAGCCCCGACAAACTGCCCTGGAAACCGCCGCCGAATCCGATGGGCCAGGAGGCGCTCATGCTCCAGTCGACGCGACCGGCGCTGGCCGGAAGCACGCCCCCCAGGATCTTGATCAGCGTGGACTTGCCCTGGCCGTTGCGGCCAAGGACCGCCAGCCGGTCCGACGGTCCCAGAGCGAAGGCGAGGTCCGAAAAGACCGGTCGGCTGGCCTTCCTCCAGGTCTTGCCCAGTCCGTCGACAACCAGCCCCGCCGGCGTGTCCGGGATCATCAGCCCTGACCGTGTTCGCGCACCCCGGCCCAGACCAGCCAGCCGATTCCGTAGATCAGCAGGGCGCTGGCCAGAACCGTCAGAAGTGACATCCAGCGGCGGGGTTCGACAGGTTCGTCAGGGCGGCTCGGATTGACGACCCGTTCCAGATAGAGGCTTTGCCGACGCGATTCCTGTCGCGCCAGGACTAGGGCGGCGGCGGCTTCGGTCAGCTGTTGACCGGCGAACTCGCGTTCCTGCACCAGATCCTCATAGGCGCTGACCTGGGGGGCCAGCGACCCGGCGTCGCCCGCAATCTTGGCGCGTTCGAGGGCAATCTGGCGCTCAAAGGCCGCGATCCGGCTGTCGATGCCGGGCAGTCGGGGGCTCTGGGGGGCCTCGGCCGCCAGCTGGGACCGGTCGGCCTTCAGGCTGGCGACCGTGGCCATCAGATCGCCGATCAGTTTTCCGCCCTCGGCCGCCGTGCGCGCCGGGTCGATAAATCGCTCCCGGTTGCGAAAGGCGATCAGACGTTGCTGGGCCGTGGCTAGGCGGGTCCGCGCCTCGTCCTGGGCCTGTTCGGCGGCGGTGACGGCGTCGGTCGCCGCACGGGTATTGAGGCGGTTGATCAGGGACTCGCCGCCCTGAAGCAGGGTCTCGGCCATGCCCTCGGCGTCCGCCGGCGTGAACGCCTCGACCCGCAGGGTGCTGATGCCGGTCGTCGAGTCGTAGCCGACGATGATGAACCGCAGATAGCCGCGGTGCAGGCCTTCAAAGGTCCGGCTGTCCCACGGGCGGGGATAGCGGGACAGGATGTCCGCACCCGGTCGCCCCAGCATCGCCGCGACATCGTAATGGGTCGCCAGGTCCCGGAGTCCGTCCCGTGAGCGGATATATTCATGCACGGCGAAGGCGTCGGTCTGGGCTCCGGGCAGGCCGACGCCCTGCAGCGCCACACCAAGGGCCGAGGGCTGTGTCTGGGCGGGAGCCCGGACGATGAACCGGGCCTCCGACACATAGCGGGGCGAGGCGATCAGCAGATAGTAGATCGCGGCCAGCAGCGTCGGCAGGCCGACGACCAGAAGGAACGGCCATGGCAGCCCCGTCAGGCGCTGGAGGATCGGTCGCGTCGGACGCGGATCGGTGCCGGGCAGGGGGTCGAGGTAGTCGAGGCGGGGTTCAGTCATGTCGGCCGCGCATTCCGCATCTCGGTCCTATTCCGCATCGATCCGGTCCTTGGCTCCGGCCAGCAGGATCAGGCCGGCGAAATTGAATACGGCACTCCAGCCCAGGGCATAGAGCGGATGATAACGGGTAGCCACGAATTCGCCGAACACGCCAGCCCGGATCATCTCGATCGGATGCGGAAACGGCAGCAGGAGAAAGGCGTCCTGATAGGCGGCGGGGATCCACGAGACCATGAAGAAGACGCCCGAGATGGGAATCAACGCATAGGTGAGCAGGGGCACGATCCGTTCCATCACCTCAAACCGCAGCGCCAGGGCGCTGAGGGTGATGGCCAGTCCCATGGACATCCAGCCCAGCAGCAGCCAGCCGCCGTAAAGCAGCAGCCAGTCGTGCGGGGCTGAAACCTGCCCAAGGCCGGCCAGGAACAGATAGACGATGACGAACGCCCCCGTGGCCCCCGCGAATTCCAGAATGTTGCGGGCCAGATACAGGTGGAGGACGGTGATCCGGCGGTGGTGAAGCAGGCCGATGTTCGCCTGGATGGCGGACAGGCTGTAGGAGATCTGATGCCGCATCAGCAGCAGCGACATGTAGCCGGTCATGATGAAGGGGCCCAGCCGCACGCCGTGCTCATATTCCGGCTTGATGATGTGCCACATCACCAGCACCCCCAGGCAGAACATCAGCGGCTCGCCGATCAGCCACAGAAAGCCCAGACCCTCGCGTCCATATCGCGTGATCAATTCGCGCATCATCAACGCGCCGACGATACGGCCGTGCCGGGGGAAGAAAAGCGCGCTCATTTTCAAGAGCGTACATGATCCTGCAGCGATCTGCGACGGCCTGTCGGGACCAGGCTGCAAGGCGTCATCCTCGTCTACGCGCGATGTCTCCAGCAGGCGTTAGGTTCCGTCCCGGAGGGGCTGAATTTTCCTGTATCTTCAACGCCACGCTACGCTCAGGAACGGTGTCGGCCGGAGTCTATTTCTCGACGCTTTCGACGGCAGGTGGTACAGGGAGACATTATTTCCCGCCTGCGGAGGGCATCACGATTATGCGCGTTAAGACTTTCATCCTCGCATCCAGCGCGGCGGCGGCTCTGGCCCTGTCGGCCGGTGCTGCGGCTGCCGAGCCCAACGGCTGGTACGGCGCGATTGACGCCGGCTGGCACATGGCCCAGGTCGAAACCGACCATGACGCCAGTTTCGACGTTGATGGTGACTGGGCCGGCTTCGCCCGTCTGGGTTACCGGTTCAACCCGAATTGGCGTGTCGAGCTCGAGGGCGGCTACCGCTCCGGCCCGATGGGCGATGTGACCCTGTCCTCGTCCGGTGCCGACTATCTGTGCAACCTGACTCCGGCAGCCGGCGCGTGCAACGCACCGGAAGGCGACATCGAAGCCGCCAGCCTGATGGGCAACGTCATCTATGATTTCGGTTCGGCCGATTCGACCATCCGTCCGTTCGTGGGCCTGGGTGCCGGCGTCAACCGCGTCGACACCTCGTTCGTGAGCAGTTTCGCCAGCAACCGTGCGCGGGGCTTCAGCGCCGACGACCGGTCCAGCGAACTGGCGATCCAGGGCCTGGCCGGCCTGGCCTGGGCCTTCGGTGACCGCGGTCACCTCGACCTGACCTACCGCTACCTGGTTTCGAACGTCGAGTTCGACACCTCCGCCTCGACGGCCCCGCAACTGGGCAAGTTCAAGGGTGACTATCGGGATCATTCGCTGACCCTGGGTCTGCGTTATGCGTTCGGTGCCGTTGCTGCACCGCCGCCGCCGCC
>NZ_JAQSDK010000022.1 GCF_029945885.1 Brevundimonas sp.
CGGGGAAGGCCTCAGCCTACCATTGGACGCTCATGCGGGCACCGATCTGGTTGTCGTGCAGGCGCTGGCTGAACACGGCGCGATAGCCGGTCGACAGGGTCAGGCCTTCGCGCGGCTGGTATTCGAAGCCCAGCTCCGCGGTTCCGGCCAGCGGGGTGGCCCCCGCCCCCTCGACCGTGAAGCCGCCGAAACCGGCCGCGGCCCCGCTGAAGCGCATGTCGCCGCTGGCCTCGCGGTCGCCCGTGGTGATCAGCACACCCAGACCACCATACATCCGCAGGGGCTGGCCGCTCAGCTGATAGTCCTGGGTGCCGCGCAGGTTCAACTGCGTCGTCTGCCAGTTGCGCTCCTGGTCGGCGACCTCAAGCGACAGGCCTCCGGCACCGGTTTCGGTGAAGGCGTCGATCGTGCTGCGCGACAGGGTCTGCATCAGCCCGACCGAGATCGCGCTGCCGTCCTCATGCACGAAGCGGCGCGCGACGCTGGCCGACAGCGACTGACCCTCGCCGTGGGTCCGGCCGGTCGCCTGACCGCTGAAGGCCCCGACCGACACCGTGCGCCGGCTGTCGATCTCGCCGCCATAGGCCGAGGCCGTCAGGTCGGCGGCCCAGCGGCCGTTGTCATAGCGGGCATAGCCGGCGGCATGCAGCAGGTCGCTTTCGAACGTGGACTGGCGTCCGCTGACGTCGCCCTCCATCCGCGAGGCCCCGGCCGCCGCGCCCAGCACAAAGTCGCCGGTCCCGACCGCATAGCCGCCGACGAAGGCATTCAGCCGCGTCTGCAGATCCGCCTGGCCCTGCTTGCCCTGAAGATCGACGTCACTGGCGTGAACCGAAATCCAGCCGCCTTCGGCCGAACCTGTCCCCGCCGACGGGTCAAAGGCGTCGAGGACGCTGGTGACCATGGCCGAGGCCCCGTCACGGCCGCCGACGAAGCTGAAGGCACTGGCGAAATTGAGCGGGTTCGCGCCCGGGATCCGGGCGGCCCCGGCCTCGCGCACGGCCCCGGCGAAGGCGTCATTGGCCGCCAGCAGGGCGCTGGACAGGTCGGCCAGGGCCTCGCCGCCCAGGCTGTCGAACGTCGCCTGTTGTTGCGCAGGCGTCAGATCCGCCAGCCGGCTCAGGACGCCGGCCCAGTCGTCCGATGCCTCCAGCTGACCGCCGGTCAGGGCCTGACCGATGGACCTCTGGTTGTCGCTACCGGTCAGCCCGGGCGTGAAGTCGACCAGACTGCGCAACTCCAGCACCGCCGCATTGGGGGCCAGGTCGTAGCGCACCCGCCAGAACAGGGTCGACTGACCCGGAGCCGCGGTGAAGGCTGCGCCGTTGCTGAAGGTCCCGACGCGCTGGCCGGCCGTCAGGAACTGGTAGCGGGTCAGGAAGTCATAGCCCCCCGCCGGAGCCTGGAAGGTCGGGGCCAGGATGCCGCCGGTCAGGTTGGCGGTGCCCGAAACCACGAGGCGGTCGGTCAGATTGCCGCCGGCCGTGCCCAGCACGTCCAGCGCCAGGGTGCCGCCGTTCAGGGTCAGGCTGCCGACCGCAAACGTGCCGAGGGCATTCGAACCGCCCAGACCGGGCGACAGGGTCGCCCCGCCCGACACCGTCAGGGCCCCGCCGATCGTGCCGGCTCCCGTCAGACTGCCGCCGGTGATGGCAACGCCGCCGCTGGTGGTGCCGAGGAAGCGCAGCTCGCCGCCGGTGTTGGCCAGGGTCTGCAGGCTGTGGGCACCCGCCAGGGTGAACAGCCCACCGGTGTGAACCAGCGAGCCCGCCCCGGTCAGCGTGCCTCCGAAGGCCGAGTCCCCACCGCCGACGCTCAACTGTCCCGAACTGATCGCGACCGTCCCGGTCCCGAACAGGGCCCCGATCGTATCGAACCGGCTGTTGACGTCGAAGGTCGCGCCGCTCGAGACCGAGACCAGAGCGCTGTCGGCCAGACGATCGGAGGCCCCCAGGCGCAGGGTGCCGGCGTTGACGGTGACCTGCGAGGCCGCGGCTGACCCGGTCAGGGTCGAGACCCCGCCGAGGTTGAACAGGGTGCCCGCGCCAAGGTTGG
>NZ_JAQSDK010000023.1 GCF_029945885.1 Brevundimonas sp.
TCTACATCGGCGACCTGATCCAGAAGACCGAGGGCGAAATGCTTCGCACCCCGAATTTCGGGCGCAAGTCGTTGAACGAGATCAAGGAAGTTCTCGCGACGATGGGGCTCTCGCTCGGCATGGACGTGCCGAACTGGCCGCCCGAGAACATCGAAGATCTGGCCAAGAAGTTCGACGAACAGATCTAGTTTCAACCCTCCGCCCATTTCCCACCCGGGGATGCGGGGCGGTTAGAATTATACGGCCCTAGGTCCTGAAGAGGATACCGGGGTTGAGTAGGAGAGACCCCGATGCGCCACGGCGCCGCCTATCGCAAGCTCGGCCGTACGGCCAGCCACAGGACTGCCTTGTTCGCCAATATGGCGGCATCGCTGATCAAGCACGAGCAGATCACCACGACCCTGCCCAAGGCCAAGGAACTGCGTCCCTTCGTCGAAAAGCTGGTCACGCTCGCCAAGAAGGGCGACCTGCACGCCCGTCGCCAGGCCATCAGTGCCGTGCGCGACGTGCCGCAGGTCGGCAAGCTGTTCGAGACGATCGGCCCGCGCTACGCCGAGCGTAGCGGTGGCTATATCCGCATCATGAAGGCCGGTTACCGTCATGGTGACAACGCCGCCATGGCCGTGATCGAGTTCGTCGACCGCGACGTCAACGCCAAGGGCCTGGACTCGGGTCCGGTCTATGCCGTCGAGAGTGACGACGAAGCCTAGGCTTCGCGGTCACGACACAAAATCTGAAGGGGCGGCCGGAGCGATCCGGCCGCCCTTTTGCTTGGGCGACGCCTCAGGCAGGATCACCGCATGACCCTGAATTCCGCGCTGAAGATCGTTCCCTACCGCCCCGCCCATCGCGCTGACTGGCAGGCCCTGAACGCGGCCTGGCTGGCGGCGGGCGGCTTCACGGTCGAGGCCAAGGACCGCAAGGCCATCGACGATCCCGAGGGCGCGATCCTGGCGATCGGGGGTCATATCTTCATCGCCGAACGGGACGGGGCTGCGGTCGGCTGCTGCGCCCTGTTGCCGATGGCCGACGGCGGCCGGGAGGTGGCCAAGATGACGGTGGCCCCCGAAGCGCGCGGGCTGGGGCTGGCGCGACGCCTGCTGGAGGCGTGCGAGGCGCAGGCCCGGACTGTCGGCGCGCATCGCCTGTATCTGGAAACCAGCAGCACCCTGGCCCCGGCCCGGGCCCTGTACGACCGGTTCGGCTTCACGCCGCTGCCGCCCGCGCCCAGCCCCTATGTCCGCTGCGACGTCTGGATGGAAAAGCGGCTCTGAGCCCTATTCCTTCGACAGGTCCTGCCGCTGGAACCAGGCCAGGGCTCCCGCCAGGGGAACGACGGTCCACAGACCCAGGCTGACCCAGGCCTTCAGCGTCAGGCCGGCGGGCAGGGCGGCCGCCGCCGGGCCACCGCCGATGACGGCTCCGAGCGCGTCAGTGGCCGCCCCCGGATTGAACAGGATGGCCAGCCAGGCGTCGGGCATGACCCCCATCGGTGCCAGCAACTGCAGAGAGGCGAACTGGGCGACGCCGACGACCAGCGGGATGAACAGGGCCGCCAGCAGGGAACGGGTGAAGACCGCGGCCAGCAGGCTGAGCATGGTGAACTGCGCGATCCGTAGCCACGACAGGCCGGTCAGGGCGAAAAACTGGCCGATCCGCTCACCCGTGACGGGGAAGGACAGGGTACGTTCGAAGATCACGGCCGTGAGCAGGCCTTCGATCACCTCGCCGACGAGCATGAAGGCCATGGCCGCCAGGGCCAAGGCCGCGACGACTCCCAGCTTGGCCAGGATCAGGTTGGACCGGCTGTTGCGGGCGCTGATCAGTCGCCAGGTCTCCCAGCGATAGTCCCCGGCATAGATCGTCGCCGCGCCGATCAGCACGAACAGCAGCATCAACGGATTGGCCAGGCTGCCGGCGGCGGTGATCAGGGCGCCGCCCAGGTCGAGGGTCCCGCGGGCCAGCATCTCGGCGACCTCTGCCGGGGTCCTGGAATCGCCCAGCAGTTTGGTCTCGCCGCCCTTCAGCACGAAACTGGTGAGGCCCGAGATGACGACGCTCAGGATCGGCACGAACAGGGCGCTCCAGAAGACGGCCGTGCGGTTCTTCGACAGGCGGAAGCCCTCGGCGCGAATGGCATCAACCAGCATGGATCTGCTCCCCCCGGCCGGCTTCGGCGGCCCCGGTCTCGGTCATGAAGATGCTTTCCAGATCGGCACCGACCCAGCGGGCCTCGCTGATGTCGATACCCTGTTGGACCAGGGCGCGGATCAGGGCCGGGGCCTCGTCCCGGGCGATGGCCGCCATCACCCCGTCATCGTCGCGTGAGCCCCGTTCGCCCAGCACGGCCAGCGCCGCCTCTACCGGGCTCAGGGTCAGGCGCAGACGCTCGCCGCCGGCGGCGGTCAGTTCGGACACAGCCCCCTCGAGGATCAGCTTGCCGCGGTTCAGGATGGCGACCCGGTCACAGATCTTCTGGACCTCCAGCAGCTGGTGGCTGGCCAGGATGACGGTGACGCCGTCGTCGTCGGCCAGGCTGCGGATCAGGGCCCGCATCTCCTGGATGCCGGGGGGGTCCATGCCGCTGGTCGGTTCATCGAGGATGACCAGATCGGGCCGGCTCATCAGGGCGGCGGCGACGCCCAGCCGTTGCAGCATGCCGACGGAAAAGCCGCGCACCCGGCGGTCGGCCGCCTCGGTCAGGCCAACCCGCTCCAGCCAGGCGGGAATCCCGGCCGTGGCCCCGACACCATGCGACAGGGCCAGCCATTCCAGCACCTGGCGGGCGCTCATATAGGGCGGATAGCGCGGGGTCTCGATCATCGAGCCCATCCGGCGCATGGCGGCGATGTCGCCGATGGCCCCGCCCATCACGGTCGCCGTGCCGTCGCTGGGCCGGATCAGGCCCAGCAGGATCCGGAACAGGGTCGACTTGCCGGCCCCGTTCGGTCCGAGAATGCCATAGACGCCGCCACGCGGGATCGACAGCGACAGGCCGTCCAGGGCGCGGACCGTACCGTAGGTCTTGGTCAGGTCGCGGGTTTCAATCACAGCGGTCATGACCCGAGCGTGACCGGAGTTCGCTGTTCCGGCAAGCCGTCGCACATTAAGCTTCGGCAATACCGCCGATGCCCCCGTCGCCATGGAATGGCCCGAAATCCATCGCCGAATGGCCCACCCCTTCCGCAAAGACCGGGACATGATGAAGACTTCCAGCCTCGTTCTCGCCGCCGCCCTGCTGCTCGCCGCCTGCGGCTCGCCCCATGACTCCAGCGCCCAGGACGGGGTCTTCGCCGAGGCCCCGCGCCAGCTGCCCGGCGACGCCCTGTCGATGAAGGCCAGTTTTGCCCCCGTGGTCCGCGAGGCGGCCCCGGCCGTGGTCAATATCTCGGCCCGGGGCGTGCAGACGGTGCGCGATCCCTTCTTCGAAATGTTCGGCGGCGGACCGCAGCAGCGGGTGACCGGCTCGATCGGCTCGGGCGTCATCGTCCGGGCCGACGGGGTGGTGGTGACCAACCGCCACGTGATCGAGAACATGCAGCAGATCCGCGTCACCCTGGCCGACCGGCGCGAGTTCGCGGCGAAGGTGGTGCTGGCCGATGAACGCTCCGACATCGCCGTGCTGCAGCTGGAAGGCGTCAGCGAGCGGCTGCCGGTCCTGAACATCGACGATCGTGAGGAGCAGCAGATCGGCGACCTGGTCCTGGCCATCGGCAATCCGTTCGGCGTCGGCCAGACGGTGACCAACGGCATCATCTCGGCCCTGAACCGCACCGACACCGGCATCAGCGACAGCGGCTCCTTCATCCAGACCGACGCGGCCATCAATCCCGGCAATTCCGGCGGGGCCCTGGTCGACATGGACGGCGACCTGATCGGCATCAACACCGCCATCTTCTCGCGCACCGGCTCGTCGTCCGGGGTCGGCTTCGCCGTGCCCGCCGCCATGGTCCGTCAGGTCGTCGACTCCGCTGTCGGCGGGGCGACTGCCGTGGTTCGCCCGTGGCTGGGGGTCAAGGGTGATCCGGTCACGGCCGAGGTCGCGCGTAGCCTGGGACTGGACCGGCCGCAGGGGCTGGTCATCACCACCGTCTATCCCGAGGGGCCCGGGGCCCGCGCCGGCCTGCGCACGGGAGACATCATCACCGCCGTCGACGGGGCCGAGATCAACGACCAGGGCGGGTTGAATTTCCGCATCGGCACGCACGAGCCGGACGCCACCGTCCAGGTCGCGCTGCTGCGCGACGGCGATGCCCGCACCATCCGGGCCCGGGTCCAGAAACTGCCCGGCAACAGCGACATGAGCGCCGCCACCACGATCCAGGCCGGGGCCCTGGCCGGGGCCCAGGCCCTGACCCTGAACCCGGCCCTGGCCGACAGTCTGGGCGGGGATCCGTTCACCCGCGGTGTGCTTCTGGGGCAGATCGGTCGCGGCAGCATGGCCGCCCGCACCGGCTTTGTGCGCGGCGATGTGGTGGTCTCGGTCAATGGCCGGGCCGTGACCTCCGCCGGCCAGCTGGCCAATCTGCAGCGCGGCACCGAGGTGACGATCGAACGTCAGGGCCGCCGGATCAGCGGCACCATGCGTTAGGCCGGTCGGGGCGGTTTCAGCCCTTGATCGGACCGCCGATCGACCAGGTGTGGCCGAACGGGTCGCGCACCTTGCCGTAGCGGTCGCCCCAGAACCGGTCGGCCATCGGCACCACCGGCACGGCGTCGGCCAGCAGGGCCCGCGCCCACCATTCGTCGGGATCGTCGACCTGCAGGTGCAGGGTGACGCCCCTGGGCACGACGTTCTGCTCGCCGCTGGCTTCGGGGAATTCGTCATTGAGCATGACGCTGGCCCCGTTGATCAGCAGATGGGCGTGCCTCAGCCGTTCGCCGTCCTCGGCGAGATGCCGGTTCAGCTCCGTCGCCCCGAAGGCACGGGTGTAGAAGGCGATGGCCGCCTCGCCGCCGCGACCCGGAATGGTCAGGTGCGGGGTCACTCCGCAGGTCGGGGCCTGGACCTTGGCATCGTCAGACATGTCGGCTCCTCTGGCTGTCGACCATTAAAGCCCTTCCCCCTCGATGGGGGAAGGGTTGGGATGGGGGTGTCGGTGTGTGGATCAACAAACCTGCCGGCACCGTACCCCTGTCACCGCCAACCCCGGCCCTTCCCCCATCAAGGGGGAAGGGCGCAGTATGGATTCGCATGACTGACCTGTTCGAAGCCTCCGGCATCCATCCCCCCGACGCCCCCCTGGCGGACCGGCTGCGCCCGGCCACCCTCGACGAGGTGGTGGGCCAGGATCATCTGCTGGGCGAGGGCGGACCGATCCGGCGCATGGTCGACGCCGGCCGTCTGGGCTCGATGATCCTGTGGGGCCCGCCGGGCACCGGCAAGACGACGATCGCCCGCCTGCTGGCGGCCGCCGCCGGTTACCAGTTCCAGCAGATCAGCGCCGTCTTCTCGGGGGTGGCCGATCTGAAGAAGGCGTTCGAGGCCGCCCGCATGCGCCGCGCCGCCGGCCAGTCGACCCTGTTGTTCGTCGACGAGATCCACCGCTTCAACCGGGCCCAGCAGGACGGCTTCCTGCCCTTCGTCGAGGAGGGGGTGATCACCCTGGTCGGGGCCACGACCGAAAACCCCAGCTTCGAGCTGAACGGGGCCCTGCTGTCGCGCAGCCAGGTCTATGTGCTGAAGCGGCTGGATGACGCGGCGCTGGATCAACTGTTGACCCGGGCCGAGGCCCAGGAGGGCAAGACCCTGCCGCTGACGGCCGAGGCGCGTCACGCCCTGACCGCCCTGGCCGACGGCGACGGCCGCTATCTGCTGACCATGAGCGAGGTGCTGTTCGACCTCGCCGATACCCGCCCCGAACCGCTGGACGTCCAGGCCCTGGCCGGCATCCTGCAGAAGCGCGCGCCCGCCTACGACAAGAGTCGAGAAGAACACTACAACCTCATATCCGCCCTGCATAAATCGGTTCGCGGGTCGGACCCTGACGCGGCCCTCTACTGGCTGGCGCGAATGCTGAACGGGGGCGAGGATCCGCTGTATCTGGCCCGTCGCATCGTGCGCATGGCGGTCGAGGATATCGGCGAGGCCGACCCCCTGTCGCTGCTGATCGCCAATGCGGCGAAGGACACCTACGACTTCCTCGGCAGCCCCGAGGGTGAACTGGCCCTGGCCCAGGCCGTGGTCCATCTGGCCACCGCGCCCAAGTCGGTCGGGGTCTATGAAGCCTTCAAGGCAGCGAAGAAGGCGGCGGCCGAGACCGGCTCCTTCATGCCGCCGGCCCATATCCGCAACGCCCCGACCCAGCTGATGAAGTCGCTCGGCTACGGCAAGGGCTATGCCTATGACCCCGACACGCCCGAGGGTTTTTCCGGCGCGAACTTCTTCCCCGACGAGATGGAACGCCGCACCTTCTACAGGCCGAAGGGCGAAGGCCATGAGGAGAAGGTCAAGGCCCGGCTGGAGCGCTGGGCCGCGCTGCGGGCGGCCGGGGCGGGGCAGGGGGACGCCTGATCCCGACGTTGCCGTAACAGCGTTACCGGCGTATTCTGTCTGTCATAAACCTTGGGAGGGGTAGAATGACAGAAGCGAAAACCGTGCCGTGGCATCTGTGGGTTGTGGGTGTGATCGCCCTGCTGTGGAACGCCTATGGCGGCTTCGACTACTATATGACGATGACGCAGGGCGAGGCCTATATGCAGTCCGCCGGGCTCAGCCCCGAGATCATCGCCTACTATATGGGCATGCCCGGCTGGATGGCTGCGGTCTGGGCCGTCGGGGTCTGGGTCGGCGTGCTGGCGGCCGTTCTGCTGCTGCTGCGGATGCGCTGGGCGGTCTATGCCTTCCTCGTCTCGCTGGCGGCCTTTCTGGTCAGCGTCGTCTACACCTATTTCCTGTCCGGCGGCGCGGCCATCATCGGCCAGCAGGGCATGATCATGAGTGCGGTCATCGGCGTCGCGACGGCCTTCTTCCTCTGGTATTCCAGCCGGATGCAAAAGGCCCACGTGCTGCGCTAATGGGCTGACGGGCGGTCCCGCATCGCCTATGCACGGCGGGTGAGCACCCGACCGCCCGTCTCCCTGTCCGACGAAGACATTGCCGCCGTCCGTTCGTGGGTGATCCACGAGGACGCGTCCGTCATCGCCTTCAACAAGCCCTCGGGCCTGTCCAGCCAGGGCGGGCGTATCCAGGCCCATACGCTGGACGACCTGCTGTGGGCCTTCGCCCGCTCGAACGGCAAACGGCCCGACCTGATCCACCGGCTGGACCGCGACACCTCGGGCGTCATCCTCGCCGCCAAAACCAAGCCCGCCGCCGGCTTCCTCGGCAAGGCGCTGCAGGCCAAGAAACTCAGCAAGACCTATCTGGCCCTGGTCGCCGCCGCGCCCGAACCGCGCGAGGGTCTGATCGACGCGGCCCTGCTGCGTCAGGAGATCGGCCGCGAAAGCTATATGCGGGTCGTCGCCCCCGACACGCCGGGAGCCCAGCTGTCGCAGAGCCGCTACCGCACCCTGGCCGCGACGGAGGCGGGGGGCCTGGTCGAGCTGTCGCCCCTGACCGGGCGGATGCACCAGCTGCGCGTCCACATGGCCCATATCGGTCGCCCCCTGGCCGGGGACCAGCGCTATGGTGGGGCCCTGACCCTGGCCGGCCGCGCCGCGCCGCGGCTGATGCTGCACGCGGCCACCCTGACCTTCCCTCATCCCGACGGCGGCCGCGTCACCGTCGAGGCCCCGCTGCCGGCGGATTTCGTGACGCTGAAGGCGGCGGCGGGGCTGTGATCCTCCCCCACAGGGGGAGGGGGACCGCCCGAAGGGGGTGGAGGGGGCAGGCCCCGGACACCGGCGCATGCGGTGATTCCCCTCCACCGCTTCAGGCTTCGCGCTGCCCTTCGGGTCGCGGTCCCCCTCCCCACTGCCGTGGGGAGGAGACGGTGCGGCTTCGTCTCCTCCCTGTCGCGAAGCGATGGGGAGGGGGACCACCCGAAGGGTGGTGGAGGGGAGGAACCCAAGCCATAGTTCGATGGTTCCGAAAGCAACCCGGAGAGACCCGATGAAACGCCTGACCCTGTTGACCCTCGCCGCCTCGGCCCTGGCCCTGACCGCCTGTGCCAGCCTGGCCCCCTATGGCCCCCAGCAGGGACCGAACGGGCAGGGCTATGCCGAGCAGCGCATCGAATCCAACCGCTTCCGCGTCACCTATCGCGGTGTCGGCGCGCCCGGCCCGGTCGCGGACATGGCCCTGCTGCGCGCCGCCGACCTGACGGTCCAGTCCGGCTTCGACTGGTTCGAGGTCACCCAGCGCTGGACCGACGGCCGCCGCGACAGCGCCGGCGGCGTCCGCCCCAGTGTCTCGATCGGAGCGGGCAGCAGCCGCTACGGCCGCTATTCCTCATCCGGTGTCGGCGTCGGTGTCGGCCTCGACCTCAGCGGCCCCCAGCCGACCTCGACCGTGCTGGAGGTGGTGATGGGCAATGGCCCCCGCCCGGACCGGCCCGAGGCCTATGACGCGCGCGACGTGCAGAGGACGTTGCGCGGTCGGGAGTAGAGTCCGTATTCAACGGGTTCCCACCAGCCGCCATCCTCGCCCTTGTCATCCCGGACGCCGCGAAGCGGCGATCCGGGACGGAAGGCTCCCCCGGTCCAGACCTCCCGGAAATCGCGGCGCGATTTCCGGGAGACGGGTGCCGCCACGCGGGATTTTGACCTGTCTCCCGGATAGCGGCTGACGCAGCGTCCGGGATGACAAGGGGGTCGTACCGACGCGAACCTCTGCCCCTCAGCGCCCCCCGCGCGTCAGGGCCCGGTATTCGACCAGACGTTCCTTGTCGCGCCGCACCTGGTCGGCAACGGCGTTGTCGACGTCCAGCGAGGCGTAGCGGACCCAGTTCTCGATGCCCAGCTTGTCCTGGATGGCCGAGGTCGGGGTCTGCCAGCGGAAATAGGACACGAAGCTGACCACCGCGCCCAGCACGATCGCCATCACCTCGAGGCCGCGATAGACCAGCTCGCGCCCCTCCGGCGTCGGCTGCAGCACGAAAATGCCCAGCCAGGTCAGGAACAGGACCGGGGTCAGGAAGCGGTTGAACCAGCGCATCCAGTAGCGTTCGCGGCGCACGCGCCACAGCTCCATCTGGACGTATTTCTCCAGGTATTCCATCCGCGCGCCCAGCCACATGGTCAGCCGGGTCAGGTACATGGCGCGCTGGCCCCAGGCCTTGCCGTCCTGCTGGTACTGGGTCTCGGCCTGGTCGGCCATGGCGCGACCGCTGGTGAACAGGTTCTGCAGTTCGCGGGTTCGCTGCACGATGCCGCGCGACAGCTGGTAGGAGTCATTCTCCAGCTTGAACCGGTACTGGACGAACAGGATGGCCTGGGCCCCCCAGTACAGGCCGAAGGCCGCGACCATGGCGGCGGCGGCCAGGATGGGGCCGGCCGTGTCCGATCCGGTCCACAGGCTGAACCAGGTCGGGCCGATCAGGGCCAGGACAGCAAAGGCGGTCATGGCCAGGACCTGACTGACCCGTTTGACGATCACATGAATGCGCAGGGCGTCGAAAATGCCCCGGCCATAGACATAGATGTCGCTGCGGATGTCGGAGTCATTGGGGAAACGCTCCTCGATCTGGCGCGCATACAGGACGTGGAACCGGTCCGGCTTGCTGTTGCTCTCCCAGAACGGAAAGATATCCAGCGGCTGGTTGAAATATTCGTCGATATGGGCCGAGACCTGGGCGATGGCGGCCGGGTCGTGCGAGAAATATTCGCTGTCCTGGATCGGCTTCAATATGCCGTCGGGCGAACGCGCCGCGCCGGTGTCCCGTTGCGGCACGGCCGGCGGCGTGGAGCGGTCGGCCAGATCGGCGGCCCCGGGCGGCGGGGCCGCGTGCGGCGGTGCCGCCGGCGGCGGCGCGGCTTCCGGATGATGATCGTGGTCGGACATGGCTGTCGAAACGCTCCCAGACTGCGGCCCGATCCTAGGGCAGACCGGTCCACAGACCGATGATCTTCCCTCAGGACGCGAACGCCTGCTTCAGCTATCGCCGTTAACCGTGCCGCTGGGCAAGTGAAGTTTCGGTCAGGCGCAGGCCCCGCAAGGGCCGCACAGCCTTCGCAAGACGGGGATGCGCGCTATAAGCGCCGGATGACACGATTTCTCATTGTCGCCGCCGGGGGCGGACTGGGCGCAATGGCCCGTTACGGCCTGGGCCTTGTGCTCGGCCGGATGACGCCCGGATCGACCTGGCCGTGGGCGACCCTGAGCGCCAATGTGGTGGGCGGTCTCGTGATGGGACTTCTGGTCGGCTGGCTGGCGTTGCGCGCCGGGGCCGGGCAGGAGGGTGTGCGCCTGTTCGCCGCCGTCGGCCTGCTGGGCGGGTTCACCACCTTCTCGGCCTTTTCGCTGGAGACGGTGCTGATGATCGAGCGCCGTCAATTCGCCATGGCCGGGGGCTATGTCGCCCTCTCGGTGGTCCTGTCGATCACTGCCCTGTTTATCGGCCTGATGGTCGCCCGCCGCGCCTTCGGAGCCGCCCTTTGACCGACGAACCCATTCAGGACGCTGAACCCGCGCCCAAACGCGAAGTCCTCACCATCTATGTGGCCGAGGCCGAGGACGGCATCCGGCTGGACCGCTGGTTCCGCCGGCGCTGGCCCCACCTGTCCAACATCCAGGTGCAGAAGATGGCCCGCAGCGGCCAGATCCGCGTCGACGGGGCCCGGATCAAGCCCGAGGGCCGTCTGACCGCCGGGGCCGCCGTGCGCGTGCCGCCGATCCCCGACGACACCTCACGCCAGGCCGGGGACGTTCACACCCTGACCCAGCGCGACATCGATTTCGCCAAATCCCTCGTCATCTACGAGGACGACATGGTCA
The DNA here is from genome assembly GCF_029945885.1 of Brevundimonas sp. Classification (GTDB taxonomy): domain Bacteria; phylum Pseudomonadota; class Alphaproteobacteria; order Caulobacterales; family Caulobacteraceae; genus Brevundimonas. The sequence goes on from NZ_JAQSDK010000023.1 coordinate 10,877, forward strand.
TCGCCATCAACAAGCCGCACGGCCTGGCCGTGCAGGGCGGCACCAAGACCAGCCGCCACGTCGACCGGCTGCTGTCGGCCTGGGGCGAGGGGATGGACCGGCCGCGCCTGGTCCACCGTCTGGACCGCGACACCTCCGGCGTCCTGCTGCTGGGCAAGGGACCCGAGGCCGCCAAACGTCTGGCCGGGGCCTTCGCCCGCCGTCAGGCGAAGAAGACCTACTGGGCCATCGTCATCGGCAATCCCAAACCCTCGGCCGGCCAGATCGACATGCCGCTGAAGAAGACCGGCATCAACGATTTCGAGATGATGCGCCCCGCCGACCGCAAGGACCCGCGCGCCGAGTCGGCCGAGACCGCCTTCGCCACCATCAGCCGCGCCGCCCACCGGGCCAGCTGGATGGCCCTGCGCCCCTTCACCGGCCGCACCCATCAGCTGCGCGCCCATATGGCCGGGATTGGTCATCCGATCCTGGGTGACCGCAAATACGGGGACGACAAGTCGAAGGAGCTGAGCGGTATCCTGAAGCTCCAGCTGCACGCCCGTCGCATCGAGCTGGACCATCCGTCCGGTGGCATCCTCGACATCACCGCCCCGCTGAGTCCCGAGGTCAAGGCCGGTTTCGCCCATTTCGGCTTCGACCCGCACGAGGGCGATGACGATCCGTTCGAGGGAGTGCGACGCCAGAGATGAGCATTGAGCTGAACCGCGCTGCCAACCAGCTGATCGGCCAGGGCCGGGCCGCCGAGGCCCTGCGCCTGACCGAACCGGCCGTGGCCGGGGATACGGTGGCGGTCTCCGCGCTCAATGCCCACGCGGCCGTGCTCAAGGCCCTGGGCCGTCACGCCGAGGCGGCGGTGTTCAATCGCCGCGCCGTGCAGCAGGACCCGAAGGACCGGATCGGCTGGCACAATCTGGCGGCCACCCTGTGTGACCTGTCCGACTATGCCGGGGCCCGCAAGGCGGCCGAACGGGCCTTCCGTCTCGGGCTCGAGGCCCCGGAGACCTTTCTGGTGTCGGGCCGGGCCCTGCAGGGGCTGGCCATGTTCGACGGGGCCGAGCGCGCCTTTCGCGAGGCCCTGAAACGCCGCCCCGACTATGTCGACGGCCATCGCGATCTGGCCCAGCTGATCTGGATGCGTACCGCCGATCCCGACCGGGCCATGGCCGGGTTGAACACCGCCGCGGCCGCCCATCCGTCCCCGGCGATGGCGGCGTTGCAGGCCATGGTGCTGGAACGCGTCGGCCGTCCGCGCGACGGCTATGCCGTGCTGACCGACGCCCTGAGCCGCTGGCCCGGCGATGCGCGACTGCAGGTCGCCGCCGCCGAGGCCGCCTCTGATCTGGGCGAGACCGCCGAGGCCGTGCGTCTGGCCGAGGCGGCCTGGGCCCAGGCCCCGGGTCATCCGGCCCTGCTGGAAGCCGTCTGCACCGCCTGGCTGGCCGCCGGCCGTCCGCGCGCGGCCTTCGAGGCCATGGGGGCGCGGCTCGACGTCGCCCCGCACGACCAGATCGCCCTGGCCTTCCGCGCCACCGCCGCCCGGATGCTGGGCGAGCCCGACTATGAGCGGCTGTACGACTATGACGCCTTCGTCCGCCCGGCGGTGGTCGAGGCCCCGAAGGGCTGGGCCAGCCGCGAGGCCTGGCTGTCCGACCTGTCGGCGTCCCTGCACCGGCTGCACAAGCTGGAAAGCCATCCGCTGGAGAACTCCCTGCGCCACGGCAGCCAGACCGCCCAGAGCCTGCGCCAGTCAGACGATCCGGCGATCAAGGGCTTCTTTCAGGCCATCGACGCCCCGATCCGCGCCTATATGGCAGCGCTCGGGACCGGCCCCGATCCGCTGCGCGCGCGCAATACCGGGGCCTATGAGGTTCGCGGGGCCTGGTCCGTGCGACTGAAGCCCGGCGGCTGGCACGTCGACCACATCCATCCGCAGGGCTGGCTGTCCTCGGCCTTCTATGTCGAGACGCCGACCGCCGCCCTCGACACGCCCGAGCGCGAGGGCTGGATCCGTTTCGGCCAGCCGCGCCACCGTACCACCCCGCCGCTCGACGCCGGTCGCCACGTCCGGCCCGAGCCCGGCACCCTGGTCCTGTTCCCGTCCTATATGTGGCACGGCACCGTGCCCTTCACCTCCGACGAGTCGCGCATGACCATCGCCTTTGATGTGATCCCGGCATGAACCGGCCGCTGGCCGTGTTCGACATCGACGGCACCCTGGTCGACAGCCGCGCCTCGATCTTCCGCGCCGCCACCGAGGCGGCCCGCGATCTCGGCCTGGCCGAGCCCGCGTATGACCGGGTCCGCCAGATCGTCGGCCTGTCGCTGCCCAAGGCCCTGCATGTGCTGGAACCGGCCCTGACCGATGCCGAACTGGCCGATTTCGTCGCCGCCTTCCAGCGCAGCTTCCAGCGCATGCACGCCGAACAGGTGGTCGAGCCGGTCTATGCCGGGGCGATGGACACCCTGCGGCGGCTGAAGCGTGACGGCTGGCGTCTGGCCCTGGCCACCGGCCAGAACCGGCGCGGCGTGACCCGCAACCTGGCCCGCGCCGGCTGGGCCGATCTGTTCGTCTCCAGCCACTGTGCCGAGGACGGTCCGGGCAAGCCCGACCCGGCCATGCTGTTCGCCGCCATGGCCGCCAGCGGGGCCGACGCCGCCTCGACCACCATGATCGGCGACACCAGCCACGACATCAGTATGGCGCTGGGGGCCGGGGCCCATCCGCTGGGCGTGGCCTGGGGCTTTCACACCCGCGACGAACAGCTGGCCGCCGGTGCCCGGCACGTGGCCGATGACTTCACCGATCTGGAGGCCGCGCTCGACCGCTTCGCCAGCCAGAGCCGGATACCGCAGGACGTCCGATGAGCCATATTCCGCCCCTCGATCCCAATGTCGCCGCCCGCAAGGGCTTCCGTGAGTCCGAGGAGCGGCTGAAGCGGTTCTGGAAGGCCGTCGACGTCGCGGCCGACGGCGACGGCTGGGCCGTTCGGCTGGACGGGCGGGTGCCCAAGACCCCGGCCCATGCCCGAATGATCCTGCCGACCGAGGCCGCCGCCCGGCTGGTCGCCGCCGACTGGGCCGGGCAGGGCGAGTTCATTGATCCCGCCACCATGCCCGCCACCCGTCTGGCCGCGACCGCCATCGACCGGGTGTCGCAGGTGCGTGAGGCCGTGGCCGACGAGATCGCCGCCTTCGCCGGTTCCGACTGCCTCTGCTACCTGGCCGAGGCCCCGGCCTCGCTGGTCAGCGAACAGGCGCAGGCCTGGGGGCCGTGGCGCGACTGGGCCGCCCGCACCCACGGCATCACCCTGGAGGTCGCCCAGGGCATCATCCACCGGCCCCAGGCCCCCGAGTCCATCGCCCGCACCCGCGCCCTGGCCCTGGCGCTGGATGATTTCGCCCTGACCGGCCTGGCCACGGCGGTGCCCCTGCTGGGATCCGCCGTTCTGGGTCTGGCCCTGCAGCAGGGCGAGATCGGCGGGGCGGCGGCCTTCGAGCTGTCGCGCATCGACGAGATCTTCCAGGAACGCCAGTGGGGCGTCGATGACGAGGCCGCCGAACGCACCGCCGCCCGCCGCGCCGAGGCCGAATTGCTGGAGCGCTGGTTCCGCGCCCTGGGGTGAGGCCCGCCGTCCCTTGCCGGCCCGCTGTTCTTGCCAGTCCGGCCCCGGCCCCCTAATCCGGGGGCACGATCAAGGGACTGACCATGCAAGACATCCTCGACCAGCTCGAAGCCCGCCGTGCCGGTGCCAAACTCGGTGGTGGCGAAACGCGCATCGCCGCCCAGCACGCCAAGGGCAAGCTGACGGCGCGCGAGCGGATCGAGGTCCTGCTGGACGAGGGCTCGTTCGAGGAAACCGACATGTTCGTCGAGCATCGCTCGCACGATTTCGGCATGGAGAAACAGCGCATCCCCGGTGACGGCGTGGTCACCGGCCGCGGCACCATCGGCGGCCGTCTGGTCTATGTCTTCTCCAAGGATTTCACCGTCTTCGGCGGCTCCCTGTCGGGCGCGCACGCGGCCAAGATCGTCAAGATCCAGACCATGGCCCTGACCAATGGCGCGCCGATCATCGGCCTGTTCGACGCCGGTGGCGCGCGCATCCAGGAAGGGGTCGAGGCGCTGGGCGGCTATGCCGACATCTTCCTGCAGAACACCCTGGCCAGCGGCGTCATCCCCCAGATCAGCGTCATCATGGGCCCCTGCGCCGGCGGCGACGTCTATTCCCCGGCCATCACCGACTTCATCTTCATGGTGAAGGACACCTCCTACATGTATGTGACCGGCCCCGATGTGGTGAAGACGGTCACCAATGAGGTCGTGACGCATGAGGACCTGGGCGGGGCCCGCGTCCATTCGCAGAAGTCCGGCGTCGCTGACGGGGCGTTCGAGAACGATCTGGAGGCCCTGTCGGAAGTGCGCCGCCTGATCGGCTTCCTGCCGCTGTCGAACCGCGAAAAGCCGCCGGTGCGCGAATCCTACGATGACCCCGACCGCGACGAGGCCAGTCTCGACACCCTGACCCCGGCCAATCCGAACCAGCCCTATGACATGCACGAGCTGATCCTCAAGGTCGTGGATGAGGCCGAATTCTTCGAGATCGCCCCCGATTTCGCCAGGAACATCGTCACCGGCTTCGGCCGTCTGGACGGCCAGACCGTCGGCATCGTCGCCAACCAGCCCCAGGTCCTGGCCGGGGTGCTGGACATCGACTCCAGCCGCAAGGCCGCCCGTTTCGTCCGCTTCTGCGACGCCTTCGACATCGCCCTGGTCACCTTCGTCGACGTCCCCGGCTTCATGCCCGGCACGCGTCAGGAGTACGGCGGCCTGATCAAACACGGGGCCAAGCTGCTGTTCGCCTATGCCGAGGCCACGGTGCCCAAGCTGACCGTGATCACCCGCAAGGCCTATGGCGGCGCCTATGACGTGATGAGTTCCAAACACCTGCGCGGCGACGTCAACTACGCCTGGCCCAGCGCCGAGATCGCCGTCATGGGGGCCAAGGGTGCGGTCGAGATCATCTTCCGCAAGGAGGCCGGCGACCCCGAGGCCCTGGCGGCGCGGGAGGCGGAGTACAAGGACCGCTTCGCCAATCCGTTCGTCGCGGCGTCGCGCGGCTATATCGACGACGTGATCATGCCGCACGGGACAAGGCGGCGGCTGATCAAGGCGCTACGGACGCTGAAGAACAAGCAGCAGAGCAATCCGTGGAAGAAGCACGATAATATTCCGCTTTAGGGGGGGCTGACCAACCTCCTCCCCTGCGCCCGCAACCACCGCAGATGCCCTACGGCCGAGCCGGTGTTCGCGTCCCGGCCCGGCGTCGGGACCGCCCCGTCCCGGATAGCGCCTGTGGCGCTTCCGGGATGACAAGGTGCCGTGCCTGACACACCTGTGTGGCGACAAGGCGTGCTTTGTCTGCACCGCCCGGCGGTCGAGCATGACCCCCCTTGTCATCCCGGCCGAACCCCGGCGTAAGCCGGGGGTAGAGCCGGGACGGGACACCACTCCACCTCATCCCTCCCGGAAACCGCGCAGCGGTTGTCCGGGAGACAGGCGGGATCGACCCCGGTGACGGGATTTCCACGCCGAGGGGGAAGCACGCCCGGGCAGGGTGTGGCGTCCACCCGTCTCCCGGCTCAGCCCTGCGGGCTGTCCGGGAGGGTTTCGCAGGATCCCGTCCCGTCCCGGATAGCGCCTGCGGCGCTTCCGGGATGACAAGGTGCGCGCAATCTTGACGATGGCTGGCGCGCCCTCATAAGTTGCTCGCCATGCGCGCGAAAGGCCACGACTTCTGGGTCTATATCGTCGCCAGCGGTCCGTGCGGCTGGCTCTATGTCGGTATGACCAACGACCTGATCCGGCGCATCGACGAACACCGGCACGGCCAGATCGACGGCTACAGCCGCGCGCGCGGCACCGACCGGCTGGTCTGGTACGAACACCATCGCTACGTCGATCAGGCGATCCTGCGGGAAAAGCGCATCAAACGCTGGCAGCGCGCGTGGAAATTCGCCCTGATCGAGGCGGCGAACCCGCACTGGGCCGACCTCTATCCGGGACTGGTCGCAGAGCCCTGACCGACTGTCTGAAGATCAAACCGCCGCCACCGCCCGCTTCAGACCGGCCCCGATCTCGGCGGCCTTGGCCTTCAGGTCGGGGTTGTCGATGGCGGTCATCGACGCCACCGGGTCGATGGCGGCGACCTCGCAGCCGCCCGACGCCAGGGCCTGGACGATGACGTTGCACGGCAGCATCAGCCCGACCTTGTCCTCGAACCCCAGGGCCTCGTGCGCCGCCCCGGGGTTGCAGGCCCCGAGGATGATGTAGGGCCGGAAGTCGACGTCGAGCTTCGCCTTGAAGGTGGCGGCGATATCGACCTCGGTGATGATGCCGAAGCCCTCGGCCTTCAGCGTCTCGCGCGTCCGGGCCACGGCGGCGTCGAACGGCAGGTCGGTGGTCTTGCTGTGATAGTAGGTCACGGGAAATCTCCTTCGTCTGTATCAACGGCCCGCGAGCGTGGCGGTTGCCGTTCTAGCCCCCTCCCGGCGGGAGAGGGGTTGGGGAGAGGGCTTACGGTATCATCCCGCGTCGCACCGTAACCCCTCACCCTTTGACGCTTCGCGCCCCCCTTCGGGTCGCGCAGGGACCCTCGCTCAAAACAGCTGTCGTCATCCTCCGGCGCGAAGCGACCGGGGGACCCAGCGGCGCGGTCGCGCACCG
>NZ_JAQSDK010000024.1 GCF_029945885.1 Brevundimonas sp.
GGAGGGACTCGAACCCACGACCCTCGGTTTTGGAGACCGATGCTCTACCAGCTGAGCTACACTCCTGTAGTGCCCGGACAAAGCACAACGCGCCGTGGGTTACCCCATCGGCGCGTGGTCCTCGCCAGACCGGGGCGTATGCCCGAGCGAAGGCGGGTTTTCAAGGGCTATCAGACCCCGGACCCAGCGATTGCGCGCAAAGACCGGATCAGTCGTCCCGATGGGCCGCGATCGCACGGGCCTCGTCGTCGGACCGGACCACCTGACGGAACAGCAACTTGTCGATACGGCGGTCGTCCATGTCCAGAATCTCGACCTCGAACCGGCCCAGCTGCAGCTCCTCGCCCTTGTCGGGCACGCGCGACAGCTGGTGCAGAACCAGGCCGGCCACGGTGTGGAAGCTGTCGTTCTCGCCGAAATCCTCGCCCAGCATGTCGCACAGATCGTCGAGGTCGGTGCGGCCGTCGACCAGCCAGGATCCGTCTTCACGCTGGGTGACGAAGCCGGTCAGTTCGTCATGGCTTTCATTGAAGTCGCCGGCGATCATCTCGAGAATGTCGGTGGCCGTGACCACGCCCTCAAAGGCCCCGTACTCATCGACGATGAAGGCCATGTGGACATGGGTGCCCTTCAGGATCTCCAGCGCCTTCAGCACCGAGGTCGACTGCGGGATGAAGGCCGGGGTCTTGACGTGTTTCTCGACCTCCAGCTCACCCGAGGTCAGATAGGAGTCCAGCAAGTCCTTCTTGTGGACCACACCCATCGGGTGATCGAGGTCGCCGTCGCGGGCCACCACGATACGCGAATAGGGGCAGACGCGAATTTCCTCACGCAGCGCGGCGACCGTATCGTCCAGCGCCACCCAGAACACATCGGTGCGCGGCGTCATCGCCACCCGCACCGGGCGGTCACCCAGACGCAGGATCTCCTCGATCATCACCTGCTCCTCAGGCTCGATCAGGCCCGCCGACGTGCCCTCGGCGAGAATGGTCTCGACCTCTTCCTGGGTGACGTCGGTGCCGTCGCGGTCCTTGACGCCCATCAGTTTGAGGATCGCCGAGGTCGAGGCCGTCAGCAGCACCACGAACGGATGCAGCACCACGGCCAGGCTCGAGATCGGCGCGGCCATCTTGGCGGCGATGGTCTCGGGAAAGATCAGGGCCAGGCGTTTGGGGACCAGCTCGCCGACGATCAGCGAGACATAGGTGATGCAGACAACCACCAGGGCGGTCGAGAAGATCTGGGTATAGGCGACCAGGGCCGGAAACTGGGCCTGGAGGATCTTGTCCAGCTCTCCGGCGATCGCCGCCTGACCATAGGCACCGGCCAGGATCCCGATCAGGGTGATGCCGACCTGGACGGCCGACAGGAAATGGGTCGGATCCTCGGCCAGCTTCAGGGCCGCGCGGGCCCCCTTGTCCCCGCGCTCGGCCCGACTCTGCAGTTTGGACTTGCGGGAGGAGACGACCGCGAGCTCGGTCATGGCGAACAGGCCGTTGAGCACCACGAGGAGCAGAACGACAGCGATGGCGATGGCTAACATCTAGGGGGAGGCAGACCTGCGCGGCGCAGCAGTCGGCGTCCGCTGTTTGTTCCTAGCCGAAGTCGGCCGTTTCCGCCACGGTTTCCTTGCGGCCTAGCGTCGGGGCCCGGCATCCACTGCCCCGTAGGGCCCGCTGACGTCAGGATTCGCCGGAGGAGTCGCGGCACAGGCCGACATCCCGATCAGGGTGCCGATGAACAGGCCGATGCGAAGCGCGCGCAACATGATTACCAAACCCCTAACGTCCGTCAGGCGAACGTAGGCGGTAATCCGCGGTTCCTTGCAAGTCCCTGCCCGCGTCGGGACGTGGCTTAACCAGACTCTATCCCCTGAAAGGCGAAACGCGCCGTCCGGCCAACGAAAAAGCCCCCGCCGGTCTGCACCGGCGGGGGCTCTGTCTTTTGTCATCGTGCGCTCATGCAGCGAGCGACCGCGTCGCGAGCGTTAGCGCCCGATCAGGAGGCTCTAC
>NZ_JAQSDK010000025.1 GCF_029945885.1 Brevundimonas sp.
TCGGCGGCTCGATGGATGGCCATGTGAAGCTGTGCGAGGAGCTGTTCTCGGCGGCGAAGACCGAGTTCAAGAACATGGAGTTCTTCTACTTCCACAACTGCCTCTACGAGGGGGTGTGGAAGGACAACCGCCGCCGTCACGGCGAGCAGATCGCCACCTGGGACCTGCTGAACAAATACCCCGGCGACTGGCGCGCCATCTTCGTCGGCGACGCCACCATGAGCCCCTATGAGGTGACCATGCCCGGCGGTTCGGTCGAACACTGGAACGAGGAGGCGGGGGCCGTCTGGCTGACGCGGGCCCGCCAGCAGTGGGAGAAATGTGTCTGGCTGAACCCGGTGGCTGAACGTTACTGGAGCTATTCGGCCTCGGTCGGGATGATCCGCGAACTGGTGGACGAGCGGATGTTCCCCCTGACCATCGACGGCCTGGACAAGGCCATGCGGGCGCTGACCCGCTAGGCGGCCAGGGCGGGGGTGACCCCGGCGATATGGGTGATGGTCACCGTCATATGGGGCTGGGTCCGGACTTCCGCCTGCGCACCCAGCTGCTTGACCAGGGCCTCGACAATGGCCGTACCCAGGCCCCCGACCGACGGGGGCGCGGCCGTCGGCGACAGGCCGACGCCATTGTCGGCGACCGTCAGGGTCCAGTCATCGCCTTCGCTGACATAGCTGACCGTGACCCGGGCATCGGGCCGGGTATCGGGGAAGGCGTATTTGATCGAATTGATCACCAGCTCCGTCACGATCAGCCCGAGGCTGACGGCCTTTTCAGAGCCGATCATGCCCGCATCGGCCTCGACCCCGATCGCGATCGGGCGGGACTCGCCGACCATCGAAGCGGACAGGCTGCCGCACAGCTTGGTCAGATAGGGGCCGACGGCGATCCGGTCGACGCCGCCGGTGGCATGCAGGTGGGACTGCACCTCGGCGACCGACAACACCCGCTGATGGGCGTCCCGCAGATGACCGCGGGATTCCTCGGAGGTCACGCTGCGGGCCTTGAGCATCAGGATGCTGGCGATGATCTGCAGGCTGTTGACGACGCGGTGCTGCATCTCCTGCAGCAGGGTCTGCTGTTGAAGGAGCAGATCCTCGGTCCTTTCCAGCAGATCTTCCTTCTCGCGCTCGATCACCCGCCGGGCGGTGATGTCGGTGAAGGCCAGCAGGATGGTTGAATTCGGGCTGGTCTCGTACAGCACCTTGCGGGCGTTCAGCAGCATGGTGCGCTGGCCGACGCCGGGGAAGTCGTGCTCGACCTCGAACCCGTCCATGGCCACCCGGGTCGGAATGATGGTTTCCAGCAGTTCGCGCAGGGCCGGGATATTCCACTGGCCGTCGCCCAGGTCGTAGAGACGGCAGCCCATCGTGTGGTCGGAGTCGACCTTGAAGATTTCATAGAAGGCGCGACTGGCCGCCAGAACGCGCAAACCGCCGTCCAGCACGAGCAGCGGCTCATGGATCGTATCCACGATCGCCTCGGCCAGGGTCTGGGCATTTTCAATGCCCTGGATCGGCTTGGTAATCACGACGACGGAGTCCGGCCCGGGCGCGGAGCATTCCGGGACCAGCCTGCCACCTGAACACGGCCCCGATCCCGACGCCAGATAATACGTGTGTCCCCTCAGGACAGCGCCGACCCATGCGGTCCGGGACGGGGATGACGGCCGGCCGCCGACGTCCGGGGCGCGGCCGTCATTTCGTGGACGCTAGTTGTCGCCCTTGAGGCTGTCCTTGATGCCGCCGATGGCATTCTGGACCTTGCCGCTGACCTGATCGGCCTGGCCTTCGGCCTTCAGCTTCTCGTCACCGGTAACCTTGCCGGCGAACTCCTTGGCCTTGCCACCGAGGTTTTTGGCGGCACCGTCGATACGATCCTGATCGGGCATGGGTTTTCTCCTGTCAGAGGGCACCGGGGGTGGCGACCCTTCGACAGAATCAGCGGCCGGGGGCCGCTTCCGTTCCGTATGGCTCAGTCAGGCCCGGTGACGCAGCCAGCAGGCCACGGCCCAGGCGTGGGCCTCATGCCGAAGGCCGGACAGGGCCTCGACCGGCTCCAGCCAGACCAGTTCATGGTCGGCCTCGACCCTGGCCGCGGGGTCGAAGGTGATCCGTTCGGCGATCCAGATGCCGCCCCGGTTGTTCAGCGGCGTGCCGTCGGTCTTGCGGAAATACTGGGCCGCCTCGATCAGTCGCGAGACCGGCCGCACGGTCAGGCCGGTCTCCTCGATGAATTCGCGCACCAGGGCCTCGACCTCGGTCTCATCGCCGTCAACCGCCCCGCCGGGCAGATCGTAATAGCTGCCCTCGCCGCGATCGACGCGCACACAGGCCAGCCGCCCCGCCTCGACGAGCAGGCCAAAGGCCGTCGGCCGGTCGCGATAGACCAGGCCGGGCTGACGATCACCGAACTGAAGCATGACCTATCCCCGGTGATCCGACCTGAACGGCGACCGTCCCGCCGCAGCCGGATGGCGCGGCGGCATGGACAGGGACCGGGCACTGCACCCGGCTTTCCGGGAAACACTCGCGCTCATCTGGCGCAGGTTTAGCCGCCCCCGGGGTCAAGTCCAGTCGCGTCATGGGTGAAACTGTCGTCAGAACGGTGAATTGCGGTTAATACTGCCGATGTCTGGGGCGTGGAGAAGATAAAATGATCTGGTGGTGGTGGATTATTCCGGCGGTGGTCGGGGCTCTCGGCCTGCTGCTGCTGCTGGTCAGCCTCGGCAGTCTGTTCCGCGGGCGGATCGTCGGCGGCGGTCTGGGCTCCATCGGCGGCGGCGGCCTGATGGCCATCGCGGCGATCGCGGCCCTGACCGGACTCAATGTCCAGACCTATGCGCGGATGACCTATGAGCGGCCGGTGGCCACCCTGCAGCTGAAACAGCTGGGGCCGCAGTATTTCGAGGCCACGGTGACCCAGCCGGCCCAGGTCGAGGGCGAATCCGCCCGATCCGAAGTCTATCTGCTGAACGGCGACGACTGGCGGATCGAGGCCCAGGTGCTGAAATGGAAGCCGTGGGCCAATGTGCTGGGGCTGGACAGCCAGTACCGGCTGGACCGGCTGTCAGGACGCTATCAGGACATCGAGCAGGAACTGCACAGCACCCGCAGCGTCCATGCCCTGTCCGGCGGAGACCGCGCCACCGTCCTTCCCGGCAACATCACCGTCCCATGGAAGCTCAGCGTCTGGGACATGGCCCGGCGCTATCGTCGTCACATCGACGCGGTCGACACCCTGTATGGCGGGGCCACCTATATGCCGATGGCCGACGGGGCCCGGTACGAGGTCTGGATCACCCAGTCCGGCCTGATCGCCCGCCCGGTCAATGCGGTCGCCCGCGACGCCTCGGCCGGCGGCTGGAGCCAGGTCAACTAGACAACGCCCGTCGGCCGGGCCGTGATCAGACCGTGCCGATGGTGCGCAGCCGGGCGCGGGGGTGGACCTCGTTCTGGCTCATCACCACGGTCTGGCCGCGGAAGCGTTCGATGATCGAGCGCACATAGGGGCGGACTTGGGGTCCGGTCAGCAGCACGGCGGTCTCGCCGGCCATGGCCGCCCGTTCGAACACGTCGCGGACCGCACGGATGAAGTCCTGCAGGCGCGACGGGGCCATGGCCAGCTGCTTGTCCTCGCCCTGGCCGACCAGGGCCTCGGCGAAGGCCTGTTCCCATTCCGGCGACAGGGTGACGATGGGCAGGGCTCCGTCCTCGGCCTTGTGCTGCCAGCACAGCTGGCGGGCCAGACGGGTGCGGACGTGTTCGACCAGGGTGGTGACCGAACTGGTGTGGGGCGCGGCCTCGGCCAGGCCCTCGAGAATGGCCCCCAGATCGCGGATCGAGACCTTCTCGCGCAGCAGGGTCTGCAGCACCCGCTGCAGGGTGGTGACGGTGACGACCGAAGGGATCAGTTCGTCGACCAGTTTCTGCTCTTCCGGGCCCAGCTCCTTCAGCAGCTTCTGCACCTCGCCGTAGGAGAGCAGCTCGGCCATGTTCTCCTTGAGGATCTCGGTCAGGTGGGTGGTCAGCACGGTCGACGGGTCGACGATGGTGTAGCCGCGGAAGGTGGCCTCCTCACGCAGACTCTCGTCGATCCAGGTGGCGGGCAGGCCGAAGGCGGGTTCCTTGGTGTGTTCGCCCGGCAGTTCGACCTGGCGGCCGTTGGGGTCCATGGCCATCAGACAGCCCAGACGCACCTCGCCCTGGCCGGCCTCCATCTCCTTGATGCGGATGGCATAACCCTGGGTGCCGAGGCGCATGTTGTCGAGGATACGCACCGACGGCATGACGAAGCCGTATTCCTGGGCCAGGGAGCGGCGCAGGGCGCGGACCTGGTCGGTCAGGCGCCGGCCCTCGAGATCATTGATCAGCGACAGCAGGGAATAGCCCAGCTCGATCTTGACCTCGTCGATGGTCAGGGCCGTGCCGATCGGCTCCTCGATTTCTTCCTTGGGATCGGCGGCGGCGGCGGCCAGCTGGGCCTCGGACGGTTTGGGCCGCAGCCGGTCGCGCCCATGACGCCAGGCCATGAAGCCGGTGCCGACGGACAGGGCGAGAAACGGGATCAGCGGCATACCGGGGATCAGGCCGATCAGGAGGGAGGCGGCCGAGACCACGCCGAGACTGACGGGGTTGGTGGCCAGTTGGGCGACGAAGGCCTTGTCGGCCGTGCCCTCGACCCCGGCCTTGGACACCAGGAAGCCGGCGGCGATCGAGATGATGATGGCCGGGACCTGGGTGACCAGACCGTCGCCGATGGTCAGCTGGATATAGGCATTGGCCGCCTCGCCGGCGGGCATGTCGTGCTGCAGGACACCGATCAGCATGCCGCCAAGGGCGTTGATGAAGGTGATGATCAGGCCGGCCACGGCGTCGCCGCGCACGAATTTCGAGGCCCCGTCCATGGCCCCGAAGAAGGTCGATTCCTGCTCCAGTTCCTTGCGGCGCAGCTTGGCCGCGGCCTCGTCGATCAGGCCCGAGGACAGGTCGGCGTCGATCGCCATCTGCTTGCCGGGCATGGAGTCGAGGGTGAAGCGGGCGCTGACCTCGGCGATCCGGGTCGAGCCCTTGGTGATGACCACGAAATTCACCACCAGGATGATGGCGAAGATGATGATGCCGATGATGAAATTGCCGCCCATCATCAGGGCCCCGAAGGCCTGGATCACCTCGCCGGCCGAGTTGTGGCCCTCGTGGCCGTGGGTCAGGACCAGCCGGGTCGAGGCCAGGTTCAGGCCCAGGCGAAACAGGGTCGAGACCAGCAGGACCGTGGGGAAGATGGCGAAGTCGAGCGGCCGTTTCATCATCACGGCCGTCATCAGGATCAGCACGCTGGAGACCAGGGAGATGGCCAGCAACATGTCGAGCAGGAATTTCGGCACCGGCAGGATCAGCAGCAGGATCACGCCGATGACGCCGGTGGCCATGGCCACCTCGCCGCGCGCGAACCAGCCCCAGACTTCCTTGCCGGTCGGACGGGCCATGCCGTCCTTCATCATCACCGGGATGTCGGTCATGCGGCGGCCCCGTGACCGAGGGTGGCGAGGGCCATGCGGGTGGCGTCAGCGATGACGGCGTCGTTCTGTGCCTCGGTCGAGGCACGGGTCGCGTGGAGATAGACGGCGATTACCACGGGCTCGCCGGTGGGCGGGTAGAGCACACCGATGTCATTCGTCGGACCGTAGCCGCCGGTACCGGTCTTGTGCGCAACGCGCCAGCCGGCGGGAACGCCGGCCTTGATCCGGCTCATGCCGGTGGGCGTATCGACCATCCAGCGCAGCAGCAGGGTTTTGGAGTCCGGGCTGAGCGGCGTGTCAGGGGAGACCAGCAGGCGAGAGATGTTGCTCACCGATTGGACGGGCGTGGTGGTGTCCTTGTCGCCGTCCAGCCGGTTCATTTCCGGCTCGAGTCGGTCGACCCGTGTGCTCTGGTCGCCGAGGCCGCGATAGAAGGCCGTCAAGGCATCCAGTCCGCCCAGTTCACGGATCAGGATGTTTGCGGCCGGGTTGTCACTGACCTCGACGGTGCCCTTCATCAACTGCTCGATCGTCAACGATCCGCCGATCGCGGGCTCAGTCACCGGGGCATGGGAAACCATATCGGCCCGGGTCACCGGTACGGTGCGATCCAGTCGTTCGTCGCCTGCCTGCGCCCGCAGGAGGGTGGCCGCGGCCAAATACATCTTGAAGGTGGAGCAATAGACGAAGCGCTCGTCAGCGCGCCATTTCACACGTCCCTTCGGGCCATAGGCACAGAGTCCCAGACGCCCACCGTGACGGGCTTCGAGCGCACGCAGGTCAAGGTCCAGATCGAAGACGGTGACAGCAATCGCGCTCGCCGGAGATTGACCGCACCCCGCCACGCCCAGCGCGCCGAGGCCGGTCAGGACGCTTCTGCGGTCCGTGGCCGTGGCCATGCTCAGGCCGCGTAGCCGGAGGCGGCGACGCCGGACTGGGGCGCCGGGATCGGGGTGCCCTCGTCCGAATATTCGTTCAGCTTGTTGCGCAGGGTGCGGATCGAGATGCCCAGGATGGTGGCCGCGTGGGTGCGGTTGCCGAGACAGTGCGACAGGGTGTCCAGGATCAGGGTCTTTTCCATCTGCGCCACGGTCTGGCCGACATAGGCGCGCGACACGGCGTCGGCGGTCTGGGCGGCGCGGGCGGCGGGGCTGGAGTCGATTGACCCGCCGCCGGTCAGGGGCTGGCCGTCGGGCAGGCGGATGGCGTCGACGTCGATCTCGGCCCCGGTCGCCAGCAGCACGGCGCGGTGCATGGCGTTTTCCAGCTCGCGGACGTTGCCGGGCCAGCGGTGACCGGCCAGGGCACGGCGGGCGTCGGCGGCGATCGGGCGCACCGGCACACCGTTGGCGGCGGCGTATTTCTTGACGAAGAAATCGGCCAGGGCGGCGATGTCGCCCGGCCGTTCCCGCAGCGACGGCAGGCGCAGGTTCACGACGTTCAGCCGGTAGAGCAGATCCTCGCGGAAGGTGCCCTCGCTGACGGCCCGGGCCAGGTCGCGGTTGGAGGTGGCGATGATGCGGATGTTGACCGGCACCGGCCGGGTGCCGCCGACCCGGTCGATGACCCGTTCCTGGATGGCGCGCAGCAGCTTGGCCTGCAGACGGGCGTCCATCTCGCTGATCTCGTCCAGCAGCAGGGTGCCGCCGTCGGCCTCCTCGAACTTGCCGATGCGCCGCGCGATGGCCCCGGTGAAGGCCCCCTTCTCGTGGCCGAACAGCTCCGACTCCAGCAGATTGTCAGGGATGGCGGCGCAGTTGACGCTGATGAAGGCCCGGTCGGCGCGCTTGGAATTGGTGTGCAGGTAACGGGCCATCACCTCCTTGCCGACGCCGCTTTCACCGGTGATCAGGATCGAGGCTTCGGAGCGGGCCACCTGGTCGGCCAGCATGACCACGGCCTTCATCGACGGGTCGGCCGAGATCAGCGGCCGGTCGTCATCGGCCACGGCCGACAGCACGGCGGCGATCAGGTCGGCTTCCGGCGGCAGGGGGATGAATTCCTTGGCACCGGCCTTGATGGCGGCGGCGGCCTCGGCGGCATTGGCGTCCAGACCGAAGGCGACGACCGGCACGAAGATCCGCTCGGCATCATTGGCGGCGATCAGGGCCCCGATGTCGAGGTGGTAGTCGACCATCAGCAGGTCAGCGCCCTGCCCGCGGCGGAGCTGTTCCGTCGCCTGGTCGATGCGCTCGACGTGCTGGACCTTGGCCCCGTGGGCCATGGCCATCTTCACTGCCGACGCCAGCTGGCCCGAAAGCCGTCCAACCACCAGAAGCCGCATGGGTCTTCTCCTCTACTCTCTACGTACGGGGAACCGGCGGCCGATCAGGCGCCGGAATCCTCGGTCTTGATGATTTCCGTCATGGTCACACCGAGGCGGTCCTCGACGACGACGACCTCCCCGCGGGCGACCAGACGGTTGTTGACGAAGATGTCGATGGCCTCGCCGACCTTGCGGTCCAGCTCGAGCACCGAGCCGCGGTTCAGCTTCAACAGCTGGGCCACGGTCATATGGGCCTTGCCGAGCACGGCCGAGATATTGACCGGAACGTCGAAGACGCTGGCCAGATCGGACGCGGCCTTGTCACCCGCGTCGTCGCCGGTGGTCAGGGCTGTGGAGTCCGCAAACTCCTCAAGGGACAGATCTTCATTGGCCATCGGAGGGCCTCCCGTCAGAAAGGGTTTCAGCGTGGCCGGCCTCGCTGGCCAGGGCCAGGGTCAGGGCCTCGACCATCCGGGCATGGGCGGCTTCGGGATCAAAGGCGGCGCGACCGTCGGCCCATTCCAGCTGAAAGGCGGCGACCGGCAGGGCCGGGTCGTCGCGGAAGGCGACCAGGCCCGAGAAGCCGGCATCGGCGCACAGCTGGGTCATCCGCGTCTGCACGGCCTCGTCCAGCCCGCCCGAGCGGATGACCAGGCGCGGGGTGGCGTCGATTTCCTGGCCCAGGGCTTCCAGCGCGGCCTGCAGCGGCCCGTCGGGAAACCGGTCAAGGGCGGCGGCGGCGACGACCCGGGCCGCGGCCAGGGCCAGATGCGACGCCTGTTCGCGATGCAGCTGGATCAGCTGGGTCAGGGCCGGCGCCCCGGCGGCGACCGCCTCGCCGATGGTCGTCATGGCCAGGGCCTGCAGGCTTTCGACCTCGGCCAGCGCCGATTCGCGCGCGTCCAGCCGGGCCTGGGCCAGCAGGGCCTCGACCTCGGACGGGGCGTAGGAACGTTTGGTCGGGCGGAAGCCCGAGGGCGTGACCACGACGCCCGATTCGTCGAACTCGGTATCGAAGCCATAGGGGCGATGGACGGCGGGTTCGGTCATGTCAGTAGATCAACTCGTCGTCGCCACTCTGGCCGACCAGCATGATCTCGCCCTTGGCGGCGAGATCCTTGGCGACCTGGACCATGGCGGTCTGGGCGGCGTCGACGTCCTTCAGACGGACGGGGCCCATCGATTCCATGTCCTCGCGCATGATCTTGGAGGCGCGTTCGGACATGTTGGAGAAGAACATCTCGCGCAGGCTTTCCGACGCCCCCTTCATGGCCAGACCCAGGGAGTCCTTGTCGACGGCGCGCAGCAGGGTCTGGACCCCGCCGGGATCGAGCTTGGACAGGTCCTCGAACACGAACATCAGGGCCCGGATCCGTTCGGCCGCCTCGCGGTTGCGCTCTTCCAGCGCGCCGATGAAACGGGCCTCGGTCTGGCGGTCGAAACTGTTGAAGATGTCGGCCATCAGCTCATGGCTGTCGCGCTTGGAGGTGCGCGCCAGGTTCGACATGAATTCGGTGCGCAGGGTCTGTTCGATCTTGTCGAGGATCTCACGCTGCACCGGCTCCATGCGCAGCATGCGCTGGACGCATTCCAGGGCGAAGTCCTCGGGCAGGGCCGTCAGGACGCGTGAGGCGTGGTCGGGCTTGATCTTGGACAGGACCACGGCAACGGTCTGCGGATATTCGTTCTTCAGATAGTTGGCGAGCACGGCCTCGTTCACATTGCCGAGCTTGTCCCACATGGTCCGGCCGGCGGGACCGCGGATCTCCTCCATCAGCCCGTCGACACGGTCGGGCGGCATGAAGGCGGACAGCAGCCGCTGGGTCTGTTCGAAACTGCCCATGACCGAGCCCGACCCGGCCATGCCGGACACGAACTCCACCATCAGCTCCTCGACCACGGATGAGGCCACCGTGCCCAGGGCGGCCATGGCCTGGGAGATCTCCTTGATCTCCTCCTCGTCGAGGGACTCCCACAGACGGGGATGATCCTCACCGAGCGCCAGCAGGATGACCGCGGCCTTCTCCGGCCCGGTCAGCTTGCTGGGGTCTTCGATGACGACCTTTTTTCCGGACGCGCGAGCCATCAGCCTTCGTGCACCCAGGTCCGCAGGATCGCCGTCGATTCATCGGGATTCTTGTCGACGAAATCCGCGACCATCTTGACCGACGACGCCTTCACCTGACCCTCGACGCGGGCCATATCCAGCCGCTTCTCCATTTCGGACGGACCGGTCAGCTGGGCCATGTCGCCGCCCTGCCCGCCGGCGAGGCTCGCCTGCAGGACCGCCGCACTGCCGGCCGGCCCGGCCAGGGCCGGCATACCGCCGCCGCCGCCGGCCGTCTTCAGCAGCGGCCGCAGCACGAAGAAGATCAGCAGCAGGCCGGTGATCAGCAGCACCAGCAGTTCAACGCCGCGCATGATGTCGTTCTTGGTGAAGTCGAACAGGGACGAGCCGGCCTCGGTGCCGCCCATGTCGGCGACGTCGTGGGTGAAGCCGACGTTGAGAACCTCCAGCTTGTCACCCCGGGCCTCGTCAATGCCGACGGCGGCGGCGACCAGGGATTTGATCTGTTCGATCTGTTCCGGCGTGCGCGCCGTATAGGTGGCCGGACCGTTGCCGTCGGCCGCCGGGGTGCGCTTGTCATCGACGACGACAGACACGGCCAGTTTCTTGACCTCGCCGGCCTCCTTGACCGTCGTGGTGGTGGTGTTGGAGATCTCGTAGTTGGTGGTCTCGGTATTGGCGGTGTCCGTAGAGCCGACCGGGGTGGTGGTCGGGGCCTGACCGCCTGGAATATTGTTGGCCGCCGTGGCCCCGCCGTCGGACGCCCCGGTGGTGTCGGTGGACTCGGTGCCATTGGTCGAGGTCGAGCGCACGACCTGGCCGTCGGGGTCGTAGCGCAACTCCTGGGTGGTCGAACGGCTGTGGTCGATGTCGGCCGTGACCTGGACCCGGGCGGCCCCGACGCCGACGACGCCTTCGACGATGTCCTTGATGCGGGCCTGCAGCTGGGCCTCGGTGGTGTTCTTGGCGTCCTGGGCCGAGGCCGAGCTGAAGCCGTCGGCGCTGGATCCGGCCGCCAGGGTCCGGTTGGCGGTATCGGTCAGGGTGACTTTTTCAGGCTTCAGGTTCGGCACCGACGAGGCGACGACGTTGCGGATGGCGTCGACCTGACCGGCGCTGAGGGCCCGGCCGCTGACACCGACGACGACGGCGGCAGTGGGCTCGACCCCGTCCGACTGGAACAGTTCGCGCCGCGGCATGGCGATCTGCACCCGGGCCGAGGTGATGCCGCGCATCGACATGATGGTGCGCGACAGCTCGCCCTGCAGGGCCCGCTGTTCGTTGAGGTTTTGCTGGAATTCGGTCTGGCCCAGCACCGACTGGTTGTCGAACAGTTCGTAGCCGACCGAGCCGGAGGTCACGAGACCCTTGCCGGCCAGCATCAGCCGGGCGGTGCCCACATCGTCGCGATTGACGAAGATGGTCGAGCCGTCGCCCTTGGATTCATATTTGATCCCGGCCCCGTCGAGGGCGCTGGAAATCTCGGAGGCCTCGCGCAGGTCGAGATTGGAATACAGCAGGGCGTCCGGGGCCTGGCCGATGCGCAACATGACGGCGACGAGCACCGCCGCGACGCCGGCGGCGACGCCGAGCACCACGGTCAGACGACCGATTCCAAACCGTTGCAACGCCGCCGAGAAGCCGCCCACGCGTCCCCACCCACTCTACCGACGGGAGACCGAACACGCCCGCTAGGCAGAAACTGCCGCCTGCGTGGTAAATGGGGCGTTAAGACCGGTTAATCTGCCAACGGTTTCCGGGGGCTGTGTCGACGGGGTTGGCTCAGGCGGCCTGGCGCCGGGCGGCCCGCTGGCCGGCGGCGGCCTCGATCCGGGCCTCGGCGATGGCGGCGGCGATCCGGTGCGTCGGACGCACCTCGCTGACCGAACGCTCCAGGATTTCCTCCAGCGTCTCCATCAGCCGGGCGAGCTTGGCCTCGACCCAGGCCGGGTCATAGGCCCCGCCGGCCTGGCGGGCCCGCAGTTCCGAGGCGACATTGATGATGCCGCCGCCGTTGATCACATAGTCGGGGGCGTAAAGGATGCCGCGGGCGAACAGTTCCTCGCCAATCTCGGGCGTGGCCAGCTGGTTGTTGGCGGCCCCGACCACTGCCTTGACCGTCAACCGGTCGAGGGTCTGCGGATTCAGCGTCGCCCCGAGGGCGCACGGCGCATAGATGTCGGCCTTCACGTCATAGATGGCGTCGGGCGCGACGATCTCGGCCCCCGTGCGGGCGGCAACCTCGGCCAGCAGGCCGGTGTTGACGTCGGTCAGCACCAATCTGGCCCCGGCCGCATGCAGTTTGTCGGCCAGATAGCCGCCGACATGGCCGACGCCCTGCATGGCCACGGTCAGGCCGGTCAGGTCGTCCTGCTTCCACAGACGGCGGGCGACGACGAGGGTCGAGCGGTACACGCCCTCGGCGGTGACGGGGCTGGGATCGCCCGAGGCTTCCGGCCCGTCGTTCAGGCCCAGGACATAGGGGGTGACCTTGCGGGCCTCGGCCACGTCCTCGACCGACACGCCGACGTCCTCGGCCGCATAATAGGTGCCGCCCAGGGTGTCGACGGCGCGCCCGAAGGCGGCGAACAGCTCGGGCGTCTTCTGCGAGCGGCTGTCACCGATGATGACCGACTTGCCGCCGCCCATCTCGAGGTCGGCGATCGCATTCTTGTAGCTCATGCCGCGCGACAGACGCAGCACGTCCTCGAGCGCCTCGGCGCTGGAGGCATAGTCCCACATGCGCGTGCCGCCGACGGCCGGCCCGCGGGCGGTCGAGTGGACGGCGATGATGGCCTTGAGGCCAGTCTTTTCGTCGAAGAAGGCGTGAACGCCTTCATGGTTCGCGAAAGACGGCGAATCGAACAGCGTCATGCTCATAGCGAGCCTTCCCGGGCATTATTCTTGTTCCGAGCCAGATACCCTCAGGATGACGCAACGGCAAGCACGACCGTTGGCTTCAGGGTTGCGGGTCTGAGGCCTGCAGATGCGGCAGGACCGCGGTGGCCCCGGACGGCAGGGGGCCGGTCGGATCGCGCAGGGCGGCGACCACGTCGCCATAGACCGCCACAGCCCCGAGATCGCGGTCCAGCAGGTGCCAACCGTCCGGATACCAGGCCGTGCGCAGGGTCGGGGATCCCCCGGCCCGCTCCAGCGCCCGACGCATCGGACCCGGGGTGACGATCTGGTCGTTGGCCCCGTAGAGCAGCAGGGTCGGCACCCGGGTATCGCCCAGATGGCGCGAGGCCGTCTCCATCAGCCCGACCAGGCCGGACACGACGTCGAACCGGGTCGCCAGGATGCTGTTGGGATCGCGACCGTTGCGGATCAGCTCCAGCATATTGTCCGAGGCCCGGATGTCGCGCACGGCCCATTCCGGCGGCTCGACCGCGCGATCGCCGAACAGGCGCGCGGCGACCCACAGGCTGGCGCCGTTGAGCCAGCCCTGGCTGGACCAGCCCCAGACCCCCGGGGCCAGCAGGATCAGCCGGTCGGCGGCGGGCGGCTGGTCCGAGGCAAAGGCGGCGACGGCGACCGAGCCCCCCATGCTCTCGCCGACCACGGCGATCACGGCGTGCGGATGCCGGGCCCGCACCAGGGCGACGACGGTGCGCAGGTCGGCACTGGTCGTCTCCTGCCCGGCCCAGAGCCCCCGACCCGGGGCCTCGCCGAAGCCCCGCTGGTCATAGGCCCAGGTCTCGATCCCCTGTTCCGCCCACCAGGGCCCCGCGAGGCGGAAGGAGGCGCGGGAGTCGTTGATGCCATGCAGGGCCACGATCACGGCCCAGGGCTCGCCGTCGGCCGGAGACCAGCGCAGATAGGGCAGCCGCGCCCCGTCCTGGACGACGAAGGCCGCGGGCCCGATGCGCGGCCCGGCAAAGCCCGGCGGCGGGATCAGCGGCGGCTGGACATAGGGGGTCGCGCAGGCGCTCAGGGCCAGACACAGGACGAGGACAGCCAGGCGACGGATCATGGGACCAGTATCGCCACGGCTGCGGGTCGCAAACAAGGCGGAGACATCGGTCCCGGCCCGCGCGTCACGGGATCAGGCGAAGTCGTCGTCATCCTCGTCGACCACCGGCGGCAGGGCGGCCAGGGCGGCGGCCGTCTCCTCGGGGGTCGGCAGACGCAGGCGGATCACGCCCTTGAAGGCCGTCGGATCGACCGGCTTGCCCTTCTTGGTGATGGTCAGCTTGCCCTGTTTCATCAGGGCGAGGGCGCAGTGGCGCACCTTGGGCAGCATGCGCTGCCATTGTTCCGGCTGCAGCTCCTTGGCCACGTCGGACGGCTCGATACTCTTGCCACCGACACCCCTGGGATCGGCCTTGGCCAGTTTTTCGAAGATGGCGGTCTCGATCGGATCGTTCATGATATCTATATGCTGCGCTGCAATAGCGGAAAGAAGGCGGAGTAAGGACTATGGTCGCGAAAGTCACGGTGAGCGAGGGCGAGTTCGCCGGCTGGCAGCGCTACGACCTGCAGGGCACCTTCGACCAGACGGTCGGCCCCTTCTATTTCCGGCCCGATGCCGACGGCCGGATGCGCTGCGCCTTCCGGGCCGAGGCCAAACATATGAACGCCGGCGACCGCATGCACGGCGGCTGCCTGATGACCTTTGCCGACATCGCCCTGTTCCAGACCGCCTACCAGGAGATGGAGGGCAAGAACGGCGTCACCATCCAGCTGGATTCGACCTTCATCGACGGGGCCTATGTCGGCGAACTGATCGAGGCGACCGGCGAGGTGGTGCGGGCCGGTGGGTCGCTGATCTTCGTGCGCGGCCAGATCACCACCGGCGACCGGACCCTGATGACCTATTCGGGCGTGATCCGGAAATTCACGGCGCGCTGAGCTAGAGCCCGGCCTTCGCGGCGGGGCGGGCGCGGCAGGCCGCCAGCCAGCGGTTGAAATGCTCGAACGCCTCGGGCGGCTGGTATTTGATCAGGCGCGCGAAATCGAGCGCGGTCACCGTGACCAGGTCGGCCATGGTGAACCGATCGGCGGCGATGAATTCGCGGTCGGCCAGCTGCCGGTTCAGCGTCTTCATCATCTTCTCGGCCTCGGCCAGGTTGTAGGTGCCGACCTCGGGGTTCTGCGGCCCCATGGCGGCCAGGCCCGGATGAGTATGGCGCACCCCCATCATCATCGGGTTGGCCAGATAGATTTCGCAGCGCCGCGTCCACATCTCGATCACCGCCTGTTCGGCGGGGTCGCGACCGAACAGGTTGGGCTCGGGATAGAGGGATTCCAGATAGCGGCAGATGGCCACCGATTCGGAGATACAGGTGCCGTCGTCCAGCTCGAGCGCCGGGACATGGGCCAGGCCGATGCGGTTGCGGTATTCCGGGGCCTTGTGTTCGCCGGACACCAGGTCGACGGAGACGATCTCGATGTCCTCGATACCCTTTTCGGCCATCAACCAGCGAACCCGGCGCGGGTTCGGCGCGCGCGCATAGTCGAACAGCTTCATGGGGCGACCCTCCGTTTTCTAATGCAACGCTATCAGGCGAAGACCGAGCCGGGCAAGGCCCCGACCACGGCAGCCGTCATCAGGGTGGCGAGGAAGCCGGCGAACAGGGCCTTCCAGACCATGCCCAGCACCTCCTCGCGGCGGTCGGGCACCAGCACGGACAGGCCGGTGACGGTGATGCCGACCGAGCCGATGTTGGCGAAACCGCACAGGGCATAGGTCATCAGCATCCGGGTACGTTCGCTCATGTCGGCGACCGGCACCTTGCCCAGTTCGATGAAGGCGACGAATTCGGTCAGGGTCAGTTTGACGCCCAGCAGCCAGCCGGCCTTGCCCGCCTCGGACCATTCGACCCCGGTCAGCCAGGCCACGGGCATGAAGACCCAGCCCAGCAGACGCTCGACGGTGACATGGTCGCCGAACAGCCAGAAGCCGCCCAGCATCACATTGACCAGGGCCACCAGCGAGACGAAGACGATCAGCACGGCCGAGATGTTCAGCACCACCATCAGGCCGTCGGCGGTCCCCTTGACGATGGCGTCGATGGCGCTGTCGTATTTCAGGTCGGAGCCGTAGTCGGCATGGGCCCCGCCCTCACCCGGTTTCTCGGGAATGATGATCCGCGCCAGCAGCACCCCGGCCGGGGCCGAGACGATCGAGGCCACCAGCACATGTCCGGCGGCATTGGGCAGGACGTCGTGCAGGATGGTGGCATAGGCGACCATGGTCGAGCCGGCGACGGTGGCCAGGCCGACCACCATCATCAGGAACAGTTCCGACCGGGTCAGCCTGTCCAGATAGGCGCGGATCACGATCGGGCTCTCGATCATGCCGAGGAAGATGTTGGCGGCAACCGCCAGGGCCGAGGCCCCGCCCAGGCCCATGGTGCGCTGGAACAGGATGCCGAAGCCGTGGGTGATCCATTTCAGCACCTTCCAGTGCCACAGCAGGGCCGACAGGGCCGAGATCACCAGGATCAGCGGCAGGAC
>NZ_JAQSDK010000026.1:0-174790 GCF_029945885.1 Brevundimonas sp.
TTGCTACCCCGGTCTCGCCGACGGGCAGGGTTTCAGGCGCGCAGTTCGCGTGCCTGCAACCCATGCCCAAAGGAGGCAGACATGACTGCTCAATCCATCGAAACCGTCGCGATTGAGGCGACCGAGGCGACCACGCCGCAGCACGGCGCGGAGCTCATCGTGCCGTTGAACCGGCTCAAGGCCTCGCCGAAGAATGCGAGGAAGACGCCGCACAGCCCGGCGACCATCGAGGCCTTCGCCGCCTCCATCAAGGTCAAGGGGGTGTTGCAGCCGCCCGTGGTCGAGGTCGAGCGGGACGGGGAGGGCGCGCCCACGGGGAACTACCTCGTCAGCATCGGCGAGGGTCGTCGGCAGGGGCTTCGGCTTCTGGCCAAGCGCAAGGCGATCAAGCGGACCCATCCGGTCCGGGTGATCGTGGACGCCGAAAACGACGCCCATGAGATCAGCCTCGACGAGAACATGACCCGCGAGGCCATGCACCCCGCCGACCAGTTCGAGGCCTTCCAGCGGCTGGCCGTGGAAAAGAGCTATGGGCCGGAGGAGATCGGCGCCCGGTTCGGGGTGTCGGCCCATGTGGTGCGCCAGCGGCTGCGGCTGGGATCGGCGGCGCCGGAGTTGATGGCGGCTTACAGGGCGGGGACGCTCGCGCTGGACCAGCTGACCGCCTTCTGCGTCAGCGAGGATCAGGACCGCCAGCGGCAGGTGCTGGAGCAGATCGGTCCCCATACCCCGGCCTACGCCATCCGTCGCGCCATGACCGAGGCCAAGGTTCGCGTCGATGACCGGCGGGTCCGCTTCGTCGGCGTCGAAGCCTATGAGGCCGAGGGCGGCGGAGTCCTGCGTGACTTGTTCACCGAGGACGGCGGCGGCTGGTTGGAGGACGTGGTCCTTCTGGACCGGCTGGTCAGCGACAAGCTGACCGGGCTGGCCGAGGAGGCGCGCGAGCGCGAGGGCTGGAAATGGGCCGAGGTCAGCATCGACTATCCGGATGTTTCGGCGTTCGGACGGGTCTATCCGGTGGCGGTCGAACGGTCCGAAGCGGACGCTGCCGAGATCACGGTTCTGTCCGAAGAATACGACCGTCTCGTCTCGGAGACGGACGCGGCGGAGATGCTGCCGCCCGAGGTGGACGCCCGGCTGGAGGAGATCGACAAGGCCTTGCAAGCCTTCGGCCCGGACTTCGACTACGTCGCCGAGGCCAAGGCCAAGGCCGGAGTCGTGGTGATGCTGGGCCATGACGGCCTCGCCCGGTTCGAGCGGGGTCTGGTTCGGGTGGAGGATGTGGTGGTGGAACCGCCGTTGGAAGACGGCGCCGCCGAGGACGGCGAGACGGGGACTGGACCGGACGCCGGTGGTGACGCGGTGGAGGCCGAAGATGTGGGGCCGTCGCTGTCGGATCGGCTGGTCATCGACCTGACAGCCCACAAGACCATGGGGCTGCGCGACGCGGTGCAGGCCGATATGGGGGCGGCGCTGGCGACGGTGGTCCACGCCCTGGCCTTGCAGGTCTTCTACCCGACCTACGGCGTCTGGACGCCGTTGCAGCTTCGGCTGACGGTCACCGGGCTGGAGCGGCTGGCGCCGGGGGTGGGGGGCGGTCCCGCCGGGCGCCGGGTCAGCGACCGGTGCGAGGCGTGGGGCGCGCGTCTGCCCGAGCGGGCCGAAGACCTCTGGGGCGTGGTGGAAGGTCTGCCGCCGTCGGAGCAACTGGACCTGATGGCCTGCTGCGCCGGGGTCGGCCTCTACGCCGTGCGCGATCCGCACGACCGGAGGCCGGGCGCCTTGGCGCAGGCCGAGACGCTGGCGACGGCGGTCGAGCTGGACATGACCGGGACGTGGACCGCGACCGCCGCCAGCTATTTCACCCGCGTGTCCAAGGCGCGGGTGCTGGAGGCGGTGACCGAGGCCGTCAACGCCGAGGAAGCGACCCGGATCACCGGGTTGAAGAAGGGCGACATGGCCGAGGCGGCGGAACGGCTGGTCGAGGCCAAGGGCTGGCTGCCTGCGGTGCTGCGCGTTGAGCCGCCCGAAACGGAAGGCGGAGACGGCGCGGATGCGCCGGTGACCGAGGACGGCTATTCGTTCGCGGCGGAGTGATCTGAGAAGCCAGAGGTAGGCCGCGCGTCCCTTGCGGGCGCGCGGCCGCTTTGTTTCGCGCCGCCCCGGCGCTCGCGCCCCCTGCGGAGGCGCTCGCGATGCGATGGCTGCATGGTTCCCGCCATGCGGTATGACGGTGGTCCGATGCGCGCAATGATTCTCGTTCTGGTTCTCCTCGCCGCCTGCACGCCGGCGGCGCCGACCGTCATGGGCCGGGCGTCCGTGATCGACGGCGACACCCTCGAAATCCACGACCAACGCATCCGGCTGTGGGGCGTGGACGCGCCGGAAGGGCGGCAGTCGTGCGACGCCGCCGACGGCGCGGTCTACGCCTGCGGCCGACTGTCGGCCAATCGGCTCGATCAACACCTTCAGGACAAGACGGTCGCCTGTTTCGAGGAGGACACGGACCGCTATGGCCGGATGGTCGCCCGCTGCGAGGTCGATGGCGAGGACGTGGGCGCATGGCTCGTGCGGCACGGCCATGCCGTTCGCTACGCCCGCTATGCCGGGACGGCCTACCTCGCCGAGGAGGCCGCCGCGAAGCAGGACGGCGCCGGCCTCTGGTCCGGGCGGTTCACCAACCCCGAAGACTGGCGCCGCGCGCAAAGCGGCGGGCGATGAAGCCTGGCCATTCTTGCGCTGCGGCGAGATCGAACTATCTCCCTGTATAGCCTTGGAACGTTGGGCGCCCATTCCTCACCGGAGGGTCGATCACCTACCTGCCTGCCTTCATCCTGACCTTCATTGTTCAGGTCCTTCTCCGCACCGCTACCGACGCAATTCTGCGCATCAAGGGAGGAACGACCATGACCAATCTGAACACCTGGACCAAGACCAAGCTTCGTAACGTTCCGCACTGTGCGGCCGAGATCGGCCTCAACTTCACGACTGCGGTGATCGCGACCATCGACGGCCCCGGCGGACAGCGCCGGGGCCGTTCTGTTTTCCCGGCGACAACGGCGACGGCGATTCACACCTGATGGGCTGCGGCCCGCGACCAAATCTGACGTATCGCGTCTTGAAACTGGTCTCCGCCGGAGAATCGGCAGGCTAGTGGACGCATGGCGCTCATCCTCGAACTCCCGGACCTGGCGGCCACGCCCGACGATGAGATGCAGCGGCTGTTCCCGTCCTTCGACGGACGCTGGAGCCAGCAGACGCATCAGCTGCTCGCTCAGCACGGGACGGCCCTGCTGAGCCTCAACGACAACTGGGCAGGCACCCCGCAGAACTGGTTCTGTCCGGTCTGCGGCCGGCACAAGCCCGAACTGGTCCGCCTCTCGGCTCAGAACGTCCTCCTGTGCCGGCTTCACCGGCACCACGACCATCTGCGCGACTGCGGCGAGAAGACCTTGCGCCGGGGTGTCCCCGTGCTCGACGACTCCGCCGCCCGGGCGATCCAGTTCAGCGCCGTCGCGGCCTGCAAGACCTCCGCTGAGCGCTTTCACGAGCGGCTGGTCTGCGAGGACTGCAACACTGCCGACGGGCGCGCCAAAGCGCTTTTGAAGGGGGTGGTCCACCCGGACTTCAGCTTCTCGCCGTCGGAGATCGCCCGGTTCATCGTTGTGACGCCGAACAGGCCTCACGAGGTCGACGAGGCGAAGGCGAGAGCGATCTGGGATCGCGTGGCCGACGATATCGGGGACCGGCTCGCCTTCATGGGACACCTCGCCGAGCGGGTGACGGCCGGACGCCATGTGCGGGAGGGCTCGAACTATCGACCCAATGAAACGCTCGCGCTGCTGGCCGACCTTACGAAGGCCCAGACTGAGCCATCGTCCAGCGTCTACAGTTTCAGGTATGAGTTCACGGCGAGATCAACCTGCGACGACGCGGCGGGAACCTCGTCCAAACCGAAGGCCCGACGCCGCTTGCGGCTTCCGACCGAGGCAGACCTGGCTACGTTCAACGCCACCCACCCTGCGGACTCCCAGTGGTGGGCGGGCGGCCCGGACTGGACATGCGCAGGCTGCGACCGGACCCGCTTCCAGATGTTGCGTATCTCCAACGCCGGCGAATGGACCGCCGGCGCCCATCGCCGTGCGGTGCAGATCGCCGAGGACCGACCGGAGGCCTTGCATTTCCGGCATGGCTGGTATGGCGCCGGACCGACCTACCGGGGCGAGGAGACCGCCTGGATATGCAAGGACTGCCGCCAGATCATCACGGACACCAAGACGGCCGGGACCGGTCTGACCGACGACTGCCTGACGCTCGAGGATCTTCGCGCGGTGCTGACCGACGTGCGGCCCCATGAACGTCCCGATTACGACAGGACAGCCGCCGCCTTGCGCGCGGCGGAGAGCGCCGACCATGTCGACGGCGTCGCCGATCTCCATGAGCACCGGACCCGGTGTGCTGGGCCCTCGCGGATCGACGGGCGCAGTTGCGCCGCGGCGGCCTCTCCGAAACGGACGCGCGCGATTGGCTCGTGTCCGAGGTGGACGACCATCACCTGGACGCCTCGGAGTATCCGGCTCTGCTCGATTGGCGGCTGGGCGAGGCGGCGGCCTTCGCGGCGGCCTATGACCGCTATCGCTGGCCGCCGAAACGCCAGGCGCCCGCACCAGCCGCCATCAACCCCGCTTCCTGCCTGAACCGGCGGCCCTCTACATCTTGAACGGGCCAGTCTCCGCAAAGCTGGAGGGGCGCACTCCGAGCGCCGCCGCCGTCTGCAGGCGGTGACGGCGGCAGTTCATGACCGGGTGGCCATTGAACTGGAGCCAGGCGCCGTCGCGACGCTCCACCCAGCCGGAGGCGAACAGGTCGCCGGTCAGGAAGCCCGCATTGGCCGCGCCGATCCATTGTTCGGCCTCGGGGCTGGGCCAGAGGGCGACATGGACGGTCAACTCGTCGAAGCCCGCGTCATCGACATGGGCGAGCCCGGGGATGCCGTCGATCTCGAACCGGTAAACAGCGCCATGCGCGCGCGTCTTCGGGGCGGTCTTCCAGCGGTCGTCGCCGGGCCGCACGGTGAACAGGCGTTGTTCGACGCCCGCGTTCACCGCCGCGATCATGGCGTTGCGCCACGCCCGGTCGCGCGCGTTGGCGTAAGGAATTTCGTCGCCGCGCAAGGCCTGGGTCCGGATGATGTCCGGATGGTCCGGGAAGGACAGCCAGTCGAACCAGATCGGATCATCGGCCAGGTCGGACATGGACGGATCGATCCGGCCGATACGGTCGATGAAGGCCTTGTCGTCCAGAAGGACGATGTGAGGATCGTGCGGATCCTGCTCGCGCACGTAAGCAAGCAGGGCGGCGTGGCTGCCGAACCCGCACGCCGAGGCGAGAGCCTCGGTGAGATGGGCCGAACGGGCGTCGGGATAGGCGTCGGCGAGCGCGCGCTTGGTGGCGCGCAGGGCGAATTCGGTGAGAGCGATAGCGGTCATGGGGGCCGTCCTTCAAATGATCGATGTTCGCCGGTTACCCATCGACCGTGATGAAGGTCGGAGCCGTCTGGTCTTCAAATGCCCGCTTTGACCCGGCGACAAGTCAGGCGAGGCTGCCTGCGGACAGCTTGCCTGAAATCCGATCCGGCTTCAAGGATCGGCGTGTAGTCAGCGCGGCTGACGCGGCCAGAACGGGGGCGAGAGATCGAATGATCTCAGGCTGCGTCACGATCAGGGCTTGCCATACGCGGACAGCCCGCGGACGACGAAGGGCCGTCCGTCAGCGACACTCAACTGTCAGGTGCCCGAGCTCGTGGACCGGCCTCAGCCGGTCCCGCACGGTCTCGCCATCCACGCCGCCAGTTACGCTGACGATGGCGGCGTGGGCTTCCGGGCCGATCCGCCAGACGTGCAGGTCGGTGATCCGGGCGTCGCCCGGTCCCTCCACGAACTCGCGGACCTCGGCCTCGATGGCCTTGTCCGTCGTGTCCAGCAGCACGGCGGCGGTGTCGCGCATCAGGGTCCATGACCAGCGAGCGATGACAATGGCGCCGACGATACCCATCAGCGGATCCAGCCAGACCCAGCCGAGATAGCGGCCCGCGACCAGGGCGACGATGGCCAGGACCGAGGTCAGGGCGTCGGCGAGGACATGGAAATAGGCGGAGCGCAGGTTGTTGTCCCGATGGCCGCCATGGCCCTCGTGGCCATGAGGGTGATCATCGTGATGATCATGCCCGTGGTGATGGCCATGATGACCATGGTGACCACCGCCGGCCAGCAGCAGGGCACTGACCAGATTGACCGCAAGGCCCAGGACGGCGACGAGCGTCGCCTGGCCGAAGGCGACCGACCGGGGATCGAGCAGGCGGACGACCGACTCGCCGGCGATGCCCAGCGCGACGATGCCCAGCACCAGCGCCGAGGCGAAGCCCGCCAGGTCGCCGACCTTGCCGGTCCCGAAGCTGAACCGGCGATTGGCTGAATGGCGCTTGGCGTAGGCATAGGCGCCGGCCGCTACCGCCAGGGCGCCGGCATGCGTCGCCATGTGGAAGCCGTCGGCCAGCAGGGCCATGGAGCCGTAGACCAGGCCGGCGATGATCTCGCCGACCATCATCACCGCCGTCAGGCCGACGACCCACAGCGTGCGCCGCGCGCTGTCGTCGTGCGACCGGCTGAGGAAGTTGTGGTCGTGGGTCAGATGGTCGGTGGCGGCCATGTCAGGGCTTACTTCGAATAGCGGCGGATGATGGCGATCAGTTCGTCGGCGCCGCTCTGACGATCTTCGTCGCTGAGTTCAGGGTGGGCGACGTGGTGGCGCAGGTGATCCTCGACCAGCTCCTCGAGCAGCCCGCCCATTGCGCCGCGGGCCGCCGCGACCTGCTGCAGGACCTGCGAACAGCCCGCCTCGGATTCGATCGCGCGTTCGATCGCGCCCAGTTGTCCCGCGATGCGCCGGACCCGGGCGACGAGCTTCTTCTTGTTGGTGATTGTGTGCGCCATGGATACTCCCCTAGAGTACCTGGCGGTTTGGCGCCACACCAGCGCGCGTTCCACTTGGACGCGAGGCTTGCCGTTAGAGCCGCCATCAGGGAGACTCCGGCGATGAAGAAGAGTCTCGATCATCTGCCGCTGCGGAAGCAGGCGGAACTGCGCCGCGTGGTCGAGGTGGTTCGCGAGTCGTTCGAGGAGGCGATCTCCACACGTCGCGCGGCGAGGCTGAAGAACGGCAAGATCCTCA
The DNA here is from genome assembly GCF_029945885.1 of Brevundimonas sp. Lineage (GTDB taxonomy): Bacteria > Pseudomonadota > Alphaproteobacteria > Caulobacterales > Caulobacteraceae > Brevundimonas. The sequence goes on from NZ_JAQSDK010000026.1 coordinate 7,231, forward strand.
AGATCATCCTGTACGGATCGTATGCGCGCGGCGACTGGGTGCATGATCCGGTCGGCCGCTACTTCTCGGACTTCGACCTGCTGATCGTCGTCAATCATGAGGACCTGACCGACGGCGAGTTCTGGCATGACGCCGAGAACCGCCTGATGCCTCTCGGGCCGGACATCCGGACGCCCGTCAGCCTCATCGTTCACGGCCTGGACGACGTGAACGAGCAACTGGATCGCGGGCGCTACTTCTTCGCGGACATCGTGCGGGAAGGCGTCGCCCTGCACGACACGCCGGGCGCTAAGCTACACAAGCCGGCGGACTTGAAAGCGGCCGTGGCGCTTGAAGAGGCCGAGCAGCACTTCGAAAAGTGGATGTCCAGCGCCGCAGGCGCTCAAAACGTTGCGCGGCTGTCCATTGAGACGAACCAGCCCAATTGGGCCGCCTTTATGCTCCACCAGACCGCCGAGCATCTTTACCACTGCATCCTGCTGGTGGTGACGCTCTACAGCGCCAAGGCCCACAACCTCGCCTTCCTGCGCAAGAAGGGCGAGGCGATCGACGCGCGTCTGGCTGAGGCCTGGCCGCGCGAGACCAAGTTCGAGCGGCGCTGCTTCGAGCTGCTGCGCGAAGCCTACGTCAAGGCGCGGTACTCCAAACACTACAAGATCAGCGCTGAAGAGTTGGCCTGGTTGACTGAACGGGTCGAGGTGTTGCGCGGCTTGGCGACCGCCGTATGCGAGGAGCGCCTGACCCAGCTACGCGACGAGGTCGTCAATGACCCTGCCGCGTGACCTGTTCGACTCACGCCTGTTGGCGACCATGGAGGCGGCGCGGCTCGCCGCCGAGCCGTTCGAGAGCATACGGCGCGAAACCGCATTGATGAGAGCGGCCGCAGGCTATGGCGCGACCGGCTTGGCGGCGCGCGAGAGTGCGATCGCCATGGCGGCGGCCGGAGCCTGGCCATCGTATGAGCGGATCGAGGGCCTGAGCGCCATCATGCGGGCGCAGGAGGAGTCGGACCGTCTCTATCGCGCCGCCTTCGCACCGGCCTTTGTCGATCGCGCCGAGCGCATCGCGCAACTGGCCGCAGGCTACGCCCTGCCCAGCGTGCTGGAGCAGTTCCGGACGCCGACAGACGACTTCGTCGATCGCATCCTGCGAATGTCGGACAGCGGTCTGGGCGTCGCCTCCATCGCTCTGTCGGAACGGCCGCAGATCGAGGCTTTCGCCCGGGCGTCGGCGATGGCCGATATGTTCGCCGAAAGCGACCGGCTGACGCGCAGCATGCGAGAAGCCGTCGGCGTCTTCTCAATCACGGACATGCCGCAGTTCGCCAACCTGGCCGGCTATCGCAACTTCCTCGACGCCGCCGGTCTGCGGCTTTCGCACTGGCCGCGACGGCGCCTGTTGACGATGGCCGAGAAGCGGCGCCGGCTGAAGGCGCGGCTCCAGGCCAACTCCGCCCCGCCGCATGTAAAGCGGGCCAAGACCTTGGTGCACCGATACGAGTTGACCCTCCGCGAAATCCTGGATGCGGTGATGGCTGAGACCTACGGTGAGGACTGGCCGGATGAGCGTCTGCCGCTGTGCGACTGCAAGGATTTGCTCGGGAAGTGGAAGAACCGGGGAGGCGAGGTTTTCGACCACGCCGACTACACCCACTACGCGCGGATCATGAGCCATCCGGAACATTTCCAGGCGATCTTCGAGGCCGGGTTCGACGATCCCACGGCGGTATTCGATCTTCTGAAACAGGCTGGAAAGCTGCGCGCCGCGTCGCATCATGCGCACCTGTTCACGCCCGACGATCTCAAGGCGCTGCGCCTGACGTGGAACCAGATCGAAACAGGATTGCTCGCGCTCACCCCGGACTTCGATCTCGAGTGGGCGGGCTAGAGGCTCACGGAACGCCTGCCGATCAGACGCGTGGCGTCGGCCGCTGCGCCCTACTCAGCCTTAGTGCAGCACTTCCCCGCCGACCGGATCGACCTGGCGCAACTGGCCCACCGCGTCCTGGACGAAGACCTCGACCCGCTCGCCCCTGTCGATCAGGGTTGTCGCTTTCACAAGCGCGGACTCGATGGCGTCGACGCTGAAGTCGAAATGCCCGGAGTTCTGACCGTCGCGCAGGACTCGCCAGTCGCCGCCGCCACCGTGAACTGGATGGTGTCAGGATGTGTCGCCAAGGGATTACTCCGTCCCTCGCCGTCCAGGAGCGCGGGCGGTCAGCCTTAACCTATCCGACTTCTCAGGGCAGGTTCAAATAGGTCCTGCGCCATCGGCTTGACGGGCCCCCTCCCATTGCCGAGATGACGAGATGGGCAAGTATGATCCGTTGGGCTATCTGCGGCGTCGGCATGAACCCGAAGTTCGCCTGACCTTTCGCGACATCGAACGGATCGTCGGCGGCATCCTGCCGAAGGCGTCGAACGATTCCCGTTGGTGGTCCCAAAGCGCAGGCGACGCCGACGACGCGCCGCAGAAACAGGCCTGGACCTCGGCGCATTTCGTGGCCGAGGTCGATCTGAAGAGAGAGAGGCTGTCCGATTCATCCGCACGGGTGAGTGAGAGGGTGAGGGAGCGCCGGTTCCCGAGACTCGGCAAAGGCATCAACTTGTCGATGCTTTTGCCGAGGCAGAATGTTAAACTGGCGATTATCACCGGGCCGACGCGGGCGCCCGGAAGATGGCGGCGACGTCGTCCAAGACCCGCTCCAGCCTGCGCCTTCGGCGCGGAAGGGAGCGCGTGTGATGTCGGACGATTCAAGAGCCGGAGCGGAATCCCCAGCGCCGACCGCCGGCGGAGAGCCTGCGCCCCCCCGAGATTTCATACGGAGCCCTGTTCGTTCGGTTTTTGGGCTTCGGCTCATGGCCTGGGGAGGACCCGTGGCGCAGATCGCCATGGTCCGCCGCGAACTGGTGGAGGAAGACCGCTGGATCTCCAGCGCACACTTCAACCGCTTGCTGGCGGTGATGCAGGTGCTGCCGGGGCCAGAGGCGCACGAGCTTTGCGTCCATCTGGGCATGCGGGCCAAGGGGCGCGTCGGCGGCATCCTGGCTGGCCTGGGCTTCATGCTGCCGGGGTTTTTGCTGATGCTGGCCCTGTCATGGGCCTATTTCGCCCTCGATATCGACGGCACGGCGCTGGGCGCCGTTTTCCTGGGCGTTCAGGCGGCCGTCATCGCCCTGATCGTCCGGGCCGTGCACCGGATCGGCGCGCATGTCCTGCGTGATGCCGCCCTCTGGATCATCGCCATCGTCTGCGGCCTGGCGGCCTACCTCGGCACGCCCTTCTGGATCACCTTGCCCGCGGCCGGACTCGTCTACGCCCTCTTGAAGCTGCGCCGCCCTGTTGCTGCGGCGCTGGTCGCGATCGTCGCGCTCGCGGGAGCCCTGATCCTCATGCTTGGGACTCCCGCCGCCGGGCCAGGCGCCGTCGAGGCCATCGCCGGGGACGGCGATGTGGCCCTTCTCGTCCTGTTCGCCTCCGGGCTGAAGGCCGGGCTGCTCACCTTCGGCGGCGCCTATACGGCCATCCCGTTCATCCGCAACGACGCCGTGGGGCGAGGCTGGATGACCGATGGACAGTTTCTCGACGGCCTGGCACTGTCGGGGGTGCTGCCCGCGCCGCTGATCATCTTCGCTACTTTCGTCGGTTATGTCGGCGGCGGGCCGATCGGCGCCGTGGTGATGACGGCCGGGGTGTTCCTGCCGGCGTTCGGCTTCTCCCTGGTCCTGTATGACCGCCTGGAGGCCGTTCTGGAGGACAGGCGGTTGCATGCGTTGCTGGAGGGCGTCGCCGCCGCCGTGGTGGGCCTGATCGCGGCGACCACCGTGGACCTCGCCTTGGCGACGAGCGAGCGCATATCCCCGTTGGTCATCGGCTTGGGGATTTTCGCCGCGTCGCTGGCGGTGCTCTACGTTTGGACCAGCAGGTTGAACATCGTGGCGGTGATCGCGGCGGCGGGGGTCGCCGGCGCCATTCTTCTCTGAGCCTAAGCATTGGGGGCGCGTGCCTAGAGCGAAGGCAGGATGTCGATCGCCGGAGGCCGCCCGTTGCCGGGTGACCGAGGCGCGGACAGGCCGGCTCTCCTGGCAGCGGGGCTCAGCCTTGTGCGGCCTCTCAATGGGCTTGATCTGACCGAAAGCCGGTCGTCTTCCGCAACCGGGCGGGGCGAGTTTCTTCCCCGGCCTGGCGGCCTCCTCGCGCAAGCCAAGAAACACGCCCCGTCCGGTCCTCCTCGTGCGCTGCGGGGTCTCTCTCGCCTGCGGCGCTCCGACCTGCGGGCCGCCCGTCTCCCGGTCCACCGATCGCCATCGAGGCCGCGGCAGGCGTGGCCCGAGATCAGCAAGGAGAGACGACCATGGCCACCATCGGCACCTTCACCCAGCAAGCGGACGGCGCCTACAGCGGTTCGATCAAGACCCTGACCCTCAACGTCAAGTCGGCCCAGCTGCGGGCCAACGAGAAGACCGACGAGAAGGCTCCCGACTTCCGCATCTTCTCCGGTCAGACCGAGTTCGGCGCCGCCTGGAAGAAGACGAGCCAGCAGAACCGCGACTACCTCTCGGTCAAGCTCGACGACCCCAGCTTCCCCGCTCCGATCTACGCCTCCCTGGTCGAGATCGACGGCGGGCACAGCCTGATCTGGTCCCGCTGACCGTGCCGCGGGGGCGCTGACGAAGCGCCGCCGCTTCTTCCGAGGGGACCGAGGGCGCGGCTAAGACGCCGCGAGTGTGTGTTCCGGGGTCGGAACAGGGTCCGCTCCCACTACACGGCGGATAAGCGAGCGCAGCAAATCAGCGAGCGCCACGAGGGTCTCGTCATCCTCGCGGCTCGAATAGGGTGAAACGAGATTCCCATGCATCACCGCGTTTCTGATCTTCTGCCAGGCCTTCATCTGGTCGCGGGTGATCACGCCCTGCGCGACCAAGGTCCGCAGCGCGACCGCCACCGTCACCTCCGCCGTGCGCTGGACCGCGCGGATGGCGGCCTCCTTCAGCGCATGGTTCCCCGACCAAGCTCGGATGTGACAGATCAGTGCGGTGCTCGCCTCCATGTCGATGTCGTCGCGCCGAGAGTTGCGCGGATAGAGCATGGTCACCAGCCCCTCGATGCTGCTGGCCAAGGTCATGGCCCAAACCCAGCGTGATCCCCGTACGGCTTGGATCACCTCTTCGTGGAAATGCGTCACGGGATTGGCCTCGAAATTTGGACCCTCGTCGGTGCGGGCGGTGGCGATATGGGCGAGCAGCTTGGCGTAGAGAGCCCAGAAGTCAGCCTTGTCTCGCTCGGCCCGACCGCCCATCCAAAGCGCCGTCCAGTCGGAATCCGGCGACCAGGACGGGCTTCGTCGGACGGACAGCATGGCGCTTCCTTCTTTGAAGATGCGGGCCACGAGCCGGGGGAAGATCAACTGCCCGAACAGAATCCGCAGCGGCTCGCCTAGCCAGTTCTCGGTATAGGTCAGGGGAAAGGCCTCGGAGGCGGGCGTCGAGATCGTCAGGGTGCTCGCGTGGCTGTCGAAGACGAAGGTTACCGTCTCGCCGAGAACCTCGAGCTCGTATCTCGGGACTGGCCGCCCAGCCTCCTGCGGAGTCGAAACGAACCGGGCGAGCATCAGGGACACGTGGTGATCCTTGGGAATGTCGAATCGCGCTTCGGTGGAGCCGGACGGCGACGGCTCTGTCTGCCCGTCACCGATAAGAGATTCTCCGACACCCTCGAACGACCAGCCCTCCGCCCCGGTGTCGATGCGCGGCACCGTCCAACCGCCGGAATACTCCTTGCCGTCTGCGTCTTCGAGCACGAGGCGAAATCGCTTCAGACCATCATACCGATTGTCCCGCTGCCGACGCATCTGCTCGATGACGTAACCCGGGTTCTCGGGGACGCCCACCAAGGTGTACTCGAACCGGGTGGGGGAGACGATCCGCAGCTCGCCCGAGCCCACTACGAGGTGAGGTTCGTGATCGCCCGCCATCAGCCACATGCGAGGGAAGGGGTGGGTCGCGGGGAATTCAGCAAAGCGGGAGAAGTCGTCGAGGAGCGACATGAAGAGGTGGACCTGCGGCGTACCAGATGGGACCGTGACGTGCCTGCAGGCGCGGACATTTGTCGAGTGCCCGCCCGGCTGGGGTGCCCCTCAGGGCGGCGGGCGAGCGGCCGTGGAACGGACGCCGAGGGGAGGGCGGGGAGCACCGGAGACCTACGGGGCGGAGGGGATCGCGGTCTAGGGCAGGATAGGCTTTGCGCCGGCAATGTCTGACAGACCCCAATTCCCATGGACCGCCTCACCCTTCGCCTTCCGCCCGATCTGGTCCGCCGCTTCGACGCCGCCGCGGCCGGCCGGGGCGGACGCTCGCGGTTTCTGCGCCGGCTTATGGAAGAGGCGGCCCAGGCCCCGCTGCCGGCGCCCGTTGCGGCGACGCCGGCGGGCCGGACGGGCAAGCTGACCTTGCGCCTCGCCGAGGCGGACCTGGCCCTGCTGGAGGCCGAGGCGGCGGTCCTGGGCCTGTCCCGCACCCAGTGGAGCGTCGCCCTGATCCGGCGCCGTCTGCAACGCCGGCCGCAGCTGACGCCGCCGGAGGCGGTCGCCTTCATCGAGGTGCAGCGTGAGCTGCGGCGGATCGGGGTCAACATCAACCAGATCGCCCGGGCGATGAACACCGCCGTGCTTGAGGGGACGGTGCTCGATCTGGAGGTGGCCCAGCTCGCCGCCTTCGGGGACGAAATCCGGGCGCACCTGACGGGCCTGCGGGCGGCCTTCGAGGGCAACCTCGCCTACTGGTCCGACGGAACATGAGCGACTTCCGGACTCCCATCGGATTCGAGGAGGCGCTGCGGCCCCCGGTCGACGTCCGGCGCGCCCGGGTGACGCCCGGCGTTCTCGGCCGGCGAGCGGCCGGGGAGGACGCCCGGGCCCAGTTGATGAGGGTCGCGCGGCGGGTTCCGGAGGTGATGGTCAAGATCACCGGCCGCACCCGCGACGGCGGTCATCTGCAGCGGCATCTGGATTACATCTCCCGCAACGGCAAGCTTGTGCTGGAGGGGCCTGACGGCGAACGGCTGGAGGGGCGGGCCGCCGTCCGCACCCTGGGGGAGGACTGGGCCGCCGAACGGGCGGTCGAGCCGGGACGTCGTCGCGACGCGCCCGTGTCCCTGTCGGTCGTCCTGAGCATGCCGGCCGGGACCGACCCCTTGCGCGTGCGCGACAGCGCCCGCGCCTTCGCGATGGCGAGCTTCGGCGATCGCTTTCCCTGGGTGTTCGCCCTGCACACCGACGACCGTCATCCCCACGTCCATCTGACAGTCCGCATGCTGGGGCGGGACGGCGAGCGGCTGAACCCGCGCAAGGCCGATCTTCAGGCCTGGCGGGAGGGGTTTGCCCGGGCCCTGCGCGCCAGAGGGGTCGAGGCCGAGGCGACGCCTCGCCGGGCACGCGGCGTCGTGAGGAAACCGGAGCGCATATCAGTGCGGAAGCTCAGGGAGCGCTATGTGAGCGGAGAGGGACCGATCCCGCGCGTCCTGGCCGGGGCTGCGGCCGAGGCGAGCCGGGCGGGAGATGATGCCGGGCCCTGGCGTGACGCCGTCCGCGAACGCCAGCTAGGGATCCGCCGCTCCCTCGTTGCGGAAGTGTTGAGACTGGGTCGATCAGAGAAGGCCGGCGATCGCGTCGCCGCGGAGGTCGTGGAGCGCTTCGTGCGGACCATGCCGGCCGTCGAAACGCAGCGGGATCGGATTGCGCGGCGGCTCGGTGGCAAGGAAACCGATGTGGACCATCGGTCGGAGCGACCTCGGCGCCGGTGAACCAGAGAGCGAGCATGGCGCCGCCGAGCGGCTGAGGGAGGGGAATGGTCGGGACAGGCGGAGGAGGTTGCTCATCGGTTGGACGTCTCCGGCTTTCGAGGAAATCCGAATGAACCAGCAGGCTCTCGCCAATCCCCGCGGGGTCCAGCCACGGCGGCCAACGCCCGTTCGGCGGATCTGAGGCCAGGCGGCGCGATCATGTACCGACGCTCCGTCCCGCGCATCCATGAGCGCGGCGTACCGGAGCGTTCTCCCGGCGGCCGCAGGCGAAGCGCGGGGGACGCGCGCCACCACGGGGGCTTCCGGCTTGGCGGACATCGGCCGGGTCAGGTCCTTTTGCAGGACCGGCAATTGGCATGCATCTCTCCCCGTAGCGATACGAGCGGCCAGGGAACGGAGCGGCGACGCGCCAATTGTGACTGGCGGTTGGTTGGAACGGCCCGTTCAGTTTGCTCGATGTCCTCCCAGGCCCCTTGTTCTGGTGCGCCGGGTCCTCCTTTTTGGAGTGTAGACTCCAGGCGCGAGGGTCCAAAATGATGCGGAAAACGACTGCCGCCTCAGGAAAAATCGACGTGATGGTCGGATGGTGCGGATCATCCATGAGGTTGAGCCGTTCGTGGATGTCGCGCCACCCGCGCCGTGCTCTCTCACCCGCAAGGATTTGGATGACCCGCTTAACCATCGTGCGTTGCGCACTGCCACTGGGATTCGCACTGCTCGTCGGCGCCTGTCAGACGACGCCTGTCGCCAATGCAGGGTTCCTGACCTCATACCAAGGGCTTCAGACCAAGGAGGGGACATTGAGGGTGGCGGTTCGAGATCGCCGCGACGAAGCGCTCGCGTCTCAGATCGACCATATCGTCATCGAACCGGCGCAGCTTGTCCCCGGCGCGGCCGGCGAAGGCTTGAGCGCCGAGGATGTCGCCAAAGTCTTGGGCGAGGTCGATCGGCAAGTCTGTTACGAACTGAGCGAGCGGTTCACGATCCGCTCCGGGGCGGACGCGGACACCTCCACGGTTCGTGTCGCGGTGACGCGCATCGCGCCTACGGAGCCCGTGTCCTCCGGTGCGGCGGCTGTAGTGAACGTCTTCATCCCAGGACCCGTGGGCGTACGCGCGCCGGGCTCGACAGGCGGCCTTGCCGCCGAGGCAGAGCTTCTTGCCGTTGATGGCCGCCAGGCTGCCGCGGTCGCCTTTGCGAGGTCGGCGAATGTGATCGGCATGGACACGCCATCCCTGTCTCGGGTCGGTGACGCGCTCCAGTTCGCCGAAGTGTTCGGGGATCAGGTCGGCGACAGTTTCGCGCCCGAAGACCGGCCGGTTCGGCCTATTCCTACGCCGGATCCCTGCGGCCGCTTCGGATCGCGAGACCGGCCCGCCGGTTTCCTGACCCGTCTTGTGACCGGCCTGTACGTGCCGGAGGCCGAAGGTGTCCGACCGCAGTGACCAGAGATCAGCTACGCGGCGGCATCAAATTTCCGTCGTCAGACGGCGTGACAAACGTCTGACTGCGACAGGCGACCGCTGTGGTTGTCCGCACGAGCGAAGTCCTCGCCGAAGCGCGGCAGCCGCTCAGACCAACGGCTGAAATCGTCGAGACGGTCGGGCTTGCCCACGAGGACAAGGCCGTGCGCGTTGCGTCCCAAGGCACAAACGCCGAGGCGCCTCGGATCAGTCTGTCCAACCGCCCTCCTGCACGGGGGCTTCATGCGTCAGGTCAGGTGCCGCTCGCCCACGCCCTGATCGTGCCGAATAGCTGGTCAGCCTGGGGTCGGAGCAGAGGATCGCTCCTGGCTTCCCTGAACGTCTGGTCTCCGGGCGTCGGCGAATCCGCCTGGCGCAGAAGACACCTCAAGCTTCACCCTCACGAGGTTGAGGCGGCCGGCGTGAGATCCAGGCGCAGCGAGCGGTTGATGCGGACGGCGTCGGGCTCGTGAACGCCGGCGGCGTCGGCGTAGGCGCGCCAGTCGCGGACGCGGCCGGCGATCGCCTGCACCATGCCGAGGGTCTTGCGGCGCTTGAAACCGCAGTGGGCGCCGAAGGCGACCAGGTCTTCGAGCGTGAAGCCGTCGCGCTTGCCGTTGAAGGTCATCTGGTGGGTGCTGGTCCAGGGGCCCGACGGATTGTAGGCGTAGCCGACGTCGAAGGCCGGGGAGAGCCGCCAGCCGCCGGAGCGGTCCATCAGGAAGGCGATGTTCTTCACGTGATCGTCCTGGTTGCGGATGAACAGGTTGAAGACGGCGCGGCGGAACTGCTGCTCGATATCGGCGGCCCCGAGGCCGAGCAGGCGGAGGGTCTCGACGGCCTGTTCGTAGCTGTAGGCGCCGGCGGCGTTGAAGTCGAAATGCCGGAGCGCGCCGAGGGACTGCATGTGCAGCTTGCGGCCGTCCGGCGTGCGGTCGAAGCGCCGGGTCATGAAATGGCTGCGCCCGCCCTCGTGGTGCAGGCGGCATTCGGCCATGTCGATGCCGACGTCGGCGGCCATCCTGGAGAAGGCGTATTCGATCAGGCCGAAACCCTGCGGATCGGCCAGCTCCCTGTCGCGGTTGTTGCTGACGCCGTCGAACTTCATCAGCCAGTAGGAGAAGCCTTCGCCCGCCGGGGCCTGGCCGGAGCGGAACTCGCCGGTCTCCTCGTTCCAGGCCAGCACAGCCTTGGCGCGGGCGCCGCCGGCGGAGGTGCCGACCCGCAGAATCTCCTCGAGGGTGTCGTGGTCGTCCTCGCCCGATAGCACGCCCTTCATGTCCTGGCGCATGGACAGGACCTGGTTGGCCAGATCGACCAGGGCCTCGATCTGCAGCCGGCGCGAGCGGCGGGCGGCCTTCATCAGGGTGGGATGGAACTCCAGCGCGCCCATGCCGCGGGCGCCGATGTAGCAGAGCCGTTCGACCGGGTTGAACGACCGGACGTCACGGCCCTGCCGGGCCAGCCAGGCGTCGATCAGGGCGTTTCCGTATTTGTCGGGCAGGGAGTCGGCCAGCAGGCCGGGCAGGCCCTTGAAGGCGTCGCGGGGCAGTTCGGGAAAGGCGTAGGGGGCCAGGCTCGGCGGCATCACCAGCGGGGAGACGGCGATGCGGCTGGCGACGAACTCGGGGACGTACTGGAACACCGCATGGTCGCGGTCCTCCAGCCAGCTGACCGCGCCGATGTCGCGGCCCCACAGGCGGATGGTGGCGTCGGTCACTGGTCGTCTTCCCAGGTCCAGGGCGTGGCGGGGCCCCCGGCGCCCGCGCCGCTGGCGCGCCGGCGTTCGCGCCCGGCGGCGATGCGCACCCGGTCGACCGGCCGGATGTCGGCGGGCGGGGCGAGGGCCTCCAGCCGGTCCCCCAGGCCGAGCGCTTCCAGCACCCGGATCAGGGTGTCGAGGGAGACGTTTTCTCCGGCCTCGAGCCGGCGCAGGGTGTTGAGGGCGACGCCAGCGTCGTCGGCGAGCTGGCGCTGGGTCAGGTTGCGGTTCAGCCGCTGCGCCGCCAGACGGTCGCCCAGTTGCTCCGCACGGGTCAGGAGGGTGGCTTCGGCGGTTGACATTCAAGAACCCTCATACGGGTGTTTGTCGGCAGTATGAGCTATTATCGCTAATGTATGGGTGCTTATGGTTTCGATCAAGAGAGAATATATAAAGGCCCATACATGGGTGATTCATGGCGTTAGGGATCATAAGCACCCAGTTATGGATATTTGCGGACCATCCCGAGCAACCCGCCCGTCAGCGTTTGCGGCGCCTGTCAGCATCCGGGCGGTCCCTTGTCGGCGACCGTTCGAGGTCCGGCGGCGGCCGGAACGCATGGCCGCGTTCGAGGTGGGCCGCGGCCCGCGCCCAGGCGCGTTCGAGCAGTCGCGTCCGCGCCGCCGGATCGGCGACCAGGGTCTGGACGGCCGCGGCGGCCAGCCGCATCCGGGCTTCGAGCGGCGGGGACGGGACGAACGGGCGCTCGGTGGGGCGTGGGCGATCGGGGTCCCGGGCGGTGGTCCGGGCCCCGCCCGCCTGGCGGTCCCGTTCGGTGGGGCGATAGCCCTGAACCGCGATGTCCATGGCCTGGGCCTGGACCCAGACCTCGCGGCGGAAGGCCGGATCGCCCTCGACGCGGACCTGAGTCCAGCCGCGATGGCGCGCGATCGTGAGCATGTCGGCGACGACGTCGGGATAGGCGCTGGCGGCCGTCAGGGCCCGGCCCGCGTCGCGGAAGGCCGGCGCGTCGGCGCGGTGGTCGCGAAAAAAGCGCTCGGCCCGGCCGCGGCCGTCGTGTTCGATCAGATAGCGGTCGAGGATCGACGGCGGCAGGTCGCCCTTGATGCGCGAGACCGTCGCGCGGTCCGGGCCGGCCGGCGTCAGCCGGCTTTCGGCGGGCGCGTCCCGTTCGGGTTTGTCGGATGAGGGCGCGGCGGCGGCCATCAGCGGTCACGCGTGGGATCGAGGGCCGGGGCGGGCGCGCGGACGCCCGCGTCGATCATCCGGTCCAGCCAGTCGCCCACCGCCGCCTCGTCGGCGCCCGGCGCCGGCGGGGGCGCCCCCTCCGCGGCGAAGGCGCGGGCGATGGCGTCGAACTCGAACATCGCAGTCTCGTCGGCGGCGGGGACGGGATCGACCGGCTCGGGGGTGGGCGGATCGACGCGCGGCGCGACGGGGACGAGCGGCGGTGGGCGGCGGCGGCGGACAAAGACGCGCTCGCGCCAGGAGACGATCTTGCGCCCCCGAGTCGGCGGCAGGCCGGCCTTGAGCACGATGAGGTCGCCGGGCGGCAGCTGCATCAGTTCCTGCGGCAGCATCAGGGCGCGGCGCTGGTCTGAGGCGGTGGTGCTGCGCCGCCCCGGGGCCAGGCCCGTGGGCCGGCTGCGGCTGCGGGCGCTGTAGGTGTAGAAGCCGAGCCGCTCGCTGAGGTCCTGGGCGACCTTGAGCTCCTTGGGGGCGAAGACGACCTCGACGCCGCAGTTGGTGAGGATTTCCTCGGCGACGTCGGGGCCATAGAGGGCGCGCAGCTGGGACGGGCTCTGGATCACCGGCAGCAGGCGCAGGCCGTAGCCGGCGACGAAGGAAAAGGCGTGGGCGAGGACCGGCGCGGGGCCGAGGCGGGCGAACTCGTCGAGCAGCACCAGCGCCGGCCGGTCGCCGGGGCCGGGAAGGGCGCGGCTGTTGAGATCGACGAGCTGCTGGAACAGCAGGCTGTAGAGCGGCGCGACCCGCTGCATATTGTCGGGGGCGGCCCCGAGATAGAGGGAGATCCCGCCGCGGCGCAGGGCGCGCAGGTCGAAGTCGCTGGCGGCGGTGGCGGCGTCCACCGCCGGGTTCAGCCACAGGCCCATGCGGGTGGTGATGGTCTGGCGCACCGAGGCGAAGGTGTTCTCGCCGGCGCTGCAGAAGTCGGTCAGGGCCGAGACGCAGGGGCCCGACAGCGGCCGGTCGGCGCGCCGCCGTTCGGCGATCAGGGCCGGAAACCGCGTGCGCGGATCGCCCCGGGTCAGCTGGCGGAAGATCTCGCCGAGGGTGAAGGGCAGGGCGGGGGTTTCGGCCACGAAGGCGCCGACGCCGATGAAGCCGATGCGGGCCGCTTCCGACCAGAAGGGGTCGGCGTGGTCATGGCCGGGGAAGAGCATCACCGCCATCCGCTGCAGTTCGTCGAGCACGATCTCGGGCCGGTCGCGCGCGACATGGCCGAGCGGGTTGTAGCGAGCCGTGCGGCCGTCGAGGGCCAGGGGGTCGAACATCAGCACCCTCTGGCCTGAGGCGGCGCGAAAGCCGGCCGTGGCCAGAAAGTTCTCGCGCTTGATGTCGAGCACGACGACCGAGCCGGGCCAGGCCAGCAGATTGGGGATGACCACGCCGACACCCTTGCCGGTGCGGGTCGGGGCGTAGACGATCACATGCTCGGGCCCGTCCGAGATCAGCAGGCCTCCCCCGGCGCGCCCCAGCACAACGCCCTGTCGCGCCCGCAGGCCGGCGCGGCGTTGCTCGCCCGCCGTCGACCAGCGCGCGGCGCCGTGCAGGGGGCGGCGGCGGTTGGCGATGCCGACGACGATGAGGATCAGCAGCAGCAGGCCATGCCCGGCCGCGCCGATGCGCAGCCAGCGGCGCACCAGCGGATCGTCGCGATAATACCAGAACCAGCCGGGGACGCGGGCCAGGTCGATATCCGCCTCCAGTCGGCCGAGGCCGGCGAGGGCGACGAGCGCGGTTCCCGAAAGCGCGATCGCCAGCAGGGCGGCGAAGGCGAGGGCGACGAGGGCGGCCCTAGCCGCGGGGCTGACGCTTGCGAGCCGGCTCATGCCAGACCTCCGTCATGCGGAACCGGCCGTCGATCTTCTTCATCTGCACCACCACGTCGACGAGCAGATGAAGCAGGGCGCGGATGTCCTCGCGCGGCAGGTCGCGTCCGCCCTCGGACTCGCGCACCAGCAGGGTGAGCTGCTCGAAGGCCAGGGCGGCGGAGTCCGCGTGCACCGTGGTGATCGAGCCCGGATGGCCGGAGTTGACGTTGCGCAGATAGAAGAAGGCCGTGCCGTCGCGCAGTTCCTGCAGCAGGATGCGGTCCGGCCGCATGCGCAGGGCGCTCTCCAGCAGCGCCTTGGGGCCGACCCGGGCCAGGCCCTGTCCCTCCTTCGAATAGAGCAGGTGGACGACATTGCGGTGGGGGACGGTCAGTTCGCGGGTGTCCTCTATGGTCAGCAGCCGCTCGTGGGCGGGGATCAGCTCGACCAGTCCCTTGGCGAAGGTGGTCTTGCCCGACCCCGTCGCCCCGGAGATCAGAATGTTGCGGCGGCCCTCGACGGCGAGGCGGAAGAATCCGGTCCAGTCGCCGGCGGCCCGGCGTTCGATCAGGGCGGCGTCCACATCGTCAACGCCGCCGACGTCGGCGGCGCGCGTGTCGGCGAACAGGCCGGCGGTCTCGAAGTCGCTGAGGCCCATGCGCCGGTGCGATGGCTTGCGGATCGTCAGGGACACGGTTCCGGCGGGCGCCGCGGGCGGCAGGACGATCTGGCAGCGGGCCTCGCCGGGCAGGACGGTGGAGCAGATCGGCCGTTCGGCGTCGACGTCCTGTTTGGTGTAGGCGGCGGCGGCGACCGCCAGGGTGCGCAGCCAGGGCTCGGTCAGCCCGGGCGTCTCGTGCCAGCGCCAGCCGCCGGCCTGTTCGACCCCGACCTCGCCCGGACGGTTGATCACCACTTCGGTCACGTCGTCCGGCTCGAGAAAAGGCCGCAAGGGGGCCAGATAGTGATCGAGGACCGATGTGTCGTCCATCACCGGGCCCGCAGCCGGTAGACCCCGGAGAAGTCGAGGTCCTGGGCGACGAAGATGGAGACCTCCGCGCCCTGGGCCTTGCGCAGGGTCGGCGGGATGCCGACCGAGTTCTGCAGCGCCACGGCGGCGGCGTCCGACGGGACGCGGGCGGTGGATTGAACGCCGCGGTCCTCGCCGGCGGCGGCCTGGACGCCGTCGTCGACGATCGACAGCAGCAGGGCCCCGCCGAAGCGGTCCCAGAAATGGGCGTCCACCGACCCGTCGAAGCCCGCGCGACCGAGGGCGTCGGCGGCGGGGGAGGCGAGGGAGACGGCGACGCCGCCGGGGGTGACGGCGCGGGTCCACAGCACGAACAGCCGTCCGCGGCCCGGCTCGAGCCCGCCGCGGTACTCGCCGAGCACCCGGCTGCCCCGCTCCATCAGGACGACGGCGCCGTTGTCGGACCAGACGTCGCTCGGCAGGACGCAGCTGACATAGCCGGGCGTGGCGCTATCCATTGCCGTCTGCAGCACGCACGGGACGCTGGTTCCGGCGGTCAGCAGCAGGTTGCGGTGGGGCAGGCGGCCGGCCTGGCTCAGGGCGATCGGGCTGACCCGGCGCAACTGGTCGAGCGAGGAGGGGTCCGCCACCCGATCGTCCGCCCGGGCCGGGGCTCGCGCGGGCCGCTCCGGCGTCGTGGACCCGGCCGGGCCGGGCCGACTGTAGGCCAGGACCGGTGCGCGGCGGGCGCTTTCGGCCAGCGCCTGGCGCTCGTCCGCGGGCGAAGGTCCGCCCGCCGGGACCGGGTCGGACGTTCGCGCGCCGTCCAGCGCGGGGATGCGGTCCGCTTCGTCGATCAACAGCGGCGCCGAGGGATCGGAGGCCGCCTCGCTCAGCAGCGGCGGATCCACGGGGCGGCGCGCCGGCTCGAACGGAGTCGACGGGCGCACCGGTTCGTCGGCGGACGCAGGGTCGCGGCGGCCGGCGTCGCCCCGGTCCCATGTGGCGAACAGGAAGACGCCGCAGCCCAGGGCCAGGGCGGCCAGGGCCGTCATCTTGCTGTGTCGCCCGCCGAGCCGACCGGCGATGGGCGAGACGCCCCGGTCCTGGACGGGCTCAGGACCGTCCGCACCCGGCGGCGGTTCGGACGGCGAAGGGTGTTCATGTGTCATGGCCGGTCTCCGGCGGGGGCGCGCTCGACGACGGGGGAGGCGGTGCCGGTCCCGACGGCCCGGCCCCGCCCGTCCCGGGCCTCGTTGAACAGGCACAGGACCGAACGGCCGCGGCGCAGGCGCAGGCCCCGGGGGACGCCGTGGATGACGACGAACTCGCCGCGGACGTCATAGGGGACGAGGCGCTCGCCGCCGTCCTCGCCGACCTCGAACAGAGCCGGCACGGCCTGGTTTCCGGGGAAACGCAGAACGGTGAAGCTGCCGTTGTCGCTGACCTCGGACGGCTGCAGGGCGGGATCGCCCTGGGCCGACCAGGCCAGATTGCGGGGGCCTTCGAGCGCGCCTCGCGCCAGTTCGAGTCCGATCAGCCGGGTTTCGGCGGCGCGGGCCGCCGCGGCGAGCGCCCCGGCGGCGGCCGTCTGGTCGTCGCCGGGATAGCGGAAGCGGATCTGCCAGGCGACGGGGCCGCGCGCGTCGGGGTCCCGGGCCTGGAGTTCGAAGGCGTAGTGGCGCGCCTCGCCATCGCGGTCGGTGACCACCAGCAGATTGGTGGCCGGGTGGCGTTCGCGCGGCTTCAGGAACAGGACCGAGCCCTCGGCCGCGACCTCCCAGGCCACGCTGTCTCCGATGGCGGCGTGACGGATCGTCTCCCGGGGCGAGAAGATGATCTGGGTCGCGGTGCGCCACGCCCCGGAGACCGGATAGACGGCGCCCGGCTCATAGGCGACCTCGCGGACGCGGGGATCGGTCGGCGCCTGGGCCAGAACGGGCGAGGCGACGGCGAGGAGGGCGGCGGCGAGGGCGGCGGCGGGAAATCTCATCGGATGACCTCCGGATCGGCGCGATAGGAGACCACCTGGAAGCCGAGCGGGTTTCTCAGCCGGTCGGCCTCGGTCATCGGCGCGCGGGTGTAAGAAAAGGCGATGGTGGCGATCCAGTCGCTCTCCACCGTCTGCCGGGCCTGGCGGACCGTGCGGCGGAAGCGGACGTTGGCGACCTCGTCATTGATGAAGCCGATGGCGCGGATGGCGATGACCGCCTCGCCGTCGGGACCGTAGAGGTTCTGCGGGCTCTGCGGATTGGAGCCTCGGTAGAGGTCGGCCCAGCGGCGCTGTTCGGCGGGGCCCGAAAGGATCGACACCAGGCGGAAGGCGTCCTCGGCGGCGGGATCGAGGTAGCCCTCGCGGGCCCTCACGTACTGGGCGAGGAAATATTTGCTGACGGCCTCGTCGTAGCGCGCCGGCCCATCCTCGCCGGACAGGCCCCGGACGACGTCGACCGCGCCGGTGGCCTGGTCGACGCGGATGACGAAGGGTTCGGTCGTCTTCAGCGGGGTCAGCAGGGCGACGGCGAGGGTGGCCGACGCCGCCAGGGCCGTGGCGGCGCCGGCCGCGATCCAGGCGAGGCGCCGCGAGCGCAGGGCCTCGGCGAGCCGGTCCTGGTCCCAGCGCCGCGCCTCCGCGAAATAGCGTTTCAGCTCGGGTGAGGGGGCGCCGGTCATGCGCAGCCTCCCGACGCGTCCCCGGGCGACGTCGGCGCCGGGGCCGGCGCCGGGGGGGACGCGGCCGGCGGGGTGGGGAGGACCGGCGCCGGCGCCGATGGCGAGAGCAGGATCGAGCCGTGGGGATTGGCCGGGCGGCGGGCGGCGCCGTCGCAGACCGGCAGGTCGGGACGGGCGAGGCCGGCGCAGCCGCCGAGCGCGGCGCAGGCGAGCATCAGGATCAGGCGATGGGACATGGTCAGGCTCCGGAAGGTCGGATGGATCCGCCGCCCTTCGGCGGCCGGCGGTCGGCCTCGAGGGGGCCGCGGGCGCGGCCCGAGCCGCTCGAGCCCAGCGCCGCCGCATTGGCGAAGTCGGCGAGGCCCGCGCTGGCCCCGCCGGCGATGCCGGCGGCGATGGCCGGGGTCTGCAGGAAGAAGATGCCGCCGAGCAGGCACAGGGCGATGAAGATCAGACCGCCCATCATCGGGTCCTGGCCCTGGATGGCGCCCCACTGGTCGCGCACCAGCGACAGCACCAGCTGGAAGATGACGATGATCAGGGCGAACAGGACGAGATAGTTCACCGCCTGGCCCAGCCAGCCGAAGAAGAAGCGCCGGGTGGCGTCGAACAGGGTGCAGGCGACAAAGATGGGTCCGAGCGCGACCAGCAGGGCCAGGGCCAGCTTGGCCAGCATGACGACCCCGAAGCCGAGGGCGCAGGCCAGGGCGCCGATGACCAGAACGGCCGCCGAGACGATCCAGGGGCCGGGATCGAAGGCCGAGCCCTCGCGCGCGATCGTCTCGGCGAGATAGCCGGCGTAGGCGAGGAACTGGTCGAAGGCGGGGCCGACGCCCGGCGTCTCGGCGCCGCTAACGGCCCGGGTCAGGGCGTTGGGCAGGCCGGTGAACAGCGGTTCGGTGACGAAGGTCGAATAGGCGGCCGTCGTCGCCAGGGCGTAGATCAGGGCCAGTTTGATCGAGCGGACCGCGAAATCCATCACCGGCTCGCTGATGGCCCCGCGCAGGATGGCGAAGCCGTAGAGGACGACATAGAGAACCAGGGCGATCCGCAGCGGGCCGTCGACTTCGGCGATGACCGAGGCGAGGCGCTCGCCGAGGAATTCATTCAGCCGGGCGTCGATGAAATCGTAGCTCGGCTCGAAGACCCGGAAGCTCATCGTCACCCTCCCTGCGCCGTGCGCGCGTAGGCGGCCAGGCGATCACGACGCCTGGCTTCGCCCAGGCCGCGCCGCGCCGTCTCGCAGTCGCGGCGTGTCCGGCCGGCGTCGCAGGCGGCGATGACGGCCTTCGCCGCCGCCGGATCAGCCGCGAAGGCCTCGACGCCGCGCTCCGGCGCGGTGCAGCCGCACAGGGCCGCGAGGACGAGTCCGGCGGCGCGTTTCACCGGAAGGCCCGCTCATAGGCGTCCAGGCGGGCGGCGCGGGCGGCCTCGGCCCGTTCGCGGGCGCGCTGTTCCTCCAGCCGGGCCTCGGCCTCCCGCGTCAGGGCCAGACCCTGCAGCCGGACCTGTTCGTTCTGGACCAGGGCCTGCTCGGCGGCCAGCCGCGCCTCCAGGTCCATCACCGCACGGGCGTTGGGGGCGGTGTCGAGGGCGCGCCTGAGCGTTTCCAGACCTTCCAGCCTGTGGTCGGCGGCCTCGCCGATCGCCTCCCCGACGGCGAGGTCGCGGGCGCCGCGCGCCCCGGCCCGTTCCAGACTGTCGCGATACCAGGCCTCGGCGGCGGGCAAATCGCCGGACGGCGGCGTGTAGAGCCGGTGCTCGGCGCGGATCGCATCGGCGCGCTCGGCCAGCCGGCCCAGGGCCGACAGGTCGCCGTCGGCGGCGGCGCGCAGGGCCGCCAGGTCCGGCAGGGGGTTGCGGACCTCGGGCAGGCCGAGCGCGCTGGCCAGCGCATTGACGTCGGAGAGGTCGTTGAGGCTGTCGAACAGCTGACGGCCCTGTTCGACCTGGGCCTGAAGGGCCTGGAGCTGCTGCAGGGCCGTGCGGGCCTCCTCGACCATCTTGGCGTAGGCGGTGGGATCGTGAACGATCTGCTGGGCCCGGGCGCCCGGCGCGGCGGCGAGGACGAGCACAAGGGCGGCGGCCGGGGCCGCGAGCAGGGAGCGGGGTTTCACAGCAATCTCCTTTCGGCGTGGAAGCGATCGCGCCATTGCGCGTAGGCGTCGCCGGTCTCGCCGCGCAGGCGGTCGAGCAGGGCGACGGTCTCGGTGCGGCCGGACAGGATGGCGAGGGCGTCGTCCAGACCGGCCAGGTCCAGTTCGACGACCACGCTGTCGTGGCCCTGTTTGACGAGAAAGCGGCCCGATCCGGGCACGAGCACCTCGCGCACCTGACGGAACTCCTCCCCGGTCAGGCCGAAGCCCTCGACATAGTCGCGCGCCTGCCCGTGCGGATTGGGCAGAAAGATCTTGGTCGCGCACTGTTCGAGGATGGCGTGGGCGATCGGCGAGCGCAGGGCGTCGGCCGGGGACTGGGTCCCGAACACCATGAAGGCGTTCTGCTTGCGCCAGGTCTTGAGCCCGTCCTGGGCCAGGTCGGTGAAGGCCGGGTCGCCCAGCACCTTCCAGAACTCGTCGATGTCCAGAACCAGCCGGCGCCCGTCGACGCGTTCGGCGATGCGGTGAAACAGATAGAGGATGGCCGGGGTGCGGACCTCGTCGTGATCCAGCAGCTGGGTGATGTCGAAGCCCGCGAAGCGCGCGTCCAGGGTCAGGGCGTCCTCGTCATTGTCGAGCACCCAGCCCAGAGGTCCGCCGCGCTGCCAGCGTTCGAGCCGGGCCCCGACGCCGCCGGCGTCGCCCTGGCCGAGCAGGCTGCGCAGGGCGGCGATCGAGCGGCGTTCGCGCGGCAGGGCCTCCAGCGCCGCAACGCCCTGGTCTATCGCGCGCGCCTCGGCCACGCCGAGGGTCTCGCCCGGCCGCGCGACGAGGGCGCGCACCAGCCGCACCAGAAAGGCGCGATTGGCGGGTGACGGAGCCAGGGCCTTGAAGGGGGCGAAGCCGGTCGGCTCGCCGTTGCGCAGCGCCAGATAGGTCCCGCCGCAGGCGCGCACGAACAGTTCGGCGCCGCGGTCCTTGTCAATGAACAGCTGCCGGGCGTCGAACCGTTCGAGCTGGGCCAGCATGAAGTTCTGCACCACGGTCTTGCCGGAGCCGGACGGGCCGCAGATGAAGGTGTGGCCGAGATCGCCGACGTGGAAGTTGAAGTGGAAGGGCGAGCCGGCCGTGGTCCGCAGGGTCGCCACCGCCTCGCCCCAGTGGTTGCCCCGCGCCTTGCCGACCGGATGGGCGTGGAAGGGGGCGAGCGCCGCGAAATTGCGCGAGGTGATGGCGGCGGGCCGGGTGCGGCGCGCGAAATTGCCGGGAAACTGGGCCCAAAAGGCCGCCTCCAGACCGAGGTCCTCGCGCGCCACGACCAGGCCGGAGTCCGCCAGGATGGCGCGGGCGCGCGACAGATGATCGGCCAGGGCCGACGGGGTGTCGCCGTGCACCAGCACCGAGGCGTGGTGTTCGCCCATGACGAACCGGTTGCTGACCAGGTCGTCGAGCGCCTCCGACAGGCCTGCGATCTGGGAGGCGGCGCGGTCGCGCGCCGAGACCATCTGGTTCTGTTTGCGCTCCATCACGGCGCGCGAGGAGGCCTTGGACAGGAAGGCGAAGGACTGGCTGGCGACGAAGTCGAACCGGGCGCTGAGCAGGGCGTCCCAAAGGCCAGGGCGGGTCGCCGCCGGATATTCCTTGATGGCCAGGACGCCGGCGTAACGGGCGTCCGAGACGTCGCGCAGTTCCAGCGTCTCGCGGCCGAAGATGGCGCGGACGGTGTAGATCGCCGATCCGAGATGGCCATGGACGAGGGGGACGGCGGACCGGCGGCCGGTCAGCACCAGCCGCATCACCTCCATCGGTTCGGAGAACCACAGGCCCGACCGCTCGTACAGGCCCAGCCGCCGCGGGGCGTAGCGGCCGAGGTACTGAACCAGATCGCGCCCGGCCTCCTCGAGGCGCCGGATGTGGTCGTGCAGCGCCTCGGTCCCGTCCCGGCGGGCCGATTTCAGCCGCTGCAACAGGGCCGCGGCGCGGTCTCCGGCGTCCCGGCCGGGATGCAGCACCAGGGTGACGAACAGTTCGTTGACCCGCAGCGGGCGCTCGGCGATCCGCGCGTCATAGGCCGCGCCTAGTTCGGCGGCGAAGGTCGAGCGATAGCCGCTCGATGGCAGGGGCGCGGCCTCGCGCCGGACCACATGCTGCCAGACCGCGAGACGTTCATCGGCGAGGTTGCGCCAGGCCTGGTTGAGCTTGACGTGCCAGTCGTTGAGATCGCGGGCGTCGGCGGTCTCGAAGCTGGCCCCGTCGATCTGGAACACCATCATCAGGGCGCCGCTGTCGAGCGCGACGACATGGTCGCTGACGTGGCGCGCATAGGGCAGGTTCGGGCGCACCTCGCCCTCGCGCCGCAGCCGGGCGACGGAGACGGCGCCCTCAGCCACGAGTCAGCTCCGCCGGACGATAGCGCCGCGCCAGGGGGAGGGGCGAGGCCGAGCTGCCGCCCCACAGGGCGCCGTTGCGCGCGCGGCCCTTGGTGTCGACATGGACGAGCAGCAGCCGGAAGGCGTTGTGGTCGGCCCGGCAGATGGCGCGGAACACCAGGTGCACGGCGGGGGCGACCAGCAGATAGAGCAGGCTGCCGCCGACCAGGAAGACGATGCCCGAGACGATGAGGTTGACGCCCATCGCCTCCATCGGCACCCCCATGACCATGGCCGGACGGGTGCAGGCCAGAAAAAGCGGATCCTCGATCAGCTTCTCCTCAATCAGGCGGGCCTCAGCCATGGGGCCCTCCCGGCGCGAGGCGGGCGGCGACGAAGCCGAGTAACAGTCCGGTCAGCAGGCCGGCGACGATGCGGGCGAAGCGGCCGGGGGAGATCAGTCGCTGGCCCAGCATCAGTCCGGGTCCGAGGACGGCCGCGCCGGTGGTGATCAGCCAGGGGACGAACGGCTCCATCAGGCGCCGCCCGTGATCAGGTTGACGATCTCGGCGGCGCCGAAGACGACGACGATGCCCAGCACCACGATCGCCGCCCGGCGCAGGTCGAACAGGCCGAACATCCACAGGATGCCGACGACGACCACGGCGAGCACCGCCAGCAGGCGCGCGGTGTTGCCCGTCAGCATGTCGACGACGTTCTGCAGCAGGCCCTCGACATTGGCCGAGGCGAAGGCCGGCTGGACCAGGATCAGGGTGGCGGCGGCGGCGATGGCGCCGGTGGCGCAGACGCGGCGCGCGCGGGCGGGGCGAGGGGTCATCTCGGGTCTCTCCAGCTGGGTTCGGATGGCGCGAAGGCGAGGGTCGCGCTGAAGCGGGCGCGGCCGAACACGTCCCAGGCCGGCGTGTCGGACCTCCGCGGCGAGGGGGCCGGCGTCGCCAGGCGAAGGACGACCGGCGCTTCGGCGGGGGCGGTTTCTGCGGCGGGTCGGGGCGGGGCCAGCGACAGGGCGACGGCGGCTCGCTCGACGCGCGCGACATAGCCGTTGCGGAAGCCACGGTCGGGATGTCCGGTGTTGTAGCGCGACAGGGCGACCCGCAGCGCCGCCTGGCGGTCGCCGTCCCGAGCGGGCCGGTAGCCGGCGCGCAGCACGACGCCGGCGGCGGACAGGTTGCGGCAGGGATCGAACGCCGCCTCGACCGACAGGCCGAGCCAGGCCAGGTTGGCGCTGTTGATCTGGGCCAGGCCGAGGTCGAGGTTGGCGCCCCGCGCCAGCAGATCGCGGGCGATCCGGGCGGCGTCGACGGCGTCGCGGGGCCGCCGGGCGGGCCGGGGGCCGCGGTTCACCCCGATGGCCAGCGGATCGAACCGGCTTTCGGTCCAGGCGATGGCGGCCATGGTCTGCGGCGCCGCCTGGGGGGCGCAGGCCTGGGACAGGGCGAGGATGAGATTGAGGTCCAGCAAGGCGGGCTCCGTTCAGGGCCCCCAGCAAACCCGATCCCGCCCGCCGCTCGCGACCCGCGGGCGGCCCGTCGGAGATCTACGGTAGGAAGCTGCGGGACTCCGGGTCCGGCCCGGTGCGGGCGGCGAGGCGGGCGACCGCCTGGATCCGGGTGCGCACGCCCAGAGTTCGGCAGGCCCGCATCAGGTGTTCGTCGACGGTGCGTCCGGAGATGCCGAGACGCTCGCCGATCGCCGCCGAGGTCAGACCGCGCGCGGCGAGGGCGAGGCAGTCGCGTTGCCGCGCCGAAAGGGGCTCGTCGGAGGCGGGTGGCGCGGCGTGCGGGCGCGGAGACGGCGGCGTCATGGCCCCAGCAGACGGCCGAACGAAATCCACGGCCAGACCGCAGCTTTCCGGCGGGGCGTCTACGGTCGCGAATTCCCGGCGCCGCCCTCGTCCTCGCCCCCGGCGGGGGTGACCAGCTTCGCGACCCGTGTCTCGAGCCAGTCTTGGGCCGCGCTGTCGCGGCGGACCGCCTGCAGCGCCAGGTCCTTCATCGTACGGGTGAAGGCGTTGATCAGGGTGCGGGCGTCGAGTTCGACGATGACGTCGCCGAGCGTCTCGTCGAACTCCTGCAGGGCGACGGTCAGGATGGTCATCAGCTTGTTGTCGGCGCTCCGCAGGGCGAACCTGGGCGAGCCCAGGGCGAGGGCCGCGAGGATGGCGTAGGGGTCGGAATCCGTAACCTCCGCAAAGCGATGGATGCGTTCCAGATTGATGCGGCCGCCGCCGGCCTCGAAATGTTCATAGGACCGCTGGGCCATGCCCATGGCCTCCGCGACCTCGGCGGACTTCATCCGGCGATGGGCGCGGATCAGACGCAGGGCCGAAGACAGGGTCTCGCTCTGCGACTGACGTTCGGCGGGATCCATCGTCCGGACTCTTCCACATCCATGAGGTCGCCGGACTCGTCCTTCCGTACCCCTGCTGGTTGAAAAATGGGGCAATCGCGCTTCAAATGAAAGTCGTGAAAGCCACGGGGCCGAAAGTCTTGCGCGCGTGCGCAAGAAACCTGCGCGCACCTTGCGAGACCTTGAAGAGCGTTAATGGATACACGATCACTCGCCGACCATGAGTCGCCGGACGGGGCCCGGGCCGGAGCGGCGTGGCCGGACCGGGGGCCGTGAAGGCGCGCGATCCCTATCATCTCGCCGTGGCCGCCCTGACGGATTTCGCCTCCGAAGGCCGGTTCGGCTGGGGCCGGCCGCTGGTCGCCACCGCCCTGGCGACCGAACTTGGCCTCAGCCCCACGCCGGTCCGCGAGGCCCTCGCCCGACTTTCCGGCGAGGGCGTGCTGGAGCACCGACCCGGGCACGGCTATTTCGCGCCGAGCCCGACGGCGTCGGACATCGCCGATCTCTATGAACTGCATTGGCGGCTGGCCGGATGGGCCATCGAGCGGATTCCGCCGGGCGCGCGGCCGCCGCGCCTGGAGGCGTCGCCTCGCCCCCGGATCGAGGCCTTCTACGACAACCTGCTGGCCTGGGCGGGCAATGATGTGCTCGACCGGGTCTACCGCCGCACGGCGCTTCAGCTGCGTCCGGTCCGCCGGGTCGAGCGCGTCGTCGATCCGATCGCCGACGAGGCGGTCGCGCGTCAGGAGCAACTCTTTCTCGAAGGCCGGATCAGCGATCTCAGGCCGGCGATCGACGCCTACCATCGCAACCGGATCGCGGCCGCCCAGTCCGTGTTTTCAGTCATGCGACGGTCGGCGGAAAGTATAGACCGAATATAGTTTGAAAATAGGACCTGGCGGGCGCGGACTGGCGCGACGGGGCGATGGGCCCCGTTGACAGGAGGTTACGTCATGAAGACCGCGACCACGCCGCGCCTGATCGGTCTGGGCTCCGCCCGGATCGCCACCCGCGCGGACGCCACCGAAGGCGACATGGAGCAGATTCCGGTGCGACTCTATGAGAGCGCCGGCGTCCGCGCCGATCTCGTCCGGCTCGGCTCGGCCGAACAGGCCACCCGCGCCGATTCCACCACCGGGGATTTCGAACAGATCCCGGTGCGGCTCTGGCAGCAGGGCTGACGGCGGGGGCGCCGGCTTCGCGCCGGCGCCCCTCGTCTGTCCGACCGCTTCGGCGATGACCCTGTATCTCCGACATGACGTCCACGCCGTCGCCATCGGCGAGGATCTCGCCCTGCTCGACCTCGCGCGTGACGCCTATCTTTGCCTGCCCGGCGGCGCCGTCGCCCTGGAGCCGGGCGCCCGGGACGTGATACGGTCGGGGGCGGTGGCCGACGCCCTGCTGGCCGGGGGCGTGCTGGGTCCGGAGCCGCCGGCCGCGCGGTCCGCCCCGCCGCCGCTTCCGACGCGGACCCTCATCCATCAGCCCCTGTCCCGCGCCGTGTCGCCCCGGGTTCTCGCCGCCGCCGTCGCCGTGCCGGCGGACATCCGCCGGGCCCGACGGGGCGAGGGGCTCGCCGCCTGGCTGGCGCTCGCCGAGGCCCGCCGTCCCCTGTCGCGCGATGCGGAGGCGGTAGAGGCGGCGGCGCGGCAGTTCTGGACCGTCGGCGCCTGGTTGCCGATCGAGGGCGAATGTCTGGTGCGCTCCGCCATGCTGGTCGCCTTCCTGCGCCGCATGGGCCTTTCCGCGGACTGGGTGTTCGGGGTCCGGCTCTGGCCCTTTGCCGCCCACTGCTGGGTGCAGTTCGGCGAGGTCTGTCTCAACGACGACGTCGAGCGGCTGTGGCCCTATACGCCCCTGTACCGCCGATGACGGTCCCGGGGCCCGCAGACCACGGCTATCTGATCCTTGACCGGCGCGGCCTCGGCGAGGCGTACCGCGCGCCCTTCGAGGCTGCGGTCGCGGACCTGGTGCGCCAGGGATGGCGCGCATCGCACGCGGTCGAGGACCTGCAGGTCCTGCTCGGTCCGCGAGCGCGTCTCAAGGTCCGCCAGGTCGGCCGTCGTCATTTCCTGATCGGCGACTGGCGCGGGCCGAAACCGCTGTCGACCCTTGTGGCCGTCAACAGCCGACCGGCGGACCTTGCCCGGTCGGTCGTCGGCGCCGGCTGGGGGCGCTACATCCTGACTTGGCGGGACGACGACGGCCGTCTCGCCCTGCTGCGCGATCCCACCGGGGCCATCGATTGCGTCTGGTGGCGCCATGGCGGGGCTGTGCTGGCGGTCGCGGAGCCGCCGCGAGAACTCGATCCCCTCCTGCCCGCGGACCTGGCCATCGACTGGACCGTGCTGCGGGAGATCGCCGAGGCGCCCGAGCTGCTCGGCGACCGTCTGGCGCTGACGGGGCTGACCGCGGTCAACCCCGGGACGCTCGCCCTGATCTCCGGGAACCATGCGTCCGTGCCGGTGTGGCGGCCCTCGACCTTCTGCCGGTCGGGCGCCGGGTGGGACGAAAGCCTCGGCGGCCTGGCCGGGGTGGTGGATGAAACGGTCGTCGACCTGGTCGATCCGCACCGCCGGGTCGTGGCCGAACTCTCCGGCGGACTGGATTCGGCTATCGTCGCCGGCAGTCTGGCTGCGACCGGGCTGGCCGGGCGGGCCCGGTTCCTCAACTTCCATGGCGACTGGCGCGAAGGCGACGAGCGGCCATGGGCCGAGGCGGTCGCCCGGAGGCTGGAGCTCGACCTCGTCAGGGTCCGCAAGCCGGTCGAGGCCATCACCGTGCGCCAGCTCCGCCCCCTCGGTGAAAGCGTGCGGCCGGCGCTCCAGGGGGTCGACGTCACCTATGACGGCGAGGTCGCCGCGCGCATGCGCCGGGGCCGCGCCACAGCCCTGGTGACGGGGCAGGGCGGCGACGCGGTCTTCTTCCAGGCGCCCGATCCCGCCGTGGCGGCCGACCGGTTCCGGCGCGAGGGACCGCCCGGCCTGTCCCCGGCCTTTCTTGCGGCGGTCGGACGTTGGACGCGCCATTCGGCCTGGACGGTGCTCGGCTGCGCCCTCGGGCTGCGCGCGACCGGACCCCGGCCCGCATCCGGGCGGCGGCATCCCTGGCTGGAGGACATCGAGGACCTGCCGCCGGCCAAGACCGGGCAACTGCGCCAGTTCGTCAACGCCCAGCTGTTCTGGGGCGACTGCCTGCGCGCCCGCGCCGGGGATCTGCTCCATCCGCTACTGAGCCAGCCGGTGGTCGAGCATTGCCTCGCCATCCCCGCCGACCGGCTGATCGCGGGCGTGCGCGATCGCGGCCTGGCGCGTCAGGCCTTCTGCGGCCGCCTGCCGCCGATGCTGATCGAGCGCCGCAACAAGGGCGATCTCAGCTGCTTCTACGGCCATGTCACCCGCGCCAGTCTCGCGACTTTGAGGCCGCTGCTGCTCAACGGCCTTCAGGTCGACCAGGGGCTGCTCGACGGCAAGGCCCTGGAGCGCGACCTGGCGGAGGACCGGCTGATCGTCGGGCCGGGCTACAACCGGTTGCTGGTCGGGGCCGTGCTGGAGGTCTGGGCGCAGCACTGGGAGGGACGGATCGCCGACATCCGGTCGTCCGGAT
This sequence comes from Brevundimonas sp., assembly GCF_029945885.1. Taxonomy (GTDB): domain Bacteria; phylum Pseudomonadota; class Alphaproteobacteria; order Caulobacterales; family Caulobacteraceae; genus Brevundimonas. Next base: position 35,363 of record NZ_JAQSDK010000026.1, read on the forward strand.
CGCGGCTCCGCCCGGCGAGGATCAGGAGGGGAGGCGGCGCAGACCGGCCGGGCTGACGACAGCCCCGATGGACGGACCAGGGGCAGCGATGCAGCCGCGCGCCTGGACCTGACCATGACCCCGGCGACAGTCGTCGCTGAAAATCGGATCTGGAAATGGAACGGTTGGGTACCCGTCCACGTTTCCAGTCAGTTCAAAGTGAACGTCCTTCCTCCCGGACCGGCACGGTTGACGATCGTGCCGGTCCACCCCCGCTTCAGCCATCAGGCGAACCATGATCAGAGCGCGACATTCGATGGCCGTCATCCTGTCCGCTGGAGCGCTCGCGGCGTGCAACGGCGGGCAGTCTCTCGACCGAGGGATAGAGACCTTCGGCCAGGGCGTGGGCGGCGCGGCGGCGACGCCTCTGGAGGATTTGAACATACGGCCCGCTGAAATCCCGACGGTGCTGATTCAGGCCGCTGAACGGCCCTATGACTTGGCCGGCCTTGGTCGCTGCAGCGCCATATCGGCCGAGATCACGCGCCTGGATGAGGCGCTCGGACCTGATCTCGACGATCCGACGCGGGTTCAAGCGGAGCAAATGGAGGATGTGGCGGCCGAAGCGGCGCTCGATGTGGTTCGAGACACCGTAACGGACTTCATTCCGATGCGGAGCTGGGTGCGTCGTCTGACCGGAGCCGAGCAGCATAGCCAGCGCGTTCAGCAATCCATCCAGGCCGGGCTCGTGCGGCGATCCTTCCTGAAAGGGGTCGGCCTGCAAAGACACTGCCGGCCGCCCGCCGCTCCGCTCGGCGTTCGCCCTCTCAGGTAGCTTCATCGGACACGCGCTCCGAGCGCAGCCCCTCGGGTCGTCCGTGCTCCCGGCTTGGGGGTGGGGCGGCGCCTCACCGAAGTCGATCGGTCATCCCGATCCCGCCGTGTAGACGCCCTGATTACGTCCGGCAGGTGCTGCGAAGATCGTGAGGGCGTATGCAACCCCCCGGGCGCCAAAACCGTCGCAGGGCTTCAGAATCGACCTGTACTGTTCATCATGACTTAGTCGATTGCCGCCATCATGGTCCTGTGATGGGAGACATCTTGTGGCTGCGTCGGATATGGCCGAGCTGGAGACACGACCGATCGGACCGGTGACCCGCCGGATGCTCGCTGTCGTGGCCGCGGGCCATTTGCGCTACTGGATCATCGGCAGCTGGGCGCTTGCGCTGGTCACCGCCGTGCCCTGGCGGACGGCGTTGATCTGGTATGGGATCACGACCGCCCTGGGATTGCTGCGCGGCCTGGTGGACAGACCCGTCGGCGGCGCGCCCCGGCTGCGCCTGCCTGTGGCGACAGTGTCCTGCATCGCCTGGGCGGTTGCGCCCCTGCTGGTCTGGTTCAGCGATGCGACCCATGGCGAGGCGCTCGCCATCGGTTTGCTGTGCGCGGGGTTCACCCTGGTGTTCACCCAGATGCGGGCCGCGCCGAAGGAGGCGCTCATCGTTTCCTCGCCGTACAGTCTGGTGGTCTTGCTGATCATTCTCAGCCTCTGGGGGCAGCCGGGCTTCTGGCAGTTGATGGCCGTCGCGCCGGTGCTGGGGCTGGCGATGCTGATCAAGCTGATGGTCACCCTGATGAAGGACAACGAGATCGCCGCCGTCGTCGGCCGCCAGCGGGAACTGATCGCCGATCTGGAACAGGCTCGGGATCAGGCCCAGGCGGCCAATCAGGCCAAGTCGAGCTTCCTCGGAATCATCTCGCACGAGTTGCGCACGCCCATGAACGGGGTGCTCGGCGCCGCCCAGCTGCTCGAGGCGCGTCCGATCGGCGAGGTCGAGCGGAGCTACGTCTCGATGATCCGCACCAGCGGCGAGGGGCTGCTTGCGTTGCTCAACGACATTCTCGACGTGACCAAGATGGAGGCGGGGCGTCTTGACCTCAAAGTGCGATCCACGCCGACGACCGAGGCGTGGGAACAGGCGGTCAGGATCTGCCGGGCCCAGGCCGAGGCCCGGGATATGGCCGTCGAAGTGGACCTGCGGGGCGACATCCCACACCGCGTCATCACCGACCCCCTTCGCGTCGGCCAGATCCTCACCAACCTGCTCGGCAATGCGGTCAAATTCACGGATGTCGGAACGGTGCGTCTGACCATCACCGGCGAGCGGCTCGCTGAGGCGGAGGTGCGACTGAGCTTCGCCGTCACCGACACCGGACCGGGCATCAGCGAGGCCGATCAGGCCCGCCTGTTCCAGCCCTTCACCCAGGTCGACACCTCGAGCACCCGCCAGGCGAGCGGGACGGGACTGGGGCTGACGATTTCCCGGCGGCTGGCGCACATGCTGGCCGGCGAGATCGCCGTGGCCTCCAGGCCCGGCGAAGGGGCGACCTTCACCTTCGTTGCGCCATTCCCGGTCGAGGCCTGGACGGGATCGAACCTCCCTGAAATGGCGGCCGCCCAGTCCGAGGGGACCGTCGCACTCCGGGTGCTGGTTGTCGAAGACCATCCGGTCAACCGGCTGATCCTGGAGACCTGGCTGACGGGCCAGGGGCACAGCGTGTTTACGGCCGAGAATGGCGAGATCGCGCTGGAGATGGCGGCGGGACAGGCGTTCGACATGATCGTCATGGACGTGAACATGCCGGTGATGGACGGCCTGACGGCGACGCGCAGAATTCGCAGCGAGGCGGGCGCCAACCGGCACACGCCCATCGTCATCCTTTCGGCTTCGGCGCGACCCGAGGATCTGGAGCAGGGCTGGGCTGCGGGCGCCGACAGCTATGTGGTCAAACCGGTCGATTTCGCCAGATTATCCGCGGTGCTGAGCCAGGCCGGGGACGGACGAGACGCCCTGAGACGCGACGCCAATCAGGCCGCCTGACGAGAGTCCCTGGTTCGACGGCGCGCCGCCCGGACGGCAACGCTTGTTGCGGCCATGCTCGGAGCGCAGACCCGGCGGCCCCACCTTGGCATTCATGCTGGCGACGGGCAGATCGTGCGTATGGACGGCGGCCCCGCGAACACGCACGCTGTCCGGGCTGCGATGCGGCGATCGAAGGCTCCGCTCAAAAGCTGGCGGCGCAGCATGGCCTCAACCCCCAGGACCGTCGCCAAACAGCGCAGGCGGGCCTTCGTTCATGAGGCGCCGATGGGGCCGAAGACGGTCCGGCGGACGGTTCTGACGTCGGAAGAAAGGACGATCGTCGCCGCCTGCCTCGACGCCGCAACTTCGCCGAACGGCTCAAGACCTTACGTGGCCTCACCCGCTCCCTCGGGACCGAACACCTGACCCCAGCCCCCCGCCAGCGCCTTGAACAGGGCGATCTGATAGGTGGTCACCAGGGCGTCCGAGGCGGCCAGCTGGGCGTCGGCGGCGGCCAGGGTCCGCTCGGCGTCGAGCACCGACAGGAAGCTGTCCACCCCGGCGTCCAAGCGCAGCCGCGACAACCGCGCCGCCTCGGCGGCCTGATCGCGCGCGGCCTGCAACGCGACGCGGCGGTCCAGCTCGTTGGCATAGTTGGCCAGCGCCGTCTCGGTCTCCTGCAAGGCGACCAGAACCGTCTGGTCGAAGCGCGCCAGCGCCGCCTCGGAGGCCGCGTCGGCCTGCTCGATCCGCGCCCGGGCGGCGAAGACGTTGGGGAAGGACCAGGTGATCAGCGGGCCGACGCTGAAGCGAAAGTTCTCGCTGTCGCCCAACCCGCCGGCGTCCAGGGCCGTGGCGCCGAGGCCGCCGCCGAGCGTGATGCGCGGAAACAGGTCGGCCGTCGCCACGTTGACCCGCGCGGCGGCGGCGGCGAGTTCACGCTCCGCCCGGCGAACGTCGGGGCGACGAGCCAGCAGTCGGGCGCCGTCGCCAATGGGGACGGGCTGGGTCAGCTGGGGCGGCCGGGCGCAGCTCCGCGCCGCCTCGCTGCTCTCCGCCGGGGTCCGGCCGGTCAGGGTAGCGAGGCGGAACAGGGCGCCGTCGCGTTCGGCGCGCAGTGGGGGCAGGGACGCACGGGTGGTCTCCAGCGCCGAGCGGGCGCGGGCGACGTCCAGGCCGTTGCCGGAACCGGCGTCCAGAAGCGTCCGGGTCAGCTCCATCGTCCGGGTCTGCAGCTCGACGGTGCGCTGCGCCACGTCGATGCGGGCGTTGGCCGAGCAGGCGTCGGCGTAGGCGCGGGCGGTTTCGGCGGCGACACTGACGCGGACCACGTCGAGGGCCGCCGCGGCCGCATCGGCGTCGGCGCGCGCGGCGCGAATGACCGACCCGACCCGGCCGAACAGATCGACCTCATAGGCGACGTCGAGGCCGACGTCATAGGTGTCCGTCTCGGGCGCTTCCGTCCCGGGCGGGAGACCGGGGACGGTTGCGGCCGAGGGGCGGCCGGTGCTGTAGGCGGCGCTGGTCGTGGTTCCGGGCAGGCGGGCGGTGCGCGCCTCGCCCAGCGCCGCGCGGACCCGGCGCAGGTTCGCGGCCGCCGCCTCGAGCTCGTTGTTGTTGGCCAGCGCCTCGGCGACCAGCGCGTCCAGCGCCGGGTCCTGGTAGAGCCGCCACCAGTCGTCACGCGCCGCTTCGGCGGACACGGCGGGGGTGACCGCGCCGATGAAGGCGCCCGACGCGGAGGGGGGAAGGGCCGCGTCGGGGGCCGTCGGCCCGACCGCGCATGACGCCAGGACCAGACTGGCGCCGGCGGCCGCGGTCAGGAACCGGAGAGAGGGTCGGTGGATCATCAGGCGTCTCCCGTCCGCGGCGAGGCGGACTGGGTTTCGAGGTGAGGGGGCATGCCCTCGGTGGTCGGAATCGTCCGCTCCTTTTCCGGGGCCTTGGGCATCCTGGAGGCAAGCCAGCGGCATACGACGTAGAAGATGGGGGTGAAAATCAGGCCGAAGAAGGTGACGCCGATCATGCCCCAGACGACCGAGATGCCCAGCGACTGCCGCATCTCGGCGCCCGGTCCGCTGGCGATGGCCAGAGGAAGCACGCCGAAGATAAAGGCGAAGGAGGTCATGAGAATCGGGCGCAGCCGCTGCCGACCCGCCTGCACCGCGGCATCAAAACGGTTCAGACCTTCCTCGTCCTCGGCCTGTTTGGCGAATTCGACGATAAGGATGGCGTTCTTGGCCGCGAGGCCGATCAGCACCACCAGTCCCGCCTGCACCAGGATGTTGTTGTCGAGGCCGTTGACGTTGACCCCGATCAGGGCGGCCAGCACGCACATCGGCACGATCAGGATGACGGCGAGCGGCAGGGTGAGCGATTCATAGTTCGCCGCCAGCACCAGGAAGACGAACACCACCGCCAGCAGGAAGACCAGGACGGCCGAACTGCCCGCAGCCTTCTCCTGCAGCGCCAACTCCGTCCATTCGAAGTCAAAGCCGTCGGGCAGGGTTTCCGCAGCCATGGCCTCCATGATCGCCAGCGCCTCGCCCGATGACACGCCCGGCGCGGCCTGACCTTGCAGCTCGGAGGCCGGGAACAGATTGTAGCGGACGACGCGGGCAGGGCCGGAGTCGTTTCGCAGCGTGGCCACCGAACCGATGGGCACCATGTTTCCGGAGGCCGAGCGCACCTCCAGGTCGGCGATGTCAGCCAGGTCGTCGCGATAGGCAGGCTCGGCCTGGGCGGTGACCCGGAAGGTTCGGCCCAGCAGGTTGAAGTCGTTGATGTAGTTGGAGCCGAGATAGGTGCCGAGGGTGCTGAACACATCCGCCGGCTGGACACCCATCATCAGGGCGCGCTCACGATCGACATCGGCCTCAACCCGCGGCGAGCCGGTGTTGTAGGTGGAGAACACCTGCTGCACCTGCTCCGGCGACTGCGCCGCCGCGCCCATCATGGCCATGGTGGCGCCTTCCAGCGCCTGATAGCCCGCGCCGGATCGGTCCTGGATCATCATCTTGAAGCCCCCGCCGGCGCCGAGGCCGGGCACGGCCGGGGGAGAGATCATGAAGATGTTCGCTTCTTCGATCACCCCGGTGGCGCCGCTCAGGGCGCCGGCCAGCGCCGCCGCCTGCAACTCGGGCGTCTCGCGCTCGCTCCAGTCGTCCAGCTTGATGAACATGGTCGCCGCGTTTGAGGCGGCTGAGAAGCTGGAGCCGTCGAGGCCGGCCAGCGCCGTGACCTCGGTCACGCCTTCGGCTTCGCGGATGATGGCCACGGCTTCGTTCAGCGCCTCGGTGGTGCGCTCCAGCGAGGCGCCGGCGGGCAACTGGACCACGCCGATCAGCACGCCCTGGTCCTGATCCGGGATGAAGCCGCCCGGAGTGTCCATGAGGCGCCAGCCGGTCAGGCCCAAGAGACCCGCGTAAATGATCAGCATAATGCCGACGGTCCGCACGAGCCGCGCCGTCAGCCACCCGTAGCGGTCCGACAACCAATCGAAACCCTCGTTGAATCGGGCCCCGGCCGCGCCGAGGTAGTGGAACGCCGTGCCGATGGGTCCCTTCTTGCGAGCGGAATGGTCGTGCGGCTTGTGCGGCTTGAGCAGCAGAGCCGCCAGCGCGGGCGACAGCGTGAGCGAAATCAGCAGCGAGATCAGCGTCGCCGAGGCGATGGTGACGGCGAACTGACGGAAGAAAATGCCGGGAATGCCGGGGATGAAGGCCGTCGGCACGAACACGGAGGTCAGGACCAGTCCGATCGCCACGAGGGCGCCCGACACCTCCTTCATCGACCGGTGGGCGGCCTCGCGCGGCGTCAGGCCCTCGCGGATATAGCGCTCGACGTTCTCGACCACGATGATGGCGTCGTCGACGACGATGCCGACCGCCAGCACCAGTGCGAAAAGGGACAGGGAGTTGATCGAATAGCCCAGGGCGAGTTGCACGGCGAAGGTGCCGACCAGGGCGACCGGGATGGCGAGCACCGGAATGATGGCGGCGCGCCAGGTCTGAAGGAAGACCAGAACGACGAGGGCGACCAGGATGACCGCCTCCATCACCGTGTGCTGCACCGCCTCGACCGAGGCCGCGACGTATTCGGTCGGGTTGTAGGGAATGGTGTAGTTGACGCCGGGCGGGAAGTCGGCCGCGATGGCGTCCAGCTCGGCCAACACCGCCTCTGCTGTCGACAAGGCATTGGCGCCCGGCTGCTGGACGACGGCCAGGGCGATCCCGGGCTTGCCGGTGAAGTAGGCGTTGATGCCGTAGTCCTGCGAGCCCAGTTCGACCCGCGCGACGTCACGGACGCGCGTCATGCGACCCTGGGCGTCGGTCTTCAGGACCACGTCGGCGAACTGCTCCGGATCCGTCAGGCGGCCCTGGACCTGCACCGGCAGCTGGAAGGCGGAGGCGTTGGTGGCGAACGGCGGCTGGCCGATCGCGCCGGCCGCGGCCTGGACGTTCTGCGAACGCAGGGCCGCGACGATTTCCGTCGCGGTCAGGTCTCGCGCGGCGGCCTTGGCCGGGTCGATCCAGATCCGCATGGAATAGTTGCCGCCGCCGAACACCTGAACCTCTCCCACGCCGTCGAGCCTCAGAATCCGGTCGCGGATGGTGGAGTTGGCGAAATTGCCTAGGTAGTTGACGTCGAGACCGGGGTCGCTGGACGTCAGGGCCGCCAGCATCAGAAAGCCGGTGGACTGCTTGGTCACCGAGATTCCAGACTGGCGCACTTGCTCGGGCAGCCTCGGCTCGGCCCGGGCGACCCGGTTCTGGATCAGCACCTGGGCGGTATCGAGGTCGGTGCCGGGCTCGAAGGCCACGGTCAGGCTCACCGCTCCGTCGGAGGTCGAGGACGAGGTCATGTACAGCATGCCCTCGACGCCGTTGACCTCCTGCTCGATCGGCGCCGCCACGGTCTCGGCGAGCGTCTCCGCAGAGGCTCCCGCATAGGCCGTGCGGATGCTGATCGTGGGCGGCGCGATCTCCGGGTACTGCGCCAGCGGCAGGGCCGGATAGGCGAAGGCGCCGATCAGGGTGATGAAGACCGCGATGACGATCGCGAAGATCGGCCGGTCGATGAAGAAACGCGAGACATTCATCGGCTCAGTCGCCCGAAACGGAGGCTGCCGGGAGGGAGCCGGTCAGCGTCGCCGCCGAGGCGGGCGGCGCCGTCGTCGTGGGAACCTCCGTCGTCGTGGGCCTGGCCGTGATGCGAGTCGCCCGCGGCGTAACCTTTTGGCCGGGCCGGGCCCTCTGGACTCCGGTGACGATAACCCGATCTGTGGGGGCCAGACCGGAGCGGACGACCCGCAGGTCGCCGGCCAGCGGGCCCAGTTCGACGGCTTTGGCCGCGACGGTCCCATCGGCGGCCACGACATAGACCACCTTGCGGGCGCCATCGGTGACGATGGCGGCGTCGGGCACGAGCATGCCGGAATAGGTCGTCGTCCCGGCGAGCCGGCCGCGCCCGAACATGCCGGGCTTCAGGAAGCCGTCGGCGTTCGCGATGACCGCGCGAAGGCGCACGGTGCCTGAAGAACCGTCGATCGCATTGTCGGTGAAGTCCAGCGTGCCCGATCGGCTGAAACCGGATTCGTCCTGCAGCCGGACCTGTATCGGCGCGGCGCCGTTGCGGGCCTGGCGCTGGTATTTCAGCAGCACCGCCTCGGAACCGTCGAAGACGAAGTGGATCGGCGCGCTGGAGACGATGGTGGTCAGCACGTCGCCGGCCGAGGAGCCGCCCGCAACGAGGTTGCCCGGGTCCACCCGACGGTCTGACACACGGCCAGAGATGGGCGCGGTGACGCGTGTGAACTCCAGGTCCAGCTGCCGCGCCCGGACGTTGGCGTTGCCGGCGGCGATGGCGGCCTGCGCCGTCTGCAGGGCGCCGCGGCGGGTGTCGGCCTCGGCCTGCGAGATGGCCTGAGATTCCAGCAGGGTCTCGGCCCGGGTCAGCTCACTCCGGGCCAGGGTCAGCTGGGCCTGGGCCTGGGCCAGCTGCGCCCGGGCCGAGGCCAGGGCCGCCTGGGCGGGACGCGGGTCGAGCGAGAACAGCAGCTGGCCGCGCCGCACATAGTCGCCGTCGCGGAAATGGACGCCCGAAACATAGCCGCCGACGCGCGCCCGCACCTCGACCGACTGGGTCGCCTCGAACCGGCCGGTGAACTCGTCCCAGTCCTGCACCGCCTGGACCAGCGGAACCGCCACCGTCACCGACGGCGCGGGCGGGGCCTGGGCCTCGCTCCTCGGAGAACAGCCATAGAGCGCGGCCGCCACAAGGGTGGACGCTGCCACGAGTTTCGCCGTGTGCATGAAGGCCAGTCTCCGAGTGGGAAGAGGGAATTCCCTGTCTTTGTTGACGGCGGTTATCGGGGAGGAGCCGCGTAGTCAACGCCGGATGATTTAATGGTAACCGGGGTTGCGGTTGTCAATGGCTGATGCCAGAGGCTTATGGACGAAGGGCTCAAGGAGCCAAGTCATTGTTTCGTCATGTCGCGCCCCGGCCGAGAAACTCCGGGGCGACCCGCGCCGCTATCCTGGACGCCGCGCGCGAACGGTTCGCGCGCGAAAGCTACGACGCCGTCGGCACGCGGGATATCTGCCGCGACGTAGGCGTCGACGCGGCTCTGGTTCCCCGCTATTTCGGCTCCAAGGCTGAGCTCTTCACCGCCGTCCTCGACAGCTATGAGAACGGCGCGGAGCTGATGGCGGGGGACCGATCGACTTTCGGCCGGCGCGTCGCCCACGAGGTGATCTACGAGGCCATGAACGAGAGCAAGCTCAGGGGCTTGCTGGTTCTGCTGCGGTCGGTCGGATCGATCAAGGCGATGGAACTGGTCCAACGCACCGGGAACGAGCGTTTCTTCAATCCCTTCGCTGAATGGGTGGGGGGGCGCGACGCGGCCGTCCGCGCCCGGCTCGCCGCCGCCTTCGTGATGGGCATGGTGGTCAGCCGCGAGATCACCGGCGGGTTCGGCCTCAAGCCGGCGGAGTGCAAACGGATGTGCGACCGGATGGCGACCATCCTCCAGGACATCGTGGACGGCTGACGGTCAGCGGCGCGGCCCGCATTTCCGGATCTCGCCCGGGAAGGTCACCGGGGTGTGCTCGCCGGAGTGGGTCTGCCCGCCACGGGGCCGGTCTCTTGCCGGGGGCCCGCCCTTGGGCCGCGGAGGTCGAGGTGGCGCTCCAGGACGAACGGCGCCGCAAGGTGCGGCTGCTCGACCCTGAGGACGCCCACGAACCTGGCCGTCCTCAGGGTCGGCGGCGGCCGCTTCGTCGTGAGCTTTGCGGAACCGCGCGGTCCAGGGGAAGGAAGGGCCCGGGCGGACCGGCCGGAGGCGGTTATCGCCCGACCTGTCAAAGCCCTGACCCCGATGAGGACATGACGCCCCTCGACGGCGTGCAAGGTCGGGGAGACTGGCCGGCCGGCGACGCAACCGCTTCGCCCCGGCCCGCGCGAGGGCAGAGCCCTTCCATGTCCATTTTCAAGTGTAGAAGTGAGAAGGCCCCTCCGCACCTCCGCCCGGGTCGCCGTCGACACGGTGACGCCGGCGTCGGAAAGTTCTGCTTCCCCTGGCCCCCCTCAACCTCCGACACCGTCAGGTGGAGACGTCCGGACGCGTGTGCCGCACCCAGTTCACCCCGATCACCAAGTGTTTCAGGCGGCCAGGGGCCGCAGCTTGTCACCCCCGAGGCGACGGATTTCGTCCAGATGGTTCTGGGCCGAGAGGCTGGCTGCCTGGGCGTGAGACTTCAGCCGCGGATCGTCGGCGTGAAGGGAGAAGGTGGTGTGCAGCAGAGAGGATTCGAGCAACACCGTGATTTGCTGCGCCAACCAGAGCCGATCACGCTCCCGCGGAGCGGCGGCTTCGAGATCAGCGACATAGGCGGCATGTCGGGCCGACAGGCGCGAGGGGACCGCTGCCCCGCCGAGATCCGCCAGAAAGGTTGACTGAATCGCCAGCGACTGGACGTGTTGTGTCTCCAGGAGGGTGGCTAGAGCCCTGATCTCTGGGTCCGGGGATCGGGCCTTGATCGCCTTTGCCGCTGCGAGGACATAGAGGTCGTCATAGCAGGCCGCGACAAGATATCCCTCGGGCGTATGGACGTCCTTGATCACCGGGTCAGCGGTGGCCGCCATTGGGGTCTCCAGAGGAACCGCGTCGACCGGTTCCGGACCCCCATTCTTCTGTTCGCAGGCCGCGACGCCCACCACAGCGCAAGCCATCAGCATCCTAATTTTCCGCACAGGGTAACCCGCCGCAAAGCGCCTTCAAGACGAAGGCCCGAAATGGAACGCTCGGGTACCCTAATCAGTTCGTCAATGCCCTTGTCTGGGTGTCTTTCCCCCGAGGCCAGCGCGGTCCTCGGCGCTGGGTTTTCCTGCGCTTGGGCCGCCCGATTCGTCACACAAAGAAATCCATGGTGTTACTCCTGCTCGTCGTCCCGCAGGCGGCCCGCAATGCGGCATGTCCATTGACCGGAGGATGCAGACGGTCAGGGCGGGTGTCGGCGACGCCGCAGCGCACCGCTTGAAGATCTGAATGTGCGCCGCGACCTCATTCCGGCCGTTCTGACCGAAGCAAGCGCCCATCCCTATCAGCTTGCAGGCCCCAGCGGGCGCCGACCGATATCGGCCGGGGTCTCACGCCTGGCGAGGCGTTGGGCCCCGATCGGCGATCCTGAATGGGGGAGCGTCGAACGAGCGGAAGGCATCGCCCGTGGCGCGGCGACGGACGTCGTGCGAGACACGGTCACGGACTTCATTCGCATGCGTAGCCGGGTGCGCCGTTTTTGTGCGGCGCGGAACACCACAGCCGACGGGTTCAGTATCGACTCAGGCGGGGTTGGTGCGCCGATCGTTCCTCCATGGCATGGGCCGGCAAAGAAACTGCCGCCGGCCGTCGGCCGCGCCGCTGGGCGTTCGCCCCCTGCGCGAAGGCTGGCGTTCCACCCGACGGTCGTTGGAGTCCCACCGTGAAGAGGGACTATGTTTCCTCGCGCCCGCACCCATACAGCCGTAGAAATCGGTCAGCGGCGGTGCGGGCCTCTTTTGAGGCGTCGCCGATCTCGGCGGCGTCGAACAAGCCCGCGAGCATGCGCAGTTGGGTCCGCGTCAACGTCATGGCGCGAAACTCAGCGGCGGCCTCGTCCGGATCCGCGCCCTCCAGGCGTCCTGCTCTCATCTCCCGCTCAAGGAAGTCTCTGAGGCTCGACGTGCACGCTTCCGAGATTTCAGCGCAAATCGCATTCGCCAGGGTCTTGTCGTCGGGCAGGACCCGGCCGACGGCGCGGATCGCGCGCTGGTACCGGGCGGTGCGCATATGCCTCAAGGCGGATTCCGCATAGGCGGCCAAGGTGGTTCGGGTGTCCGATTGGGCGGGAAAGTTCTCAAACGGTTCCCGGAGCGCTGCCTCGCACCAGTTGAGAACCGCACGCCTCAGGCCCTGCGCGTCGCCGAACTGATTGTATACGGTCTGGCGTGATACCCGCGCCCTGCTGGCGACCGCGGCCAGGGAGGGCCTTGCGCCGCCCGCAACATCGATCGCCGCCTCAAGAATGGCTTTCTGCTTGTCCCGGTCGATCGCTCCGCTTTGTCGACTCAACCTGCGGCCTCCGCCGATCAACCGGCCTCCCGAAGGTCCAGGACGCTCCGCGAGACCGCGCTCGCGCGCCAAAGGCGAGGACAACCGAAGCGCTGAGTTGACGCCCCTCTTCCGTCTCCGTCAACTCAGGCGGGCGAAAGTCTTGACTGCCCGGGAGCCGCCACGGCGGAGTGGAATCTCCTGGGCAGGCATCCCTGTCCGTCATCGAAACCGGTAGGTCATCACCAGGCCGGCGGTGTCGATCCCCTGATTGCGTCCATCTCCCAAGACCTGTCCATGGGACAGATGCACCCATTGCACCCCGATGCTGACGTCCGCGGAGACTTCCCAGTCAAGACCCAGGGCGGTCCGGAAGAGATCTCGCGAGCCCAGCAGAAGCCGGGACCGCGCCTCCACGGGATCGTCCGTGTCCAGCACCCCGTCATGTACGGCATAACCGAACTGAAACTCCCCGCTGACCCGGTCCGAGACGGCGCGGCGCCAGGACAGCCCGATCGAAGCGAAATTCGTGTCGCCGTCGCTGTTCAGCGAGCCGCTCAGATAGGCCCGGGGCCGGCCGACCGCGTCGAGGGCGGTGATGGGACGGCTCAGCAGCGCCACCTCCAGATTGGCTCCGCCTTCGCGATCGGCGGACCCGGGGTGAAGAACGTCGTGCTGCATCACGGCGACCCGGACTTCGCGGGTGTCTTCCTGGGCGCTGGCCGTGGTTGAGAGGGCCATCACGGCCAGGCAAGCGACCGCGGCCTCCGACGGAATCCGTCGGGGAGTTCTTCTCGTCTCTGTCATTTTGTGCCGGGGGTTACTGGTGTTCGGAAGCCGGTTCGGCGGGGCGGGCGACGTCCGGCGGGGAGGGGGGCTCCACCAGTTCGATGTCCAACGGGTCCCAGGCGGCGCCGCTCGCCGCGCGGCGGCGACCCTCTTCGAAGAGGGTCATCATGGCGTTCTGATCGAAATCGAGCGCAGACGCTTCGACCTCCGGCGGAATGGCGGCCACGCTCACGCGCATGCCGTTGCGGCGCGCGAAAGCTCCCTGGGCGGCGAGACTGGTGCGCAGCGACGCCCGGCTCATGCTGTTGTACGAACGGGCAAGGACCGCCGGCAGACTTCCCCGTGTCTCGCGGGATTCCTGTGCCAACTTGCCGTTGACGATGATGAACAGCTCGCTGCCACGCCAGCCGGGCAGCGTTTCCGCGCTCAGGATCATGCCTTCCGGAACCCCCAGGAAGGGCGTGTTCACGCCCCCGTCGACGTGCATCTCCTGACGCACCGTCCCGCCCTCGGTCACCCCCGCGATCAGCACCGGAGGGAAGACGCCCGGGATGCTCGCCGACGCGAGCAGAACCTGGCGGAACAGGCGCAGAGCGTTTTCGTCGCCCGCCTCCGCCATGAGTCCCATGTCCCAGATGACCGTTTCGCCTGAATCCAGATTGGTGGTGGCGACAAAGAGCCTTCGACCCTCCCGGTTCTCCCGAGCGATTTCCGCCAGCAAGGCTGGCGTCACGTGCTCTTCGACGAGGGCTTCCAGCGTTCGGGGACTGAAAAGCCCCGGGGAGAGAAAGGCGGCGAAGCTGCGCCAGCTCAGCAGCCCCTCCGTCTTGCCTTCGGAATAGGCCGCCGCCAGCTCGTCGTCCCAGTCCGGGCCGAGGAAGGCATAGGGCGCCGCAAGCGCGCCGGTGCTCACGCCCGTCACGATGTCGAACTCGGGCCGGTCGCCCCGCTGGGTCCAGCCGACCACAAGGCCTGCGCCGTACGCTCCGTTTGCACCCCCTCCCGACAGGGCGAGGATGGATCGGCGATGATCGCTGCCCGCGAGCCGCCTCCGGAAGTCCTCGGCGATTCGCTCCAGCCGGGCTTCATCGCCAGGGGCGATTCTCGGATCCTGGGTGGCGATCAGGCCCCGCTCCAGCTCCGCAAGCGACATTTCCGGCGCGCGATCCACGGTCGCGCAGGCGCTCAGGGTCAACCCAAGAAATGCAATCAGCGCGGCACGAAGGTTCTGCATGGGCTCGTCCATCAACAAGGGTAATACGCCGTACCGTTACCGCCTTGGAACTCGCTCATTGAGGCCGAGTTCCCTACAACGTGGAAATGCCTCCGAACGCCTCCGCTTTTGACAAGTCGACCGCGCGTGCTCCCAGGGTCGGACGTCCGCCACACGACAAGGCTGAGCTCATAGAGCCGGACCTGCTGGCCGCGACGTGGCGGATCTTCGTCGACCAGGGGTATTCCCGCACCACCATCGAAGCGGTGGCGCGTCATGCGCGCATGAGCAAACGGACGATCTATCAACGGTATAACTCCAAGGACCAGCTCATCGAGGCCGCCATCCGGGACGCGCTGGAGCGTTGGCGCTCGCATGTTCGGGCATCCCTGACGGACGCGGGCCAAGGGGAAGACTGGTTGGAGGAGTTCGTGCGTCGGTGTCTTGAGATCCTGGTCGCGCCGGAAGGGTGTGCCCTCATGGGATTCCTGCTCACCGAGGACGAGACCTTTCACACCGTCCGGGAAACGGTCGCGACGTCGGTCGGGCAAAGCGTGGGCGTATTTTCGGCGCTGCTGGCGCAGCGGACCCCCGGCTTGCCGCCCGAGCTCGCCGAGGACATCGCTCTCGCCGTGCTCGATCTGATGATCGGCTTCGCCACGCGACTCAACGCCTTGCAGCCGCACTTCGCGCGCGAGCAAATCCGGGCGCGCGGCCCCCGGTTCACCGCCGTCGTGCGCACCTTGGTGGACATTCAGTCCTCATCCATTCGCCCGGAAAACGACTGAAGCGCTCTACGACGTCGTCATGCCGCGCCGCGCTTTCCCTGGGGACCGGGATCATCCGCCAGGACCGGTTCGAGCGCGAACCCGGCTTCGATGTCGCCCTCGGCCTCCAGCGCCGTCGGCGGTGCGGCGGAAGGCTTGCGGTTCGATTGCAGGGCGCGATGAAGAATGTAAGTGGGCAGGAGGGCTCCCGCGAAGACGACCGCCGTGATCAGAAACCCGTCGCGATAGGCGGCGGCCGCGGCCTGATAGACGACCGTCTGGCCCAACAGCCAACCGGAGGCGGCGGCCTGGTCCAGCCCGCTGACGCCGAGTTCGCCGATCACCCGGCCGGCGCCCTGAACATAGGCCGAGGTGGCGACGTTGTCCGGCGTCTGGGTTGCGGCGATGAGATCGCCATGGAAGGAGGTGCGCCGTTCCACGATGACCGCAAGCAGGCCGGTGCCGAGGGCGCCGCCGAGTTGTCGGGTGAAATTCATCGCGCCTGACCCCTGGCTGAGGAGCTGTGGCGGCAGGACGGTCAGCGAACCGGCGCTCAGCGACGGAAAGACGAACCCCATGCCGACCCGGCTGATCACCGTCCACCAGGCCAACGTCCAGAAGGCGGTATCGACGTTGACATGCGAGAGCAACCACGAGGCATAGGCGAAAATGGCCATGCCGAGACCGATGAGCACGCCCGGCGGGGCCGTGTCGCTGAGCTTGCCGGCGAGGGGAAATACGATGACGAGGGCGAACCCGGCCGGCATCAGCAGAAGCCCGGCCTGGGTCGGCGTCAGATTCTGGATCTGCTGGACAAAGATGGGCAGGAGATAGGTCGAGCCGAACAGTCCGGCCCCCAGGACGAAGCTGACGACGCACGCTGCGGCGAACGGCCCGTTGGAGAACAGTCGCAGATCGAGCATCGGGTGCGGGGTTCGGTGTTCATGCCAGAGGAAGGCGCAGCCGGCCGCGACGGCCAGGGCGATCTCACCGATCACGATGTTGGAATCCCAACCCAGCCGCTGGCCGCTCGAGATGGCCTGGAGGACCGACAGCAGAAACACGGAGAGATAGACGATGGCCGGCCAGTCGAGCCGGCGCCGCTCGAGGTCCGGATTCCGACCCGGCAGGAACAGGTTGGCGAGAACGATGCCGACGACCCCGAACGGAATCCCCAGATAGAAGAGGAAGCGCCAATCGAAATTGTCCATCAGCACCCCGCCCACCCAGGGACCGAGGGCCGGCGCCAGCACGACCCCGATGCCGAAAATGCCCATCGCCGCCCCTCGCTGCTGCGGCGGGAAGACCTGGAACATCACCACCATGGCCAGCGGCTGGACGAGGCCGGCGGCCAGACCCTGAAGGATGCGTGAAATGACCAGCACCGTCTGATCCGGCGCGACGCCGCCGACAACGGAGCCGAACAGGAACAGCGCCAGCGCGCCGATCATCGTCATCCGCTGGCCGAACGCGCGTTCGCACCATGCCGTCATCAGCATGGTCACCGTCATGGCCGCCAGAAAACCGGTCGACAGCCACTGGGCCTGGATCGAGTCGATGCCGAACTGGCCCATGATCGCGGGGATCGCGACATTGACGATCGTCGACGACAGCACGACCGCGACGGCGGCGACCATCGCGGTCAGGGTGGCCAGCCAGCGGTAGCCCGGGCCGAAGCGGACGAAGAAGGCGTCAGTCGACGACATCTATCGTCACCTCGACCATCATGCCAGGACGCAACCGCCCTTCCTGCTGGGCGACCTCCAGGCGAACCGGGATACGCTGGGTGACCTTGGTGAAATTCCCGCTGGGATTGGGGTTGGGAAGCAGGGCGAACTGACTGGTCGCGGCCCCGCCCACCTGAGAGACCCGAGCCTCGAAAGTCTGGCCGGGATAGGCGTCGATCTTCACCCGCGCAGGGGCCCCGATGGTGATCTTGCGGACATCGGTCTCCTTCACGTTAACATCGATCCAGATCTCCGACGGGTTGTGATACATCAGCAGCCGCGTGCCGGCGGCGACGAACTCTCCCGGATCGACGAACGTCTGATCGATCACGCCGTCGAACGCGGCGCGAATTTCCCGACGGCCGAGATCCAGATTCTGCTGACCGCGTTGAGCCCGCAACCCTTGCTTCTGAGCCTCGAGGGCGGCGACCTGCGCCTCGAGCACCTCGACCTCGCTGGAGCCTTCGCGGGTGACGCCGACCTGGGCCCGCGACCCCGCAATCTGCGCCTGGGCCCGCGCCGCATTTTGTTCGGCCGCGCGAAGCCGGGCCTGATCCTCGTCAAAACGGCTTTGGGCCACCAAGCCTCGCTCGAACAGGGTCCTTGACCGCTCGAAGGCGCTGCGCGCCGCAGCGACTTCCGCCTGACGGGCCAGAGCCTCCGCCTGGGCCGCTGACACTCCGGCCGCCGACACGCCCATCTGCTCTCCGACGCGTCTCACCACCGCCGCCTGTTGCGCCCGGAGCTGGCTC
Source organism: Brevundimonas sp. (assembly GCF_029945885.1). GTDB lineage: Bacteria > Pseudomonadota > Alphaproteobacteria > Caulobacterales > Caulobacteraceae > Brevundimonas. Next base: position 53,043 of record NZ_JAQSDK010000026.1, read on the forward strand.
TGCTGGGCCTCGATCCGCGCGATCTCCGCATCGATCCGTTCGAGGGCCAGTCGAGAGTCCGCGGGATCAATTCGCGCCAGGAGCTGCCCGGCGCGGACCCGTTGGCCCGCGCGGACCTGAAGATCAACCACCCGTCCCGAGACCTCGCTGCTGACGGCGACGACGTGAGCGGCGATGCGCGCGTCGTTGGCCGACACCTTTCCCGCCCGCAAGTGCATCCAGCCGAAAACGAGTGCGACGACGGCTACGACGACGCCGACGAGGATGATCAGCCTGCGCCGCCCTCGTTTGGACTTTTCCTTCGGGGCGGCGGGGGGAGGCGAGGGAGCGTCGCTCATTTGTCGTCTAGTCTTTCGTTGATGTGCGCAATGACCCGGGTGGCGGTGGTCAGGTCGTCCCTGGACAATCCCCCGGTGATCTCGCGCCGGACCTGTTCGGCGATCTCCAGAATCGCATCCAGAACGGGCCCGGCGGCCTCTGTCAGGTAGACAGCGTTGACCCGGCGGTCTCCTTCGATCGCCTCTCGGCGAACAAGTCCGCGCCGTTCGAGGTCGTCCAGCTGACGGACGAGCGTGGGAGGCTCGATGCCGATGCGCGCCGCCAGATCTTTTTGGCTCAACATCTTGTCCGCTTTTCTGAGTTCAAGCAGCACATGCCAACGGGCCTGGGTCAGGTCGAGGTGCCTGAGGCGTTCATCCAGACGCAGACGCCATTTGCGGCTTGCCAAGGCGATCGCGCGGCCGAGCGGGATGTTGGTGGTGGTGGTCATTCCCGCCATATAGGTTGCAAATAAATAGCAGGCAAATCATATTGTGCGCATGCATTTTGGGTTCGTTGCGAACGATGTCCTGGTCGCCGAAGACCTTGCATTCGTGCAATGGTTCGGTCTTTCCGCAGGCCGCGCCCGGGTCCTTTCCATGCTCTGGCGAGCCCAAGGCGAGATCGTGAGCGCCGGCTCATTCGGTCTCAGTCGCCGTAGCACTTATGTTTACGTTTCAGATCTGCGCACCGCGCTTGATCCTGGCGCCATCCGCACACGGTCAAAATCGGGATACGCCTTGACCCAAACGGGCCTGAATGAATGCCAGGCCGCACTTGGGGCGATGCATCGCTGGTGGTCGTCAGAGCCCGCGGAATCGAGAAGCATCGCCGCTTAAGCGGCCGAATGGGACGGCTCGGCGGGCGGTGACATCAGTCGAGCGGGGTCCGGTAGGGCACGATCGCGAGGGCCGCCACCACGACGACAAAGGCGGTCAGCGTCATCATGACGACGGTCGTGTCCGCACAGGCCGCCGGCGTGGGTCGGGTCCAGATCGTCGATCCGACGACCGGCGTGACCGGAAGGGGCGGACTTCAAGATGCGAGGATTATCGTTCCAGAACAATGCCATCTCAATGGGGCGACGGCCCGGTCGGCATTGGAGCCGTCGAGATTCAATTTTGGAGAAGAAGATCAAAACAATCGTTTGGAGAAGAAGATCAAAACAATCGCGCCGGAGCAGGAACCGTTGATGAACGTCAGAGGCTGGAAGCTTGGACTTTGAAGTAGCGCGCGGGTGTCGTACCGAATGACTGCCTGAACGCGGCGATGTACGCGCTCGCGGACGCGAACCCCGCGTCCGCCGCCGCGGTCTTGACCTGCGCGCCCGACGCGATGAGCTCCAGCCCCTTGAGCAGCCTCGCTTGCTGTTGCCAGCGCCCGGGCGTGAGGCCGGTCTCCGCGCGGAAGCGACGCTCGAGCGTCCGGGCGCCGATACCGACGATCCTGGCGACCGACGCCAGGTTGCCTGTGCCCGGCGCGGCGCAGGTGATCAACCGGGCCGCCCGCACCGTGACCTCGCTGGTCGGCTGTGGCAGCGTAAAGGGCGGCGGCCCCGCCAGTCCAAGTTCGGCGACCAGAAGTCTCGACATCGCCGCCTCCGTTTCATTGCGCTCATCCAGCATGCCCAGCTCCACAGTTCGCAGGATGAGCGCCCGAAGCAGCGGTGACACGGCGAGCGAACAGCTATTTTCGGGCAGTTCAGGGCGCTGATCCGGTCGGAGATAGATCGTTCGCAGGCTGCTCCGGCTGATGAAGCGGATTGCATGCCTGCTATCGACCGGCACCCAGACCGCCCAGTCGGGCGGCGCGATCCACGACCCCCTTTCGGTGTCCACCGCCATCACGCGGGAAGCGATATGGACGAGTTGATTCCATCCGTGACGGTGGTGGGCGATCACGGCGCCGCTCGCCTGCTCCGATGCGAACGAACGAACGAGCAGGAAAGGCTCGTCGGCGGCAGAGCGACGTTTTCGCGACATCGTTTGAGCGTGTAGCGGGATTGCGGCGGCTCGGCCATCGCTGATAGCGTTCGCGCCATGCCAAGCAACCTCGCCTCCTTCGCCATCCACGTCGACGACGTTGATCGGGCCCGCGCCTTCTACGAGGCCGTGTTTGGTTGGGCGTCCGAGCCCTGGGGGCCGCCCGGCTTCTACCTGATCCATACCGGAGACGAGGCGTCACCGGGCATCCAGGGACTGATGCACGTCCGGCGAAGTCCTCGCGGCGAAGGCGGCCTGAACGGGATCGAGGCGACCTTCGCCGTCGACGACGTCGATGCGGTCGCGCTCGCAGTTGAAGCGAACGGGGAAAGATCATCTTCCCCAGGTCGGTGATCCCGACCGTCGGCGCACTGATCCGCTTCCTCGATACAGAGGGCAACGATATGGGCGCCATGCAGTATGATACGCAGCCGCATACCTGATTGCGCGATCCGGGTCCGGGGCTTGAGTGCATGAACGCCGCAGGTCAGGTCGCCCTCGCCAAGGCGTTGCTGGACGCGATGCCGGGCGCCGCGGCCGAACCGGCGCGCGTCCACGGCGTGACCACTTACAAGCTGATGGGCAAGATGTTCGCGATCCTCTCGGCGCGCGGCGATGCCGCCGTCAGCCTGAAGTGCGATCCCCACCGGGCCGACCTGTTGCGCGAGCAATATTCAGGCATCGGGCATCGCTATCATCTCGACCGGCGCCATTGGATCAGCGTGGCGCTGGACCGGGACGTGCCTCGTGGCGAACTGGAACGCCTGATCGACCACTCCTACGCCCTGGTGATGGCAAAGCTGACGCGCTCCAGCGTGGGCCGGCATTGTATCCCGCCGGGCCGGGCCGCAGCAGAACCGATTCAACGAGAGCTTCAACGACGGCAGGCTCCGGGAGAAGACGCGGGCGAGCGAAACATTCTGCTGGTTTCCGCCGCCCGCTCGCGTGATGCCTGAGACTCGGCGGCGCGACTGAAGCCAACTCCAACGGCCCAGGCCACCAAAGGATTCTCGTCGGGGTGGGATGTGAGACGGGGTCCCGCAACCCGGACGGCCGGACAATTCGACGGCCACCCGGAATTGGGATCAGTCGAGCGTGGTCCGGTAGCGCACGATGGCGAGGGCGGTCACCGCGACGACGAAGGCGGCCAGCGCCATCACGCTTGGCCAGGCGTCGGCCAGACCGACGCCCTTCAGCAGGGCGCCGCGGACGATCCTCAGAAAATGGGTGACCGGGATCAATGAGCCCAGGGCCTGGGCCCAGTCCGGCATGCCGCGGAAGGGGAACAGGAATCCGGAGAGCAGCATGGACGGCAGGATGTAGAAGATGGACATCTGCATGGCCTGCATCTGGGTCTGGGCGAGGGTGGACAGGAAGAAGCCGAGGGCCAACGATCCCACGATGAAGAGCATGACGCCGACGACAAGGGCGTCCCAGCCGCCGACCATGGGGACGTCGAACAGGAGCCGAGCCATCACCAGGAAGAGGGTCACCTGGACAACGCCCACCCCGACATAGGGGGCGAGCTTGCCGATCATGACTTCGAGCGGCCGCACGGGCGTCGCCAGCAGGCTTTCCAGCGTACCGCGCTCCCGCTCGCGCGCCATGGCGAGCGACGTCATCATGACCAGGGTCATCGACAGAATGACCCCGAGCAGGCCGGGAACGATGTTGAAGGCGGTTATGCCCTCCGGATTGTAACGCCTGTGAACGATGACCTCGAACGGGGCGCCCGGGGTCGACCGGACCAGCGGACCGGTCAGGTCGCGAGCCAGCGCTTGGCCCGGAAGGCCGGCGAGCGCGGCCAGAGCCCCGCCCGTCGCCGAAGGATCCGCGGCGTCGGCTTCGATCAGGATCGTGGGATTTTCCCCGCGGACAACCCGACGCGTGAAATCCTGCGGGATCACCACGGCGAACTGGACCTCGCCGCGAGCCAGGGACCTGTCCAGCTCGGCCTGGCTGTTCACCGACTGCGTTATGCGAAAATAGCCGCTGTTCGTCAGGGCGCTCAGGAACGAGCGAGAGAAGCTCCCATGATCCTGGACGTAGACGGCGGTCGGCAGATTCCGGGGATCGTCGTTGATCGCATAGCCGAACAAGACCAACTGAAGGATCGGCATGATGAGGATCATGGCGTAGGCGAGGTGATCGCGCGTGAGCTGGATGAATTCCTTGGCCATCACAGCCCAGATGCGAGTCGCAGAGAGCATCAGTCCGACTCTCGCTGAAGGTCGGCCGTCAACTGGATGAACACGTCCTCCAGGGTGGGCCGCGTCTCCTTCCAGACGACTTGCGGGCCGCGGAAGGGCGCGATGGCGTCTTCGAGCGCCGGGCGATCCCGGCCGGAGACGTGCAAGGTCGTGCCGAACACCGTCGCCATCTCGACGCCGGCCTGGTTCCGGAGGCGTGCAATAAGCCGCCCGACGTTCGGTCCTTCCGCGAGGAATGTGGTCAGGCCAGACTCATCGATGACCTGGTCGGCCGTACCCCGGGCAAGCGTTCGACCTCCGGCGATATAGGCGATCTCGTGACACCGTTCCGCCTCGTCCATGTAATGCGTGGAAACCAGAACGGTCATGCCCTCGTCGGAGAGAGCATGGATTTCGTCCCAGAAGGTCCGCCGGGCTTCGGGATCGACGCCGGCGGTCGGCTCGTCGAGCAGGAGCAACTCGGGTTCGTGCAGCGTCGCGGCGGCCAGCGCCAGACGTTGCTTCCAGCCGCCGGAGAGGGTGCCTGCCAGCTGTCGGCGCCGCTTGACCAGCCCCAGACGTTCGAGCGCGGCCTCGACCCGGGCGGCGCGGCGGTCCAGTTCGTGAACCCGGCTGGTGAACACCAGGTTCTGCTCGATGGACAGGTCGTCATAGAGCGAGAATTTCTGCGTCATGTAGCCGACCCGACGTTTGATCAACTCGGACTGGCTCATGACGTTGTAGCCAAGAACCTCGCCCTCGCCGCTGTCTGGAGTCAGCAGGCCGCAAAGGAGACGAAGCGTGGTCGTCTTCCCGGCCCCGTTCGGACCGAGAAATCCGCATATTCTCCCCCGCTCGACGGTAATGCCGAAGTCCTGAACCGCGTGGAGGGCTCCGAACGACTTGTTAAGGCCCCGCACATCGATAACCGGACTTGCAACGGTCATCTTGAGCCCCGCAACCGCTGAACATCGACCGGCAAACCCGGCTGGAGCGAGCGTGGATTTTCCGGCGCCGCCTCGATCATGAAGACCAGCCGATCCCGGCTGCCCTGGCTGTAGAGGATAGGCGGGGTGAACTCGGGTCGCGGGCTGATCCAGGTGATCCGGGCCTTGCGCGGCGCACCGCAGCCGTCACAGCTGAACCTGACCACGCCCCCGGGTCGATAGTGGATCAACTCGCCTTCCGGCACGAAGAACCGCAACTTGACCTCGGCGTCGGGCAGCAGCGCAAGGACGGGTTGATTGGCGGGGACGAATTCGCCCTGGCGGAAGAAGATTTCCTCGACACGGGCTTCCACCGGCGCCCGGGGAGAGAGGGTGCGAAGGCGAACCTCGGCTTCGTTCAGCCCGCCTTCGGCTTGGCGGATCTGTTGTTCGGCGGCCCGCAACGCGTCTTCCCGTGCGCCAAGCGTGGCCACCTCTCGGCGACGGCGGACGGCCTCGACCTGCGCCCTTGCCGTGTCCCGGTTCGCTCGCTCCTGGTCGAGCCTGGCCGGCGCGTAGATACCCCGGCGCACCAGGGGTTCGATCCGGGCATAGCTGGCTTCGGCTTCGCGGAGCTGCGCCTGGGCGGCGGCGAGTTCGGTGTCGAACACCTCGAGCTCCTGCGCCCTCTGGCCCGTGCGGAGGTCGTCCGCCCGGGCTCTGGCCGCCTCGACGGACGCGCTGGCGCCGCGCTCCTGGGCCTCTTGTACGCCGGCGTCGATCTGAAAGGTCACCGCGCCGGCCAGGACGCGGTCGCCTTCCCGTACATACAGGGCTTCGAGCGCGCCGGAGGCGGGCGCCGCGAGATAGACCGACTCGCCTTCGACGTAGCCGGAAAGGGGCCGGTTCGTCTGGTCGGTCGGTAGAAACGACCAGACCGCAGCCCCCGTCGCGACGACACCGACAACTGCGGCGATCCTGTAGATGAGCCGGCGCCTCACGCCTTCATCCCCTTGAGGACCGTGTCCAGATGCTGGGATGCGAGCGCCTCAAGCGGCAACCTGTCGGCCCCGATGGGTTCGAAGGTTTCCCGCCACAGCAGCCCCAGCACCAGTGGACCCAACAGCCCCATGGCGAACAATTCGGGGTCGCCCGACCGGACTTCGCCGGACCGTTGACCGCGACGGATGATGTCTGAGACCAGCGAAAGCAGCGGCGTTATCACGGTTTGATGCCAGATCAGGGCCAGTTCGGGCAGGTTCCGGCTTTCCGCGACAATCAGCTTCAACACTCCGCCAATGCGGGGATTCGACTGGATCGCGGAGACGAGAACACCGACGCCCAGCCGCGCGGCTTCGTCGAAGGGGATTTCGGTCCCGGCTCCGGTTCGAATCTTCAGCAGTCTCGGTTCGATGGCGTCCTGCACCACGGCCTTGAACAGATCCTGTTTCGTTTCGAAATACAGGTAGAGCGCGCCTTTCGAGACACCGGCCGCCTTGGCGATGTCGTCGAGCCGGGCGCGGGTGAAGCCGTGCTCGGAAAAGACCTCAAGCGCGGCCGCGATGATCTCTTTCGGCCGGTCAGCCGCGCGGCGGCGCCATTTGGGTTCACCAGGAGGCAACATCGAGGGTCCTAATAACTGATCAGTCGGTTATTAGCGTGCTCGCGCTCCCGGAGCAAGGGGCCGGGGCATTTGGGGCTGCGGCCCACACCGGGTCGGCCTGACCTCCAGCCGTAGCCGCCGGGTTGATTGCTCGAGCATCGATGGGGAGCGGCCACCCACCCTGGCGTTGGCGAACAGAGCCGTCGCCGAAGCAGCGCCGCATGCCTGGAACGATCTCCCTCAGGCATGGCGGCGCCATGCGCAGACGGCCCCCGGCGCTGCATTGAGCCGCCACGGCAGCAAGCCACCGTCTTGATCCCCCGGCGTCCTCCGTAGGTCCGGCGCCGATCCCGGCGTTCCCGGCGTGAGTTTGAGGTTGGCGAGAGGATCAAGGTTGATCTCGGCCGGCCTCCGCTCTCCGGCGGGTCGCGGTGGGCTGGAAGTTCGCGTGCACCATGGTCGGCGAAACGCCTTCCGATGTCCGGCGACTCCGGGGCGCGTCCCCATTTACCGGGGGGGAAGCGTCGGGCGTGTGGCCCCGCACTTTCGGCAGACCTCCATTTGACGGCGTTCCGACCAGGAAAAGCTATGCCTGCAAATTAGTCGGCGAAGTGGCTTGAACATGGATGGCTGGCCTCCTCGAGAAAACTACATTCGTCACACCCGCCCCCAAAGCCTTCAATGGGCCCGGGGGTTTCGTTGACAACGCCTGGACGCGTCGCCTCCATCGGCGGCCTGCGCCTAGCTTGACATCTTTTACGCGCGTTTCGCACCGTTTCGATGTCCGCCCGCCGCCGTTTCATGACCTCCAGCTCGGGATTCCCGATCCGGCCGTGTCACCGCGCAGTCTCGCGACCCCGAGGCCGCTGCTGCAGAGCGACCTTCAGGTCAACCAGGGGCTGTTGGGCGGCAAGACCGTGGAGCGCGATCTGGGGGAGGAGCGGCTGATCGTCGGTCCCACTACAACCGGTTGCTGGTCGGGGTCTCGCTGGAGGAATGGACGTTGCACGGGGAGGATCGCCTCGCCGACGTTCGCCGGGCGCATCGGACGAAGCGTTCCATCGTCTGCCGGCCTGGCGAAGCGCTCGCCGAGCGGGCGGCTCAGCTCGAGGGAATGCTCGCTGACCGGAAGCCGACGCGCGTTCAGGGCGGCGAGCCGGGAATCTGAGCGGCCGGCCCCGGAGCCCGGGCGGCGTCGCCGAGCTGCGCCGGGCCCAGATAGCGGTCCAGCCAGGCGAGGATGCGCGCGTGGAGGTCGCGCAGATTGGCGGGGCTGACAAACACATGGCCTTCGCCTGAATAGGTCACGAGATCGGCCTCGCGTCCCAGCCGGTACAGGGCCCCGAACAGGACATCGCCGCCGGCCGGATCGAGGTCGCCCTCGATCAGCAGAATGGGTGTGCGGATCCGATCGGCGAGGTAGATCGGACTGTTTTCGACATAGGCGTCGGGTCGCGCCGGCAGGCTGGCGCCGATCGCGCCTTGACCGCTCTCGGCCCAGCCCGCCAGGGCGTTGATCGGCACCCCGTCGTCGGGGGAGACCAGAAAATGCGGCGTCAGGGCATAGACCCGAGAGAGGTCTGCGTATCCGGCCGAGGCGACCACCGCGCGGAAGCGCTCGCTCCGGGCCGCCGTCAGCAGGGCCGCGTGACCGCCATAGCTGTGGCCGATCAGCGCCACGCGGGAGGGGTCGACCGGCGCCTGGCGCGCCGCCTGGTCGACGACGGCGCCGATCCGTCCGCCCAGATCGTCGAGCCCCGTCCCGGCGCCGGCGGGGCGCGGCAGGGAGGGCACGAGCACGGCATAGCCGTGGGCGGCCAGGACAGCCGGATTGATATGTCGCCGCTCCCCACCCGGCCGGAGCCAGGACGGCGGGGCGGCATAGTCGGCGCCGGGGTAGAGGACCACCGCCACGGGCGCCGTCCCGCCGCCCGGGTCCGGCGGCGGAAGCAGCAGCCAGCTGGTCAGGACCTGGCCGTCCGGCCCGGGGTGGGTGACGGCTTCGATCCGGCCCCAGGCCAGCGGGTCGAGCGCGAGGTTAAGCACGGCGAGCGGATGGTCGCCGTTCAGGTCGCGGCGCAGCAGGCGGGTCGATCCCGTGGCCGACAGGCTCTGGACGACCGCGAAGCGCGCGTCCGGGCTGGCGGCGACGAGGCTCTCGTCCGGGCCCAGGGGCGGCAGGCAGGCGCCGGATCGCGACGCGCCGAGGCGGGCGAGACAGCCGGCCTGCAGCAGGATGCCCGGCGCGGGGCCGATGTCGGCCGGGTTGGTTCGCGCCCGGCCGCCGCTGTCGGCGGCGCGCTCGGGGCTCTGCAAGCCCCCGGGAAGACCCGGAGCGTCCGAGGACGCGTCGAGGCGATGCAGCCCGTCTCCGCGTTCGATCCAGGCATGACCGCCGGCCTGAAGCAGGCGTTCCGACGGTTCGCGCACGGGGATGGTCCGGGGGGTCGGCGCCGCGCGGCGCCACATCCGGGCGCCGTCTGTCGTACGGACCTGGACGACGGGCGCTCCGCCGTCCCAGCCGGCCCGCACGAAGGGCATGCCGTCGGCCTGTTCGCCGACCCAGGGCCGGGCGTCCCCGAGCGGCGCGGCCCGGGCTGGCCCGGTGCGGAGGAGACGCCAGAAGCGGCCGTCGTCCCACGACCCGCCGGGAGTCCGGCCGAAGGCCAGCACGGCCCGTCCGTCCGGCGACCAGCTCAGCAGATGCGACAGGAAATCCTCATCGGGCAGGGGCTCGTGCACCCGGCGTTCGGCGACGTCGACCAGCAGCAACCGTCTCCGCCGCGCCGGCGTCCCGACGCGCACCGGGGCGTCGCCGCTCGCCTGCAGGTCCTCGGCGTCGGCGAGGACCGCGACCGTGTTTCCGTCCGGGGACAGCTCGAAGTCGAAGAGCGCCCCGACGGCGAGTTCGGTCTGGGCGCCCGTGCCGAGATCGAGCCGGACCAGGCGCGCCGGTGCGGCGCGATCGCGGTCGCCGCGACGCGCGCCGCCGGGAATGGAGACCGCGGAGGGCGCGTGACCGGTCTCGAACCGTCGCCACAGGGCCGCCTTGCGCGCCTGGGTCTGGCCGCCGAGACGGAACACCAGGGGAAGATCGTCGGGCGCGCGCGCGATCACGATCACCTCCGTCGGCGAGCGCCAGGCGACCGTGCGGCCGAGGCCCGTGTACTCCGGTGTCAGGGCGAACCACCGGGCTTCGCCGGTCGCCAGGGTCAGGACCCCGAGGCGCCAGCTCGTCTCGGTCAACCGGAAGACCAGCATCCGCTCGCCATCGGGGGAGAAGGGCCCGGAGACATAGCCGGTCGCGTGGCCGGGGTCGGAAATGACCCGCGGCGGCGCGTCGGATGTCGCGTCGTGTATCTCCAGACCGCTCAACAGCTGTGTCGTCATCAGCCCGAAGCGGTAGCTGGCCGCCGACGACCAGGCGGCGCGGCGCTCGACGACGATCCAACGGCCGCCGGGTCCGATCCGGACCTGGCCGAGGCTTTCCTGGCCCAGCACGGCCTCGATGGTGACCGGCTGCGGCGTCTCGCCGACGGCCGGGCTGGCCGCCGTCCCGAGGACGGCGGCCAGCAGCAGACCGACCCCACGCATCACCAGGTCCGGGTCAGCTGCAGGGCGATGAAGCGGCCGATGACGCTGGTGTTGGCCGCATCATAGCCGATGCCTTCGGGCGCATCGTAGAAGGGCGGATCGTGATCGAACAGATTCTGCACCGTCAGGGCGACGGCCGACCCCTGGAACGGCCCGGTCTCGGGCGCATAGCGGATCTGGGCGTCGGCCGTGGTCCAGGAGCCGATGCGCGACCCGGCGAGGTCGCGGTAGGAATCGACGTACTGCAGCGAGGCCGAGGCGCTCCAGGGGCCGCGCGCCCAGCCCAGGGAGCCGCGGCCCCGCAGGCCGACCGGATAGTTGGGACGATCGCGCAGCGACTGCGGCGAGGCGTCCGGGGTCGTCCAGCTGTCGAACCGCGCCAGATACGACAGCGTCAGGCCCAGATCGAAGGCGTCGGGACCGAGATCGAAGGCGTAGCGGGCATTGGCGTCGATCCCCTCGACCTCGACGCGGGCGGCGTTGACGTAGCGGGCGTCGACGATCGCCCCGTAGGAGGAGGCCGGATAGGCGTCGCGAAAATTGGTGGTCGGCAGGTCGAGAATGGCCTGGACGGCGTCGCGGTCCGCCGCGTTGTTGAGCGGATCGACGATGCGGACGAAGGAGGAAAGGGCGGGATCGGACAGGGCCGTCAGGATATTCTCGAAGGTCGGCTGGCCGATCCGGTTGTCGAACTCGGTGCGAAACCAGTTGAAGCCGAGCTTGAGCCCGGGAAGGGTCTGCGGCGCATAGTCGGCGCCCACCGTCCAGGTGTCGGCCTCTTCCGGCTTCAGGTCGGGATTGCCCCCATACAGGATCATCGAGAGGATCTGCTGGGCGCCGCGCGGAAGGAAGGTCGGGCTCTGCCGCGCCGCGTCGTTCAGCTCGCGCAGCGCCGGGGCCCGGAAGGAGGCGCCGTAGTTGCCCCGCACGACGAGTTCCGTCGTGGGCTCCCAGACGAGGCCGATCTTCGGGCTGGTGGTCTCGCCGATGTCTTCATAGCTTTCGAACCGGGCCGCCAGCGACAGTTCGAGCCGCTCGAAGCCGGGCCGGCGATTGTCGCGGCCGAACAGCGGCACGCGCAGTTCGCCGAAGACGGCCGAGACCTGGCGGCTGGTGTCGGTCGCCACGCCGGTGGTTGGGCTCAGCCCGCTGCTGAAGCTGTCATTGCGCCGCCAGAAGGTCTCCTCGCGAAAGGCGAGGCCGGCGGCGAGCCGGACATCGCCGCCGGGCAGCCCGAACACCGGGCCGTCGAGCTGCAGATTGGCCGAGCTGACGCCGGTCTCCGCCTGGCTGTGTGTCCAGCCGGAACTGATGAAGGCCAGAGCCGCGGGCGAGCTGACGCCGCCGCCGCCGAACGGGTTGAAGAAGCCGTCGCGCGCGGCGCTGTAGGGCGTCGCGGGATTGTCGGCGATGGCGCCCAGGGCCTCGCGCAGGAAGGTGGAGTTGAGGGCGCCGAAGGTTTCGTTGTCGGTCCGTTCGGAGGCATGGGCGACATAGGCGTCCAGGGTCCACTCGTCCGACAGGTCGATCCGGGCGCCGACAGAGGCGCCGAAGCTTTCGGCCTCGCCGCGGATCCCGGGATTGGGCAGGTCGTTCTCGAACGAATAGGCGATGGTGTGGGAGGCGGCCCCGGTGGGGGAGGCGAAATACGGATGACCGCCGTTGACGGTGAGCAAGGTGGCCGTCGGCGCCGAGACGGTCTCGTAGCGACGCTGGCCGTAGCGCGCGTCGGCGCTGAGTTCGAGGCGCGATCCCAGGTCCTGACGCAGCGCCGTGAACAGGCTGTGGCGCGTCTGGCGCGGCAGGACGTTCATCCCGCGCCGTTGGTTGCTGAGGTTGGTCTGGCCGGCGAGGAAGTCGCCAGGGTCCAGATCCGTGCCGTCCTGGCCGGGCGGAATGGCGTGGGTCGAGACATAGCCGCCCGCCACCGGGTCGAAGACCACCAGATTACCGGGCGCGGCGTAGTTGAGCCGGCGGTCCGATCCGCCGCGCCATCGCAGGTCTGCGTCCCCCGCGAGCCGCCGCGCCGAGACCGGCAAGGCCCCGCGGTCGTAATATTCATAGGTCCCCATCAGACTGCCGGAAGACCAACGCCGGCCGAGGGTCTGACCGAGCTGGACTTCGTCGCTGGCCCCGTCGGCGGTCCCACCGAGCCGCAGACGGGTTTCCGCCCCGTCATAGTCGTCGCGCAAGATGATGTTGACGACGCCGCCCACCGCGTCGGCGCCATACAGGGCCGAGGCCCCGTCGAGCAGGACGTCGATACGGGCGATGGCGCTCGTGGGAATTGTGGAGACGTCGGCGAAGTCCCCCATGGCGCCGGTTCCGGCCATGCGCCGGCCATTGATCAGCACCAGGGTCGCGTCGCTGCCAAGACCGCGCAGATTGACGCCGGAGGCGAAGCTGCCGTTGGTCGCGGTGCGATCCGCGCCGTTCTGCAGCGCACCCTCATTGGCCGTGCCCCCGAAATTCTGGGGCAGGGCGGCGAGGGCCTGGGCGACGGTGGCGTGGCCGGCCCGATCGATGTCATCCCGGCGGATCATCACCACGGGCGAGGGTCCGTCGGCCACGCCGCGGATCAGGCTGCCCGTCACCACGACGTCGTCCAGCTCGGCCGGCTCCTCCGGAATCGCCGCCCGGGCGGCGGGATCATAGAGGACGAAGACGTTGGGACGCGAACGCCGGTGGGCGAGACCGGTCTCGCGCAACAGGGCCGCCAAGGCGCCGTCCGGGGCGTGCTCGCCGCTCAGCCCCGGTGATCGTCGACCCGCGACCAAGGCGGCGGGATACAGGATCTGGACGCCGCTCTGGCGGGCGAAGGCGGTCAGGGCCACGTCGAGCGGTCCGGCCGCGATCTCATAGCGCCGCACCGGTTCGGCGGTCTGCGCCATGACCGGCGACGCCGAAGCCAGCATCAGCGCCGAAAGCGCCGTTGAACCCAATCCTCTGTGCATCATGTCCCCCTCTGGTTACCCGCGAAAGCGCGGGCCGGGGAAGAGACGCTGTGACGGTCGGGCGACCCTAAGTCGGTAGGCGGATTATTTTGGCGGGGACGAACCCGACAGGATCACCGTGCCGTCCGCCCGACGTTCGGCGGCGACCGGATAGAGATCCTCGAGGGCGGCGACGAAGCCGTCGACATCGCCGGCGTCGAAGGCGCCGCTAACCGCTATGTCGGCGATATTCGGCGCCTGGAGCTCCACCTTGCGCGCGCTGTAGCGATTGACCTCCGCCACGGCCGTCCGTATGGGCACGCCGTCGAAGACGAGACGGCCGGTGGTCCAGCTGGTCGCGCGCGTGGCGTCGACCGGCGTGACCTCGGGACGGTCGGCGGTGGTGACGACCTGTTCGCCGGGCTTCAGGGTCCAGTCGCCGCGGGGCGCGCGCTGATCGCCGACCTTGACGCGTCCCTCGACAAGGACCACGCGGGCGCCGTCGCCGACCCGCCGCACCTCGAAGCGGGTGCCGATCGCCGTGACCCGGGTGTCGCCCGCCGCGACGACGAAGGGACGGTTCGGGTCTCCCTTGACGTCAAACAGGGCCTGCCCCCGCACCAGGGTGACCGACCGCAGGCCGGCGCCCAGCCGGACCTGGACGCGGGTGTCCGTGTCCAGGGTCAGCCTTGACCCGTCTTCAAGCTGGATGGTCCGCAATTCGCCGACCTCCGTCGCATAGGCGAGCGGACGGTTGACCATCCACATCCCCGCCGCGGCCACGATGATGAGGGCGGCGGCGAGACCGGCGAAGGGTTTGAGCAGGCCCGCGGCGGAGACCCGCGCCCGCGAGGGACGCGTCCGGCCCAGGGCCTCGGTCGTCAGCGCGGTCATGTCGGCGTCGCCGGCAAGCTCGCGGCTCGACTCCCAGACGGATTCCACCCGGTCGTAGGCCCGGGCGTTGTCGGGGTCCCGCCGCCAGGCGCTGAATGCCTTGACGTCGTTCGTCGACACCCGGCGCTGGCTCAGCCGCGTGAACCAGGCGGCGGCTTCCCGCCGCCGGATGTCGAGGTCGTCGTCGACCGTCATCATACCCTGCCTAATCGTCCAGTCGCGCCACGCAGTGCTCGAGCGCCTTCGACATCCGCCATTCGACGGTCTTGACGTTGAGCCCGCGCGCGGCGGCGATCTCCGCATAGGTCATACCGCCAAAGCGGCTCAGGACGAAGACGTCCCGGTAAAGGGGCGGCATGGTCAGCACGATCTGCTTCAGTAGCAACTGGTCTGCCTGGGACGCGGCCTCGGCCAGAGCCGGGGGCTCGGCCGCCGGGGCCTGTCGCCTAGCGCGGCGGCTTTCGTCCCGCACGAGGTTCATGGCGATTCGCAGCAGGAAGGCCCGCGGGTGGCGGATGTCGCCGATCCGGTAGGGCGCGGCGCGCAGATAGGTGTCCTGGACCACATCGGCGGCGCGGTCCGCATCGACGTGGGCCCTGAGCCGGCCGTCGAGCCAGCCCGCATAGCGGCGATAGAGGCTGTTCAGCCCCTCCGCCGCTTCCGGGTCCAGCTGCCTGGTGTCGGTCAACACGCCTCTCCGTCCGAGGGGCAGAACCGGAATCCTCAGGCGCGAGGGGTCGGCGCCGACCCGGCGCGGGCGTGCGCAGGATCGGACCGCCGCTGGCGACAGGCGCGTGGGCGCGCGTCGTTGTGTTTGACTTCGCACAGGGGATTCCAGGCCCCTGCCGGCGCAAGCGCCGACGCCCCACCATGAATCAAACGGAATCGCGACGCAAGGCGGAGGGGTCGGGCGTTGGAATCCTCTGCGAAACGAGGCCCGCTACTTCAGCGCGCAGCGCCGCCTCCGCCCTGGGGCGAACCCCGGCTCCGGCTGCGCGCCTGTCTCACGGCGCCCGACCGGACGCCTGTAGGGGCCGCATCGCAGCGGTTCAACCCACCCGGCGGCGAGGCCCGCCGCAATAAATCTGCGGCCAGCCCGCAAAACATCGACGTTGCCGAAGTCGGGCGGCCGCGGCTACGCAAGGAGGCTTGACAACCTGCGGTGTGAGTATGGACGCGCTGTCAACCGAACCGGATCCGGCGAAGCCCGAAGTCACTCTCAGCCCGCGGGAACAGGAATGTCTGCAATGGGCGAGCCTGGGAAAGAGCTCCGCCGACATCGGGACGATTCTCTCGCTGTCGCCACGCACGGTGGATAGCTACATCGAGAAGGTCTGCGCCAAATTCCGCGTCCGGACCCGCATCGAGGCGGTGGCCGCCGCGGTCCGGCAGGGACTCATCGATCCCGGCTAGGGGAGGGGGCGGGCCAGGAACTTCTGTGAGGAAGCCCGGCGTTTCGGCGCCGATCGCCGCCGACGTTCTCACGTCCCCTGGCTCAAGATCGGCGCCTATCGTTCCCGGAACCCGCCGCAAACGATCCTACACCGCCTATCACTGGTCTCGCCAGTCGGGCTTGACCCACCACGGAGAAGGCGGAAAACACATCGATGGCCAAATATGCGCCCCTCACATCCTTTCTCCGCCGGCAGAAACGCGCCGAAGTGGACCTGACGTTCCGGGACATCGAACGCATCGTAGGCGGCATCCTGCCCAAAGCGGCGGCCGTGGACGGATGGTGGCGAGCGGATCCATCCGGGCAGTTGATGCCCCAACACATTGCTTTCGCCGACGCCGGATTTGTCGCCGAACCGCAAGCGCGAGCCGAAACCGTGCACTTCGTCCGACTGGACGCCGCCAGATATCACTCCGACACGGAGCGGGCCGAGGATCGAGGCGGTGCCATCTGACTTCAGAACACCGCCGACAGTTCCAGTTGTGTTCGGCGTGTCCCACGGGCGCTGGCATGCCCGATGACGCTGGCGCGGGGGGCGATGAACTCGGCCTTCATCTTGCGCAACAGTCGATCGCCGCATCTGAGCCGTTCAGTGGTCGGAGATTAAGGTCCAGGCGCTGGCCAAAACGTAGACGGCGAGGCTTGCGAAGCCGAGACCGGTGCGGACGGCGTGGAGGCCGCCCCACCGGCGGATGGCCGCGCGAGTGTCGCTCCCGGCCTGATCGATGGCGGCGGCTTCGAGGCGGCGGGTGATCGGCATGATGACAACGAACGTGAAGGGCCAGTTGGCGACGATAAGGAACGCGCCCACCAACCACAGCGCGTTCGGATTCAGCCAGAAGGCCAGCACGCCCGCAGCGCCCGATGCCAAGGCCAGATTGCTCTGCATGAGCGTGCCGCGCTTGTAGCTTGGGACCCATTGCTCGAGCAGGGCCCGATCGTCGAGCCTCAGCCGGGCTGGCTGTTCGGCCACGTTGATATACAGGGCTGCGCCCGCGAAGAGGGAACTGAGGATGATGGGCAGCAGCAGGGTCAAGGCAATCATGTCACAGCTCCAGAGGAGGTTGAAGGTTGGCGTCAAGCCGATCCGCGATGACCGACAGGACGCGGATCGCCGCGGCCACGTCCTCGAGGGAAAGGCCGGCCGCCAGACCCGTGACCCAAGGAGCCTGTCTGCGCAGGGCCTCCGCATAAGCGCTCTGCCCTGCTAGGGTCATGGACATGAGTTTCGACCGTGCGTGGTCGGGATTGGGCAGGAAGTCGATCAGTCCCGCCAGGCGTAGGTCGTCGGCGACCCGCTGCACCGACTGGCGGGTCAGGCCCATGGTCCGCGCGATCTGTGAAACCGTCCGTGGCGCGGCTTGCTCCGCCAGCGCCCCCAGCACCTGCCAGCGCGCACTGGTTAGGCCGATGTCCCGCACCAACGCGTCGCCTGCCTCAACCAGGGCCCCGTTGGCCCGGAACGCAGTCAAGATCAGGCGGCTGAGAACCGTCGCATCATTCATCATGGCAGCATACTGTCCATATGACAGCGAACTGTCAACAGCGCGCGTAGGAACCTCTGTACGTTCGGTCCTTGCCGTCCACGGGCCGCGGTCAAAAACAACGCTGCAGCATAGATGCAGATAGCCCGGCCACCCGTCATGCCCCAGACGTCCCCTACGCCGTTCATTAGCTCAACCCTGCGGGCGGGGCGCAACCGGCAGCGCGACGATGACAGTCAAACCTCCGCCGGGGGTCTTCTCCAGAGAAATCTCCCCGCCCATTTGCCTGATCAGAGAGCGGGCGATGGACAGTCCGAGGCCAGCTCCGCCGGTCTCCCGACTCCGCGACGCCTCGCCCCGGGCGAAGGGTTCGAAAGCGTCAGGCTCGAAGGCGTCCCCAAGGCCTGGCCCATAGTCGACGATCGCGATGCGCCAGACGGTTCCGGCATTATGCAGCTCCAGATCCGCGCCCCCGCCATACAGCACCGCATTCTCGAGGAGGTTCTCGAGAACTCTCCGCAAGCCGGGGGGATCAGCCAGCACCAAGGCGGAGTCCGGCATGGCGCCGAGCGTCACCGGCTGCCCGAGGGTGCGCCGTTCGCGCGCCGTGTCCGCGAGCAAGGGCACGATATCCATCGGGGCGACCACCGCCGGCTTTTCCTCGCCCTTGGCCACCAGCAGCACATCGTCCACGAGGGTCGCCATCAGGGCGATGTCGCGATCGGCGCGCGCCCGCTGCTCGTCGTCGTCGATCAGGGCGACGCGCAGCCTCAGACGGGTGAGAAGGGTCTTCACGTCGTGGGCGGCGGCGGCCAGCATCCGCATCCGTTCGGCCATCAGCCGGCGGATTTCGGCGCGCATGCGATTGAAGGCCAGCGCCACCTGCCGGGCCTCGGCCGAACCGCCTTCGTCCATCGGCGGTGCGTTCAGGTCCGCGGCGAAGCTGTCCGCTGCGTCGGCGATGACCTGTAACGGGCGAGTGGCGCGGCGGATGGTTCGCCAGACCAGAAGGGATGCGATCAGACCCACCGTGAAGTTGAGGATCAGCAGGACCGCGATCCGGCCACGCCGCCGCTGCTGCGGTCCTGGGGCCACGATCAGCCGTTGACCGTCGGCCAGTTGAACCGAGAAGGGGTAGGCGGGTGCGCGCCGATCCCTGAGCGGTCGCCAGCGGTCTTGCCGCTTTTGGGGAACGAGGATCCGGACCGTGCGTCGCTCGAGCGCCGAGCCATAAGCCGAATAGGCCATCGGTCGGATGCCCCGGCGTTCCACGTAGCCGGAGGGGACGCCGGAGCTCAGGAAGAACCGGGTCTGATCGCCGTTCATGGCGATCAGCAGCAGGTCGCGCTCCCGCGACGGGGTGCGATCGAGCAGATCGGCCGCGGCGGCGACCCGGGACGGCAGCGGCAATCGCCAGCCGCCGCCGGTCTCGCGCTGAAGATTGAGGAAGCCGATCAGGCCCATGACCTGGACGGTGGCCAGGACGATCACGACAACCAGCGTGAGCCGCGTCGAAAGCGGGAGGGGGAGACGCTGCTTCACGGGAGAGCCTCCACCTCGGGGGTGAACAGATAGCCTGCGTTGCGCACGGTGCGGATCAGGCGCGGCTCCCGCGGATCGTCGCCGAGCTTTCGGCGCAGGCGCGAAACCTGGATGTCGATCGACCGGTCGAAGACGTCGGCGGCGCGCCCCTTCAGCATGTCCATCAGGTCGTCGCGGGACAGGATCGTCCGGGGTCGCCCCAGCAAGGCCGCCAGCAGGTCGAACTCCCCGGCGGTCAGTTCCAGCGGTTCGCCGGCCGGGTTGGTCAGGGCCCGGGTCGCCAGGTCGAGACGCCACCCCGCGAAAGCGTACATCCGGGGCGATCCCGCCGCTGTGGGCCGCTCGCGACGGCGCAGCAGGGCGCGGACGCGGGCGACCAACTCGCGCGGTTCGAACGGCTTGCCCAGATAGTCGTCGGCGCCGACCTCCAGCCCCACGACCCGATCCATCGCCTCGCCCCGGGCCGAGGCGATCAGGACCGGCACGGGGCTCCGGCTCTGGAGACGCCGGCAGATCGACAGGCCGTCCTCGCCGGGCATCATGATGTCGAGAATGATGAGATCCGGCGTCCGCCGCTCGTACAGGGCCCAGAAGGCAGCGGCGTCGGGCGCGGCCTCGCAGCGGAAGTCCTCCCGCGCCAGCAGGTCGCAGACCAGCCGCCGGATCTCCGGGTCGTCCTCGACGAGATAGATGAGCGCGCCCCGGGCCATGCGCGAAGCTTGGCGCAGGACGGGAACGGCGACCAGCGCCGGATACATGCTGTTACGCACTGGCGCCGGCGTGAAAAACCCGTGGCGGGCGGCGGGTGCATGGTGAGGGCGTCCGGTTCAGACCGGTCCCAACCGAAGGCATCTCCCATGACCTCCCTCGAACGAACCTCCCGCCTGCCCCGACGCGCGATGGTCGCCACTTCAGCGGCCGTTCTCGCCCTCGCCGGCGTCGCCGTCACGGCCGAGAGCGCCGACGCCCAGTCCCGCTCGCGAAGCCGCTCGGCCACCGTCAGCGGCCCCAACCATAGCGCCAGCCGAAGCGCCGAAATCTATCGCAGCCCGGGCTCCACTTCGGTGTCGCGGTCCGGCACGGTCGATGGCCAGCACTGGTCCAGCTCCCGCAGCCGCACCACCGTGGCGACCGAGGACGGCTATGCCACCAGCGCGACCCGCACCGGCCCGGCCGGGAACACCCAGACCCGCACCGGTCAGGTGACCGTGGACGAGAATGGCTACAGCCGCTCCTCCGAGGTCCAGACCTCGGGCGGCTACGGCTACGAGCGCGACGTCGATGTCTACCGCGACGAGAACGGCGCCGTGATCACCCGCGGCGTCACGACCAACAGCGGCGCCTCCTCCTCCAGCACTGTCGTCCGCACCCGCCCGGATTGACCTTTCCCGTTTCGGGCGGCGCTTCACCCGCCGCGACGTCCGCCCGATGCCCCGGTCGCCCTGGCGACCGGGGCGCCTTTTCAGAGAGAAAACCGATGCAGACCCTTGTTCCGTTCGCCGCGCTCGCCCTACTCTTGGCCGGTTCGCCCGCCGCCGCCCAGTCCGCGCCCGCCATGGTCGAGGCCCTGTTCGGGCGCGCCGACCTCAACAACGACGGCCTGCTGTCGCCGGCCGAGTTCCACGCCGCCCGCGAGACCCTGTTCGCCCGGGCAGATGCGAATGACGACGGCCGGCTGACGATGTCGGAAGCGCGCGCGCTACGACCCGAGGGTGGATCGCGCGAACGCCGGCGGCCGAGCCGCGAGGCGATCCAGGCCCTGCGGAGCATCGATCGCAACAACGATCGGGCGATCGACATCGGCGAGTTCCGCGTCCTGGGGAGCCAGCGCTTCGCCGCGGCCGACATCGACCGTGACGGTTACATCGCGCGGGGCGAAATCGCCGCCTTTGGCCGCTCCATGGGCATGGGCGACTGACGATGCGCGGAGAGTACGCCCTGTGGTTCCTCGGCGTGGCGCTGGCCTTCGCCGTGCTCGAAGCTTGGCTGCGGCGCCGGTCCGGTCGTGGGTATGACCGGTCGGCCGCGCTGGGAACACTGGGAGTCGCGGGCGGACAGATCCTGTTCAACGGGCTGGCGGGGATCGGGATCGGGGCGGTCTATATGGCCGTCTGGTCGGCCACGCCGCTGCGCCAGCCGCTGGACTCGGCCTGGTCTTGGGCCGCGCTCTTCCTGCTTTTCGAGTTTCTCTACTATTGGCAGCATCGCCTCAGCCACGAGGTGCGCTGGCTCTGGGCCAGCCACAGCGTGCATCATTCGGCCGAGGAACTGACCCTGCCGGCCGCCTTCCGTCTCGGATGGACCGGCTCGATCTCCGGGCTCTGGCTGTTCTTCCTGCCGCTGCCGGCGCTCGGCTGGCACCCCGCCGCTGTCGCGGCGGTGCTGGCCTTCAACCTGCGCTTCCAGTTCTTCCTGCACAGCGAGTTGCCGCCTCGACTGGGGCCCCTGGAGTGGATCTTCAACACCCCGTCGGCGCACCGCGTCCACCACTCCTCAAACGCCAGCTATCTCGACCGGAACTACGGCGGGGTGCTCATCGTCTTCGATCGACTGTTCGGCACCTATGCGCGCGAGCGGCCCGAGGAGCCGTGCCGCTACGGCCTGACCGAACCGGTCGGCAGCAACAATCCGGTCCGCATCGCCTTCCACGAATGGGGCCGGCTGCTGGGCGACATGACGCGGGCGGGCGGACCCGTGTCCGCCGTTCGCGTGGCGCTGGGCTATCCCGGGAAGCGTCCGGAGGGGCATCATCATGTCTGATAGGGAGACCGACGTATGACCGATGCAAACAGCCTTCGCGGAATTGGCGTGGCGCTCGCCGCCGGCCTGGCCCTGGCGATGGCGTCGCCGGTCGGCGCCGGCTCCGTGGTCGTCGAGGCCGGGCGGCTCCCGGACCCCGCGTCCGTCGAGGTGATCGATGGCGAATGGCGCGACGACGCGCGGGACCGGACCGTTCCCTACAAGCTCTACCTGCCTTCAGGGTCCGGGCCGGCGCCGGTGGTGCTGTTCTCTCATGGCCTCGGCGGTTCGCGAGAGGCCGCCGGCTTCCTTCTGGAGGCCCTGGCCGAGGCCGGCTTTGCGGCGGTCTCGATCCAGCACCCCGGAACCGATGAATCCATTCTCGCGGACCTCCGACCCGGCGAAGGCCGCCAGGCGTTGGCGCGGCTCACGCGCGGTCCCGGCGCCCGCGCCGGCGCCGTGGCGCGCTTCGGCGACGTCCGCTTCGTGATCGACCGGCTTGAGGCCGAGAACGCCAGCGGACGCTTCGCCGGCCGGTTCGATCTCATGCGGCTGGGCATGTCCGGTCATTCATACGGGGCCCTGACCACGCTGGTCGTGCTGGGTCAGGGCTCATCCGACGGCGCACCAGGCCCGTTCCGGGATCCCCGGATCGACGCCGGGATTGTTTACAGCCCCAACGCCCCGCGGAACCAGGATCCCGGTACGGCCCTGGCCGGAATCCGGACGCCGATCCTGCATTTCACCGGCACGGAGGATCGGACGCCGTTCGATCTGGAGGACACCCCGGAAGGGCGAACGCTTCCGTTCCGCACCATCACGGGCGCCGATCAGTACCTGGTTGTCCTGACCGGCGGTGATCATCAGATCTTTGGCGGAAGGGTGCAGGCGAGGCGAGGGATGACGTCGACCCAGACGGCGCAGACCGGGGCGATCGTGCGCGAGTCCTTGATGTTCTGGCGCGCGCATTTGTTGGGCGACGTCGATGCTCAGAACGCCCTGTGCGAGCTGCCCCGGAGTGTGGCCGACGTCGCGCACGCCGAGGTCAAGGCTCCCCGGTGCGATCCGGATGGCTGAGTTCCGATCTTCACGTTGTTGCCCGATCGGGCTCAACTCTGCTGGCGAAGATCCCGCGGCGCAGCGGGGCGGACACATCCAGCATCGTTGGAGCCGAGCCACGGGTCGAATCCGGTTCACTCCATCGTCCAGCGATTGATCACCCGACCGCTGGACCGGTGCACGATGCCGGCCAGGCCGGCACCAGGCGGCGGACGATCTGTCTCGGTCCACGCGCTGGTCTCGACTTCGGTCCGGGATCGGTCTCAACGGCCGTATGCGGTGCTGATCGGAAGGTCGTTGCTCTTGGCCAGGATATTGACCTCGGCAACAGACGCGACTCGCGCGACCGCCCGCGAGACGGGATGGCCGTGGCGCATTCCGCTGCAACACCGCACCGGCAAAGGCCACGTCTATTCCAGCGCCCATATCGAGGATGACGAGGCAGAACGGGTCCTGCTCGCGAACCTCGAGGGCGAGCAGCTGGCCGAGCCGAACCGGCTCCGCTTCCGGCCCGGTAAGCGCAAGCAGGGCTGGAACAGGAACTGCGTGGCCATCGGCCTCGCCGCCGGCTTCCTAGAGCCGTTCGAGTCAGCATTCACCTGATCCAGTCGGCCATCATCCGCATGGTCCGGCTGCTGCCCGACGCCGGTTTCGACCCCGCCACCATCGCCGAGTTTAACGGCCAGACCGACTTCGAGTACGAGCGGGTCCGCGACTTCATCCTGCACTACAAGCCACGGCGCGGGACGACTCGGCCTTCTGGCGCTACTGCCGCGACATGGAGGCGCCCGACACCCTGCGCGTGTGGATCGGCGTCGGGACCCACACACAGGGTCTCAGTGATGTGGACGATCATTGGTCCGTGAATCGGCTCCGGCCCGTTCTCAGGTCATCCTCGGCTCTCGGCTCGAGGCTTCGCCATGATCAGCTTCGCCCATCTCAAGTGGTCGATTCGCTTCAGCCGAGCCATCCGAGGCCCAGCGCCTTCTGAAGCGCAACATAGTCTGCGGTCAAACCGGCCGTGGCCGCGGAGAGACCGTCCTCAGCATCGATCCGCTGCCGCTCTGCGCCGAGCGCATCGATGCGCGACACCTTGCCGGCTCGGTAATTCTGCTGCGTCAAATTGGCTGATCGGTCGGCCGACGCCTTCGCCCGCGCGAGAATCGCGACGGTTGCACGACTGGCTCGGAACCGCGCCAAGGCATCTTCCGTGTCTCGTAACGCCCCGAGGACCGCCGCGTCATACAGGGCTTCGGCTTCGTCTCGCGCCGATTCGCGCTGCCTGATCTGCCCTTGCACACGACCAAAATTCAGCACGCTCCACTGCAATGTCGGGGCGCCCAACGCGACGAAATCATCGAGATGCGTCAAGTCGGAAGGTTGCGTACCGCCGATCCCGATCACGCCCATCCAGCTGAGCCGCGGGAACCTGGCGGCTTCCGCGACCCCGATCCGAGCGGTATCGGCGGCGAGCCGGCGTTCAGCGGCGCGCACGTCGGGCCTCCGCCTGAGCATGGCTTCCGGATCGCCGATGGCAACGGCGGCGGGCGGCAGCGGCGCCGGCCGGGGCGGATCGAGCATTGCATCAAGGGCGCCCGGCTGCTCTCCGCAGAGCAAGGCGAGGGCGTTCATATAGCCCTCGGCCTGGGCCACGAGTGGCGCCACCCTGGCATTGGCGGTCTCGAACTGCATGCTGAGCCGTTCGACATCGAGCGCGG
Source organism: Brevundimonas sp. (assembly GCF_029945885.1). Classification (GTDB taxonomy): domain Bacteria; phylum Pseudomonadota; class Alphaproteobacteria; order Caulobacterales; family Caulobacteraceae; genus Brevundimonas. Next base: position 77,477 of record NZ_JAQSDK010000026.1, read on the forward strand.
AAGCGACGCCCCTTTCGAACTGCTGGCGCGTGAGGTCGAGCATCTGCTGCTGGAGTTCCACCGACCGTCGCGCCAACGCGATCCGCGTCTGTGTGGCTCGAAGGCCGATATAGGCATGGGCGACCTCGGCGGTCAGGCTCACCTGCGCGTCAGCCAAAGTGGCCTCTGTGGCTTGCGCGGTCGCTGTCGCGGCTTCGATGCTGCGCCGCCTCCCGCCGAACAGGTCGATCTCCCAGCTGGCGTCGAAGGCGGCGGTATATAGATCAAAGGAATTCTCCCCGGTTCCGACCAGAGCCGGGATCATGGCGCCGGCAGCGCTGGAGCCGCTCTCCGGCACGCGGCCATGGCCAGCCAGCGCACCGGCGGCGACGTTCGGCGCCGCGTTGGCTCGCTCGATCCGCAGCATGGCGCGCGCTTGACGCAAGCGGGCCTGGGAAGCCGCCATATTCGGATTTGCCCGCAGCGCCCGCTCTTCAATTCCGTCAAGGATAGGGTCATCCAGCGTCTCCCACCACCGGGCAACGAGAGGCGTTGCGATGACGGCGGTGTCCCCCATGCGCACGAAGCGGGATGAAATCCCCGGCGGGCCGACATAGTCGGGACCGACCGTGCAGGCGGACAGCACAGGAAGCAGGGCGAAGAGCCAATAGGTGCGCATGGGCATCTCTTTGCTTGGCGACCGCACACTTGCGCGCGAGGTCCGCTGAACGGCGTCACATCCCGGCTTCGGTTCGGCTCGGGACCGCCAGCCAATCTGACGACACCGAATCTGCGGCCTAGACAACGCTGTGACGGGCAGATAGTTATCGACTTAACGGCCGTTCAACAAGGGGATGTCGGATTGACCGACACGCGTACCGCAATTCTCGATGCCGCCGCTCGGCTCTATGCGGCGGACGGTTATTCCGCCGTCTCCATGCGTGACGTCGCCGCCGAAGTATCGATGACACAGGCTAACCTATACTATCATTTTCGAGACAAGGCACAGCTGGTCGAGGATACGCTCGCGCATGTCCTGGTTACCAGAATGTCACCGCTGGATGATTTGTTCAAAACGACTTCTTCTCCGGAATATCAGTTGCGGGTTTTTGTTGAGTGGTTCGTGACGCTCTTGTTCAATGATCTGATATTTACTCAACTGATGCTGCGCGAGTTGATCGACGGCGATGTGGAAAGAGTCGCGCGCCTCTCGAGAGCGGTCTTCGACAAGCCGTTCTCGCTGATTGACGGGATCGTCTCAGCCTATTCGCCCGGCAAGAACTCAGCCCTGACGACGGCGTCCGTCATCGCCCTCATCATCGGGCACGTCCAGATGGCGCGCATTCTTCCATATCTGTCCAGCGGCCACGCTGATCACGCCGATCCGAAAATCATCGCCGCACATGTTCTCTCCACCCTGCAGCGCGCGCTCAAGGACCAATCCGATGCCCTTTAGGGATCATGCGAAGAGGCGGACCTTGCCGGCGCTTGGCCTGGTGCTGACGATGCTGGCCGGTTGCGGAGAACACGGGGAAGCGGTCGATCGGGAGCCGCCGACGGTGCGGCTGCCGACCACTGTGGTCCAGCGCGCCGATCTGCCCGATTTCGACGCCATTCCCGGCACCGTCACATCGGACGACAGGGTCGATATTTCCTCGCGCGTCACCGGTTATGTGCTCCTGATCGCCGTTCATGAAGGCCAATCCGTTCGGCGAGGCCAGGTGCTGGCGCGGATCGACGCCAGAGAGATCGATGAAGCGATACGACAAGCGCGCGCCGGCCTTTCAGCCGCCCAGGCCGACCTTGCCCACGCCGAAGAGGATGTCGTCGCTCAGGAACCTCTGGCGCAGACGGGTGCGATATCGAGAGATGTGTTCCGTGGCACCAGCTTGCGGCGTGACGTCGCGCGCTCGACGGTCGCCAGGGCGCAGGCCGCGCTTGGCGCCGCCGAGGCCCAGCGGCCTTATGTCACGATCGCCAGCCCGATCGACGGGGTCATTGTCGCCCGGCCCGGACAAGCCGGAGAGTTGGCGACGCCCGGGCGCACGCTCGTCACCGTCGAGGCGCGTCGCCGCCTGCTGTTCAAGATGTTTGTGCCGGAAGCCGATGTCCGGCGCATTGCCGTCGGCACGCCCATCGAGGTGCGCCTCGACGGCTTGGGCGACCGCACCCTGAGCGGCGTCGTTCGCGGCATCGTACCGTCGGGCGATACCACAACGCGGCGCTATGAGGTGGATATCGCACTGCCGCCGGACCCCGGTCTCATGCCGGGCATGTTCGGCCGCGCCCGGCTCGTGACCGGCCGAAGGCAATCGCCGCGGGTCCCGGCCAGCGCCATCGTCGAGCGCGGGGGACTGACCGGTGTTTTCGTGGTTGGAAAGGACGGCCGCGTCGCCTTCCGGTGGTTGCGGACGGGCAGGGAGGCGGACGGATACGTCGAGATCGCCTCGGGCCTGGTGGGCGGCGAGACGATCCTGGCTCGCGCCGATGCTTCTGTGCGTGACGGCGCGAGATTGGTTCAAGGGCCGCGAACGCGATGAGTGTTCCTCGGCTGAATCTGGCGGGGCGGCTGGCCAGCACCTTCATCACATCCAAGTTGACGATCGTCTTCATCGTCGGCGTCCTGATGGCTGGCGTCTTCGCCGTTGTGCTGACACCGCGCGAAGAGAACCCGCAAATCGTCGTCCCCGGCGCGGTTGTCACCGTCGCGCTGCCGGGTGCTTCGGCGCGAGAGGTGGATCAGCTGATTGTCGGTCCTCTCGAAGGCATTCTCAGCGAGATGTCCGGCGTGGACCATACATACGGTGTCGCGCGCAATTCACTGGGCGCGGTGCAGGTTCAGTTTAAGGTCGGGGAATCCCCGGAGGATTCCCTCGTCAAACTCTACAATCGAGTGATGGCGAACCGCGAACGCCTACCGGCGGGCGCCGGGATTCCGACGATCCGGGCGGTGGATGCCGACGACGTTCCGGTCGTCACCGTCACGCTCGCGTCCAACGCCTATGATGACTATGGGCTCAAGCGCGTCGCCGATCGTATGGCTGAGCGTCTGCGAAGCCTGCCCAATGTTTCCGTCGTCAGCGTTCGCGGAGGCCGTGACCGGGAGATCGGCGTCGCCTTCGATCCTGAACGGCTTGTCGCCTTCTCCATCGCGCTGCCGCAAGCCTATGCGGCCATCACCGCCAACAACCTGTCCACACCGCTATCCGGGCCGCTGCGCAACGGCAAGGTCGAGACGGTCCAGCTACGCGGCGCGTTCTCGTCTGTCGATGACGTGCGCGATCTGGTCGTCGGGGTCCACGCCGGCCGCCCGGTCTATGTGCGCGACGTCGCCATCGTCACCGACGGCCCCCCCATCGAGATCACGGCGCAGAGCCGGTTCGCCTTCGGTTCCGCCGACGCGCGCGCCCAACATGCGGGCACGGGGGAAATGCCGGCGGTGACCATCGCCGTCGCCAAGAAGAAGGGCGCCAATGCGGTTCTCGTCTCCAGGAGTGTCGTCGATCGAATAGATCGGATGCAGCAATCCTTTGTGCCGAAGGGTATCCATGTCGTCGTGACCCGCGATGACGGGAAGAAGGCCGACGCCGCCGTCAATGTCCTGATCGAGCATCTGGCCATCGCGTTGTTCACGGTGAGCCTGATCATGGTGCTGTTCCTTGGCTGGCGTGAAGCGCTGATCGTGACGCTGACCGTGCCGCTGATCTTCTCGATCACGCTCGCCGCGGACTATTTCGGCGGCGTCACCATCAACCGGGTGACGCTCTTTGCCCTCATCCTTGCCCTTGGCCTGCTGGTCGACGCGGCCATCGTCGTCATCGAGAACATTCACCGGCACTATAACTCCGCCTCATCCTTGACCAAGCAACAGGCGACGATCCTGGCCACCAACGAGATTGGCAACGCGACCAATCTAGCCACCTTGGCGGTGATGCTGGTGTTCGGGTCGCTCTTCCTCGTGACGGGCATGGCGGGGGACTATTTCTATCCCGTCGCCTACAACGTCCCCATCGCCATGGCCGGTTCGATCGTCGTGGCCTATATCGTGACGCCATGGGCGGCCAATCGCTGGCTCCGTCGTCATCCCGCCGCCGACCATGACGAGCCCGACGATGGCCACGGCCATGGTCGTCGCGACTGGATGCAGCGCCTCTATCTGCGCCTGATCGGTCCGCTCCAATTCAGTCGGCGCGCTCGTCGGGGGCTGGCCTTGGCCATCTTCGCCTTGATCCTCGCTTCGTCGCTCCAGGGCGCCTGGCAGTTCATCCGCCCTTCCGGCGTCAGCGGCGCGGTCTCGCCGCTCGGTGTCGCGCTCGGCTTCATGCCGAAGGACAACAAGAACACCTTCAACATCGTCATCAGCATGGCGGAAACCACCCCCGTCGAGGAAACCGACCGGATGGTCCGTGAAATCGGCCGCTTGCTCTCCACAAATCCGAACGTCTCCAACTATCAAAGCTGGATCGGACAATCGGGGGTCGTCGACTTCAACGGTCTGCTGCAGGGCACCGCCGACCGGCGGGGCGGCAATGTCGCCGAGATCCGGGTCAATCTCGTCGACAAGCATGCACGGCGCCTGAGCTCCATCGAGATCGTGCGGGCGATGCGGCCGAAGGTGGACGAGATCCGGGCCAGCTACCCTGGTGCGCGCGTCCGTCTGGTCGAGGATCCTCCAGGGCCGCCGGTGCGCGCGACGGTGCTGGCCGAGATATACGGACCAGAGTCCGAGGGACTGAGGCGCCTGTCGACCAAGGTCGAGACGGAGTTCGCCATGACGTTCGACATGGTGGACATCTCGAACACCGAACCTGTCGACGTGGTCGAGCGGGTGCTGGTGCCCGACAGGGAAAAGGCCGCCCTCTCGGGCGTTTCTGTGGCGCAGATCGCCGAGTTGCTGCGGCTCGTCTATGGCGGTGACCTGGTCGGGCGGGCGCACCCGGCCGACGAGCGCAACCCGGTCGATATTCGCGCCTATGTCCCGCGTCGACACGCCGTCGATCCGACAAAACTGGACGGCCTGTTCGTGAACAACACGTCGGGTCAGCCCGTGGCCTTGTCCGAGCTGGTGAAAGTCTCATCTTCGACCGCCGATCGGCCGATCCAGCGCAAGGATAACGAACGCGTCGCCTTTGTCGGGGGCGAGTTGTCGCAAAGCGTACCGCTCTATGCCGTTCTCGATCTGAACCGGCGCCTTTCCGGCATCAACGGGCCCGACGGGCAGCCGCTTACGACCGGCAACCTGAGTTTCAACCCCCGGGCGCCCGACACCATCGACGGCTATCAATTGCTGTGGGATGGCGAGATGCGCATGACCCTCGATATCTATCGCGACATGATCGTCGCCCTGGGCGTCGCCCTGACGGCGGTCTATCTGTTGCTGGTGGCCTACTATCGGTCATTCCTGATTCCGATGATCGCCATGTCCTCCGTTCCGCTCGGGATCATCGGGATCTTTCCGGGCCATTGGATCCTTGGGGTCGACTTCTCGGCCACGTCCATCGTCGGCATCATAGCGTTGTCGGGTGTGGTGATCCGCAACTCGCTGCTGATTATCGACTTCATCGAGGAGAATTTGAAGCAGGGCATGGCGCTGGACGAGGCGGTCCGAATGGCCGGCGCCGTCCGGCTGCGCCCGATCATCCTGACGACCCTCGCCATCGTCCTTGGGTCGGCGATCATGGTGAGCGATCCCGTCTTCGGCGGTCTCGCCATTTCGCTGATCTTCGGAACGCTCGTGTCCACGGCCCTGACGGTGTTCGTTGTCCCCATTCTCTACCAGTTGAGCGCGACGCGAGGTCCGAAGGGTGCGGCGATCGGTGAATGAACCGTGGGCGGGTAAGACGCCCCGTCTCAGCCCGATTTGATTTGGCGCAAAGACCACGACGACGAAACCTGTCACGAAAAGCCTGAACTCATTGAGGATACTGGCCCATGACGCTCAAGAAGCTGCTGTTCGTTTCAGCGATGTCTGGCGTGTTCGCAAGCGCCGGTTGCCAAGCCCAAAATCCCGAGGAGTCCGCCAAGCAGGCGGCGGACGCCGCGAGAGGCGAGGTCCAGGACGCGGCGGCGACCGCTAGGGTGGCTGTGGAGGAGGCGCGAACGGCGGCGCAGGCGGCTGTTGAGACAGCGACACGCAATGCCGAAAGGACGCGCAAGGCGGTGAGCGAAGCTTCCTCGGAAGCATGGGCCGCGGCGGTGCAGGCGGCCGAGGAAGCGCAGACCGCCGCCGCGCTTGCCGCCCGTCAGTCGGAAGAAGCCCACCGCCAGGCGGGCGCGGAGTCCAGAGTCGCCGCCCAAGCCGCATCCGAGGCGGCGGGGAGAGCGGCGACCGCGGCTCAGGAAGCTTCCGCCCGGACGACGGACGCGGCCAGGACAGCGGCTGAGGCCCGGCTGAACGCCTCAGCCCAGACTGTGGCCGCGGCAAGGGAGGCCGCCCGAAAGGCCGTCGAAGCCGCCGATAAGGCGGCCCTGGCCGCCGGGGAAGCGGCTCGAAAGGCCGAGGAAGCCGCCAAAGAGGAACCGGCCAAGGCTGGGTGAAGAGGCCACGTAGAAATCTATACTTTTCCTTAAATCGCTGATCGAGAGGTTTCCCATGTCTGAATCCAACCGGCCCACCACGATCCAAGATAAACTGATCGCTGATGTGAAGCTCATCGTCGCCGATGCCGAGGCGCTTGTGCACGCCACCGCCGATCAAGCGGAAGAGAAGGTCGCAGACTTGCGCGCCCGCCTTCAGGCAAACCTGAAGGCGGCCCAGGATCGACTTGCCGAGGCGGAAACGACGCTTGTGGACGCGACTACAGAAACCTTCCGCGCAGCCGTGGTTGCGTCAGCGTTGGTAACCTCGGAAGCCGCCAACAAGGCTTCTGAAGCTGCCGGGGAGGCGGCGCAGAAGGCCGAGGAAGCAGTCCAAAAGGCGGCCGAGTTTGGCAAGGACGCCGCGAAGCACGCTGCTGAAGCCGCGAGAGATGCGGCTCAGAAAGCGGCGGCGGCAGCCAGAGAGACGGCTGTCAAAGCATTAGATGCAGTGGGAGAAATGGCCAGGAAGGCCAAAGATCTTATCAACGAGTAGCTTCAAAAAAACCCGGTCCGGTCGCCGCCTTCAGTGTCTCCTCGCCTTCTGGGGCGTATCCAGTCCACCTCCGGCAAGTGGCGGAAGCCCGTGGACCCGTAGGTGTTCAGTCCCGAGGTGAGGTGGGTTGGATCGTATCTGAAGCGGTCTGGCTCGTCTGCCCACGCCTTGCAGATGGCTTCGTAGGGCGTAAGGCCCTGTAAGGTCTTGAGCCGCTTGGCGAAGTTGTAGGCGTCGAGGAAGGCGGCGAGGTGCTGCCTGAGCTGTTGATGGCTGTCGTAGTGATAGCGGCGGACGGTGGCCTCTTTCAGCGTTCGGTTCATCCGCTCGACCTGGCCGTTGGTCCAAGGGTGGTTGGGCTTGGTGAAGCGGTGCTCGATCCCGTGTTCGAGGCAGACCCGGTCGAACTTGTGGACCCTGTAGCGAGCGGTGGGGCCGGAGCGATGCTGGGGCATGTCGCCGAACTGCACGCCGTTGTCGGTCAGAACCGTGTGGATCTTGTAGGGCACGGCCTCGATCACGGCCTTCAGGAAGTCAGCGGCGATCTGGACGGTGGCGGCCGGGTGTAGCTGGGCGAAGGCGAACTTGGACGTGCGGTCCACGGCGACGAAGAGGTGGAGCTTGCCCTCGTCAGTCCTGACCTCGGCGATGTCGATGTGGAAGTAGCCGATCGGATAGCGTTTGAAGGGTTGCCGGGCTGGCTTGTCGCCGGCGATCTCCGGCAGGCGGCTGATGCCGTTGCGCTTCAGGCAGCGGTGAAGGGACGACCGGGTCAGGTTCGGCAGGGTCGCCTGGAGCGCGTAGAGGCAATCGTCCAGCGGCAACAGGGTATGTCTGCGGAAGGCGACGACGATCGCCTCTTCCTCGGCTGTCAGGACAGTCGAACGAACCGTCTTCGGCCCCATCGGCGCGTCATGAACGAAGGCCCGCCTGCGCCACTTGGCGACTGTCTTGTGGTTGAGGCCGTGGCGCGCCGCTAGCTCTTTGAGCGGAGCCTTCGATCGCTGTATCGCCGCTCGGACAGCGTGCGTAGTCGTGGCGCTGCCGTGGAGTATCTGGCCCATAATGCCTCCCGGAATGAAGGATCAGTTTGACTGATTCCCCCACACTCCGGGACTGAACACCTAGGGATGCCGCCGCGTTCGAGCGTTCGACTGCGTTCTCAGTTCGACATCATCTCGCGGTCGCTTGGGCAGCGTTCGTTACGCATGATTGATAAGGGGTCTGAGCGCCATTTCGGTTGCATCCGGCTGTTTCCAGCGGCGTGCGACGGCGTCTAGGGCGTCCAGGGCATCGCCAAGCTCACTTCCGTTGTCCGTCAATCCATACGTGACTTGGGGCGGGATGGTCGGCTTGTGCTCACGATAGATCAGCCCTTCACGTTCGAGCAGGCGCAGGCGATCGGTCAGAACCTTGGCAGAAACATTATGGAGCCGCCGTTTCAAGACGCCGAACCTGAGGGGACCGTCCTCCCTCAAAGTCCAAAGGATATACATGGTCCAGGGGCCCATGAGGACGCGGAACAACGCTTCGACGGGACAGGATGGCTCGTGCGAAAAGCGCGTCATAGGCAGTTACTCCAAGGTACCTACTTCTCAAAAGGAACCGAACTTATATAGCTATCCATATAGGGCATGCGAGGCGTCTGGCCTCCCGCCAATTCGGTAAAGACCGGGACCCGATGAGGGCATGAGCGAGGCGGGAAGATGATTTTGGTGATCGGTGCGACTGGCAACATCGGATCCGAGGTGACGCGGCAACTCGTGTCAAACGGGGCCGATGTCCGGGTCTTGGCGCGCGACACAGCCAAGGCCCGCGCCGCGCTGGGACCAAAGGTTCACGTCATGGAGGGCGATCTGTCTCGCCCCGAGACGGTGGCCGGCGCCATGGCGGGCGTAGACAAGCTGTTCCTCGTCACGCCGCTCACTCTCGACCAGATCGCCATGAAATCCGCGGCGATCCAGGCGGCGAAGCAGGCCGGCGTCAAGCATATCGTCATGTCGACGGGCATTGGCGCAGGGCCGGACGCGGGTGTTGAAATCGGACGCTGGCATGGCAAGAGCCAAGAAGAGGTCAAGGGGACCGGCCTCGCCTATACTTTCCTTCAGCCCACCTTTTTCATGCAGAATATGCTCATGTTTGCGGACTCGATCCGTGCGCAGGGCGCATTCTATCTGCCACTCGGCGACAGCAAGGCGAGTTGGGTCGATGCACGTGACATTGCTGAAGTCGGCGTCGTGGCGCTGACCGAGGCCGGGCACGAGAATAAGGAATATCCCATCACCGGTGGCGAGGCGATCAACTGCGCCGAGATGGCGCAGACACTTTCCGGAACGCTTGGCAGAACGGTGACCTTCATCGACGTTTCCCTGGCTGCGTCCAAGGAGGGCATGACGGCCGCTGGAATGCCGGAGAAGCTCGCCGACATGATGAACGAGCTCTACGCTCTCGGGCCGGCTGGTCATCTGGCCCATGTCGCCGATACGGTCGAGACGGTGACGGGGCATGCCCCGCGCAGCTTCCGCCAGTTTGCCGAAGATCACGCGGCGGCCTTTAAGGGCTGAGAGGCTGATCTGAAATGAAGTTGAGTGAAATCAGTCGTTTGTGATTCGGTTGAAGGTGCGAGCCATCAACGGATATCGACATGTGGACTGAGATCACCCGGCGTAAGCATGCCCGAAAGGGGCTGCGCTATTCAAGCGATCTGACGGATCCGGAATGGGTGGTGCTGGAGCCGTTGCTGCCGGCGCGGTTTCGTCTGGGGCGTCCGGCGAAATGGTCGTTGCGGACGATCACCGACGCGCTGCTGTATATTCTGCCCGGCGGTCAGCCGTGGCGGATGCTGCCGGGGGATTTTCCGCCGATGACGACGGTGCATGGGTATTCCTACGCCTGGCGCGACAGCGGGGCATGGAACACGATCAACCATTTGCTGCTGACGGCGTTCCGCGAGGCGGTCGGGCGCGAGGCCTCGCCCAGCGCCGGGGTGATCGACAGCCAGAGCGTCAAGACCACGGAAAGCGGCGGTCCCACGGGCGGAGCCTGTTCTCGGGCCAGCCGAAGGCTGGACCCGGGGGGCGTCGGCAGGAAGATCAAAGGCCGCAAGCGTCACATCCTCACCGATACCGGCGGTCTGCTGGTCGCCGCGCGAGTCCATACGGCCGATATCCAGACCCTGCCCCCGCGAAGGCGGGGGACCGCGATGGCGCGCCCGACGTCCTGGCTTCGATCCGCGCCGGCATGCGTAAGGAGAAAGTGGCCCTCGCGCGCAAGCTTTCTGTTGTGCTGCATCGGATGCTGCGCGACCCGACGACAGGATGAGGTTCAAACGGGATTGACACTGGAGGACCCATTACAGAAGTCAGACTCTTATGGCTTTGTCGCTGATGGAGGCCGACTTGTCGCAACCACGATGGGCGCCGAGGTTTCAGCTACGGTTCGGCGGGCGATCTCGTGGCTGCGGGACCAAGCTCGCCTTAGTAGCGCAGGAGCCATCCACAGATGACAGCACCTGTTGTCTGCCAGCCACTTTGCACCATACGAAAGAAATTGATGCAGCAAGTCATCTTTACCGGCGCCCACGGCCAAACGCTCGTTGCCGACGTGATGGGCGAGCCAGATGGTATTCCCGTACTGCTGGCACACGGAGGCGGGCAAACACGGGGCGCCTGGCGCGGAACGATCCGGCTTCTCTCCGAAACAGGTTTCAAGGCCGTGGCGCTTGATCTGCGCGGGCACGGTGAAAGCGCGTGGTCGCCGGACGGACGATACGCCATCGGCGATTTCGCCGCCGATCTCGTTGCGGTGGCGGACCAACTGGACATTCGCCCGCACCTGATCGGCGCTTCGCTGGGCGGTCTGGCGGGACTGGTTGCGGAAGGGGAGCAGCGATCCGGCACGTTCGAAACCCTCACTCTCGTCGATATCGCGCCCCACCTGGACGCTACGGGCGTCACTCGCGTGATGGATTTCATGCGCGCGCATTTGGACAAGGGGTTTGCCACTGTCGAGGATGCAGCTGCCGCTGTCGCTCGATACGCGCCCGGCAAACCGCGGTCCACCGGGAGCATTGACGGCCTCCGGCGTTATCTGCGCTCGGGTTCCGATGGCCGACTTCGCTGGCATTGGGATCCCCGTTTCATTGACGGAGTTCTGCTTGGGGGCGCCCCGGCGGACTCGATCGGGACGCTTTCGCGCGCGGCCGCGAACCTCGACCTGCCGGTGCATTTGATCCGCGGGGGAATGAGCGACATGGTGAGCGACGAGGGCTTGACCGCTTTCCGGGCGCTTGTCCCAGGCGCGGTCTATACCGATATCGCGGGCGCGGGCCATATGGTTGCGGGCGATCAAAACGATGCCTTTTCCCAAGCCGCTGTCGCGTTCCTCGTCGCGAACAGCGGCTCCGCGCCAGCCGAGGGGCGCGATCTTGCGCGAAATTAGTGTTCCGATCCCCGGCGGTGCGATCGCGGCATTGCAATGGAACGAAGCTGGCCCCGCTGCGCCGCTGCTGCACTTCGCGCATGCCACGGGGTTGAACGCATTGACCTACCGGCGATTGCTCGAGCCGCTTGCCGCACGCTACCGCATCATTGCGTCGGACCTGCGCGGCCACGGGCGCAGCACACTCCGCGCAGAGCCGGGCGAGCTACGAGGCTGGGAACAATTCGAGGACGATCTCGAAGCGCTGATCGAGGCACTGGGCGAGCCGGCCTTGCTCGCCGGTCATTCGATCGGCGCCACTGTCAGCGGAATGCTGGCGGCGCGCAGGCCCGAGCTGGCGCTGGGCGTCGCGATGGCCGAACCCTCGTTCATTCCGTTCGCCGACGTCGCACGCGTCGATGAAGAACGACGACAGGGCTTGCCGTTCGAATTCGAACTCGCGCGGATTGCGGGCAAGCGACGCCACCGGTGGAGCAGCCGCGACGAGATTCACGCGGCGTATCGGGGGCGCGGGATGTTCGCTTCCTGGCCCGAGGCGTGGCTCGACGACTATCTGGACGGTGGGCTCATTGGTCAAGCCGACGGCAGCGTCGAGCTAGCCTGCGCGCCCGCATGGGAACAGGCGACATTCAGCGCGGTTACGACCGAAATCTGGCGGCGGCTGACCCGTTACAGGGGCGCGCTAACGGTGGTGCGCGGGACGGTGATGAGCACCATTGCTAATCCCGATGCCGACGCGTTCGCCGAACTCGCGCCGCAGGCGCGCATGTTCGTCTCTCCGGGACGGAGCCATTTCTTGCCGATGGAGGCGCCTGAACTGGTCCACCAGGCGATCGATCTCGCGCTCGTGCCCGCGGAAATTTCACTGGGGGAGATCGCGTCTTGAAACTCTATCACTGTGCCGACGCACGCTCGCTTCGCGCGCTCTGGGCGATCGAGGAACTGGGCGTCGATTGCGAACTGGTCACGCTGCCGTTCCCGCCGCGCGTACGCGACAAGGCGTTTCTCGAACAGAACCCGCTGGGCACGGTGCCGCTGCTCGTCGACGGCGAAACGCGCATGTCGGAATCGGCGGCAATCTGCGACTATCTCGGCCATCGCTTTGGACCAAGCGATCTGGTCGTTGCCCCCGAAGAACCGGGTTATGGCGCGTATCTCAACGGCCTTCACCAAGGCGAGGCGACACTGACCTTTCCTTTGACGCTCGTGTTACGATACGGCCGTTTCGAACCGCCCGAACGTCGCCTGCCGACGGTGGTCGAGGATTACGGCCAATGGTTTCTCGGGCGGCTCCGCGTGCTGGCCGATACGCTCGAGCGCGAACCGTTCGTCGCGGCGCAGCGATTCACGATGGCTGACATCTCGATCGGCTATGCCTTGTTCCTCGGCCGGGCAGTCGGCCTGTCGGCACGCTACCCCGACACAGTGACGGCGTATCTGGACCGGATTCTGGCGCGCCCCGGCCTCGTCCGCGCACGCGCGCGCCAGGGCGCTGCCGACACGCTAGGAACCGTCGCGTGACCGGAGCAGGGGCGCGACGAGCGCGATCCAGCGCCTGATCGCCGCGAGCGTTTGGCCGGCGTCATCGGCATAGCGCTCCTGAAGCAGCAGCCCGCGCATCAGGCTGCGGCTCATCAGCATCAGCAGTTCCACCTCGCCGGCACCGCCCGCGAAGGCTTCGTAGCGGTCGGACATCGCGCGGTCGATCGCGGTGTTCCACCCGTGCAGCGTTGGCGATATGCGCGCCTGGAGTCCCCCGTCTGTCCGCGCGGCGACGAGGATCTCGAGCAGCGCGCGATATGCATCGGTGTCGATCAGCGAGGTCCATATCGCCATCAGATCGGTCGCAACCCCGCTATGCCCCCCGGGCTTGGTCGGCTCGCTGGGCAGGAACCGGTCGATCGAACGCTGTAGCAACCGGTCGGCGACGGCGGTGATCAGTTCTTCCTTGGTCGGGAAATGGTGCTGGAGCGCGCCCTTCGATACGCCAGCCCGTTCCGCGACTCGGGCGATGGTGGTTTCGGGATATCCCCGCTCGACCAGGCACGTGATCGCCGCGCGAAGGATCGCATCCTGCGCTTTCAATCGCTTCGCTTCCTGTCTGCCGGGTTGTTCGACGACGCTAGCCATTATTCTTCCTAATCGCCCGTTCCCCTCGCGAAAACCCACTGGACAAAAAAACAAGCCAACCATACTGTTTTAGCAAGGCTCAACCGGCGGGGAGGATCCAAGGTGCGGATCGAATCGAGGGTGGATCGCAAGACCGCGAGCTTTGCCCGCAATGTCGAGGATCATCTCGCGCTGATCGAGCAGCTACGCGTGCTCGAGGCGAAGGTGCAGGCGGCGTCGAACAAGTCGCGCGCGAAATTCGAAAAGCGCGGTCAGCTCCTTCCGCGCGATCGGATCGCGCTGCTGCTCGATCGCGGCGCGCCCTTTGTCGAGCTTTCGACACTGGCCGGCTACCGGATGCACGACGACGATGGCGACAGCAACATCGCTGGCGGCGGCAATATCGCGGGAATTGGCTTCGTCGCGGGCGTGCGAGTCGTCGTTTCGGCGTCCGATGCCGGAATTCGCGGCGGCGCCGCGACCCCGATGGGAATGGAAAAAGGGCTCCGGGCGCAGGCGATCGCGATCGAAAACAAGCTCCCCTATGTCCAGTTAATCGAGAGCGCGGGCGCCGATTTGTTTCGTCAGGCCGACATGTTCGTTCGCGGCGGCAGGAGCTTCGCCAATCTCGCCCGGATGTCGGCACTCGGCCTGCCGGTGATAGCGGTCGTGCACGGGTCGTCGACCGCTGGCGGCGCTTATCAGACCGGACTGAGCGATTATGTCGTCCTGGTGCGCAACCGGACGCGCATCTTCCTCGCCGGCCCGCCGTTGCTGAAAGCCGCGACCGGGGAAATTGCCGACGCAGAAGATTTGGGCGGTGCCGAAATGCATTACGCGGTCGCCGGGACCGGCGAATATATGGCGGAGAACGATGCCGACGGAGTGCGCATCGCACGCGACGTGATCGGCCGGCTCGGCTGGAACGCCCGCGCGCCCGAGCGCGTGCCCCCGGTTGTCGTGCCGCCGCTCTATCCGAGCGAGGACCTGCTCGGCATCGTGCCGGTGGATTATCGCCAGCCCTATGACGCGTGCGAGGTGGTGGCGCGGCTTGTCGATGGCTCCGACTTTCTTGAGTTCAAGGCGGGATACGGTCCGCACACGGTAACCGGCCATGCCGCGATCGGTGGTCACCAGATCGGCATTCTTGCCAATAACGGGCCCATCGACGCCAACGGCGCCGCCAAGGCCGCCCAGTTCATCCAGATCTGCTGCCAATCCGACCGGCCACTGCTGTTCCTTCAGAACACCACCGGCTTCATGGTCGGGCTCGACGCCGAACGCGGCGGCATCGTGAAGCATGGCTCGAAAATGATCCAGGCGGTGACCAATGCCACCGTCCCGCGGCTGACCGTCAATATCGGCGCGTCGTTCGGCGCGGGAAATTATGGCATGTGCGGGCGTGGCTTCGATCCGCGATTTTTGTTCTCCTGGCCAAACCACCGCATTTCGGTGATGGGCGGCGAACAGGCGGCCGGGACGATGGCGATCGTCGCTGAAGACGCCGCGCGCAAACGCGGGATCGAGCCCGATCACGCAGCGCTTGACGCCATGCGGCAAAGGGTCGTCGAGGCCTACCGCACCGAGGGCGAGGCGCTGTACGCGACGGCCAGGCTGTGGGACGACGGCCTGATCGACGCGCGCGACACGCGCCGGATGCTCATCTTCTGCCTCGACACGTGCCGCGAAGCCGAGGCGCGCCGCCCGAGCGCATCGAGCTTCGGGGTCGCCCGGATGTGACGCAGGGAAGGACCAGAACATGCAACTGACCCCCGATCATGGCGAACTGCGCACGACCGCGCGCCGTTTCATCGAGGACGAGATCAATCCGCATGTCGATGAATGGGAACGCGACGGCATTTTTCCGGCACACGAAGTGTTCCGGAAAATGGGATCGCTGGGGCTTTTGGGCATCACCAAGCCGGTCGAATATGGCGGCTCCGGCCTCGACTACAGTTACGGCGCGGTCTTCAACGAAGCGACCAGCTACATCAACTGCGGCGGCGTCCCGATGGCGATCGGCGTGCAGACCGACATGGCGACCCCGGCGCTGGCGCGCTTCGGAACCGACGAACTCAAGCGCGAGTTTCTCGCGCCCTCGATCGCCGGAGAGATGGTCGCGTGCATCGGCGTGTCGGAAGTCACTGCCGGATCCGATGTCGCCGCGATCCGCACCCATGCGCGGCGCGACGGCGACGACTATGTCATCACAGGGTCGAAGATGTGGATTACCAGCGGCACCCAGGCCGACTGGATGTGCATGCTGGCGAACACCGGCGAGGGAAGCGGGCATCGCAACAAGTCGCTGATCTGCGTCCCGCTCAGGGACGGCGCAAAGCGCGCCAAGGGCGTCACGGTCGCACGCAAGCTCGAAAAGATGGGGATGCGGTCGTCCGACACCGCCGAACTCTATTTCGACGAGGTCCGGGTGCCGGTGCGCAATCTCATCGGGCAGGAAGGGATGGGGTTTACCTACCAGATGATGCAGTTCCAGGAGGAACGGCTCTATGCCGCGCTGAGCTGCCTCGCCGGGTGCGAGCGCACCATAGAGGAGACGATCGCCTACACGCGCGAGCGCCGCGCCTTTGGCAAGCCGCTGCTCGACAACCAGGTGGTGCATTTTCGCCTTGCCGAGCTTGCGACCGAGGTCGAGTTGCTGCGCGCGCTGACGTGGAACGCGGTCGAACGCCATGTCGCGGGCGACGACGTCACCAAGCTCGCGTCGATGGCCAAGCTCAAGGGCGGCCGCCTGGGGCGTGAAGTCAACGATGCCTGCCTGCAATATTTCGGCGGCATGGGCTTCATGGAAGAAACGCCGGTATCGCGGCGCTACCGCGATGGGCGCTTGAGTTCGATCGGCGGCGGCGCCGACGAGGTCATGCTCGGGATCATCAGCAAATATATGGGCATCGCCCCGGGTCGGGCGGCGTGAGCGCCGAAACCAACTTGGCTAAATTGCCGGTGTGCGAAACGCTGGCGTTGCGCCGTGTGGGGCCGGTGCTGCACGCGCTGATCGACCGTCCGGCGACGCGCAACGCCTTGAGCGATGCCGTCGTCGCCGATCTCGACCGGCTGGCGGCGGCGCTCGAGGTTGATCGCACGACCCGCGTCGTCGTGCTGCGCGGGGCGGGCGGGACGTTTTGCGCGGGCGGCGACCTGACAGGTTTTCTGAGCCGTCAAAAGCTCGATTCGGCCGCGCTCGCCGGGGACAACCGTGTATTCGGTCGTGTTCTGGAACGCCTCGACGTGCTCCCGCAGATCCTGATCGGCGTGGTCGAGGGGGCCGCGTTCGGCGGCGGGGTGGGACTGGTGTGCGTCACCGACATCGCGCTTTGCGAGGCCGGCACACGCTTCGCGATGTCGGAAACCGGGCTGGGTGTCGTGCCCGCCCAGATCGCGCCCTTCGTCGCGGCGCGCATCGGGCGAAGTCAGGCGCGGCGGCTCGCGTTGCTCGGGGAGCGGCTCGACGGGCGAGGCGCGGCGGCGATCGGCCTTGTTCATCATGTTGAGACGGGGACGGAGGCACTCGAGGCGCGGCTGGCGAAACTGCTGAAAACGGCCCTGTCGCGCGCGCCCGAAGCCGTCGCCGCAACCAAGGCGCTGATCGCGCGGATCGATACCGAACCACTCGGCAGCGTGCTCGATCATGCTTCGCACCTTTTCGCCGCTGCGCTGGCTGGTGCGGAGGGGCGCGAGGGGGTGACCGCGTTTCTCGAAAAGCGTGTCCCGCTCTGGGCGGAGCAAGTGGGTTGAGCGGGCGGTTCACCAGCCTGCTGATCGCCAATCGCGGCGAGATCGCCTGCCGGATCATCGCAGCGGCGCGCAACCGAGGGCTGCGGACGATCGCCGTCTATTCCGATGCCGATGCGCAGGCCCGGCATGTGGCGCTGGCCGACGAGGCGGTCAGGATCGGCCCGCCATTGGCGGCGCTCTCCTACCTGTCGATCGACGCGATCCTTGCCGCGGCGCGCGCCAGCGGTGCCCAAGCGGTGCATCCCGGATACGGGTTCCTTTCCGAGAACGCGGCATTTGCAGAAGCCTGCCAGACCGCCGGGCTGGCGTTCGTCGGCCCGCCCGCAAGCGCGATCGCGGCGATGGGCAACAAGGCGGCGGCCAAACGGCTGATGCTCGACGCGGGGGTTCCCTGCGTTCCCGGGTATCATGGCGCCGCGCAGGACGATGTCACGCTGGTGGAGGAAGCGCATCGGATCGGCTTTCCGCTGATGGTCAAGGCGGCGGCGGGCGGTGGCGGGCGGGGCATGCGTCTGGTGGGCGCGGCGGACAACCTGGCGGGTGCGATCACATCGGCCCGCTCTGAAGCGCAGAACGCGTTCGGATCGACTGAACTGATCCTTGAACGCGCGATTCTCGGCGCGCGGCATGTCGAAATCCAGGTGATGGCCGACCAGGCGGGCGCGACGATTCATTTCGGCGAGCGCGACTGTTCGCTCCAGCGCCGCCACCAGAAGGTGATCGAGGAGGCGCCCAGCCCCGCGGTTGATGCCGAACTGCGCGCGCGGATGGGCGAGGTCGCGGTGACCGCCGCTCGCGCGATCGACTATGTCGGTGCGGGTACGGTCGAGTTGCTACTCGGCGACGATGGCGGTTTCTATTTCCTCGAGATGAATACGCGCATCCAGGTCGAGCATCCCGTGACCGAAATGATCACTGGACTCGACTTGGTCGGGATGCAGATCGACGTCGCGATGGGCATGCCGCTCGCGCTCGACCAGAACGACGTCGTCCTCGACGGACACGCGATCGAGGCGCGGCTCTATGCCGAAGACCCGGCATCGGGCTTTTTCCCGCAGGCCGGGCGGGTCATCGTGTGGGCGCCCGCGCAAGGCGAAGGCGTTCGAACCGATCACGGCATTCTTCCCGGCGCAACCGTTGGCGCCGACTATGATCCGATGCTCGCCAAGATAATCGCGCATGGCCGGACGCGCGAGGAGGCGCGTGCGCGGCTGATCGCAGCGATCGGTGCGACGCGGCTGCTCGGCGTCGTCACCAACAAGGGGTTCCTGATCGATTGCCTCGAGCATCCCGTGTTCGCCGCGGGCGACGTGTCGACCGACTTTCTCGATCGGGCGGGCGCTGCGTTGACCGACGCCCCCGATCACCGCGATGCCTTGGCAGCGGCGGCCGTTCTGCTCGCATCGGGCGGGCGGGCGGACGAACTGGCCGGCTGGTCGTCGACCGGCACGCAGCGCACGTTGATGACGCTGCGCACCGGCGACCGCACGTCGCCGATAGCAGTATCGCGCAGCGGGGCAGACTGGATGATCGAAGAGGGCGGCGACCTTAGGAAGATCGATAGGGTGAGCGTGGCCGGGGGTGAAGTGACGATTGTCCGCGGCGCGCGCGCGCTGCGGTTCGCTGTGGCCCACGATGGCGATGTCGTGCACCTCGATGACGGCCGCCATGTGCACCGTTTCGAAGACCTGACCTATCGCGCCGCCGAACGCGATGGCGGGGGCGGCGACGGCACGGTGCGCGCGCCGATGAACGGGCTGATCACCACCGTCAACGTCGCGCCGGGCGATGCGGTGACAAAGGACAGCGTCCTGCTGGTCCTCGAGGCGATGAAAATGGAGCAGCCGCTGCTCGCGGGAATCGACGGGATCGTGGAAACGGTCGCTGTCGTCGCCGGCGACCAGGTCGCGACCCGGCAGACGCTCGTGACGTTGCTTCCCGCTCCCGGAACCGGCCCATGACCGGCCTGCTGCGGATCGGTTGCGCCTCGGGCTTCTGGGGCGATAGCATGACGGCGGCACCGCAACTCGTCGCGTCGGGAGCGATCGACTTTCTGGTATTCGACTATCTCGCCGAGATCACGATGGCGATCCTAGCGCGCGCGCGCGTCAAGGATCCCCGCTTCGGATATGCGACCGATTTCGTCGATGTCACGCTTCGCGAAACGCTTTCCGAAATCGCCCGCCGCAAGATCCGGGTCGTGTCGAACGCCGGCGGGGTCAATCCGATCGCCTGTGGCGAGGCGATCAAGGCGCTCGTCGCCGAACTCGGCCTCGATCTGACCGTGGCGGTGGTGACCGGCGACGATCTGCTCGGCGACGCCGCGCGCTTTGCCGAGCAAGGCGTGCAGGAGATGTTCTCGAAGGCGCCGTTTCCAGCCCGGCCGCTGAGCATCAACGCCTATCTCGGCGCGTTTCCGATCGCCGCCGCGCTCGATCGGGGTGCCGATATCGTCGTGACGGGACGCTGCGTCGACAGCGCGGTGACGTTGGGGCCGTGCATCCATCATTTCGGTTGGACTCCGGACGCGCTCGATCGGCTCGCAGGGGGCAGCCTGGCGGGGCACATCCTGGAATGCGGCGCGCAGGCAACCGGCGGAGTGTTCACCGACTGGGAGGATGTTCCCGATTATGCCGCGATCGGTTATCCCATCGCCGAGATCGACGAGGACGGAAGCTTCACGGTCACCAAGCCGGAGGGCACCGGCGGGTTGGTGTCACGGGGAACGGTTGCCGAGCAGATGCTCTACGAAATCGGCGATCCCCAAGCCTATGTTCTGCCCGATGTCACATGCGATTTCAGCGCGGTCGAGATCGCACAGGCGGCACCGCACCGGGTGCGGGTGACGGGCGCTCGTGGTCGCCCTGCACCACCGTCCTACAAGGTCTGCGCGACGCACGTCGATGGCCACCGCCTCGCGCTGACGCTGGCGATCTGCGGCATCGACGCCGATCGCAAGGCGCGCGCGGTTGCCGACGCTGTGTTCGCCCGGATGGCGCGGCGGCTTGCGGCGGCGGGCGCGCCGCCGTTCACCGCGACTTCAGTCGAAGTGCTCGGGGCAGAAGCCTCCTATGGCCCCCACGGCCGGATCGTTGCGCCGCGCGAGGTCATCCTGAAGATCGCCGCACGGCATGGGTCGCCGGCGGCGCTCGCCGCGCTGTTGCGCGAGGCGACCTCGAGCGGAACCTCAATGACTCCCGGCATTACCGGCGTCGGCGGGAATCGCCCCAAGCCGATGCCGATGGTCCGGCTGTTCTCGTTTCTGATCGACAAGCGTGAGGTGACACCATCGATCCACGTCGGCGGCGAGACCGTCATGTGCCCCGATGCCGTGTCGCCGGGGTCGCCACCGAGCCCGCCGCCGGCATTTTTACCTGCTCCCGAACAACCTGTCGGTGAAATGGTCGAGGTTCCACTGGTGGCCCTGGCGTGGGCGCGCAGCGGCGACAAGGGCAACGATGCCAATATCGGTGTCATCGCCCGTGCTGCCGGCAACCTCCCCTGGATCGCAGCAGCGCTGGATGCCGATACGGTCGCGCGACATTTCGGGTACCTCGGGATCGGATCGGTCGAGCGGTTCTTCCTGCCCGGAATCGGCGGCTTGAACTTCCTGCTGCACGATGCCCTGGGCGGCGGCGGCACCGCATCGCTGCGCAACGATCCGCAGGGCAAGGGCCTGGCGCAGATATTGCTCGACCACCCGATACCCGTCCCGATCGCGATCGCCGCGGCGCGGAACAAGGAAACCGCCGCATGACTCACGCGTCTCCCCATCACACCGAGGCGCACCAGGCCTTTCGAGAATCCGTGCGCCGCTTCGTTGCCGACGAGATCACGCCTTTTGCGGCCGAATGGGACGAGGCCGAGGAATTTCCGCGCGCCCTCTACGCGCGGGCCGCGGAAATCGGTCTCCTCGGGCTAGGCTTTCCGGAGGAATATGGCGGAATCGCCTCCGACCGCCACTTTCGGATCATCGCTTCGCAGGAACTGGCGCGCGCCGGCAGCGGCGGCGTTTCGGCGGGACTGATGAGCCACTCGATCGGCGCTCCGCCGATCGCAGCGCTGGGCAGCGACGCGATGAAGCGCAGAGTGCTGCCTGATATATTGACGGGACGCAAAATCTCCGCGCTGGCGATCACCGAACCGGGCGGCGGGTCCGATGTCGCCCAGCTGCGGACAACGGCACGCCGCGACGGCGACGACTATGTCGTCAACGGCGAGAAGACTTACATCACCTCTGGGATGCGCGCCGATTACTACACGGTGGCGGTGCGAACCGGTGGGCCCGGCGCGCGCGGCGTGTCGCTCCTGCTGATCGAACGTGATCGCGCGGGCTTCACGCGCACCAAGCTCGCCAAGACCGGGTGGTGGGCTTCGGACACCGCCACCTTGTGGTTCGATGACTGCCGCGTGCCGGCCGACAATTTGATCGGCAGCGAGAATGACGGCTTTCGCGGCGTCATGCTCAACTTCAACGACGAGCGCATGGGACTCGCGGCGTCTTCGCTCGCCTTTGCCAAGGTGGCGTATGAGGATGCGCTGGATTGGGCGCGTTTGCGCAACACCTTCGGGGCCCCGCTGATCGAGCGGCAGGTGATCCGTCACAAACTGGTCGACATGGCGCAACGGATCGCCGCGGGCGAAGCGTATCTGGAATCGATCGCATGGCGGGTCGATCAAGGCGAAGCGCCGATCGCGGACCTGTGCATGCTCAAGAATCACGCCACCCAGACCCTGGCGCACTGCGCCTCCGAAGCCGTCCAGATCCTGGGCGGCGCGGGGTATATGCGCGGCTCGCGGGTCGAGCGCATCGCGCGCGAGGTCAAGGTCAACGCGATCGGCGGCGGTGCCGAGGAGATCATGAAGGATCTGGCCAGCCGGCATCTGGGCTGGTGAGCAGTACAAATCAGAAAGTCCGAGGAGTAGGGTCATGACCGCGGTATCCCCGATGCGCCCATCGATCATCGATCGCGTCGCGATCGGCGATCTGCTCCGCCGCGCGGGGCGACGCTATGGCGCGCACCCGGCAACGCGCGAGGATGGCCGGACGACCACCTTCGCCGAACTGGACCGCGCAGCCAACCGGGTCGCCAACGCACTGTGTTCCGAGTCGCTGACGCCCGGCGCCAAGATCGTCACGCTGTGCGAAAACTCGACCGAATTCCTCGCGACGATCTTCGGCATCCACAAATCCGGCCGCGTCTGGGTGCCCGTCAACGCGATGCTGGCGACGGACGACATTCGCTACATCATCGAACATTGCGAAGCCGAACTGGTGATCGTCGATACGGTGTTTCTCGAACGGACTGGGTTCGCCACGATGCTCGTCGGCCTGGGCATTCCGCTTCGTGAATGCGGCGGCAGTGCGCGGCGCGGCGCCGCGGCGGGGTCGCCCGTCGCGGCACTCGAACCCGGCCGGTCGGAGATCGAGCCCGATGTCGTGATCGGCGATCGCGACCTGGCGCTCATCATGTACACCAGCGGCACCACGTCCCGGCCCAAGGGCGTGATGCACACCCATCTGGCGGTCTATTTCGCGACGCTCGGCAACATCGTCGAGGACGGGCCCGTGCGGGGTGACATCGGCACCTGCATGATGCCGATGTTCCACTGCGCGCAGCACTCGCTGTGCCTGAGCTATCTCGCCGCCGGCTGCACGATGGTGATGCTCAAGGGCTTCGCTGCCGATCGCCTGATCGCGGCGATCGAGGCGGAACGCATCAGCTTCGTCTTCGCGTTGCCGCTGATGTACGCGGCGTTGCTGGCGCATCCCGAACGCGAGAAGCGCGATCTGGCCTCGCTGCGGCATTGCCTCTACGCGATGGCGCCGATGCCGAAGCCGCTACTGCTGCGCCTGATCGAGGAATTCTGTCCCAGGTTCGCGCTTGGCTCGGGCCAGACCGAGATTTTTCCGATGACCACCCTGTTCAAGCCCGCCGAGCAATCGCGGCGCTTCGGCAATTACTGGGGTGAGGTCGGAATCATCGACGACATGGTGATCATGGACGACAAGGGCGAGATCGTGCCCGATGGTGTCGTGGGCGAGATCGTTCATCGCGGCCCCAACGCGATGATCGGTTATCTGAAGGATCAGCCGGCAACAGACGCCGCGAGCGCCTTTGGCTGGCACCATACCGGCGATCTCGGCATGATCGATCCTGACGGGCAGTTGCTGTTCGTCGATCGCAAAAAGGACATGATCAAGAGTGGCGGCGAAAATGTCGCCTCCGTCAAGGTCGAGGAGGTGCTGTTGCGGCATCCCGCGGTCGCCAACGCCGCCGTGGTCGGCCTGTCCCACCCGCACTGGACCGAGGCGGTCGCCGGCTTCGTGACGCTGAAGCCCGGAGCATCAGCCAGCGGGGAGGAATTCATCGCGCATTGCCGCGCGCATCTGAGCGGATACGAAACGCCCAAGCTGGTCGAGATACTCGTCGCCTTTCCAATGACGGCGACGGGCAAGATCCAGAAGCAGGCGCTGCGCGACAAGTATGGCCATTGGTTCGCAAACGCTTGAGTCGGTGATCCTGGAGCGCCGTAACCAACGAACCATCACCGCGCCATCTTTCCTCCTTGAGACCAAAGCTGGTCTCATGGACTCGCCTGATCTGCTCTCTGATCTCGTCAGCGCGGCGGGCACGAGCCGAGCGCTTGCCTGGGTCAACAAGGCGCATGGCGTGTTGGTGGTAGGAAGAGGGGGCGATTGCCAGTTTGCGGCAGATCGGCTCGATGCCCAGTTCCTTGCGATGATCGTCGATGAACGACATCACCATTTGCCTTGGCGGTCGAGCTCCGCCTGCGCAAAATGCGCAGAGGCCTTTCGCAGGATCTCGGTCGCCCGGCGAAGCTCTTTCACCTCGCGCTCAAGCAGCCTGAGCCGATCTGCGTTCGCCGGAGACGGCTGCGGCACCGGCCCCGCCGTGCAGCCGATCTTCGCTGCAATCGAGGTCATTGCGGCCTATTCAGAACCGTAGTCCACCCGGTGCTCACCAACCGTCCGAACCGCTCGCGGACCTCGGCGAAAGATTGTCCTGACACGCTCCGGGCGAATCGCCGAATCCAGCCGCTCACGCGAAAATCACCCCGCCCGAAGACGCCAGTCAAAACCAAAACCCGGTCGCTCCGGCCTTCAGTCAGCCCGACGCTGGACCGTGGTTGAGAAATCCGGGTTAGGGCGCTTTGTATCCGCGAAAATCGTCCCTGAGTTTCGTCTTGAGAAGTTTGCCGGTGGCCGTATGCGGCAAGCTATCAACAAAGACGACATCATCTGGAATCCACCACTTTGCGACCTTGCCCTCGAACCAATTCAGCAACCCCTCGCGCGTCACCACAGAATCAGGTCGTCTCACAACGACGAGCAGCGGACGCTCATCCCATTGGGGGTGGACGATGCCAATCACTGCGGCTTCCTGGACAGCAGGATGCCCCATGGCGATATTCTCCAGGTCGATCGAACTGATCCACTCACCGCCCGATTTGATAACGTCCTTCGAGCGGTCGGTGATCGTCATATAGCCATGCGGATTGAGGGTGCAGACGTCGCCGGTTTGAAACCATCCATTGCCGGTGAACGCCGAGGCGCCTTCGCCACGAAAGTAGGATCTTGCGACCCAGGGACCTCGGACCAGCAGGTTTCCGAACGCAACGCCGTCCTTGGGCAACTCGCGACCCGCGTCATCGACGATCTTCAAGCTGACGCCGAAGATCGGTCGACCCTGCTTGGCGATCAGGTCGTATTGCGCCTCCGCCGGGAGATCGCGCTCACCGCGCCGCATCGAGGTGATCGTACCCAGCGGGCTCATCTCTGTCATGCCCCAGCCCTGCAGGACGCGCACCCCGTGCTCCTTGTCAAAGCGTTCGACCATGGCGCGCGGCGGCGCCGAGCCGCCAATCAGCGTGCGCTTCAGCTTGTCCAGGCGTCGGCCATTGGCTTCGCAATAGTGCAACAGTTCGAGCCAAACCGTGGGCACGCCGGCGGCCATGGTGACGGCTTCGCTCTCGAAAAGTTGGAACAGACTGGCGCCGTCCATCTTGAAACCCGGGAACACAAGCTTGGCGCCGACCATCGGGGCTGCATAAGGAATGCCCCAGGCGTTGGCGTGGAACATCGGCACGACCGGTAGGATCGTGTCGTCGGCCGTGAAGCCCATCGCATCGGCGCCGTTGACGGCGTAGCCATGCAGGATCGTTGAGCGGTGGCTGTAAAGCACACCTTTCGGTTCCCCTGTGGTCCCGGAGGTGTAGCAGAGCGACGCGGCGGTGTTCTCATCGAACTCTGGCCAGTCAAACGCCTCGTCCTGGGCGGCCACCAGGTCCTCGTAACACAGCAGATTGGGCAGGACGCTGTCGGCCGGCATGTGCGCGCGGTCGGTCATCACGATGATACCCTGCACGTCGTCCAGATCACCGCAGAGCCCTTCAAGAATGGCGAGCACATTCAGGTCGACGAAGATGAACCTGTCATCGGCATGGTTGATGATATAGGCGATCTGCTCCGGAAAGAGGCGCGGATTAAGCGTGTGGCAGATGGCGCCGCTCCCGGAGACCGCGAAATAGATCTCGAAATGGCGATAGCCGTTCCACGCCAGGGTGCCGATCCGGTCGCCCGGCACGACGCCCAGCGCCTTGAGGGCATTGGCAAGTTGGCGCGAGCGCCTTGCGGCGTCGGCATACGTGTACCGGTGAATCGGGCCTTCGACCGACCGCGACACGATCTCGTTGTCGCCGTGATACTCAGCCGCATGCTCGATGATCTGCGAGATCAGCAGCGGTCGGTCCATCATGAGACCCAACATTTGGGATCATCCTTAATTACTCAAATCCATCATCGACGGGCGGCCCGAGTGAACCTAAAATCGGTAAGTCAATCCAACGTTCGCCAGGATCGGCTTGATATCCAGGGTCGCCTGCACCGGCGCGCCCCCCAGCGATCCGGACGCGTCCGTGGAAAAGGGGACGTAGCGGACGTCGGCGTTCAGCATCCATGCCGGATTGAGGTCATAACGAACGCCCGCCTGGACCGCCGGGGCCCAGCTGTCGTCGATGTCGAAGTCGGTCAGAGCCCTGTCTTTCTTTTTCAGGAAGACGATTCGTCCCACGCCCAGTCCGAGATAGGGATGGACCGGGCCGAGACCGTTGAAATGGTACTGGGCCGAAAGGATCACTGGACCGAAATCGACCTCGGCCAGCGTTCCGAGAGCTCCGATGGAACCGGCGCCGTCGATTTCCGCGGTCGGCGGCACGCCGAGAAACAGATCAACCGCGACATTGGGTGTGAAAAAATATCCCACATCGACGGTCACCGAGCTCACGTCGTCGATGCTGATGTTGGAACCGGGGACGGGTCCGCCGCCCAGGGTGATGTCCGACGCCTCCTCATCCACGAAGACCTGGGTTGCATTCACGCTGACGGCCCACCGCCTGAAATTTCCCGCATCCTGGGCCGCAGCGGCCGAGGCTGAGAATGCGCTGAAGGCGGCGACCGCCGCGGCGAATTGTGAAAGCCGTATAGACATGGATTTGCCATTCTGACTCATGGAACTGTCCTCCCTAAAGTGCTTCGTCCCTGTTGACGGGATCGGCGTTTGTTGATGGTTCGCGGTAAATTCCGGTGTCTGGGGCCGCGACTGTCCCGCGCGAGAATCCGGCCCGTCTTTTTTTGACGCTGGACTAATGAGGTGCCTCCCCGGAAGCGCTGGACGCGAGTTTCGTCTTGCCGAGAATGAGTTCCGCGGCTCTTTCCGCGATCATCATCGTCGGGGCGTTGGTGTTGCCGGCCACCAGCGTGGGCATGATGGACGCATCCACGACCCGAAGGCCCTGCACCCCGCGCACCCGGAGCGCCGGATCGACGACCGAGGCCGGATCACGCCCCATCCGGCACGTTCCCACGGGATGGTAGATCGTCTCGGCCCGCCGACGGATGTCCGCCACGATGTCCGCGTCGGTCTGGACCGCCGCCCCCGGAACCAGTTCGGTCCTGGAATAGGCCGCCATCGACGGCGCCGATAGGATTCGCCGCCCCAGCTTCACCGCCGCGACCATGGTCTGGATGTCTTCCGGGGCGGACAGGTACCGCGGGTCGATCAGCGGGTCGTCGAGCGGATCGGAGCTTTTCAGCCCGATCCTTCCCCGGCTCCTGGGCAGGAGATCGCAGACGTGCAGGGTGTAGCCGTATCCGAACGCCAGCTCCCGGCCATGATCCTTCAACAGGGTCGGCAGGAAATGGAACTGGATGTTCGGCCGCGATCGCTCTGGCGAACTTTTCGTGAACCCGCCGGATTCCGCCACATTGCTCGTCAGAAGCCCTCTTCCGAACAGGACGTACGAAAGGACGCCCGCCAGGGCCCGTGGAATGAACGACAATGCGATGCCGATCGGCGTGCGGTCTTTCGATTCATGCATGATCGTGATGTCGAGGTGATCCTGCAGATTCTTTCCGACCTCCGGACTGTCCACGACCACCGGAATGCCGTGGGCTTTCAACTCGGCGGCGTCGCCGATTCCCGACAGCAACAGCAGCTGGGGCGAATTGACCGCCCCGCCCGACAGGATGACCTCGCCGCCGTCGGTGCGCACATCGACCAGCCTGCCCCCGGCCGAATAGGTCACCCCGACTGCCCTTCGGCCTTCCAGAATGACCCGGGTCGCCCGCGCGCCCGTGACGATCGTCAGGTTCGGGCGGTTCCTGGCCTTTGAAAGAAAGGCGCGCGCGGAACTCCAGCGTCGGCCCCGGCGCTGCGTAACCTGATAGCGGCCGACGCCGGCTTGGGTTTTTCCATTGAAGTCCGGGACGTGCGGGAGCTGGACTTCCTGTCCGGCTTCGACGAAGGCCCGGCTCAGGGGGTTGAACGTTCGCAGATCGCTGACGTGAAGCTCGCCGCCGCCGCCATGAAACTCGTCGTTCCCGAACCTTTCATTGGCCTCCATCCGCTTGAATAGCGGAAGCACATTCTCGTACGACCAGATCGGGTCGGCCGCCTCGCCCCAGGCATCATAGTCGTCCGGATGGCCGCGGATGTAGATCATGGCGTTGATCGAGCTGGACCCGCCGAGCGTCTTGCCGCGAGGCCAGAACAGCCGGCGATCGTCGAGATTGGCCTGGGGTTCCGTGTCAAAGGCCCAGTTGAGCGTCTTGCTCTTCGAGAGAAGGGCGATCCCGATGGGCATGTGTATCAATGCGCTGCGATCCGGCGGACCCGCCTCGAGCAGGCAGACACGGGTCTTTGGATTCGCCGACAGGCGTTCGGCTAACAGACATCCGGCGGATCCCGCCCCCACAATGATGTAGTCAAACATAACTTCCCCCATGTCCATGCGTTATTTCATTATCTTCTTGTCATTATCCAAGGATACGAACAGTCAGATCGATGAGTTGTTTCACGCGTGTTGTATAGGGTGGGAAAAGAAGTCCCAAGATAGAAAACTTGTCCCTCAAAATAGCGCGTTCGTGCGAAAATGCCTTGAAGCCGTAGAAACCGTGCGCGGTTCCGATACCGCTGTTGTTGACGCCGCCAAACGGCAGATTTGGATGCAGGAAATGGACGACGTTGTTGTTGACGCAGACACCACCGGAACTGGTTCGTTCGATGATATATTCCCGGATAGAGTCGTCTTCGCTATAGATGTATATGGCGAGTGGTTTTGGACCGGCGTTGATGGCGTCGATGACGCTGCTGATGTCATCATATTCGATGACGGGAAGAACCGGACCGAATATTTCTTCCTGGGAAATCGCCATCTGAGGCGTCGTCCCGCCGAGTATGGTCGGTGAGAAGTAGTTCTGGCCCGGATCTCGCACCCCGCCTTCCAGGACGGTCGCGCCGCGCGATGTGGCGTCGTCGGTCAGGGCGCTCAGACGTTCGAAATGCCGCCGATTTACGATCCGGCAGTAGTCCGGACCGCTTTTCTGCTGGCTGTCTGTCTGCCCATAGACCCGCTTGATCTCGCGCCGGAGCGCATCGACCAGAGCCGGGGCCTGGTCGCGAGCGACATAGACATGATCCGGAGCGATGCAGGTCTGGCCGTTATTCGCGAACTTGCCCCAGACGATCTTGCGGGCCGCGTGTTCGATATTCGCGGTCGAGCCGACGATGGTCGGGGACTTGCCCCCCAGCTCGAGCGTCACGGATGTCAGATGTTTCGCCGCGGCCGCCATGACGATCTTGCCTACCTGGGGACTGCCGGTGAAGAAGATGTGGTCGAAGGGCAGATCCAGCAGGGCCTGCGAAACCTGGGCGTCGCCTTCGCAGACGGCGACGAGATCCCTGGGGAAGGTCTCCTCGGCAATGTCTTTGATCAGGGCGGACGTCGCCGGCGTCAGTTCGGAGGGCTTGATGATGGCGGTGTTTCCGGCCGCCAAGGCCGACACCAGGGGGCCGAAGCTGAGATTGACCGGGTAGTTCCACGGGGAAATTATCAGGCAGACGCCTTTGGCCTGATAGCGGACCTCCGCGGCGGTTCCGAACATCCCCAGCGAGCCGTGAACCCGGTGCGGCCTCAGCCAGGATCGGAGGTGGCGCCGGGCATGGGATATTTCCTGATAGACCGGAAAGAGTTCGGTCAGACGCACCTCGGATTCCGGCTTCCTGAAATCCGCGTAGAGCGCTTCGATGATGTCGTTTTCCCGGCGCTTCAGCGTCGCCTTCAGACGCGACAGCATGGCCAGCCGCGCCTTCAGCGTGAATTTCGCCCTGTTCTCCATGGCTGATCGGCGCTGCGATGCGAACAGGGACTCGATCGACCCTCCGGCGCCGGGATGAACCGGCGCCGGGCCGGTGACTGCACGAACGCTCATTCGGCCCTCCCCAAGGAATTCGCCAGATTGCCGAGCCGGAAGACGATCGTCCGCTCGAATGGATCACCCATAAGGTTCATACGCTTCCTTGGTCGCGCCGCAGTCCGGGCAGTACCAGTCGTCAGGGACGTCCGCCCAACGGGTGCCGGGCGCCACGCCCGTGTCGGGATCACCGAGGGCCTCGTCGTAGATGTGGCCGCAGGTCACGCAGTGCCATTTCGCGAATGGCTCGGTTTCCACGCCGGCCACAGACGGTTCCGGCCCCTGGCCGCCCGGGCCCAAGGGAATGAAATCGGGTTTGTCGCGCACCGCACAATCGGGGCAGGCCCAATCCGCGGGAATTTGCGCCCACGACGTATTGGGCGGGAAGCCCTCGTGGGCCTCCCCCTTTTCTTCATCGTAGACGTAGCTGCAATCGGGACATTGGTACCGCGCCATGACGCCGCTTTCTTTCATAGACATGGGTTGTGAAAACACCCCCGAGAGGGCGGTCGCCGACGATGACGCCATCGCCCGGGTTCCTGGGCTGGAGACCATCTCGCCGCCAGGCCTGTCGGCGGTTCTCCGAGGAGGCACACACGCCTCCTCGGATCGCCAACTCGGACCGACGGTTACTCGGCAGCAATCCGAGCAGATTGGCGCGATGCGCCAAACTTGCGGATGATCTGTTTCCTGCGCGCCGGATCAATCTGGATCTTGGCAAGATCGCCGCCGGCCCACTCCACCACGCGGCGGTCCATCACAGACCGGAACACGGGCGGGATCATCGCCATGAAGAACATGCCGGGATAGCCGGCCGGCAACACGGGCAGGTTGGGGAAATCCCGGAGAGACTGGTATCTGCGGGTCGGGTGGGCGTGGTGATCGGAATGCCTTTGAAGATGAAACAGGATCAGATTCGAGGCGATATGATTGCTGTTCCAGGAATGCCGGGGCTGGGCGCGTTCATAACGTCCGTCCGCCATTTTCTCGCGCAGCAGCCCATAGTGTTCGATGTAATTCGCGCTGGTCAGCTGCCACCATCCGAAGGCGATCTGGATGGGCAAAAACACCAGCAGCTTCGGGTCGGGTCCTAACGCCAGTAACAGGGAGGCGTAGAGAACCACGGTAATCAACAGCGGCTGGATGATTTCGTTGTCCAGGCTCCAGACGCCCTTGCCCGCGCGCTCCAGCCGCACCTTTTCCAGATTCCACGCGCGTTTGAAGGCGCCCGGGATTTCGCGCAGCGAAAATTTGTAGATACCCTCGCCCATCCGGGATGTGGCGGGATCCTCCGGGGTCGCTACGTCGCGATGGTGACCCTTATTGTGCTCGATGAAGAAATGGCCATAGCCGACCACGGCCAGAACGATCTTGGCCATCCAGCGCTCGAAGGCGGCCTTCTTGTGGCCCAGTTCATGGCCGGTGTTCAGCGCCAAGCCGTTGACTATGCCCAAGGAAAGGGCGAGCATCACGACCTCCCACCAGGCCATCGGCTGGGTCGCCACCCACCATGCCGAGACGATGAGGGAGGCGTAATGCACAGGGACGGTAAGATAGGTCAGAATTCTGTAGTATCGGTCCGCCTCAAGACGGGCCACCGCCGCTTCCGGAGGATTATTCGGATCGTTTCCGAACATGACATCCAAGGCCGGAATAACGCCATACCAGACGACCAGCGTGAAGGCGTAAAAGATGCCCCATCCTGTCAAGCTGACAAGGTAAAGGCCGATCAATGGCGCCGCCGGCCAGACGACCGACAACATCCACAGATAGCGTTTTCTGTCCACATAGCGATCTGCCGCGTCATCAGCGGGCAAAATTCTAGCGATGGTGCTCATCTGGCGTTCACCTCTCCTAAGGAAGACACATTCACTGTGTTCTAAGTATTTTGGCGTTGGCGCTATTGGCCGAAGGTGACCATTTCGATCCCTCAAGCTCGCGAAACAACCCCACTAAAGTGGGGTTTTTTTTCGGGTCGTTGGCATTTATCTGCTGCGGATGGCCATCCGCAGGTCGCGCCGGGGCTCCGAACAAACGGTGCTTCCGGCTTTGGAGAAGGACTTCTATGAGCCGATCGGATCCACATGTGTTGATCCTGGGCGCAGGCCACGCCGGGGGAACGGCCGCCGCCCTGCTTCGCCAGTATGGATTTGAAGGACCCATCACCCTCGTGGGCGAGGAGCCCATCGCGCCCTATCATCGCCCGCCGCTGTCCAAGGCCTGGCTCAGGAACGGCCCCGGCGCCGTGTCGCTCCCCTTGAAGCCGGCGGAGTTCTACGCCGGGCACGGCATCGACTTCCGGCCCGGCGTTCGCGCGGAAAAGCTGGCGCGCCGGGCCAAGACGGTGACGCTGTCGACGGGCGAAATTCTGACCTACAACTTCCTGATCATCGCCACGGGCGCGCGGCCGGTCAAACTGCCGGTAGCGGGTTCGAACCTCGCCGGGGTGCTGGAGTTGCGCACGGTCGCGGACGCCGAACGGCTCAGGGCGGTCATTCGGTATGGCCAACGCTTGGCCGTTATCGGCGGCGGCTATATCGGTCTGGAAGTCGCGGCGTCGGCGCGCGCGCTCGGCGCGGAGGTGGTGGTGATCGAACGCGAGGCGCGGCTGCTCGCCCGGGTCGCCGGCCCGGAGCTTTCCACCTTCTTCCTCGACTATCACAGGAAGCGGGGCGTCAGCTTCGAGTTGGGGGCGACGGTGACCGGCTTCGAGGGGCGGGACGGACACGTCACCGGCGTCAAGCTCGACGACGGCCGCACGATCGCCTGCGACGCCGCCCTGGTCGGTATCGGCGCCACGCCCAATGATGAGATTGCGCGCGAAGCGGGGCTGGACACCGCCGGGGGCGTCATCGTCGATCTGGAAGCCCGCACCGCCGATCCGGCCATCTTCGCCATCGGCGACGTGGCCCGCCGACCGATGCCTATCTATGATCGCATGTTTCGCATGGAGAGCGTGCCCAACGCGATCGAACAGGCCAAACAGGCGGCCGGCGCCATCGTCGGCCGCGCACCCCCGCCGGGCGAAGCGCCATGGCAGTGGTCGGACCAGTACGATCTGAAGCTGCAGATCGCCGGCTACGCCTTCGACGTCGATCGCGTCCTTCTTCGCGGCGATCCCGACACCGCCCGATTCGCCGTGTTCCATCTGAAGGGCGACCGGCTTCAATCCGTCGAGGCGGTCAACTCGCCGCAGGAATTCGTGATCGGCAGACAACTGATCGCCAGTCGAAAGGCCGTCGATGTCGAAAAGCTCGCAGACCCGGCGACAACCATGAAGGAGTTAACCGCCTGATCCGGCGCCGGGTGGGACGCCGGAACCACGACTTCCGAAAATGTTCGGGTGTTACAAATCGCCTGAACGTTCCAACGATAACCAATGAGGAAACGACCATGAAGACCAAGCTGATCCTCGCCGCAGCCCTCCTGGCCGGCGCGCTCGCCTCCCCGGCCATGGCCGGCGATCCCACCGGCCTGTGGCAGACGCCGACCAACGGCAGCCAGGTGCGCATCGGCCGCTGCGGCCCGGCCCTGTGCGGCACGCTGGCGACCTCGAACAGCCTTCGCGCCGATCCGGATCTGCGCGATGCGCGCAACCGCGACGCCTCCCTGCGCGGCCGCGCCCTGCGCAACCTGCCGATGCTCAGCGGCTTCACCGGCGGCGGGACCGAATGGAGCGGGGGCTCGATCTACAATCCGGAGGATGGCCGCATCTATCGCGGCACGATCACGATGGACGGCGACAACACCTTGCGCCTGCGCGGCTGCGTCGTGGCCCCTCTCTGCCGCAGCCAGACCTGGACCCGGCTGCGCTGATCCGGGCCGTCGCGCGCGCCGCGCACGACCTCCCCGCCCCTGTTTGGGGCGGGGGGTTGAATTGCGTCGGAAAGGCCGGCGATCGTGGCGCGGCCTTGTCGAGACACGCGAAGGCGGACAGGCGTCCGCGAAGGCCGGGGGCGATGGCATGGATGACGACAAGATAGCCCATCCGTCCGGAGCCGGGGCGAGGCCCCCGGCGAGCGACCCTGGCCCTCGCCGGGGCGCGTCGCCCGCGGGATCGGTCGAGGACAGGCTCGCGCCTCTCGTCTCGGGATGTCTCGCGCGTCCTCGCCTTTTCGCCGCCGGACACGAGACGACGCGTTGCCGTCTGCTGCGCGCCCCGAGGGGCTACGGCAAGAGCGTGGCCATGGCCCAATGCTGGCTGGACCATCGTCGCGTCCACAGGGCGGCGGCCTGGGTTTCCATCAAGGAATGCCGCGGCGATCTGCGGATCGCCGCGGAACGCATCGGCGAGCAACTTTCCCCGACCCGCGACGCCGTCGGTCGGGGCGCGCCGCCGGTCCCTGCCCGGAACCGGCCCTCCAGCCTGGATGAACTCGCCGATCGGCTCTGGGGGACCAAAGATAGATGGGCATCAAAGGTTCTCATCTGTTTCGACGATCTCGAGTTTGATCTGCATTCGATAGACCAGATCGAGGATTTTATGCTGGCGGCGCCGGACGAAGTGGAATTCATCGCGGCGACCTCGTCAGACACCGGCTTTGCGCGCATGAAAGCCCGACAAGAAATCCAGGAGTTGAGGGGCGATGCGCTTGCCTTCTCGCTCGACGAAGCAAAAGCGGTCGCGTGCGGTTGGGAAAGGCCAGTCGTCTCGGAAGCTGAAATTCATTCGCTCTGGAAGCGCGCCCAAGGCTGGCCTGAAATCTTTTGCCTCTTGATGCGAGCGGCATCAGAAAGCCGATCCTCGCCCGACCGCCTTGTAGCGGACCGTGTCACAGGCAGCGACATTGATCTGGACAAATATTTCCGGCACATAATACTGAACTCACTCGCCGATGACGTCCTTGAGTTCTGTGTTTGCGCATCAATTCTTGGATCGGTATCGGCAGACTATTTCAACCATGTGTTCAGCCGGAACGATGGGGCTTACTATATCGACAAGCTTTCCGTCGAGCAGATGGTTTTGCGACCGCTGGACCGATCACAGACGGCGTATGAATTCCACCCGTTGCTTCGCGAATTTCTCGAGCACAGATTCTCGATAGGGCATCGCGGCTCGGAGCCGAACCTGTTCGCCCGCGCCGCCCAGTGGCAAAGACAAAACAGCAATGATCGCGAGAGCATCAGCCTTTCCTTGCGCGCGGGCGAGAAGGAATCGGCCGCTGAGATCGCATCCGAGAACATGATGGATATTGCGCTGCGACAGGGCGAGATAGATCAAATCCAATTATGGCAAGGCGGTTTTTCCGCTGCTGTCGTTTCTGGCGCTCCGACAATCGCTCTCGGCCTGGCCTGGGCCCAGATTTTTAGTCACGACCACCAGCGGGCGGGCGGCCTGTTGGCCGATTTGCGTGCCGTTGACCTTGGCGATCTTGATCAACAAACCCGCCGCCAAATGGAGCGCTGGTGCGATCTCATCGCCGCCATTGGCGAGGCGACCGGCGACAATCCGACAGAAAGTCGGCGTCAGTGTGAAGCTTGGATGAAACTCTATGGCGACGCGGATCTCGTCTGCAAAGGCGCCATCCTCACATGTCTTTGCTTCATTGCGGCCAGCGAACACCGATTCGATGATCAACGGAGGTTGAGTGTAGAAGCAATGTCTGTAAACAGAATCGCCGATCATCGCTATGCGTTGGGTTGGCTTTATAGCGCTACAATTTTCTCGCATCTTTCCAAAGGTGAAATTCACATCGGTGCTGATCTTCTCAAGATAGCCCATGCAGACGAAAATGCTCAGGTCAGTCGTACGCCGTTCTCTGTAAACCTCTTGAACACGCTAGAGTTAGAGCTCCAATACGAAGCAAACCAACTGGACGGCATCGAAACGCGCGTCGATGAGGTTCTCGGTTTCGTGCGACAGCACGGCATTGTTGATTTTACGTTTTCAGCTTATCGAACCGCCGCGGCCATCGCCCGCAAGAATGGTGATTTCGAAAGTGCAGTCGGTCTTCTCCAGGATGTGCGAGCTATAGCGGAAAAATTCGACTTCTCGCGGCTTGATGTCCTCGCGCGATTGGCGCTCGCGGATCTAATCGTTGTGGAGAGAGCGGAACAGGCGACCGCCATTTTACCGAACCGCAGCGACCCTATCTTTCTCACGTCTCACGGTCCGTATCTGCGCGCGCGACAAACGTTGACCGAAGCTCGCATTGCGGCTCGACAGGGGAAGTTTCATCTTTCCAACCGCCTTGCGAACGTCGCTTTAAACCATGCGCGCGGATCAGAATTAGGCAGACTCGAAATTGCAGCCCTACTGTGCACCGCCGTTGCTTGTGCGGGAACAGGAAGGGCCGCCCTCTCCGAACAACGCGCAGTCGATGCAATCGCTATTGCGCGCCGACTTGGGTGTTACCGCACACTCCTCGATGAGCGGTGGCACCTGGAGGCGTTTGGATCGATCTCGACGCCGCTGTTGAACCTAATTCCGACCGAGTCGGAATTAGTAGGTTGCCGCGAGCCCAGGCCGGGCGACCGTAACGTTCGTTCGCCAAGCGGCGAGACTTCTATTGTTCTCACAAGAAAAGAACTGGCAATGCTTCAAAGAATACGAGAAGGTCTCTCGAACCGGGAGATCGCGATCATTCATCGCATAAGCGAAGACACTGTAAAATGGCACATTAGGAATATATTTTCGAAGCTGAAAGTCAAGAACAGGGTTCAAGCGCTTCTAAAGGCTGAACAGATCGGCATCCTGCGGTGAACATAATATTATTGTAGGTGGCGTGGACAAAGTGTCTGATCCGCAGTCGGATGGATGCGTCGAGGACGAAGCCGAGGAAGCTTTCGGCGGTCTTGTCGTATCGGGTTGCCAGTCGTCGGCTGTTTTTAGCTTTGAGAAGCAGCGCTCGACGAGGTTTCGCAGTCCGTAGATGTGGCCGTCGATGACGGGCTGGACCTTTCGGTTTCGTTTGGCGGGGATGACGGCGGCGACGCCTCGGGCCGCCAGGTCGGCAAGGATGAAGTCGGCGTCGTATCCCTTGTCTGCGAGCAGGACACGGGGCTGGGGACCGGTCTGGTCCATGACCGGGGCATAGCCCTTCACATCGGAGACCTGCCCGCCGCTCAGCGTGACCGCGACAGGGAGGCCCAGAGCGTTGCTGCGGAGATGGATCTTGGTCGAGAAGCCGCCGCGCGAGCGGCCAAGACCCTGGTCCTGATCCCTTTTTTTAGCGCGCCGGCGGCGTGCTGATGGGCGCGAATGATGGTGGAATCTATCATCTGGACGCAGGCGTGACCTTCGCCGGTCTCGTTCAGTGCCTCCAGCATGACGTCCCGGATTCCCGCCTGCGTCCAGCGCCGGAACTGTCGATAGACCGAGTTCCATGTCCCGAAATGGCTGTGAAGATCACGCCATGCAGTCCCCGTCCGGGCGATCCACAACACCCCGTCCAGCACCCGGCGATGGTCACGAGGCCGCCGCCCCCGCCTTGGCCCCGTCTCGACCACGAAAGGCTCAAAGAACGCCCACTCCGCATCCGACATCAAACCACGAACCAACGCTGCTCTCCGCAAAGAACAGCCTTGATGATGAGGACGCCCCTGCACTGACCGGACGGAGCTATGATGCCGACCCGTCCCCAAAGCAGGAAGAGGAGCGTTTACGATGACGATCACGACCATTGGATTGGATCTGGCGAAGAGCGTGTTTCAGGCGCACGGCGTCGATGAGAACGGCGCCACGATGCTCGTGAAGCGGCTGCACCGTAAGCAGATGCTGCCGTTTTTCTCGAAGCTGTCACCCTGCCTGATCGGGGTAGAGGCGTGCGGCACGGCGCACTATTGGGCGCGTACGCTCGCCGCGATGGGGCACGAGGTTCGCCTGATCCCGCCGTCCTACGTGAAGGCCTATGTCCAGCGCGGCAAGAACGACGCGCTGGATGCCGAAGCGATCTGCGAAGCTGTCCAGCGGCCGACGATGCGGTTCGTGCCGGTCAAGACGGTGGAGCAACAGGGCATCCTCATGACCCATCGCGCCAGATCCCTGCTCGTGCGCCAGCGCACCATGCTCGCCAATGCCCTGCGCGTGTGGATCGGCGTGGAAAAGGGACCCCGTTAGCTGTGTGATCGGCGTCGAATAAGGACCCCTCATTCCTGATGTCTAACGGTGGTGGCTTGGCGGATGTCAGGCGGCGAGTTCGGGATGTTGGTGTTGGAGACGGTGTTGAAGATCCGGCGCGAGTTTGCGTCAGGGAAGGCGATCAAGGCGATCGCGCGTGACCTTCGATTGTCGCGCAAGGTGGTGCGCAAGGCGATCCGGGAGCCGGATGCGGAGTTCGCCTATCGGCGGGCGGTGCAGCCGTTGCCGAGGCTGGCGCCGTTCCAGGTCAGGCTCGATGAACTGCTGGAAGAGGACGAGGCGCGCCCGCGGCGCGAGAAGCTGTGGATGACGCGGGTTCATGACCTGCTGCTGCGCGAGGGGTTCGACGGATCGTACAACGCGGTCCGGCGCTAAGCGGCGGGCTGGCGGCTGAAGCGACGCCGGGGCGTGGCGGATGCACTGTCGTTCATCCCGCTGATGTTCCAGCCGGGCGGGGCCTACTAGTCGAATGGAGCCACGAGGACGTGGAGATCGCTGGCAAGCCGATGCGGGTGAAGGTGGCACGCCGGTCAACGAGGGGCTGGTGCGCTCGCTTCACAGCGGCGCCTTCCTGGCGAACCGGCGCAACATCGTGCTGGTCGGCGGCACGGGCACGGGCAAGACCCACCTGGCCACCGCCATCATCTCCAACGTCGTGCGCGCCGGGGCGCGTGGCCGCTACGTCAACACCGTCGACCTGGTAAACCGCCTCAAGGAGGAGACCCGCCTCGGCAAGGCCGGTGCGCTGGCCGCCTACCTCTGCCGGCTCGACGTGTCGTCCTCGACGAGCTCGGCTACCTGCCGTTCGCCCGCTCGGGCGGACAGCTGCTGTTCCACCTGATCAGCAAGCTCTACGAGCGGACCTTGGTGGTCGACACGACCAACCTCGCCTTCGGCGAATGGCCGACCGTGTTCGGCGATCCCAAGATGACCACGGCGCTGCTCGATCGCATCACCCACCACTGCGACATCGTCGAGACCGGCAACGACAGCTGGCGCTTCAAACACCGCAGCTGACCCCGCCAGAATGAACGCCAAGCGAGGGTTGAGCCTCGGGTCGGGCTACGCCCTCCCTACGCCCCAACCCTCGCAAGAGGGGCGCTTGTGACGTTCATGCCCAACCTCACAAGGGGGTCCCTATTGCACGCCGATAGGGGGGCCTTTTAGACGCCGATTGACACACGAACGCCCGATCACGGTAGTAGACGATCTTGCGGGCCCAGCCAGGCGGCAGCCCGGCCTTCAGCACGATGAGCCTGTCAGCGGGCGGCTGCATCAGCTCTTGCGGCAGCGTCAGGGCGCGGCGCTGGTCCGAGTCCGTCAGGCTGCGCCGCCCTGCGGCGAGACCGCTCGGCCGACTGCGGCTGCGAGCGCGATAGGTGTAATAGCCGAGCCGTTCGCTGAGGTCCTGGCCGACCTTCAACTCCTTTGGCGCGAAGACGACTTCGAGGCCGCAGTTGGTCAGAATCTCTTCGGTGACACCGGGACCGTAGAGCGCGCGGAGCTGGGCAGGGCTCTGGATCACCGGCAGCAGCCGCAGGCCGTAGCCCGCGGCCCAGGCGAAGGCGTGGGCCAGGACAGGGGCCGGGCCCAGTCGCGCGAACTCGTCCAGCAGAACCAGCACGAGCCGATCCGACGGACCGGGGAGGGTTCGGCTGCTCAGATCGACGAGTTGCTGGAACAGCAGCCCATAGAGGGGCGCGACACGCAGCATATTGTCCGGCGTTGCTCCGAGATATCTTGAGAAGGTCTGCGCCAAATTGCGGATGCGCACTCGGATAGAAGCGGTCGCGGCCGCCGTCCGCGACGGACTGATCGATCCGGCTTGAGAAGGGGGCGGGCTAGGAACTTCTGCGATGAAGCCCGGCGTTTCGCCGCCGATCGCCGTCGACGCTGTCGCGCCCCCCCGGCTCCTATCGTTCCCGGAACCCGCCGCCTCTGATCACATACAGCGTATCGTGGATCAGCGAGTCGCTACGGGGGGTAGGAGCGGGGGGAGGCGGGGTGTGTACCCGAGTTCGGATCTGAGGTTGATGCGCGGAGCCCTCTGTCGGCCCAAGTGCAGAGATCATCCAAGTCGTACACCACT
Source organism: Brevundimonas sp. (assembly GCF_029945885.1). Classification (GTDB taxonomy): domain Bacteria; phylum Pseudomonadota; class Alphaproteobacteria; order Caulobacterales; family Caulobacteraceae; genus Brevundimonas. The sequence continues at coordinate 117,774 of NZ_JAQSDK010000026.1, forward strand.
CGCCCGCCGAGCTTTCGGTACACAGGTCCGGTCCCATAGGTTCTGTGTTTCTCGAGGGTTCGACTTGAGAGGCCGAGATATTCCCCTGCCTGTGGGGTCCGTAGAAACCGCTGACCAACACGTCCGCTCACAGCGAACCTCCGTCTCCGTTTGGCCGATCATCCTCCCAGCCGACCGTCCGGGCGACCCGGTTGGCTCGCACCGCGAAGTGACGGGTCGGGTCGCTTGTTCACGAAGAAGTCACCGGCGGATTGCGGTACAAAAACGCCGCCGAATGCACCGTTCTAAATACCGTTCTAAACGGCCAAGCTAGAACGGAAGCGTGCTCTACCGCGCTACTAACTTATTGATTTTAAAGCGGGACGATGGTGGGTGATGTAGGGTTCGAACCTACGACCCGCTGATTAAGAGTCAGCTGCTCTACCAACTGAGCTAATCACCCGAACCAATCGTCAGACGCCCATGGAAGGGGCGTTCTGTTGCCGCCGGAAGTGTCTGGACAGGTCCGGACGGAGGGCGGCCGTACTAAGGGTTAGACACCTACAGTGCAAGTATGGATTTCTCCTGAACGCGCGTCGGCCTACCCTCGGTTCGGGAATCAGGGACCCTGTCGGGTGCCCGTGGAGGCGGCGGTTATGGCGAGGCGCGATCTGTCAGGGGCGGTCGATTTCGGGGTGCTGGAACGCATGACCGGTGGTGACGACGGCATCAGCGAGGAGGTGCTGGGGTTGTTCACCCAGCAGGCGTCGATGTGGTCGCCGATGCTGGACGTGCGCGAGGACGGCTGGCGTGACGGGGTGCATACGATCCGGGGCGCGGCGGCCGGGATCGGGGCCGGGGCCCTGGCCGAGGCCTGCGCGATGGCCGAGGCCTCGGAGAAGGCCGGGGCTCCGCCCTTGCTGAACCGGGTCCGCGATGCCCTGGACGTGGCCCTGGCCGATGTGGCGGCATACCGGCACGAATTGATGCTGCGGTCGCTGAAAGGTTAGGTCCGGGTCCGGTCCCAGACGCCCAGTTCATGGGCGATGCAGCGGTCGATCAGGGTGCGCCAGACCGGTTCGGCTATGGCCGGCGACAGGCCTGAGCGGCCGGCCTCGGTCAGGACCTTGGCCACCACATCCTCGATGCGGGCGTCGTCATGGACCACGTCACGGCTGGGCTTGATGCGGGCGGCGGCGTGCATATAGCGCTGGCGTTCGGCCAGCAGGGTGACGAGGGCGCGATCGAGCGCGTCGACGCCCTGACGGACCTCGGCCATGGAGGCGCAGGCTTCCGGCGCGGTGCGCGGATCGATCGTGACGCTATCCGACAAAGGCGCGCTCCAGCACATAGTCGCCCGGTTCGGCGTTCGAGCCTTCTTTCAGGCCAAAGGTTTCCAGCAGGGCGGCGGCTTCCTTGATCATGGCCATCGAGCCGCACAGCATCACGCGGTCGCGCCCGGGCGAGAAGCCGGGCGGCAGGCCGAGGTCGGCGAAAAGGGCCCCCGAGGCGATGCGGTCGGTGATCCGGCCGGGGGTCTCGAACGGCTCGCGCGTCACGGTCGGATAATAGACCAGCCGCTCACGCGCCTCGTCGCCGACCAGGGGGTCGTCGTGGATGCCGGTGGTGAGAAAGTCGCGATAGGCCAGGTCGGCGACGCTGCGCACCGTGTGGCAGACCACCACCTGGCCGAAACGTTGATACGTCTCGGGATCGCGGGCCACGGCCAGCCACGGGGCCAGGCCGGTGCCGGTACCGATCAGGAACAGCCGCTCGCCGCCGGTCAGGGCGTCCAGCACCAGGGTTCCGGTCGGCTTCCTGCCCATCAGCACGGTGTCGCCGGCCTGGATCCTCTGCAGGCGTGAGGTCAGGGGGCCGTCGGGCACCTTGATCGAGAAGAACTCGAGCTCCTCGGCCCAGGTCGGCCCGGCGATCGAATAGGCGCGCAGCACCGGCTTGCCCGACACGCCATCCTTGGCCTCGCCCGGCAGGCCGATCATCACGAACTCGCCCGAGCGGAAACGGAAATCGTCGGGCCGCTCAAGGGCGAAGCTGAACAGCTGATCGGTCCAGTGGCGCACCCACAGGACCTTCAGCTCATGGAAGGCGGAGGCCCTGGCGGGGGCGGGAGAGACGGCGGTGTCGGTCATTGCGCCCTAACTAGGCGGTTGGACGGGCGAGGAAAAGGCAGGGCGCGCAATCGGGACCGGACGTCGCACCGAATCCGGGTGACGGTCGCGTAAAGCCCGGCTAGCGTCACGACCATGCGCACACTCCTTCTCGCCTCCACCATCCTTCTCGCCGCCGGATCGGCCGCCGCACAGACACCGGCGGGCGGGACCGAAATCCTGACCCCGGAACGGGTGTTCGCCAATCCGTCGCTGTCGGGGCCGGTCGCGCGCGGGGTCAGCCTGTCGCCGGACGGGGAGCTGGTCGCCTTCCTGCGCTCGCGCGAGGATGACGTCGATGTGCTGGACCTGTGGGCCGCGCCGACCGGCGAGGGCGAGCCGTTCAAGCTGATCGACGCCCGGGCCCTGGTCCCCGACGCCGGCGAACTGTCCGAGGCCGAGAAGGCGCGGCGCGAGCGGATGCGCATCAGCCAGCGCGGCGTGGTCGAATATTCGTGGGACCAGCAGGGCCGCTACATCCTGGCCCCGCTGGAAGGCGACGTCTTCCTGGCCAGCCGGTCCGACGGGACGGTGCGTCGGCTGACCGAGACGGCCGCCGACGAGATCGACGCCAAGGTCTCGCCCAGGGGCAATTATGTCTCCTTTGTCCGCGATCAGGACCTGGTCGTCTATGACCTGTCGGCCGGCAGCGAGACCGAGGTGACGACGGACGGTGACGGCCTGATCACCTGGGCCACGGCCGAGTTCATCGCCCAGGAGGAGATGGATCGCGACACCGGCTACTGGTGGAGCCCGGACGAACGCTACATCGCCCTGCAACGCACCGACGAGAGTACGGTCGATGTGATCCCGCGTCTCGACATCACCGGCGGCGGGGCGACGGTGGTCGAGCAGCGCTATCCGCGCGCCGGCCGCCCCAATGCCGTGGTCGAACTGTTCGTCCATGACCGCGAGAGCGGACGGCGGACCCAGGTCGATCTGGGCGAGAACCGCGACATCTATCTGGCCCGCGTGGACTGGTCGGTCGACGGCCGCACCCTCTATGTCCAGCGCCAGTCGCGCGACCAGAAGACGCTGGACCTGCTGAGCGTCGATCCGGCCACGGGGGCCTCGCGGGTGATCCTGACGCAGACCTCGGACGCCTGGGTGCCGCTGAACCACGACTTCCGGGCGCTGGACGACGGCCGCTTCATCTGGTCGTCGGAAGCGACCGGCTGGAAGCATCTGTATCTCCATGAGCGCGACGGGACCCTGATCCGGCCGATCACCTACGGCCCGTGGCCGGTGAAGAGCCTGAACGGCGTCAACCAGCAGACCGGCGAGGTCTTCTTCACCGCGTCGTTCGGCTATGCCGAGCGACCCCCGGGCGTGACGGGCGGGCACAGCTTCTGCCCCACCCTCGACGGTCGCGGGGCCATGTGCGACGTCCAGGGCGAGCGGCCGACGATCCAGCGCCTGTGGCGGGGCTCGCTGGACCAGGCACCGACCCGGTTCCAGCCGGTCACCCCCGACGGCGGCTGGTGGTCTGTTTCGATGAACAAGACCGGCACCGCCTTCGTCGGCAACTATTCGGATCTCGACACGCCGACCCAGTCGGGTCTCTACCGCGCCGACGGGACCTTCGTGCGCTGGATCGAGGAGAACCGGCTGGATGCGGATCATCCGTTCTGGCCCTATGCCGCGCGGCGTCAGACGCCGGCCTTCGGTGCCCTCGACAGTCATGGGGAGATGCTGGTCTGGCAGATGACAACCCCGCCTGGGTTCGACCCGTCGAAACAGTATCCGGTGGTCATGCAGGTCTATGGCGGTCCGTCCGGCGGCGGGGTCAAACGGGCCTGGCAGGGCACCACCAATCAACTGTTGACCGAGGCCGGCTATATCGTGTTCCGCCTCGACAACCGCGGCGAGGGCGACCGCTCCGCGGCCTTCAAACAGGCCCTCTATCTGAAGATGGGGCAGCCGGAGATAGAGGATCAGGTTCTGGGTGCCAACTATCTGAGATCGCTTCCCTATGTGGACGACTCGCGTATCGCCATGATGGGCTGGTCCTATGGCGGGTTCATGAGTCTGATGGCCATCACCGAGCCCGCGATGGGGCTGACCTCGGCCATCGCCGGGGCCCCGCCGACCGAGTGGAGCCTGTACGACACCCACTATACCGAACGCTTCATGTCGACGCCGGAATTGAACATCGCCGGCTATGCCGCTTCGGACGCCATTCCGCGGCTGGAAAACATGACCGGGCGGCTGCTGCTGATGCACGGCATGGCCGACGACAATGTTATATTCGAGAACTCAACGCGGGTGATCAATGCGCTGCAGGCCAACAGCCAGCCGTTCGAGATGATGCTCTATCCCGGTCAACGCCACGGCGTGCGTGGCAACGAAAGACAACTGCAACAATGGCGCACCTATCTGGACTTCCTCGATCGCACGATCGGGTCACGGGCCCCCGCCGCGCAGGACTGATCGCGGCGGCGCTGCTCACCTCCCTGATCTCCGCCTGTGCCACACCGTCCATCAATCCGCCCCTGTACGGCGCAAGCCTGGCCGGGCACGATGCGGCGATGGGCAACAGCGTCATCGCCTGGAACGCGGGCTCCGACGCGGTTGCTTGGACGACTGCGGACGGGGCGCGGGGCCTGCCCATTCTGCTGAAGGACAACATCGAGACGGCGGACATGCCGACCACGGCCGGCTCGCTGGCATTGGTGGGCAACGCCCCCGGCCGTGACGCGCCGCTGGTGGCGCGCCTGCGCGAGGCCGGTGCGGTCATCCTCGGCAAGACCAATCTGTCGGAATGGGCCAATATCCGGTCGTCGAACTCGATCAGCGGCTGGAGCGCGGTCGGGGGGCAGACGCTGAACCCCTATGACCCGACGCGGACGCCATGCGGCTCGTCGGCGGGCAGTGCGGTGGCGGTGGCCATCGGCCTGGCCCCGGCGGCGATCGGCACCGAGACCAATGGCTCGATCGTCTGTCCGGCCTCGGTCAATGGCGTGGTCGGGTTCAAGCCGACCGTCGGCCTGGTGTCGCGCACCCACATCATTCCGATCAGCCATTCGCAGGACACCGCCGGGCCGATCACCACCACGGTCGCGGATGCGGCCATCATCATGACGGTCATCGCCGGCTCGGACCCGCTGGATCCGGCCACGGTCGAGGCCGATGCGCGCAAGGTCGACTATCGCGCGGCCCTGGACGCCGGGAGTCTGCGTGGCGCGCGGATCGGGGTCATGCGTTTCCTGCTGGCCAACTATTCCGCCGAGACCCGGGCGGTGTTCGAGCAGAACCTGCAGGCGCTGCGCGATGCCGGGGCCGAACTGGTCGAGATCACCGAGGGGCCGGATATGCGGGCGATCAGCACCGCCGCCTTTCAGGTGCTGATGACCGAGTTGAAGGTCGATCTGAACGCCTATCTGGCCTCGACCGATCCGCGGCAGGTGCCGACCCGGACCCTGGCCGACCTGATCGCCTTCAACGGCGCCGAGCCGCGCGAGACGGTGCTGTTCGGCCAGGAACTGTTCCTGCTGGCCGAGGCCACCCGGGGGCTGGACGACCCGGCCTATATCGAGGCCCGCGCCGGTTCGCTGCGTATGGCCGGACCTGAAGGCATCGACCGGATGATGGCCGAAAACCGCGTGGCGGCCCTGATCGCGCCGACGACGTCGCGGGCCTGGACCAATGATCCGACGGATGATGACCGCTCGCAGGGCTCGTCCAGCTCGCTGGCGGCCGTCGCCGGCTATCCGCATCTGACCGTACCGATGGGGTTTGACCGGGGCATGCCGGTCGGGATCAGCTTCATCGGCGGCCAATGGGACGACGCCCGCATCCTGTCCCTGGGCCATGCCTATGAGCAGGCGACCCATGCCCGGCGCGCGCCGGAGCCGTCTCAGTAGGCCTTGGCTGGAGCCTGGCGCGACTCCGTCCGCCTATTGCCTCGCCCTTTCGGGCGGTTCAGCAGCCGGCGACATAGATGGTGCAGGTCGAGGAATCGCCGGTCAGCGGGTTGGCGAAGGGGACCACCTGGGCCGTGGGGTTGGTGAAGACGGTGCCGAGCAGGGCGAGAAAGTCCGCGTCAGGCGCGTCGTCGGACCACAACGCAAACACGCCGGACGGCGTCAGCCAGGTCTTCATCCGGGCCAGACCCTCGGCCGTATAGAAGCGGGCATGGGCGGGGTTGAGCAGCCGGTAGGGCGAATGGTCGATGTCCAGAAGGATGACGTCCAGACGATCGTCTTCGCCGGGCTCGGCGTCGAACAGGCCGAAGAAGTCGGCATGGGTCAGGATACAGCGTGGGTTGGCCCCGAGGCTTTCGCCGATCGGCACGATGCCGGCCCGGTGCCAGTCGATCACGGCCTCGATCGCATCGGCGACCTCGACGGAGGCCACGCGCGGATCGGCCAGGGCGGCTTGGGCCGTGTAGCCGAGGCCGAGACCACCGACGAGAACCTTGAGATCGGTGCCGCTCGCCCGGGCCAGGCCCAGCGTGGCCAGTTCGGTCTCGCCGACCGTGAACAGGCTCGACATCAGATGTTCCTCGCCGAGGATGACCTCGACCACATCGCGATCCAGGGCCGAGACCCAGCGTCGTCTCAGGATGATCGGCCCCATCGGGGTGGGCCGGTAGTCCAGTTCCTCGATCAGACGCGACAAACGATGACTCCTGAAGACAGATGCGGAGCCTCACCATCGACCATCGGCCCGTACGATGCACGTGTTGATCGTCCGGCCCCCGGGGCGGGCCGGCACCATACGAGGGATGAGCCCCGTGTCTGATCCAGAAGACGACGGGGTTGCCGAATGGCACAGTTTGGATTTCAACCGGTGTATGGTTGAAGGCGAACGGGTGGTTCCGACATGAGTCCATTCAGCGGAGCGTGGATTTCAAGGATGCTTCACCACCATGGCCGCTGAACTTCCCCGGCTTGAGTTCCACGGTCAGTTTCCGCTTGTGTTTCCGGGCGTGGGGCGGGTGATCAGGGATCCAACCCGCTACTGGCCACCGGAGATTCTGCAGCAGTCGGTGACCGAGGCGCGGGCGGGCGGCAAGCGACTGGTGCTGTTGGCCTCGCCCGAAAGCGTCAGTGAAATCCTGCTCAACCAGGGGGGAGGTTTCCCGCGAGCGCGTCTGCATGACCGGATGCTGGGGGCCTCCTACGGCGATAATCTCGTGCGGGGCGACCGGGCCGACTGGCGGCAGCAGCGTCGACAGGTGATGGCTCCGTTCCAGGCCCCGGAGGCCGCGGCCCCGGAGGCCCGGATCGCGATGGCCTGCAGGCGGATTGTCGATGAGTGGGGCGCGGCGGCAGACGGGCAGCCGGTCGACATCCTGCGCGACGCCCGGCGGCTGACTCTCGACAGTCTGTGGCGGAGCTTCTTCTGCGATGAGACCTCATGCGGCGTGGTCGAGCCGCTGGTCGAGGAAACGGCCGTGACGATAGACGCGCATGAGGACGCGCCCCTGATCCGTCATCTGGAGGACCTGCGCCCTCTGGCGGCCCTGGCCCGGCAGCGGGAACAGGCCCGGCTTTCGGGCAGGACCGATGCCGACGATTCCGGGCTGGATCTCAATACGATGCTGCTGTTCCTGCACGCCGGGCACGACAATGTCGCCGCGACCCTGGCCTGGGTCCTCTGGCTGATGGCGCAGTATCCGCAGGCGCAGGCGCGGGTTCGCGAGGAATGGCGGCGCGGCCGGGCGCAGCGGGCGCGGGGCGGCCTGGACAGCGGAGCCTATCCGCTGAGCCGTGCGGTGATCAGCGAGACCCTGCGCCTGTATCCGCCGATCATGCATCTGATCCGTGAGGTCACAACCGACATCGAGGTCGAGGGCCAAACCCTCGCCGGCGGCTTCACGACCGTGCTGAGCCTGTATGCGATGCACCGGAATCAGCAGTGGTGGGACCGGCCGGATGCGTTTGAGCCGTCCCGCTTCCTTGAAGGCGGCAACACTGTGCGCCACCGGTCGGTATGGCTTCCGTTCGGTACCGGCCCGCGCGGCTGTGTCGGGTCGATGTTTGCCCGGACCGAGCTGATCCTGGCGGTCGGCTCCATCCTCGAGCGGTTCGAACTTTTGCCGAATCCGGGACACCCCATGGGCTGCCGCGTCGATTTTGTTCTCCGGCCGGTGGGCCGCCAGACCCTGCTGGTCCGCCCGATTGACGAAACCCGGGCGACATGAGTTTCCACTCGCTCGACTATCTGCTGTTTCTGCCGGTCATCGTGGGTCTCTATTTCTGGACCCCGGTGCGGCTGCGCTGGCTGTTTCTGCTGGTGGCCAGCAATCTGTTCTACGCCAGCTGGCGGCTGGAATTTGTTCCGCTCCTGTGGCTGACGACCTGCATTGACTACGGGGTTGCGCGGCTGATGCCGCGGGTGCCCGACGCGCGCCTGCGGGCGGCCCTGATGGCGCTGAGCCTGGCCAGCAATCTGGGCCTGTTGCTGTTCTTCAAATATTTCGCCCTGGTCGCCAATACCGGAATGGGGCTGATCTACGGAAACGCGCCGGGCAGTTTCGACCCGATCAGCATCATCCTGCCGTTGGGGATTTCCTTCTACACCTTCCAGACGCTGGGCTATGTGATCGACGTCTATCGCGGTAAGCGAAAGCCCGAGACGCATCTGGGCTACTTTGCTGTTTATGTAATGTATTTTCCGCAGCTCATCGCCGGTCCGATCGAGCGCCCGGGGCATATCCTGCCGCAGCTCCGGAAGGCCCAGGTGTTCGATGCCCGGCGGGCAGCCGCCGGTGGTGCCCTGATCCTCGTCGGCTATTTCAAGAAGCTGGTGATTGCCGACCGCCTGGCCCTGACCATTCCGGCGGTGATGGCCCATCCGCAGGACTATTCGGCCCTGATGGTGACGCTCACCTCGTTCGGCAGCATCTATCAGTATTACGCCGACATTTCCGGCTATGCCGACATCGCCATCGGCTCGAGCCTGGTGCTCGGGATCAGGTTGACCCAGAATTTCAACCGGCCGCTGGCAGCGGTGTCGATCAGCGAATTCTGGCAGCGCTGGCATATCACGGTGACCAACTGGTTCCGGGACTATGTCTATCTGCCGATCGCCCGGCGGGGCCGGGGGGGCTGGCGCAAGCCGACCGCCACGATCCTGACGATCGTGATCGTTTCCTTCTGGCATGGCGCGGCCTGGACCTGGCTCGCGGCCGGTCTGATCGCGGGACTGGTCATGATCGCCGAGGGGGCCGTCCGTCGCAGTCGGCCGATCACCCGTGCAGCCCATGTGGTGTTTCGCGCGCTCCGGATGGGACCCCGATCCATCCGCTTCGTGCAGAACAACACCAATCGGATGGTCCTGTGGCTGTTCCTCATTCTGCTGGGGTCGCTGGTGAATGCGCCGTCCTGGCCCGCCGCCTGGGCCATGTGGCAGCAGATGGCGGCCCTGCCGGGTCAGCTGGCGACATTGAGCGTCGACCTGACCGGCGTGGGCAACATCTCCCGGGCGGTTCTGGTCGCCATCATCGGCCTGGAAATCTACCAGTGGCTGGATGTCCGCAAGCCGGTCTTCGACCGGGTATCCGGCCGCGGACGGCCCTTTGCCTGGGCGTTCTACTACGGACTGATTGCCCTCATTCTCGTGTTCGGGACGTTTTCGCGTCCCGACTTCATCTATTTCAAATTCTGACGGGAGACGGCGATGCGGCACATAATCGTCTTCTTCGCCCTGGGGTTTGCCCTGCTGCTCGGCCTGAGCAGCTTGGGGCGGCTGCTGGACGATCGACCCGAACTCGCGGACATGAGGGCCGGTCTGGCCCGGGTCGAGGGGCGTCAGGCCGTGAGTCTTGGCGGGTCTGTTGCGCGCGCCGTGGATTTTTCCGCCCTGTGTCTGGACGGGACGGAGTATTTCTGGAACTCCCAGGACACCTTCGAGGTCGCCGGTATGGTCGACCTGATGCTGGCGCGTCCGTCGCCGCCGCGGCTCTGGTTCCTTGTCCTGGCCCCCACCGCCCAGGCCTACAACAACGGGGCAGCGGCGAGCCGATCGGTTGAGCACCGGCGCAATGTCCATCAGCTGATGCTGGAGTCAGGGCGGCTGAATCCGATTGACGGAGACTGGCGACAGGCCGTGGTGACCGCCGTGACGCCGGCCCTGGGATTTGAGGCCTGGAGCGAGCGTATTCGGGTGGCATTGTACAGGCTGGGCCTGGGGAAGGCACCGGTTCGACCGGTGCCCTGGACGCTCGGGCCGGACACCGGACTGGACCCGGCCCAGGCGGCCGTGGACGCCGTCACATCGGCAGAGAGCCAGGCCGACTATCTGCACAGTATCGCCTATCGGGACGCCGAAGTGGCCGCGCGGGCCGGCCGGGCCCTTCATCGGATGAACCAGCGCATCCGCAGCCGGGGCGGCACCCTGTTCATCATCGTTCCGCCGATGACCGAGCCCATCCGGTCGCAGACCAACCGGCGGCTCGGTCCCGAAGTCGCGGCCTTTGATCGTCTGCTCGACGGTCTGGCCGGTGAAGGCGTTGTCGTTTCCCGGCACTGGGACGATCCGGACTGGGCAGATCGTTTCGATCTCTTCTACGACAATACCCATCTGAACCGCGCGGGGGCGGCGCGATTCTCGCGCCAGCTGGCCGCCGAATTGCGCGCTACCGGGGCAATCCCGGTCACCGAATGTCCGGCGGAACCGGCTGCTGCCGGTAAGGGTTCGCGGTGAGTGTTCCTCTCGGTGCCAGACTGGGCGTTTCGACGCCTTCCCGGGGATGGTAGGGTGCCAAAGGCGATCAGCGGGTTTTCGGCGGCAGTATGAATATTCGACGTAACAGGCTGATCAGGCTTCGCCATTTGCTTGACGCGGATCCTGGCTTGTCCGTGGCCTATGACGAGGCGAAGCGGGTCGTCCGCGCCTTTCGCAAGCCGGCCTTTTACGAGGTCGCCACCCGCTGCAACCTGTTCTGCGAAGGCTGCTATTATTTCTCGGACAATTTCACCCCGACAAAAGAGGTCCAGGACCTTGCCGCCTGGGAGCGGTTCTTCGCCGCCGAGGGTGAGCGCGGGGTGACCATGGCCTATTTTGTCGGGGCCGAACCGGCGCTGGAGCAGGATCGGCTTCATGCCGCCAGCCAGTATTTTCCGCATGGCAATATCGGCACCAACGGCACCGTTCGTATCGACCCGGCCATACCCTACAGGATCGGCGTTTCGGTCTGGGGGGTCGATGCCGAGGTCGACGTCAGCCTCCGCGGCGGGCGGACCTTCGGCAAGGCCATCCGCAACTATGCCGGCGATCCGCGCGCGATCATTCTCTACACCCTGACCCGATCGAACCTCGGCGACACGCGCAAGCTGGCCGAAATCTGCCGCGACAACGACCTGCCGCTGACCTTCAACATGTATTCGCCGACCCAGACCTATCTGAGGAAGCTCCAGGAAGGCGAAGGGAACGACCGGTCCTTCTTCCGGATCTCCAATGCCGAATCGAACCTTTGCTGGGACGACGAGAGTCTGGGCGAGGTTCGGTCCATGATCCCGAGGCTGATGGAAGAGTATCCCGAGACCATCGTCTATTCGGAGGCCTACAACGACTGGGCGACCCGCTCGGGCCCCCTCTATGACATCGATCCCGAAACCGGCGTCGCCCGCGACTGTCATTCCCGGATGGTCGGGCAGATGCGCTATTTCCGGGCCGACATGGAGCCGGGCGACGAGAAATGCGGCACCTCGGACGCCGTCTGTTCCGAATGCCGGATGTACAGCGGCGGCTGGTCATCGAAATTCGAGCCGCGGGACGAGGACCTGCGGGATGCGGCCGCGTTTTCGGCCTGGCTCGGCATGATCGCCACCCTTGGACGGATCTTCCTGATCGAGTCCCCGGCACCGGCCCCTGCGTTTGCGGTGAACCGGCCGGATCTGGCGTCGTCGGCCCCTAGGCCGACTGCCTGAGGGTTTCGAACGGGGGCGCGTCCATGGCGGCCCATTCGGCGTCATAGACGCCCTTTTCCATGTGGACGTAGAGGGACAGCAGCCAGGTCGTCAGGATGTCGGTCAGTCCGTCGCGGATGTCCGGATGTCGGCGCATCAACCGGGAGGCCTGGGCGATGACCCGGGCCACGTCGGCATGCTCGCGGTGGATGGTGCGGATCATCCGGCCGAAATGACGATTGGCCTGTTCGCGTCCCGGAGGATTGTACAGCCGCCCGGAACCACGACTCAGCAGGGGATTGGGACCCAGCCGCCCGGCAATGTCCTGGAAGCGGGTCCAGAAGGCGGCGGGACTGTAGAGCCGGCTGATCAGCCATTTGGTGCCGGTGTAGAGTTCCTGCTTCGACATCTGGGCCGGGATAATGTTGGTGACCATGTCCGCGCCGGGGAAATGGGCCTGTTCCCCGGTAAAATCGAGCCGGCCGGCCGCCTTCATCTCATCGTACAGGGGGGTGGCCATGGGGGCGACCAGGGCTGAGACCTTGAAGGTCCCGACCGGCAGGGTCATGGCAAAATCATGCTGCTGCTCAAAGATCAGCCGGCTGTCGGCATCGAACCCGACCATCAGGGCGGCCTCGACCTTCAGGCCGTGGGACACGACCTTGCGCAGTTGTCCCGCCATGTCGGTATTGAGGTTCTGGCGCTTCTTGCTGGCCTTCAGGCTCTCTTCGTTCACGGACTCCACGCCGATGAAGAGGTTGGACACACCGGCCTCGGCACACAGGGTCAGCAGATCGTCGTCCCGGGCCAGATCGATCGAGACCTGGGTGGCGAAGGTGATGAAGTCCCGGCCCTCCGTGCCGTTCCAGGCTTTCAGGGCCTCCAGCAATCCGGTCGCGCGCTTGCGATAGACGGTGAAATTGTCGTCGGCCAGCGCGATCCGGTTGTAGCCCAGGTCATACAGGCGCTGCACCTCGGTGATCACCTGGTCGTTCGACTTGTGCCGCTGATTGCGGCCCAGATACTGGATGACGTCGCAGAAATTGCACTCGAACGGACAGCCGCGACTGGTCTGGACCACACCGACCAGGGCGCGGTCATTGTCGAACAGCTCCCAGGCCGGGGTCGGTGACAGGGTCAGTTCAGGGCGACCACCCGCATAGTGGGGCTGGAGCCGGTCGGCGATCATGTCGGCATAGAAGCCTGCGGCGATCGCCTCGAACTCACCCGTCACCGCCACATCGCACGCGCCGGCGAAGGCCGCCGGGTCCAGCGTGATATGGGGGCCGCCGATGATAACCGGCTTGCCACGGGCGCGATATTCCCGGGCGATCTCGATGGCCCGGCGTGCCTGGGAGACATTGGCGGTGATCCCGATGAAGTCGGCGGGATCGTCGAAATCCACCGGGGCCAGGGCTTCGTCATGCAGGACGACCTCGATGCCGTCCGGGGCCATGGCGGCGACGGTCGCGATCGCGATCGGGGCGACCCGGGTCACGGACGTCCCGCCGGACAGGTCGATACCGGCGAAGTCGGCGTCCCAGTGAGGGCGCGGCGCGATCAGCAAGAACCGTGGCATTGTCCGGATGTCCCCCTTGCAGGGGTGCTACACCGGGCGGCGGGGTAGCGCCACAGAAGCCTTGGCCCGGGAGCGTCGATGCACGCCCGCCGTCGATCCGGTGACCAGCGCCCGCGATCCAGCCGGCCCTCTCCGGCCGTGGGAAGCAGGCGAGGCGGGCCTGAGGGGGAAGGATGTTCTCTGGAGCGGCTGCGCCCATGCGAATGGGGGTGGGGCAGACATCGCCCAAACCCGGCCCGCCGGCTTCAGTGCGCTCCGGCTAGGCTGACATTCCGATGACCCTTCCGATCAGGTCCGAGGCACTGATGGGCTTGGTCAGGAAGTCATCGGCCCCCGCTTCCTGGGCCATGGTCCTGAACTGGGGCAGGGCGTTCGCCGTCAGCATGCAGATCGGCACCCGATCTCCGCCTTCTTCACGCTCCCGGTCGCGGATACGCCGCACGGCCTCCAGCCCGTCCATCAGCGGCATCTGCATGTCCATCAGGATCAGATCGAAATTTCCGGTCGCGGCCTCGGCCACGGCCAGCGCGCCGTTTTCCACGCTGTGAAGATCCACGTCGAGCGGCTTCAGGATGAACTCCACGACCCGGCGGTTGGCCGGATGATCCTCCGCCAGCAGAATACGCAGAGGTCGCCCGGCAACGGGGCGGACCGGGTCTGTCCCGGCTGCGACCGGCAGGGCCTGGGGCCCTGCGGGGACCAGCGGAACCTCGAAGATGAAGGCTGCGCCCTCGCCCAGGCGGGATTCAGCCCGGATCGTTCCGTCCATCAGGTCGACAAGCATCTTGCATATCGAGAGACCGAGACCCGTGCCGCCGAACCGGCGGGTGATTGAACTGTCTGCCTGTTCAAACCGGCTGAAAAGCCGGGCGCGGGTCTGTTCGTCAAATCCGATGCCGGTGTCCCCCACGGTGAACCGGACGCGGCAGGGCTCCTGGTGGACGATCTCCACCGACAATCTGACCTGGCCGGTCTCGGTAAATTTGACGGCGTTGCTGAGAAGGTTGTTGAGCACCTGGCGCAGTCGCTTTTCGTCACCGACGAACCCCGTCCGAACGAGTTCCGGCAGGCTGAGGTCGAAAGCGAGGCCCTTGTTTTGCGCGGCTGTGCTGAACAATGCCGCCACGTTCTCGACCATGGCTCCCAGATCGAAGGGCTGATGCTGGATCGCCATGCGACCCGCCTCGATCTGGGCCAGGTCAAGGATGTCCGTCAGCAGGGCCTCGAGCGCGCGCGCCGAAGTCGCGATCAGGTCCACCATCTCTCTCTGGTGAGCGTCCGTGGAGGAGTCGCCCAGGGCTTCGGCGACACCGAGAATGCCGTTGAGTGGTGTGCGGAGCTCGTGACTCATATTGGCGAGAAAGTCCGATTTCGCCTGGTTGGCCTTTTCGGCGAGGTCCCGCGCCTCGATCAGACAGGCTTCGGTTTCGTACCGCTCGGTCAGGTCCCGCACGATGGTCGTGAACAGGGTCTCCCCACCGGCCACCACGCGGGCGATAGACGCCTCGATCGGGATTTCCACGCCATCCTTCCGCAGCCCGTAAACGGGCCTGCGCTGGGCCATCTGAAGGCTCTCCTGACGTCCTGTGGCAAAGCTGGCAAGGTGCTGGCCGTGCCCGCCACGAAAACGCTCGGGCATGAGGCGTTCGATACTGTCCCCGACGATCTCGTGAGCCGCGTAGCCGAACACCGTCTGGGCCCCGGCACTGAAGATGATGACGCGGCCTTCGAGATTCGCCACAATGATCGCTTCCGGTGAAATCCGGATCAGCCCCGACAGCATGTCGCGATTGCGTGCTGCGGATCGTTCGATCGCCCGCAAACGGGTGACGTCCTGCACGATGCCGCGCATGCACAGCGGATTTCCGGCGGCATCGCGTTCGACCTCACCGAGCTCACGGAGAAAACGAATTTCACCGTCCTGCCGCAGGATCCGGTGGTCGATCGCATAGTCCGCATGTTCGTCCACAGCCAGTCGAACCGCCTGCTCGACCCCGGCGCGGTCCTCGGGGTGAACGCATTCAAGAAAGCCGGAATAGTTTATGCCGCGCCCGTCGTTCTCCAGGCCGAACAGCCTGAAGGTCTCGTCGGACCAGAGCAGTTCGCCCGTGCGGATATCCCATTTCCAGCTCCCGATCTGGGCCGTGGACTGGGTCTTTTCCACATGCCAGAGGAGTTCGTTCTGTCCGAATGCGGGGGGCGCGTGGAAGGGCGTTTGTCGGTCCGCTCCATTCACAGTGTCAGCCCGCCCGATTGATTCCATCCCACCCACGTGAAGCGATTTGCCGGCGCTGCAAACGGACGGTCAGCATGCGAAGCCGGCCGGTAGGGGGCGCAATCGTCGAGTCTTACAGTGGGTGACGCATCGAGACCCTTTCAGGGTCAGAGTCTTGCCCCGCAGGACTAACGTGGCGTCGTGTGCGACGTATTGTCACATCCGGGCGTTGGCCGGGCCAGGTGCCGTGGAGATGGCGGCCCGCTCCGCGCAGGCCCGGTCCAGACAGGTTCCGGCCAGCGGACATGGAGACCGTGAGCGAAGGTCGTTGCGGGGGGACGCCTCCTGGAGGTCGCGCATTACGTTCAGCAATCCCAGGGCGGAGGCCGGGGAGAGGCTTTCGGGGTGGAAGCCTTTGCGAAGGGACGGCTCGTCGCCGACCATTTGGGCGTCCGACGGGAACCGGCCACAGCAGACACTCCAGTCCGGGAAATACCGCACGGGTGCAGACTGGTCGCTGATGATCGACAGCGAGGAATGACGACGGTCACAGGAAATCGCCCCGAACACCTGCCTGACACTGTCTCTCGTGCCTTCGAGCACGCTGAGGAACCGGCCGGCCTGGGCGTAGAGGATGCCCGTGACGTCCAGGGTCGCCTTTCGCCGCGCCCCGCTGGTCTGGATCTGTTCCAGAAGTTCGTGAAGGGGAGGGGCGTTCTCCCGGTTCGCGGTGCTGTAGTAGATCAGGCGATGGCAGGCGGTTTCGGCAGGTGGCTGATCCATCTGCCGGGGTGTCGCGGTTGGCCGCGCGGTGTCGAGGGCCGTCCGAAACGGCTTTCCCGCTGAACGGCAGACGCCGACGCCGCCATCCTCGCAGTTGTCGAAGGCTACGCCCATCGCAGCAAACACTTCGAAGAGCGCCCGGAGCGTTCGGCTGTTGGCGTCCACCGGCCCCCGGATACGCTCCAGCCGCTTGATCGTTTCCAGACTGAGGCCGCAGCGCCTGGCCAGATCCGCCTGGTCGATACGTATGAGAGCCCGGGCCGCCCTGATCTGCTCGCCGGAAAGCGCCGACATACTGGATTGCATTAGGTGGCCCCGGATAGAAATTGTGCCCTGAGTATATTTTTATGCCCCAAACAGGTTGCCGAGAGGATCTGTTGGGCTAAAAGAACTCTACTTTGTACAGATATGACACAACTTGGATGTATTTTCAAAAGTTACTTAAATGAGTGCAATATTTCGACCAATGAGTTTGATATACAGTCACGTATACACGCAATGGGAGAAAATGCCGCTGAGATGAGGGGCAACTGATCTGGACTCCAGCCATGGCTCGATTGAGCTCAGCTCAGCTCAGCTCAGCTCAGCTCAGCTCAGCTCAGCTCAGCCCAGGCCGGGGCCGGACGGCGTCGGGATGTCCGGCGCGCGGCATGGCTGGTCCGGCCCGGCGCATTTCGCCGACTTCAGTCCGTCAGGCCGATCGACCGGCGCATGTTCTGCAGGTCTTCCACGATCCTGGCTTCATCCTGCCGGCTGAGGGGCGGGGCGTCCGGGCTCAAAAGGCCCAGGGCGCGAATATGCAGGCGGAGTGCGGCGGTGTGCCAGACGCCGAGCGTCCTGAAGCCGTCAATCATGGTGACGATTCCCCGGGTCAGATCAGCGAGCGCGTTCAGCCCGGCGGCATCGCCGACTTCGACGATGTTCATCGCAAGGCCGGAGATGACATCGATCTCGGCGAGGAGGTCATCGTCGGTTTGATCCGCAAAGGGTCGGATCTCCTGCAATTTGCCGACGACAAACCCACGAATGGAGTCGGCCAGCGCCGACACGCGTTTGTCCGCGTCGGCAATCAGTTCTGCCGACGTCGGGCCGCCACGGCTCATGTGGCGGGCCAGGTGGTTCTCCGGGGTGAAAACGCGGGCGCTGTTCATCGGGGACTCCTAGTCGAACAGGGCGCTGATATCGTCTTGCGACAGGGCGCGCGTGGGGTCGGCGATGAGGGCGAGGGCCTCGGCGCGGCGCTCCTGCTGGTCCTCGGCGAGCGGTAACTGCCGGAACCGGCGGTCGGGTCCGTTGTAACCGTCGGCGGTGACGAACTCGCGATTGTTCCGGGCGATCCATTCGAGCCGGCTGAGCAGGACGGACGGGGCGATCGGTTTGCGGACGACCATGTTGGCCCCGGCGTCGCGGGCGCTGTGGACCATGCCGGCGGGGGTGAAGCCGTGCAGGATTATGATCGGGGTCGTGTAGTTCGGGGCCCGGCTTTCCGAGCGAATATGGCGCACCAGAAAAAGGCCGTCCTCGTCGGGCATGTCGAGATCAGCGAGGATCACATCAAACCTTTGGGTGGTCAGGACCTCCCGGGCCTCGGCCACAGAGCGGCAGGTCTTCATTTCGCGCAAGCGGAACCCGGTCAGGACCTGGGACAACAGCTCCAGGGACTGCGGATTGTCATCAACCAGCAGGGCCTTGGCCTTGCGGAGATCGAGGCGCTGGTGAGCGGTCGCCATGGTCAGATCAGGGCTTCGCGCCACGGTCCCAGGCCCCCGCTGCACCCAGCAGGGCGTCGGCGGACGCCTGGTCCAGACCCTGACCGGCGAGGGCGGGACCATTCAGCAGGGGGTCCGCTTCGACGGCCTCAAACGACGTCGCTGAAAGCATGTCCCGAAGTTTCGTCAGGCGTTGTCCGGTCAGGTCCTGAAACGCGCACGCCTCGAGAATAGCGAACAGGCTCTGCTGGATACGATCCAGGGCC
This sequence comes from Brevundimonas sp., assembly GCF_029945885.1. Lineage (GTDB taxonomy): Bacteria > Pseudomonadota > Alphaproteobacteria > Caulobacterales > Caulobacteraceae > Brevundimonas. The sequence goes on from NZ_JAQSDK010000026.1 coordinate 136,330, forward strand.
GCGTCATCGCCCTCGCGGGCGGCGGTGACCTGTTCCAGACCCGCTTCAACCGAGGCCAGCATGACGTCCGCAGCCTCCTCGATCTCCCGCCGGATCGTTGCGATGATTTCGCCCGCTGCGTCGTCAGCCATCTCAGAGCTCCCCGAGTACAGTGGTCAGCTTTTGCTTCAACACTGACAGGGTGAACGGCTTGATGATGTAGTTGTTTACACCGGCCTGGCGAGCGGCGACGACATTCTCGGTCTTCGCTTCCGCCGTCACCATGACGAACGGGATGTTGCGGGTCCGGGGCTCGGCGCGAACGGCCTTGAGAAGCTCGTATCCGGTCATCGGCATCATGTTCCAGTCCGACAGGATCAGGCCGTAGTCCGTGGTCTTGATTTTCTCGAGCGCGGTCGGGCCATCGAGGGCTTCATCGATGTTCCTGAAGCCCAGCTGTTCCAGCAGGTTTCTGACAATGCGGATCATCGTCTTGTAGTCGTCGACGACGAGCACATTCATGGATTTGTCGACGGCCATACGGGTTTCTTCCTGAATATATCTGGCAAAAACTAGAGGTGATCGATGACCAAAAATATCTAATCAAAAGGTAACGGCCGACCAATTTGCCGCCAATTTCAAGATCAGCAAAGAATAGATGTTGATCCTGGGGGGTAAAATATCAGCTCCAGAAGTCCAGAAAATGCCTTTTCGGAGTAATAAATCATCACTAACAGCTATTATAGAACTGGTGATTTCTTTATGGTGCAAGATTAGTGGCTATAATTAACCTTTGATTCACCAAAGCTAGCCCTCAATGGCGATGCCGGTCTGGCCCGGTGATCCTGAAGCGAGAGCGGCTCTTGGACGACCTGGTTGCAGATTTTATCGCTGAGACGCGCGAGGGCCTTGAAGCTCTCGACAGCGAACTGGTCCGTTTTGAGCAGTCGCCGGATGACCCGGAAACGCTCGGCGGAATCTTCCGGCTGATTCATACGATCAAGGGGACCTGCGGATTCCTGGGGCTTTCCCGCCTGCAAAATGTCGCCCACGCCGCCGAGAATGTTCTCGGGGCCTTCCGTGACGGCGATCTGGCGGTCACACCGGGGGCGGTCTCGGCCGTGCTCGATACCGTCGACCTGATCCGCTCGATCACGGACGCCCTGGCCGCCACCGGTGGCGAGCCTGCCGGCGATGACTCCGTTCTGATCGCCCGGATGGAGGCCTTCCTCGAGGGCGAGGGAGCCTCGGCCGCGGCAGGGGTGGCAGCGGCGGAAGTGGAAGCCGACCCGGTTCCGGCTGCGATGGTGGACGGACGCAATCTGATTGAACAGCTGGGGGGCGACGCGACGGTAGATGCCGCTGCGGAATCTGTCCTGACTCGCCTGCAGTCAGAGGGGCAGTTCGGATTTCTGGTGGGTCACGCCGATCCCGACCGGCTGCAGGCCGCCGTGCGCGACAGTCTTTGCGGTCTGGCCCGCAAGCGGGAGGCCTCTGATGCCTTCGTCCGGGCCCTGGCCGATATCAGCGACGGTCTGGTTATGGGTGATCATGTCGTCACCCTGTTCGAGATGATGGCGGCGGCCATGGGGGAGCTCGACGTTGCCGAGGGCCCCATCGCCGAGCTGAGAGCCCTCGCCCTGCCTGCCGCCGCAGCCCCGGTCTGTTCGGACGACGAACCGGCTGTCCCTGTTGCCCCGGAGGGCGACGCGCAGCCCGGGGTCGATCCCGCCGCTTCCTCCGTGGCCTCCCCGCCAATCCCAGTTCCGGATCCCATGCCCTCTCCCATGCCTGCAGCAGTAACCGCGTCCGCATCCCCGTCAGCCGCCGTCGCGACCAAGCCGGACGGGGAGGGGGCGGCGCCGGCCCAGACGATCCGGGTCAGCGTCGATGCCCTTGAACACCTGATGACGGTGGTCAGTGAACTGGTGCTGATCCGGAACCAGTTGATCCAGACCCTGCGTCTTGAACCCGAAAGCGCTTTCGCCGCGCCGCTGAACCGGCTGAACCAGGTGACCAGCGAGCTGCAGGAAGGCGTGATGACCACGCGGATGCAGCCGATCAGCGGGGCCTGGGCCAAGCTGCCGCGCCTGGTTCGCGACCTGGCCCAGGATCTGGGCAAGACCATCGACCTGAGCATGCACGGTCAGGACACCGAGCTGGATCGTCAGGTTCTCGAGCTGATCAAGGATCCCCTGACCCATATGATCCGCAACGCTGCGGATCATGGTCTGGAGACCCCGGCCGAGCGTCTGGCGGCCGGCAAGTCGGAGGCCGGGCGCATTACCCTGCAGGCCCGTCATGAAGGCGGGGCGATCGTCATCGAGATTTCGGATGACGGGCGGGGACTGCCGGCCGAAAAGCTGCGGGCCAAGGCCCTGGCCTCGGGGATTGTGACGCCAACCCAGGCCGAGCAGATGTCCGACATCGAGGCCCGCCAGCTGATCTTCCTGCCGGGGCTGTCGACCGCCTCGGAGGTGACGTCGGTTTCCGGCCGTGGCGTCGGCATGGACGTGGTCCGCACCAATATCGAGAAAATCGGCGGGGCCATCGAACTGTCCTCGGTCGAGGGCAGCGGAACCTGTTTCACCATCCGCATCCCCCTGACCCTGACCATCGTCTCGGCCCTGATCGTTGAATGCTGCGGCGAACGGTTTGCCATGCCGCAATCCAGCCTGGTCGAACTGGTCAGCGCCAGTGACGGCTCGGGCCGGACCATCGAATATATCGACGGAGTCGCCGTCCTGCGCCTGCGCGACCGGCTTCTGCCCCTGATTTCGCTGCAGGACCTGCTGGGCCTCGAGCCGGCCGGTGAACCCTCGGGTGAAACCTGCATCATCGTGGCCCGTGTCGGGTCCTTCAACTTCGGGGTGATCGTCGACCGGGTCTTCGATACCGAAGAGATCGTGGTCAAGCCGGTCGCGACGGTGCTGCGCCATCTGAAGCTCTATTCGGGCGCGACCATCCTGGGGGATGGCGCGGTCATTCTGATCCTCGACCTGAAGGGTGTGTCGGTTGAGGCCGGGGCCGGTCAGGGGGCCGGCAGTCTGGTGGACGACAAGCAGGAGGATGCGGCCAAGGCCCAGGCCCTGTCCGCCCTGCTGGTGTTCCGGGCCGCCAACGACAGTCTCAAGGCGGCCCCGCTGGCGAGTGTGGCGCGGATCGAGGAATTGGGTGTCGACCAGATCGAGTGGATCGACGGTCGAAGCGTCATTCAGTATCGCGGCAAGCTGATGCCGATCATCGGCTCGGACGCGGCACCGGCCACGGCGTGGGACGGTCCCGACAAGCGGCCGCTGCTGGTGTTTGCCCAAGAGGACCGCGCCGTCGGTCTTCTGGTCAACGAGATCGTCGACATTGTCGAGAGCGTGATCAAGACCGACATGGTCGCCAATGGTGCCGGGGCCCTCGGTGGTCTCATCATCGGCGGTGTGGCCACCGAGCTGATCGATGTGTCCTACTACTGGCGTCAGGCGCTTCAGGATCAGGCGGCGCCGCCGTTCAACCCGCAGGCAGAGGCCGCACCGGCGGCCCCGGCGGCGGCGGTAACGGCGGCTCAGGCCGTGGCACCGTCACCGGCGGTGACGCCGGCCGCAGCCGCCAGTCGACGCCTGTTGCTGGTGGATCAAAGTCCGTTCTCACAACTGCTGTTGCGACCCCTTCTGGCCCAGGCCGGCTATGAGGTGACGGTGGCGGCGGATCCGGAGGCTGCGCTCAACCTCTATGACGCGGGCGAGCATTTCCACCTGATCATGGCGGACACCTCCAGCCCCGAGGAGGCGCGGGACTTCGCCACGGCCTTCGGCCGGGCGGCCAACTGGCACAAGACGCCGCTGCTCAGCCTGGCCTTCCACAATGCTGTAACCGCCGGCGCTCCCAGCGGCCTGGATCAGGCCACGCTGCTGGACGCCGTGTCGGGTGCTCTGGGTGAAATGAGAGGTGCTGCATGACGATCCGGGCCGAAAACTCGCTGGTCGCCACCGATTCCACGGAGGGACTTGTCTCGATCAAGGTCGGGAAACAGGCCTTCGGTGTCCCTGTGCTTTCCGTTCAGGACGTGATCGCGGAGACACCCATCAACCGGGTCCCGCTCAGCCCGCCGGAGGTCGCCGGATCGCTCAACCTTCGCGGTCGTATCGTCACAGCGATCGACATGCGCTGCCGGTTGGGCATGCCGCCGCGTGAAGGCGACGATCGTTCCATGAGTGTGATCGTCGAACATGGTGGCGAACTCTACGCCCTGGTCGTCGACGATGTCGGTGACGTCCTGTGGCTTGAGCCCAGCGAACACGAACCGGGTCCGGCAACCCTAACGCCCCTGTGGCGGGCGGTGTGCAGCGGCCTCTACCGCCTCGAGGATGATCTGCTGCTCGTTCTGAACATCGATCAGGTTCTCACATTGACCGCGCCTACCAGCCTCGCCGCCTGACGCCACCTTTTCCCAACATCATCGCCGCCCACCGGGCCGGCAGACACCCAGAAGGACACGCCATGTCGACCGCCGCCGCCATCGCCAAAGATCTCAGCCATGAGACCGAAGACTTCTCCGACTTTGAAGCGCTCGGCCGCATCAAGAGCGCGCTCGATAACCTGACCAGCTCGGTCATGATGGTCGATCGGGATTTGATCGTCACCTATGTGAACGACAGCACCACGAAGCTGCTGAGAAGCGTCGCCCCCGCCATCCGGACCCTGTGGGCGAATTTCGATCCCGATCATATGATCGGGGTCTGTATCGATAATTTCCATCAGGACCCGTCGCATCAGCGTCGGCTGCTGGCTGACCCTTCCAGGATGCCCTACGAGACCGACATTCGTATTGCCGACCTGAAGATCCATCTCTGCGTCAATGCGACCTTTGATGAAGCGGGGGCTCACGTCGGCAACTCCCTCGAGTGGTCGAATGTTACGGAAGTGCGGGCCCAGGAAGCGCTGAACACCGACCTGGCCAACCAGATGGAGGCGATCAGCAAGGCCCAGGCCGTGATTGAGTTCCAGATGGACGGCACCATCGTGTCCGCCAATGCCAATTTCCTGACGACCATGGGCTATTCGCTGGAGGAGATCCGGGGCCAGCATCACAGTATGTTTGTCGATCCGTCCGAGCGCACTGGCCCTGAATACAAGGCGTTCTGGGACAAGCTGAACCGCGGTGAGCACGACACGCGCCAGTACAAGCGGATCGGCAAGGGCGGGCGCGAGGTTTGGATCCAGGCCAGCTACAATCCGATCTGCGATGCCAGCGGCAAGCCGATGAAGGTGATGAAATACGCATCGGACGTCACCCTGACCCGCAAGGTCGCGGAGCGGGTCAAGGAGATCTCCAACATCGTCTCCTCGGCCTCGTCGGAAATGCGGGCCACCGCCGAGTCGATGGCGCGCACCGCCGCCGAGGCTACGACCCAGGCCGCCGCCGTGGCCAACGCCGCCCAGGTCGCCTCCAGCAATGTGCAGACGGTGTCCGCCGCCGGTGAGGAACTGTCGGCCTCGATCTCCGAGATCGCCCGGCAGGTCGCGGAATCCACCAACATCACCCAGCGCGCGGTGAGCGAGACGGACACGACCAAGGCGGCGATCCAGACCCTGGCCGAAGCGGCCAAGAAGATCGGCAATGTGGTCACCCTGATCAACAACATCGCCGGCCAGACCAAGCTGCTGGCCCTGAACGCGACCATCGAGGCGGCCCGGGCCGGCGACGCCGGCAAGGGTTTCGCGGTCGTGGCCTCCGAGGTGAAGAGCCTCAGTGACCAGACGGCCAAGGCGACCCACGAGATTTCCTCGGAAGTCGCGGCCATGCAGGCGGCGACCAGCACCTCGGTCTCGGCCATCCAGGGCATCGCCGATACCATCGGCAAGGTGGCTGAAATCGCTGCGGCGATTGCCAGCGCCGTCGAGGAGCAGTCCGCCGCCACCGGCGAGATCTCGGCCAATGTGACCGAGGCCGCGGCCAGCACCCAGGAGGTGTCGTCCAACATCCAGGGACTGAACGAAGGGGTGGCCCAGACCAGCGCCGCCTCGGCCCAGCTGTTGACCGCCTCGGGCGAACTGGCCACCCAGGCGGAGGCCCTGAGCACCGAGGTCGACGGCCTGCTCTAGCCCCTGCAAACGGCCCATCCCGTGTTCTGACACGGGGTGGGACCCTGTCCCGCCAAGCCCGGCCCGGTCCATCGTCAGATGGGCCGGGCCGTCTTCGTTCGCGATGGCTTCGGTCGATGGGCCGGGCACCGGCGCGCTTCACGCGGCAACGAAAACGCCGCCCCGGCCTGGCCGGGGCGGCGTTTCTGTCGTGAGGGTGTCGGTGACCCGGGCAGACTGGCGCGGGTTTCATGCCATCAGGCTGTTTTGGCGAGATGAATCCCGGCCTTGCGATAGAGGCCGCGGATACCGGGGGTCGACTCGATGTCCGTGGTGACCCCGAGCACGGTCTCGGCGCTGCCGAGGAACAGGGCTCCGTCGGAGGGCATGGCGCGCGCCACCTGGTCGAGGATCTGGCGCTTGTGGGCCACATCGAAATAGATCAGCACATTGCGGCAGAAGATGACGTCGAACATGCCCAGGCCGGTCGTGCCCTGGAGCAGGTTGTGCGGCCGGAACTGGACCATCTGCTGCAGGACGCTGGAGACCTTCCAGCCGTCGGGAACCGGCTTGAACCATCGGGCCTGGCGCTCGGGCGAGAGGCCGCGCTTGACCTCGAAATCATTATAGACGCCGGCCCTGGCCTTCTCGATGATCGGCTCGGACATGTCCGTGGCGAGGATCTCCAGCTTCCAGCCGGCGAGCCGGGGGGCCATTTCCTGCAGGATCATGGCGACGGAATAGGGCTCCTGGCCACTGGAACAGGCTGCGCACCAGACCCTCAGGCTGCGCTGGGCCTGCCGCGACTCGATCAGGGGCGGCAAAACATTGATGGCCAGCTGCTCGAACGGGGTGGCGTCCCGAAAGAAATAGGATTCGTGAGTCGCCATGGCGTCCACGCAGCGCTGGATGAGCGGTTCGGGCGAACTGCTGCGGATAACCGCCAGCAGGGCCTCGACACTGGCCAGGCCTTCGGCGCGCGCGATCGGGCTCAGCCGACTGGCGACCAGATAGGCCTTTTCCGGGGTGACGACGAGGCCGGAGCGTTGCCGGATCAGACGACAGAAATGATCGAAGTCGGGGCCGGTCATGAGGTCATTCCAGAGATGCGTCGGACCCAGGGCCCGATTTGATTCAGAGGCAGGATTTGATCGGAAAGACCGGTCGTGGCGGCGGCCCCCGGCATGCCCCAGACGACGCTCGAGGCCTCGTCCTGAACGATGAAATGCCCGCCGGCCTGGACGAGGGCCTCGCACCCCCGGGCCCCGTCGGCCCCCATACCGGTCAGGATCACGCCCAGGACGCCCGAGCCGTAAACCTTGGCCACGGAGCGGAACATCGGGTCGACCGCAGGCCGGCAGAAATTCTCGGGCGGTTCCTGGTTCAGGCGCAGGATGGGATGGGCCCCGTCCCGGGCCACGACCATATGCCAGCCCCCGGGGGCGACATAGCAATGACCGGGCAGGATGCGCTCACCGTCCCGGGCCTCGGCACAGGGGCGGCCGCCGATACGGCTCAGTTGCTCCGCCAGCAGGGCGGTGAAGGTCGCCGGCATATGCTGGGTCAGCAGGATCGGTTGTTCGACTGCGCCGCGCAGGGATTCAAACACCTGCATCAGGGCCGGGGGGCCGCCGGTCGAGGAGCCGATGGCAATGATGTTGGGACGGCTTTTGATCGGACGGGCGCCGTGGGGTGGTACCGGTGTGGCGGGGCGGACGGCCGGGGCGGCCGGTGGCGGCACCGCATGGCCGACCGGCGGGATCGCCACGGCGGGGGCGACAACCACGGGGCGTCGCCGCGGGGCCAGGGCCCGCACCTTGGAGGCCAGTTCCCGCTGGAATTCCGCCGCCGAGCCCAGTCCGCTTTCCGGTTTGGCCACATAGTCGGCGGCCCCGAGATTGAGGGCGGTCAGGCTGATCTCGGCGTTTCGTCGGGTCAGGGTCGAGGCCATGATGACCCGCACCGCGGGATATCGCGCCACGATCTGTTTGAGGGCCGTCAGCCCGTCCATCACGGGCATCTCGATATCGAGAACCACCACGTCGATTGCCGAACGGCCCAGTTCGGTCAGGGCCAGTTCGCCATTGGCCGCCGTCGCGACGACGGTCAGGCCGTTTTCCGCCGAGAGATGGCGCGAGATCAGCCCGCGGACGACGGCCGAGTCATCGACGACCAGGATGCGGATTTCGGCGGCTGTAGCGGCGAGTTGCTGCATGGATTCTCGATCTCGACCGCACGGCAGGCGCGCGACCTTCTTCAGGGGCGGGGTGGGCCGGATCACGTCCGTGCCTACCCAATGGATGCGCGCGAATGATGAAGGGTGAGTTTAATGTCGTCTGTATTTATATAAGTAGTGTAACGAGTTTTTCTGGCGCTATGACGTTTTTGCAGTTATTGGGTTGCCCTTGAGGGGTGTGGGTGTTGCCCTTCAGGTGTAATGATAAGTCTTTGTGGCGCATTACTCTTTGTGGGTGATTGCGCGTCGCGGAAATATCGTCGACCTGGCCCCCGAATGGGGGGCTGACGGAAAGTGGATTTGGCTGTCGTGCATGCGAAATGGTGGGTGTCGCGCGGACGGTCGTCCCGTGGGCAGATCGCTGTTATCGCCGCCGCCTTGCTGATCAGCGGCTGCGTCTGGCTGGCCTTGCACCATGCGTTCCCCTCGCGAACAGCCTTTGGCCTGATCGCCCCCGTGATGGTTTTTGTCGTCATCCTGTGGGGGTTTTACACCGCCTTGGGGGTAATGGTGGCGGCTCCGCTGGTCGCCTTTGTCCTGATGAGCATCGCCCTGTTTTTGCAGCCGGTGGACGCCATCGGGATCGCGGTTGTGCTGCTGTCTTTCGGGGCCGCTGTGCTGGCGACCGACCGTTATGCCTGTCATCGTGAGGCCGGCAAAACGCTGCGGGAGCGTCAGCAGGCGATACTCGACGGGGTTCCGGCCGCCATCTTCCTGTTCGACGCCGCCGGAACGGTCAGACTTTTCAGCGCAACGGCGGAAAGGATGTTCGGCTGGAGGTCCGGGCAGATCATCGGGCACCCTGTCTGGCTTCTGTTCGCCCCGGAATCCCAGGAGATGATCAAGACCTGCCTGGCCTCGGCCTCCCGAACGGGCGAACCTGCGGGCTTCGGCCTTCCCCGTACCGCTGTTGGTCACAGACGGGACGGATCGATGTTCCAGGTCGAACTGTCTGTTTCGCCTCGCCGTTCGGTGCGTGAGCAGCTGTTCACCGGCTTTTGCCGGGATTTGAGCGAAAGTCAGGTGGCCCAGAACGAGTTGAAGATGCTGCAGAATCAACTGGCCCATCTGTCGAGACTGACGGTGATGGGGCAGCTGGCGACATCCCTGGCGCATGAGCTGAACCAGCCGCTGCTCGCCATCTCGAACTATGTCTCCGCGTCCACGCGCCTGATCCAGCAGAGTCCCCCGGATCTGGTCCTCGTTGATGATGCGCTGCGCGCCGCGGCGGCCCAGACGCTCAGGGCCGGCCAGATCATCATCGGGCTGCGGGGTCTTGTCTCCAAGACCGACGGCCGACGCCGATTGCAGACTCTCAAGCCCCTTGTCGACGAAGCGGCGATCCTGGCGGCGGCGGGCGGCCAGGTGGGCTGGCTGAGCATCAGTATTTCGTCTGACCTGCCCCCTGTCCTGGTCGACAGGGTCCAGATCCAGCAGGTCCTGCTCAATCTCATCCGCAATGGGGTTGAGGCGATGGAGGCGTCCGGGAGTGGGTTGAGAATGTGGATCGCCGCGCGATCAATCGCGGGCTTCGTCCAGGTTACCGTTTCCGACAACGGTCCGGGCGTCGCGCCGGACATCGCCGACAAACTGCTGCAGCCGTTTGTGTCGACCAAGGAGACGGGGCTGGGGATCGGACTTTCGATCTCGAAGGAGATTATTGAAGCCCATGGCGGCAAAATGTGGCTGGACCTTTCCGCGAGTCATGGTGCCGTATTCAAATTCACCCTCCCTGTAACCGGAGCCGATGATGTCACCGTCAGCGATTGAGCCCGTCGTCCAGGTGATTGACGATGACCCGGCGGTCCTGGCCTCCTTGCGGCTGCTCCTGATCAGCGCCGGGTTGCAGGTCGAGGCCTATGAGACTGCCGAGGCCTTCCTGGCGGTCGCCGCCGAGCTTCCTCCCGGCTGTATCATCACCGATATGCGCATGCCCGGGATGGGCGGGCTGGAGTTGATGGCAAGATTGAAGGCGATGGCTGTTCCCCATCCGGTCGTTGTGATTACCGGCCATGGCGATGTGGCCCTTGCCGTGGAGGCCATGAAGCAGGGAGCCGTCGACCTGCTGGAAAAGCCGTTTTCGGATATCGCCCTGTTGCGGTGTATCCGGGCGGCGATCGACAGCCAGAGCAGCGGAGCGGATCGGGATGCGGCCATCGTGGCCGCCCGGGAGGGCCTGGCCTCGCTGTCAGGGCGTGAGCGTGAGGTGGTGGACGGTCTGGTCCTGGGCAAGTCCAACAAGACGATCGCCCGGGACCTGGGTATCGGCCACCGGACCGTCGAGGAGTATCGCGCCAATGTCATGACCAAGATGAGGGTGCCGAATCTCTCAATGCTCGTTCAGGTTGTACTTCGCGCCGGGTCGGGGTCGAAGTAGAGCGGGTGCGTCAATTTGTACCCCGGAATTGTCCGGGGGCAGACCGACAGGTCGAATCTGCTAGCTAGGGTGGAGTTGCTGACTTCTACAGTTGATGGATTTCGCGCATGACCTACAGCGTTCTGACCGGTGAACAGATTCGCGCGGCGCGGGCGCTGGCAAGGCTTGAACAGAGCGAACTGGCCCGCGTCTCCGGTCTGAGTCTGCAGACGATCAAGCGGCTTGAGCGGTTCAGGGGACCGATCGAAACCACGACCCGGACGGTGAACGCCCTGATGACGGCCTTCCATCAGTCTGGCGTGGTGTTCGACCTTGAGGGCGGCGCGGGCCCGGGGCTGCGGTTGCGGGACCCGATCGTGGCCTATGGTGCCGCAGGCACCACGCAGGGCAACTGATGTGCGGCTACAGCCCACCTCCTGAATCCTGACCGACAGACCGCCGTCGGCGACGCTTTGCCGAGAGCCGGAAAGCCGAAGGCCTCTGCGCCGCCGGGAGACCAGGGTCTGCACGGTATGCTACAGATGACCGGCTGTTGTCTTGTGACGCCGAGGGGTCACGATGCCGGGGATCTTCAATCTCGTCCGCCGAACGATCGAAGGATCGGTCCTGTCCATTCTGGTCATTGCCGTCGTGGCGATGCTGGGAGCCTCGGAGACGATCAACATTCTGCTCGCCGAGCGAACGGTCCCGTCGACCCTGTTCCTGCTGGTGCTGGCGATCGTCCTCGCCGACCTGCTCGGCAAGCTCATCTCGATCGCCAGTTCGACCTTTCCTGACCTGATCCCGGCGCTCGATGATGATGATTTGAAACGCGCCTCCCTGATCCAGCGCCTGCGCCCGGGTCAGACGGTCGCCCTGTTGTCCGGGGCCTATTCGGCGCGACTGGTGATGTTCCTGGTCATCTTCGCGCTGATGGGAACAAGCTATGCCTTTGCGCCGAAAGCGGTGCAGCAGACGTTGTTCGGCGACTTTGGCGCGATGCAGGCGATTGAGACCTTCCTGCGTGAAGGGCTCGCAGGGTCGATCGGCTATTTTCTGTTCTTTCTCGGACCCGACCACCTGAAACCCATCACCAGTGCGATCATCGCGGAGCCGCTGGTCTCGTCGACGGTCAACGGCGACATCTTTCTGGTCGGTATCCGGATCTATGGGCTGGCCTTTGTTCTGGCCATCCTGCGGACCCTGGTGACGCCGATCACCTATCTGCGCGCGCGTCGCCGGGCGGCCCGCCTTCCCGCATCTGCGGCCAGCACCGACCCCTGGCAGAACGACCTTGCGCCGCCTGCGAACATCATGTGATCTGCGTTCAATGGGCCGGGGCCGGCTCGCCGGTTATGTCAGGCGCTCATCAAAGCACCGAGCTTCGGTCAATTTTAGTGTAGAGAATTGACCATGACCGGAGAGGCGGGAACGGTATCGATCATCGTTCCAACCTTCAATCGGTCGACGATGGTTGTCGAACTGATCAATTCAATACTGGTCCAGACCTGGCGTCCGATTGAAATCATCGTGGTTGATGACGGGTCGACCGACGACACCGCCGAAATCGTTGGAAATTGGCTGCCCGTCGAGGATCGCTGCCGGATCGTGCTGCTGAAGCAGGATAACGCCGGCCCCGCGTCGGCGAGAAATCGCGGCCTTCACCATGCGCGTGGCGAATTCATCCAGTTCGTCGATTCCGATGACCTGCTGCTGCCCCAGGCCGTTGAAGCACTGGTGAGGGCACTTCAGGCCAGTGGCCGAGCCTATTGTCTGGCGGAAATGTCCAACGCCGACGCGGCCGGAAATCCCTATGCCAATGACCGCGATGGCGTGCCGCGCCAGATCCCCGGCCGCTATATGGACAGCCGCTGGATGACGCATGGCGCGCTCTACCGGCGCTCGGCCATCGTCGCATCCGGTGCATTCAATGAGGACCTCCGTGTCGGCGAGGATTCTGAATTCCAGTGGCGGATGATGGCCGTCAACGGCAGGGCGCATATTCTTGCCGAGCGACTGGGCACGCGCAGACTGCATTCGCAGGGTCACCTCAGCATTGGCCTGTCGGCCGACGAGAAGGCCCGTTCGGTGCTGCGTGCGATTCTCGCCTTTCAGACCTGGGCCCACCGGGAAGGACGTTCGCAACAGATCGACGACCGGAGCTTCCCGTGGTCGCTGCTTGTCAGTGGTGCCCGACTGGGCAGCAAGGCGGACTGGGCCTCCAGGGATCTGGCGTTTGAGGCCATTGACCGGATGGGATCCGCCGGGCCGGACGTCAGGGCGATCGTCGCCACGCTGAGACGGTTGCCCATCCGGTCCGCATACTGGGCCGTGTGGTTGACCGGCTCCGTCGCCGGCCGCCTGCGGTCGATCCTGTGGGACCAGATGGCGATCCGGACCGGCGCTACGGCCGGGAACTCACGGTCCGGAGCGACCGGATCCCGCCGTATCCCGTCGGTTCAGAGGGCGACCACGCCGGAAGTGACGGGCGTCGCCCGGCCCTCCTGAACCAGGATGACGAGGTCACAGCCCTCGATTGCCGCGCCCCTGTGAGAGGCCAGAACAATCGTCAGGTCCGGACGCAGGGCGAAGATGGTCCGCATCAGGTCCGCCTCTGTTTCGGGATCGAGCGCGCTGGTCGGTTCGTCCAGCACCAGCAGCGACGGTCCGCCGTACAGGGCCCGGGCCAGTCCCAGACGCTGGCGCTGACCGCCGGAGAAGCGCACGCCGTGTTCGCCGACGATACTGTCGAGTCCCGCAGGCAGGCCGGCGATATGATCGGTCAGCTGGGCCTGGCCCAGGGCGGTCATGACCGCAGCATCATCAATGGCGCCATCGTCCAGTCCATAGGCGACGTTCCGGCGGATGGTGTCATCCAGCAAGGCGATATTCTGGGGCAGGTAGCCGATGCCCATCTGCCAGTCGGGTGAGTGCAGATCGATCGGCCGGCCATCCAGCCGCACCTGTCCGGCCGTCGGCGCGAGCAGGCCGACGAGGACATCAAGCAGGGTGCTCTTGCCGACGCCGCTGCGACCGACGATGCCCAGGGCGCTGCCACGCGGAATGCGCAGATTGATGTCGACCAGGGCGTCCGTGGCCGCCCCGGGGTAGGCGTAGCTGACGCCGTCGAGAACCAGTTCGCTGTCGAGCCGCCGCGACCCGTGTGCGGCCGGTGGACGCGGCAGGGGCCTCTCGCTGGCCAGTTCGTCGGCGACGTTCTCCATGGTCGGGCCGAAATAGCGCAGGCTCTGATAGCCGTTCATGATGCGGTTCGCCGAGGGTATCAGGCGGATCGCGGCCGTGGCGAACAGGGCGATCAGCGGCAGGGGTCCGCCACCGGAGGCGGACGGGGTCGCGAACATCACCAGGGCCGCGAGCCCGAGAATGGCGAGGAACTCCAGCCAGAGACGGGGCTGGGCCTGCATGGTCGCATGATGCTGGCCGGCCGCGGCACTGGCCGCATTATGGGCTTCGAACTGATCGAGAATGGCCGCTTCACGCCGGTACAGCTTGATCTGTTTCACACCGTCCAGGCCCTGCTGAAGGCTTTGCATCTTCAGCGTCTGATGATGCCGCAGTCGAATGCCCCAGACATCCAGCACCTTCTGCGTTCCGCGCAGAATGGCCCAGCCCGCCAGGGCGAGCAGCAGGGCGATGAGGATGCCGGCCAGGGGTGAAATCGCCACCAGCAAGACCATGACGCCGAACACCACCAGAAGCTCGGCGACCATGGTCAGCCCCTGATGAACGCCCAGCGCGGCATTGGCGGCCTCGGTGTTCGCGGTGTCCGCCAGATGGGTCGAGTTCCGCTTGAGGTGGAAGGCATAGGGGCTGCCGAGAAAGGTCGCGAACAGGCGCCGGGACAGGTCGGCCTGGAGGTCGTAACGGAATTTCGCCAGCCGGGCCGCGATCAGACCCTGACAGGCCAGCTTCAGCCCGAAGAACACAACCAGACCCACCATGGTGAGGCTGGTCAGCGTGCGCCGGTCGGGCAGGTCAACGGCCGGCAGCAAGGCCTCAAACGGGATGTTCCGGAAGGCCCCCGGGTCGCCCGACAGGATGCTGAAGACGGGAATGACCAGGCCGACGCCGACCATCTCGAGCAGCATGCCGATGACCAGCAGTCCGGACAGCAGCGCGGCGGCCGCCCGCTGGCGTCGGCCAAGGGCCTTCCAGATCGACAGAAATCCCGGGTTCATGGTCTGGATCGACCCCTAGTGTGCGGTCGTTCGGCGAATGTAGAAGGATCGCGGTTCATGATCGGGATCGAGGTGGGCACATTTCGACTTCATGAGCGAAAATCGCTCATGCATCATCATGTTTCCGCCGAGAAGAACCTCCCAGGAATCGTTGTGGGACATGAAGGTCTCGACGAGATACTGCTCGTTCCAGAAATACATTCGATCCGTCATCCACGAGTTCGGATAATCCCTCGGCGAAAACACGTCGTGGATATGGACGATGACCCCGGGGGCCAGTGAGGGCAGCACGTCCAGATATTCGAACAGCACATCGCCCTGGGGACGGATGACGTGGGAGGAGTCGATGAAGAGGATGTCGTTCCTCTCCAGCTGTCTGAACATCTCGAGAGGAACGGTCTCGACCGGCTGCCGCAGGACCCGAGCGCCGAGATCCTCCAGCCAGGCCGGGGCATAGGGGTCGATACAGACGTGGTCGCACCGGTAACCGGGCGATGCCTGCTCCAGATCGGTGATGGCGAGTCGGGCCACCTTGGTCGAATGACCGGAGCCGACTTCAATAATCCGGGCCGGTTTGAAATGTCCGATGACCTGCCGCCAGAGGTCCGCGTCGCCATGTTCGAACATGCCGTTGGCAAGGTGGAACTGACGCGGGTCCCCCGGGGCGGCCAGATGTTCGAATTCCGACCCGTCCGGAAAGGCTTCCAGCAGGGCGACCTGGCCGGCGAGATTGAAGTCGATCGCCGACAGGGTTCGCGCGGACCGACTCTTCTCCAGGAGGTCGGGGCGATAGAAGGGATCGTGGAAATGGTCGATCACCGGAAACACACCGGCCTTGACGAAGGCGGCCCGGGTCCGCGGAAAATGCCGGAGACGAAACCTCAGGCCGCGCGCCACCCAGGCCGGTGCCGGGACGCAGAATGCGATCATCATATCGATGATCCGGATCAGCCAGCTCATCGTCTCAATCCAAATACCATGTTGGCGTGATCATCCCCGTTGCCGATCTGACGTGCCTGCAGCGACGGCACAATGAAAGGTCAGGACCGGAGCCTGAAATCAACCGCCTTCGCCGGGGGCGGACGACATCGGGCGCTGGCCCGGACGTCGCAGGTTCACCGTCACGGTCGCGACCATGACCGCGAGACCGAGGAGCATGAGCCGCAAGCCCGTACCGCCCCTCGCATGCGGCGTTCCACGCAGGCTGCGGACCGTTCTCCAGGGGCCGACCAGCACATAGCTGACCAGCTGCCGCCCGGTCTGGGCCAGCCGGGCGGGCCAGGGCAGCGGCGGGGTGGTTTCGCGGTTCGCGGTGATGACGCCGACGGCGCAGTGGTACTGAAAGGTCAGGGCGGCGCGACCGTCGAGCGACAGGATGTGATCGACGACGGCGGCGGGGCAATGGCCGTAACGTCCGGCCGCGATCAGGCGAGGGATGGTCAGGTTGAGAAAGCCCCCGGCCCGGGTCAGTTCGCCGGCGAGGATGGCGCTGCGGCGGACCATGAGATTGGCGTTGGTCGGCGCGGGCGGCGCGGTTTCCGCCCCGGTCCACTGCTGGCCGAGGCCCGACAGAAACAGGGCGAAGGACCAGGGCGAGGTGCTGGTCAGATTATCGACCGCCCCGGAAAAGAGGTCGATGCCGGGCTGGTCATCGATCGCCTTGCGGTAGCTGTCGATCAGGCCGGGCAGGGGCCGGCAATGGTCCTCGGTGACGATAACCCAGTCGCCCGCTGCCTGCCGAAGGCCCTCCGTGACCAGGCCCTGGATGTCCGCCTGCGGAGCCGCGATGTGAAGCAGGCCGTCGCGGCTCTGGTCGATGAAGTCGGGAGATCCGTCGACGACGACGATCTGCACGCCTCCGGCGTCGGTCTGCGGTATCAGCTGATCGAGAAACCCGCATCCCGCGATACCCCCGGGTGCGGTGACAACAACGGAAATGGAGCCCATCGATTTGATCCCTGGTGGCCGGTCGCGCGCGACGATGGTCCTGACAGAGACGTATCGCCTCTGGTGGCCTGACGCAGAGGGTAACCCGCGCCCGGTGCCGTGGACAGTCAAACCTGCGACCGCCGGGACCCGTCCGGACAGGCTGCCGGACCCGTGCAACGGGTGATCAAGGCGGCGGCCTGGTGAGGGGGCGCTACGCCTGTCAACCACCGATCGGGTCGGCGTCAGCCGTCCTGTCGGGACTGAACCAGGGCCAGAATCCGGCTGGAGGCGGCCTCGGGTGAGCAGGTGGTGGTGTCGATGTGAAGGTCCGGCGATTCCGGTGCCTCATAGGGGCTGTCGATGCCGGTGAAATGGGGCAGCTGACCGGCCCGGGCCTTGGCGTACAGACCCTTGGTGTCGCGCTGTTCGGCGACGGCCAGGGGGACATCAACGAAGATCTCGATGAACTCTCCCGGTGCCATGCGTTCACGCGCCATCTGCCGTTCGGCACGGAAGGGGGAGATGAAGGACACCAGGACGATCAGGCCGGCCTCCGTCATCAAACGGGCCACTTCGGTGACCCGCCGGATGTTCTCGACCCGGTCGGCGTCCGTGAAGCCGAGATCGCGATTGAGTCCGTGGCGCAGGTTGTCGCCGTCCAGAAGAACCGTGTGCAGGCCCTGGTCCAGCAGCGCCTGTTCGACCCGGTTGGCGATGGTGGACTTTCCCGCACCCGACAGCCCGGTGAACCACAGGACCATCGGCTTCTGCCGCTTGAGCGCGGCGCGCTGGTCGCGGCTGACATGCAGGGCCTGGGGCCGCACATTGGCCGAGCGATGCAGGGCGCGGGTGATCATGCCCGCGCCAACGGTTTCCTCGGTCATCCGGTCGATCAGGATGAAGCCGCCCAGACTGCGGCTGGTCATATAGGGTTCGAACGCGATGGGCGTGGTCACCGCCACGACGCAGTAGCCGATGTCATTGAGTTCGAGCGTGCGCGCGGCCTGGTGTTCGCCGGTGTCGACGTTGATGCGGTGGCGGATGTCACTGACCTGGGCCGGCAGGGTCGTGGTGCCCAGCTTAAGCCAATAGGAGCGGCCGGGCAGCAGCGGCCGGTATGACATCCAGACCAGATGGGCCTCGAACTGGTCGGCGACCCCGGGTTGCCTGTCCGCTGCGACGATGAGGTCGCCGCGCGAGACATCGACATCGGGGATCAGGGCCAGGGTAACGGCCTGGTGACGGCCGGCGGTTTCCAGATCTCCGTCGCGGGTGACAATCCGGTCGACCGTAGCGGCCACGCCCGACGGCAGAATATGCACCGCCTGGCCGGGGCGAACCTCGCCGTCGGCGATCCAGCCGGCGGCCCCCCGGAAGTCAGCATGGGGCCGGATCGTGCCCTGGACCATCATTCGCAGTGGACCCGTCGCGGCGGCGTCCAGCCGTATGGCGCGGAGCCAGTCCATCAGGGTCGGGCCCTGATACCAGGCGGCCTGGTCGCTCCGGGTCGCGATATTGACGCCATGGCGGGCACTGATCGGGATGGCGGTAACGTCGTCGAGCCCGAGTTCGGCAGCGAAGCCGCGAAAGTCGGCGCGGATCTCGTCGAACCGATCCGGTGACCAGTCCACCAGATCCATCTTGTTGACCGCCAGAACCAGTCTGCGCACGCCCATCAGCGCCAGCAGACGACTGTGTCGGCGGGTCTGGGTCAGAATGCCGTTGCGGGCGTCGATCAGAACCACGGCCACGTCTGCGCCGGAGGCCGCCGTGACCATATTCCGCGTGTATTGCTCGTGTCCGGGCGCGTCGGCCAGGATGAAGCGCCGGTCGCCGAGGTCGAAATAGCGATAGGCCACATCGATGGTGATGCCCTGTTCCCGTTCGGCGGACAGGCCGTCGACCAGCCGGGACAGGTCGGGATCGTCGCCGAGGGCCAGCAACTGGTCCTCGGGCACGGCACCCGCGTCATACAGAAGGCGGCCGATCAGGGTCGATTTGCCGTCGTCGACCGAGCCGCAGGTCACCAGCCGGACCAGGACGTCGCACGCCGGGGCTCTGGATCCGGTCATCAGAAATAGCCCTCGCGCTTCTTCTGTTCCATGGAGGCTGCCGGGCCATGGTCGATGACGCGGCCGAGGCGCTCGGAATGCCGGCTTTCGCGAACTTCGCGAAGCACAGCGTCCAGCGTGTCCGCCTCGCTCTCCACCGCCGCGGTCAAAGGGTAGCAGCCCAGGGTGCGGAACCGGACGCGGCGCATCTGCGGCACCTCGCCGGGCTGCAGGGGCAGGCGATCATCATCGGCCATGATCAGCGCCCCCTCGCGCACCACGACCGGACGGTCGGCCGCGAAATACAGCGACGGAACGGCCAGGCCTTCGCGCTCGATGTAATTCCAGACGTCGATTTCCGTCCAGTTGGACAGGGGGAAGGCGCGCAGTGACTGACCGGGTGCAAGCCGGGTATTGTACAGGTTCCAGAGCTCGGGCCGCTGCGCCTTGGGGGACCAGCCCTGGGTCGCGGACCGGATGGAGATGATCCGTTCCTTGGCCCGGCTCTTTTCCTCGTCGCGGCGTGCCCCGCCGAAGGCCGCATCGAATTGATTCTGTTCCAGTGCCTGTCTCAACCCCTGGGTCTTCCAAAGGTCGGTGTGCACGCCGGGGCCGTGGTCGAACGGGTTGATGCCTTCCGCCTCGGCGGCGGGGTTGCGATGGACGAGCAACTGCATTCCGGCCTCGGCCGCGACCCGGTCGCGGAAGGCGTACATCTCGTGAAATTTCCACATCGTATCGATGTGCAGGAGTGGAAAAGGCGGGGGGGCGGGGAAGAAGGCCTTCCGGGCGAGATGCAGCAGGACGGCTGAATCCTTGCCGCCTGAAAACAGCAGGACCGGCCGCTCGCGCTCGAATGCGACTTCGCGAAACACGTGGATGGCTTCGGCCTCGAGCCGGTCCGCCAGATTATCGTTCCGCCGCATGGCCCACCCTGAAACGCACGCCACCCGTCGCCCGGTCGTGCACAGCATCAGACCATTCCGCGGGGCGGCTTCGGGGAAGGATGTGCGCGAAACCGGGCCGGCCGTCCAACTTTAACTGGCCCGGGCCCCGGCCGGCGCGAGGGTCAATTTGCCAAGCCGTGCGTCATCTG
Organism: Brevundimonas sp.; assembly: GCF_029945885.1. Lineage (GTDB taxonomy): Bacteria > Pseudomonadota > Alphaproteobacteria > Caulobacterales > Caulobacteraceae > Brevundimonas. The sequence goes on from NZ_JAQSDK010000026.1 coordinate 156,251, forward strand.
GCTCCATCCGGAGGCCCGTGAAAGCCGCCTCTGGCGGCGTGAGGGTGTCAATCCGCTGCGACGCCCGTGGACTGGACTCATCGCGCAATCAGGGGTCAGGATCAGCAGATGTCCCGCCCGCTCATCTTTCTGGATTCAGACAGCGCCCTGAGCCTGCAGGATCAGGTCCGTCGCAAACTGGTCGAGGCGGCCTGCGCCGGGGCGTTCCCGGCCGGACAACGGCTGCCGTCGTCGCGCGCCCTGGCCACCCAGCTGGGTGTGGCCCGCAATACGGTGACGCTGGCCTATCAAAAGCTGCTGGATGAGGGGTTGTTCGTCAGCCGCGAGCGCAGCGGCATCTATATCGATCAGGACATGGTGCGGGGGCTGACCGCCGTCGAGACCGTGGCGGGGGGGCGGGATCCGGTCCGTGAATCGCGTTGGCAGGGGCGGTTCAAGACCGGTGACGGCGGCGCACCGGCGGCGCGCCGGACGCCCAACTGGCATCAGTACCCCTATCCCTTCATCGACGGGGTCTTCGACGCCTCGCTGTTTCCGGTCGCCGAGTGGCGTGAGGCCAATCGCCAGGCGCTGACGGTCGATGACATCAGCCAGTGGTCAATCGACGCCGGTGACGCCGACGATCCCATGCTGATCGAGGAGATTCGCACCAAGGTGTTGCCGCGCCGGGGCATTCAGGCGCGGCCTGACGAAATCCTGATCACGGTCGGCACCCAGCAGGCGCTGTCGCTGCTCACCCAGATGTTGATCGATGCAACCACGGTCGTGGCGGTTGAGGACCCGGGCTATCCTGACCTGCGCCGGATGGTGGCCAGCCGCGGGGCCCGGACCATCTACCAGCCGGTGGACGACGAGGGCGTGGTGGTCGATCGCCGGCTGGATGACTGCGACATCCTCTATGTCACCCCCAGTCATCAGTTTCCGACGGGCGTGATGATGACCCGCGGGCGGCGGGAGGCCCTGCTCAAGAAGGCGGCGGCGCGGAACATGGTGGTCATCGAGGACGATTTCGACTGCGAGACCAACTACCTCGATGAAGCCTGTCCGGCGCTCTACAGTCTCGATCCGAACGGGCAGGTCATCTATGTCGCCAGCCTGTCCAAGATTCTGGGGCCGGGCCTGCGCATGGGATTTGTGGTCGCTCCTGCGGAGGTGATCACCGAACTCCGGCGTCTGCGGACGCTGGCGGTGCGTCATCCGCCGCTCAACAACCAGCGGATCGCGGCCCATTTCCTGGCGATGGGTCACTACAATGCGACGATGATGCGGTTGGGGCGGCTGTTCCGGGAGCGCCGCACGGCCCTTCGCGATGCCTTGAACCACTACCTGCAACAGTCGGTGGCGATCGGAACCCTGCACGGCGGCGCGGCCTACTGGGTGCGGGGGCCCGACCACCTTGACGTCGATCGACTGGCCGTCGCCGCGGAGAGGCGAGGGGTACTGATCGAGCCGGTCGGCCCCTATTATGCCGACGGAACAGCCCCCCGGAACATCTTCCGCCTGGGGGTCACCAGCCTGCCCCTCGACCGGATCCGCGAAGGGGTGGCGATATTGGCTGATCTGATGCGCGACCTTCCCGGGGTGTCGCCGATCTTCCCCCATTCGCCGGACGGCTATCTCGGTGGCGATGCCCTTCGGCTGGCCATGACCGGGGCGACGCTGCTGTGCAAGACGGTCTATGGCGACCCCTGCACGATCGAGCTCCATCCGGACGGTTCGATGAGCGGTCGGGCCGGCTATGCCAATGAGGACTGCGACGTCGGCCGCTGGTGGGTGGAGGGCGATGTCTGGAACCGCCGGTGGAACCGGTGGTCCTATAGCGAGGTCGCCGGCTTCCAGACGATGATTGTCGATGATCGGATCGGCTGGTTCGATGCCGATAACCGGCTTGTGGACTCAGCCGTAATCCGCCGCGGGGGGACGATATAGGTCGTGGGGCCAAAGGGCGGGATGCGGACGTCATCGTCAAAATCTGGCACCATAGAACAAGCGTGACTGGCGCTATGTAGCGCGGGTCTTCGCCGTCACAGTTCCTTCACTGGGCCGAAAGGTCCGATGCGGGAGATGACATGCGACCCTTCGGAATCGCCGGCCTGCAGCTTGAACTGGCCAGGGCGGACAACTGCGATCGCATCGTCGCCGAGATCGCGGCGGTCAAGGCGCGTCTGCCCTGGGTGGACATGATCGTGATCGGTGAACTCGCGCTGTTCGGTGCCGGAGTCAGTAACGCCCAGTCCCTGCCCGGACCGGCGGAGGCGAAGATGTGCGAGGCAGCCCGCGCCGCCGGGGTGTGGCTGGTTCCCGGTTCGCTGTTCGAGACGGTCGGTGACCGCGTCTACAACACCGCGCCGGTTATCGACCCGGGTGGTCAGGTCGTGGCCCGCTATCGCAAGATCTATCCGTTCCGGCCCTATGAGCAGGGGGTCACGGCCGGGGACGAGTTCGTGGTCTTCGATGTACCCGATGTCGGCCGGTTCGGCCTGTCGATCTGCTACGATATGTGGTTCCCCGAAACCACGCGGACCCTGACCTGGATGGGGGCCGAGGTCATTCTCCATCCCGGGATGACCAATACGATTGATCGCGACGCCGAACTGGCGATCGCGCGGGCCAGCGCCGTGACCAACCAGGTCTATTTCGTCGACATCAATGTCGCGGGCTCCCTGGGGGTCGGCAAGTCCGGCGTGTTCGGTCCCGGTGGCGAGGTGATCCACGAGGCAGGCTCAGGCCATGAAGTCATCGCGGTGGAATTGGACCTCGACCACGTCACCCGGGTGCGCGAGCGCGGCTGGCACGGCCTCGGGCAGCCGCTGAAGAGTCTGCGCGACACGCCCATCGAATTTCCACCCTATCGGGACGGCTTCGCAGCCTCGCCCGCCTTCGCCGACCTGGGGCCGCTGGAAAAGCCCCGGTCCGCCCATCCGGCCCCGCCGGCGTTAAGAGTCGTCAAGACCTAGAGGCGCGCCGCGGCGCGAGATCGAACACCACAAACAACCGTTTCAATCAGGGGGAAGCAGAATGAACAGGTCAAATCTCAGGAATGCGGCATCGATCGGTGCCTTGATGTTGGGTCTCGGCAGCGCGGGCGGGGCCATGGCCCAGAGCAGTGCGCCGGCCCGGGTCGATGACATCGTGGTCACGGCGACGCGCCGTGAGACGAGCGTCCTCGATGTTCCCTACAATATCTCGGCGGTATCGGGGACGGCGATCGAGGCGGCCAAGATGGCCGACAGCGCCGAACTGATGCGTGGCATTCCCGGGGTGTCGGTTGTCGATCGCGGATACCGTAACTCCGGCGTGGTCAACAACGTTCTGATCCGGGGCATCAACGTCGACAGCAATGCACTGGGTGACTACGCGGTTTCCAGCGTTGCGCCCGTCTCGACCTATCTCAATGACACGCCGCTGCTCGCGGGATTCCTGCTCAAGGACCTGGATCGCGTCGAGGTCCTGCGTGGCCCGCAGGGCACCCTGTATGGCTCCGGTTCCCTCGGAGGGACGGTGCGCTACATCACCCGGGCCCCGAAACTCGGAATCTTCGAGGGCGCAGCCTCGGTTACCGCCAGCCAGGTCGAGGGATCGGGCAGTATGGGCTGGGCCGCCGACCTGACGCTGAACATACCGCTGGGTGACACGCTCGCCTTCCGGGCCACGGCCAGCCAGATCGATTATCCGGGCGTCACGGACTATGTGAATATCTATCAGCTGGACGCCACCGGAGCCCCGGTCGCGCCGAGCGGACTGCTGTCGTCGGATGCGGCCTATACGAGCAAGGCGGACGCGGACACGGTCGAGATCTGGTTCGCGCGTGCCGCCCTGCGCTTTGAGCCCAATGACCAGTTCAACGCCACGCTGAGCTACAGCCAGCAGTCCGACGAAATCGGCGGGCGGCGTCAGGTAACCCGCGGTGCCGACGGCTACGGTAATGTCTACGGTGAGTACGAGAATGGCTCGGTCCAGCTGGAGCCGTCATCGCGCGACGTGGCCCTGGCCAGTCTGGAGATGAATGTTGATCTGGGCTTCGCTACCCTGACCTCGTCGACCTCGCACTATAAGCACGAGGGCGAAAGTCTCAGTGAAAACACTGGATTCTATGCACAATTCGGCTTTCTGAGCTTCTATTACAACTACCCCCGACCGATGGCGACGGCCGAGCGGGCCTATACGGATGAGGCGACGATCCAGGAGTTGCGGCTGGTCTCGTCGACGGGCGGGGCGTTCGATTATGTCGTCGGGGCCTACTACAATGACGACACGCTGGATTCCTCGCAGAATAGCTATCTGCAGGGCTTCAAGCGCTGGTGGGATCTGTGGAGCGGCTTCCCGTCGGCGGTGTCCGGCGATCAGGACTTCCTGTACCGCCGCCACGAGAGCTTCACCGACAAGGCCGTCTACGGCGAGCTGACCTGGCACGCGAATGACACCCTGTCCCTGACCGGCGGTGTCCGCTGGTTCGACAATGAGGCGATCAACGACACGGTGATCGACGTGCCGCTCTACACCTCGCTGAGCCAGCCGGTGACGGCGCATTTTGAATCGTCCGAAAGCCGGGCCCTGTTCAAGGGCAACCTGTCCTGGCATTTCAGCGACAGTGGCCTGTTCTACGGCACGATTTCGGAAGGCTACCGTCGCGGTGGCTCGAACGCCGTCCCCCTGACGGGCAATTTCGCCGAGGATCCGCGCTGGCAGATCTACGGCTCGGACTCGGTGGTCAACTACGAGGCGGGCGTGAAGGGGCGACGGGGGGATCTGACCTATGACGCCGCCCTGTTCTATGTCGACTGGGACGATATCCAGCTGAACACCGCGACGCCGAACTGGGGCTTCTATGTCGTCCAGAACGGCGGCAAGGCGCGCAGCTATGGTCTCGAGACCTCGATCGACGGACGACCGACCGATGCGCTGCACTATTCGGTTGGCTACACCTATACCAATGCCAAGCTGAGCGAGCCTGTGCTCAGTCCGCTTGGAACGGTGCTGGGAGCGGACGGATCTTCGCTGCCCGGCACGCCCGAGCATGCGGTGACCCTGTCCGGCGATTACACCTGGTCGCTGGCCGGAGATCTGAGGCTGGTTGCCCGGGCCAGCGGCTACTACCAGTCGTCGACCCGCAATGCGATCGGCGGCCCCACGTACAATACCGAGCTGTCGGGCTTCACGCTCTGGAACTCCTCCGCCACGATTTCGCGGGGTCCCTGGGCCGCAACCCTGTTCGTGAAGAATATCTTCAACGAGGATGGTGTGACCGGCGAGTTCACCGAGGCCTACATGGGCACGCGTCCCTCGGTCGGTTACTACGGCAATGCGTCCAAGAAGTTCATCTCCCTGCCGCGGACCATCGGTCTGTCGCTCGACTACAGCTTCTAGGACGGAAATGGTCGACGTGGCGGTCAGGAGCGGTGTGATGGAGGAGTTGGGCGACGTGGCCCGGCTTATCCGGAGCGGCCGCATCGGCGAGGCTCTCGCCCGCCTGACCGCCATCGAGGCCGACGCCGGCGGCGATGGCGTCCTGCTGCAGCACCTCGGCGAATACTACACCCATTGCGGCAAGCCGGCGGACGCTGCCCGTTGCTATCGACGGGCGGTGACGCTGACGCCCGATGATCCCGGCTGTCTCTATAATCTGGCCACGGCCCTGATCGCGACGGGGCAGACGAAAGAGGCCGAGGGGCTTCTGGATCGCGTCGTCATGCTCAATCCCGGCGACGGGGACGCCTGGCAGAACCGCTCGACCCTGAGACGCCAGACACCGGAGGCGAACCATGTCGCCGGTCTGCTCGAGGCCGTGGCCCGGGCGAGGCCGGGACCGGAAGAGGTGGCGCTCTGCCATGCCCTGGCCAAGGAATATGAGGACCTCGGTGAGGCCGGTCCCAGTTTTGACTGGCTGAAGCGCGGCGCGGACCGGCGGCGGAGTCTGCTCAGCTACCAGGTCGAGGCGGATGTCGCGGCCATGGCGCAGATCGCCGACGTCTTCGACGCCGGGCTGATGGCTCAGCCAGGGGCCGGCTGCGCCGACACCGGACCGGTCTTCGTGCTGGGCCTGCCACGCAGCGGCACCACCCTGGTCGATCGCATCATCAGCTCGCACAGCGCGGTCGAGAGCCTGGGCGAGATCAATGATTTCGCGCTCAGCCTGATGCGACTGGCCGGCGATGCGGCGGGGAAGGGCGACCTGATCCGACGTTCGTCCAGGCTGGATCCCGAGGCGCTGGGTCGGGCCTATATCGACAGCACGGCCGGCTATGGCGCGACGGCACCGATGCTGATCGACAAGACGCCGGTCAATTTTCTCTACGTCGGCCTGATCGCCCGTGCCCTGCCGAACGCGCGGATCGTCCATCTGCGGCGGCATCCAATGGACAGCGGCTATGCCCTCTACAAGACGCTGTTCCGGATGGGCTGCCCCTATTCCTACGACCTGAAGGATATCGCGGCCTATATGCTGGCCCACCGACGGCTGATGGACCACTGGCGCACGGTGCTGCCGGGGCGGGTGCTGGACGTCGACTATGAGGCCCTGGTCACGGATCAGGAGACGCAGAGCCGTCGGATCATCGCGCACTGCGGGCTGGACTGGCAGGACGCCTGTCTGCGCTTCCACGAAAATACGTCACCGGCGGCCACGGCCAGCGCCGCCCAGGTGCGCCAGCCCATTCATGCGAAATCGGTCGGCCTGTGGCGGCGCTACGGCGAACAGCTCACGCCCCTGGCCACCGCCCTCGTGGCGGGTGGCATGGATCCGGCGGAGCTGGCCTGATGTCCCGCCTAATGTCCTGCCTGACGTCCGGGATGGCCGGTCTGGCCGCGGCGCTCGCCCTGGCGAGCCCGGCCCTGGCCGGGCCGATCTTCGTCGACGACTTCCAGGACGGTCAGGCCGATGGCTGGGCCGCGACCGGCGACGGCGACGTGCGGCTGACCGCCTATCAGGATAATATCTCACTGCGGTTCACGCGACGGGCCGAGGCGCTGACGACGGTGTCGACGCGTGGCTTCGGTGACGTGGTGGTGGCGGCATCGCTTGCCGGACAGTCGCTGGGCCGGGGCGATGCCTGTCTGGCGGAGGTGTCGGGTGACGGCGGCGCGACCTGGCAGACGGTCGTGCGGCTGGAAGATGACGGCGACGACGGTGTCACCCTGGTGAGGGGCGAGATCGCCCCGAGCGGCGGCGACGACAATGCTGGGCTGATGATCCGGTTTCGGGCCATGGGCGGCCTGACGACCCTGTGCTGGGGCGACGCCGTAACCGTGACGGGCGAGGCACTGGCTGCCGCGCCGGACGCGCGACCAACGGTGGACGCTGTGCTATCGGGCGCGCGTTTCTCGGCCCCGGTGGACCTGTCGGGGTTCGCGGCTCCGAACGATGCCGTGTCTCCGGCCGGTCGCGCCTCGTGGCAGCTGACGCTCGATGTCGCCCGGGCCGATATGACGCTGAACGTCCTGAAGGACGAGACCGACGACGGTCCGGTCGAGAAGGCTGATCGGGCCACATTGCCGGCCTTCGACTTCGCCCTTGTTCAGGACGGCGGACGGCTGATCCCGCTGCGGCGCGGACCGGTCGTCAGCGGGCATCCGGAGTGGGACTGGGTTGTCGAGCCGGGGCGGGTCTGGGTTGACGATCATAACCCCGGCTGGCTGCGGGCGGCGCTGCCCTTCGCGCTGGAGGAGCGTAACGCCAACTGCCTGCATAACGGCGTGCTGACCTTCCGCTTCAAGCCCGGCGGGTCGACATCAGCCGCCGTGTTCGAGGTCGCCTCGGAGACCTGCGCCTATCTGAAATTCGATGCCTGGGGGCAGGCTCCGGCGCGGCTGCAGCCGGCCGCAGACACGGACGCGGATGCGGTTGTGGCGGCCTATGAGGCCGAGATCGCCGCCCGTCTGCCTGTGCGGCCGCTGTCCGATCTGGAGAGTCTGTATCCCGGCTTCGATGCGTCACGGCTGGCGCTGGCCGCGCCGGTCGACGGCGATCCGCAGGCGGCCTTCGGGCTGGTACTGGACGGGACCCACTATGTCGGCGGCTGCCGGACCCGGCACGGCGACTATCCGTTCTGCGCGGTGCTGGACCTGCCGTCCTATTCGACCGCCAAGTCGATTGTCGGCGGGGTGGGCCTGATGCGGCTGGCGGCCCTGTATCCCGGCGTGACCGAGGCGCGGGTTCGCGACCATGTCCCGGCCTGTGCCACCGGCCGGACCTGGGACGGAGTCACCCTGACCCACGCCCTCGACATGACCACGGGCATCTATGGCTCGACCGCCTTCGAGGCCGACGAGAACGCCCCGTCGATGGGCCGGTTCTTTGACGCCCCGGACCACGCGACCAAGATCGACGAGGCGTGCGGTCTGCATGGACGTCGCACCGCGCCGGGCCAGACCTTCGTCTACCATACGACCGACACCTATCTGCTGGGCACGGCCATGGCCGATATCGTTCGGGTACGGGGTGATGCTGATCTTTATGACGATCTCATCGCGCCCGTGTGGCGGTCACTCGGGCTCAGCCCGACCATCATGGACACACGCCGGACGGCGGATGCCGCGCGCCAGCCCTTCACCGGCTGGGGACTGACCTATCATGCCGACGACATTGTCCGCATCGCCGGATGGCTGGCCGACGGAGCCCGGATCGACGGTCGCCCGATGCTGGACGAAGGCCTGCTGTCCGCCGCCCTGCAGCGGGAGCCGACGCCGTCGGGCCTGCCCGCCGGCCTCCCGGGCTTCCGCTACAAGGCCGGCTTCTGGGCCCGTGATCTCGCCCCGGTTCTCGGTTGCCGCGCGCCGCTGATGACGCCGTTCATGTCCGGCTATGGCGGCATCTCGGTGGTCCTGCTGCCGGGGGACATGACCTTCTATTATTTCGGTGACAGCGGGGTCTTCGACTGGGCACCGGCCGCCGTGGAAATCGCCAAAATCAAGCGGATGTGCCCATGACCGACGACGCCCCCGCTGCGCCCGCCGTTTCGGGCCGCTTTCCCAAGGTGCCCGAGAACAGCCTGCTGGCCAGTGTGCTGCTGTCCTTCCTGGCCACCGCCGGCCTGTTCTATGTGAACATCATGGCCGCCCTGGTCGACGGACTGATCAGCGGGGCCGGACTGACTCCGAAGGCGGCGGGTCTGGTGGCCTCGGCCAATGTCTATGGCGCGGCCGTGGGGGCCCTGACGGCGGTGTTTATCATCCGCCGCCTGCCCTGGCGTCGCACAGCCATCACCGTGCTGCTGCTGCTGATCAGTGTCGATCTGGTTTCGACCCTGATCAAGGTGCCCGAGCTGCTGATCGCGATCCGCTTCGTGCACGGGATCATCGGCGGCCTGCTGGTCGGCGTGGCCTTTGCGGTCATCGCACGGACCCGGACGCCGGACCGAACCTTCGGCATGTTGCTGGTGGTTCAGTTCGGACTGGGGGGGCTGGGGCTGATGTTCCTGCCGCGTCTGGTGCCGGTGTTCGGCCATGGCGTCCTGTTCATGGCCCTGGCGACCTTCAGTGCCGTGACCCTGGCCATGCTGCCCTTCCTCGGCGAATACCGGGCCCCGCCCAGGCCGGCCCCGACCGCCACCAAGGCGGTGGTTCGCTGGATTCCCCTGGTCCTGGCCTTTGCCGGTATCTTCCTGTTCCAGGCCGCCAATATGGGACTGGCCGCCTATATCATCGGCCTGGGCAAGGCATCGGGCCTGACCCTGGGCTTCATCACCGACACGCTGGGGGCGGCCAACTGGATCGGGGCCCTGGGCTCGGTAATGGTGGTGATCCTGGGCCTGAGGTTCGGCCGGGCCCGCCCGTTGCTGCTGGGCCTGGCCCTGACCCTGGTCGGGACCTGGGCCTTCCATTTCGCCCATCTCCCCATGGTCTTTCTGGTCGCCAACATCGCCACGGCGGTCACCTGGGCCTTCGTCATTCCCTATCTGCTGGGTATGTGCGCCGCCTTCGACAAGGCCGGCCAGATGGCGGCCCTGGGCGGCTTCTTCTCGAAACTGGGCCTGGCTTCAGGTCCCGCCGTCGCTGCGTTTGTCGCCGGCGGGGGAGAATACCAGGGACTGATCACCCTGGCGGCGGTCGGACTGCTGTGCAGTGGGCTGGCCGCGCTCACCCCGGCCCTGTTGCTCGACCGACAGCGACAACCGGCCTGACCTTTCCCAAATCCGGAGACGCCCGAGCGTCCTCCATCCAACAATTTCTATCGGAGCTCACGCCCATGTCCATGAATGCTGACCTGTTGTCCCGTCGTCTGGCCGCCGTGCCGCGCGGCGTCGCCACCGCCACCCCGATTTTCGCCGCCCGGGCCGAGAATGCCGAACTGTGGGACGTCGAGGGCAATCGCTATGTCGATTTCGCCGGTGGTATCGCCGTGCTCAATACCGGCCATCGTCACCCGCGCGTGCTGGAGGCCGTCCGTGCCCAGCTGGACGCCTATACCCACACGGCATTCCAGGTCGTGGCCTATGAGCCCTATGTGGCACTCGCCGAGCGGCTGAACGCCCTGGCCCCGTTCAAGGGACCGGCCAAGACCATCCTGTTCACCACCGGGGCAGAAGCCGTGGAGAACGCGGTCAAATTGGCCCGGGCGGCGACCGGCCGTCCGGCGGTCATCGCCTTCACCGGCGGTTTCCATGGCCGGACCATGCTGACCATGGCCATGACCGGCAAGGTCGCGCCCTACAAGCGGCTGTTCGGTCCCCTGCCGGCCGAGGTCTATCACGCGCCCTTTCCGGTGCCGCAGTACGGCGTCACCGTCGAGGACAGCCTGCGGGCGCTGGAATTCCTGTTCCGCGCCGATGTCGAGCCTGAACGGGTCGCAGCCATCATCCTCGAACCCGTGCAGGGGGAGGGGGGCTTCCAGCCCGCGCCGCCGGAACTGCTGCGGGCCCTGCGCGAGATCTGCGACCGGCACGGCATCCTGCTGATCTCTGACGAGATCCAGGCCGGGTTCGGCCGCACCGGCAAGATGTTCGGTATCGAGCACAGCGGCGTCGAGCCGGACCTGATCACCGTGGCCAAATCCCTGGCCGGGGGCTTCCCTCTGTCGGGGGTCATCGGTCGGGCCGCCATCATGGACGCGGCCGAGCCGGGTGGTCTGGGCGGCACCTATGCGGGGCCGCCGATCGCCTGCGCCGCCGCCCTGGCGGTGCTGGACGTCATCGCCGATGAGAAATTGCTGGAGCGGGCCAATGCCCAGGGCGAGCATATCAAGGGCCGCCTGCACGCCATGAGCCGTCGCAACGATCTGCTGCCGATCGCGGCCATCCGGGGACCGGGCGCGATGGTCGGGTTCGACATCGTCCGCACGCGCGGCAGCCACGATCCGGACGGAGCCGCCGCCAAGGCGGTCACGGTCCGGGCGCTGGAGAAGGGGTTGATCCTGCTGTCGTGCGGCGTGTTCGGGGAAACCATCCGCCTGCTGGCCCCGCTGACCACGCCCGACGCCATCCTTGATGAGGGTCTGGACATCCTCGAGGCCTCGCTGGAGATGGCATCCTGATGACGACTCACGACACGGCTGAACGGGCCCGTCTGGCCCTGGCGCGTCCCGACCTGCTTCGGGAAGCGGCATGGATCAACGGCCGCTGGGTCACGGGCGCTGCCGACATTGCGGTCACCAATCCGGCGACCGGCAAGGTGCTGGGCAGGGTGCCGGCGCTGGGGGCGGCGGAGACGCAGGATGCCGTGGCCGCGGCCCACGCCGCCTTCCCGGCCTGGGCTGCGCGGGCAGCGAAGGAACGGGCCGCCATCCTGCGCCGCTGGTTCGAACTGATCATGGCCCACCAGGACGATCTGGCCCGGCTAATGACCGCCGAACAGGGCAAACCTCTCGCGGAAGCCAGGGGCGAGGTGGCCTATGCGGCCGGCTTCATCGAATGGTTCGGCGAGGAGGCCAAGCGCGCCTATGGCGAAGTGATCCCGGGCCATCAGGCCGACAAGCGGATCGTGGTCCTGAAACAGCCGGTCGGGGTGGTGGCCGCAGTGACGCCGTGGAATTTCCCGGCGGCGATGATCACCCGCAAGGTCGGCCCGGCCCTGGCCGCCGGCTGCACCGTGGTGCTGAAGCCCTCGGAACTGACGCCGTTCTCGGCCCTGGCCCTGGCCCTGCTGGGCGAGGAGGCGGGGCTGCCGGCCGGGGTGTTCAACATCGTCACCGGCCATCCGGCCCCGATCGGCGAGGTGATGACCACGGACTCCCGTGTCGCCAAATTCACCTTCACCGGCTCGACGCCGGTCGGCAAGATGCTGGCGGCCGCCTGTATGGGCACGGTCAAGCGGGTGTCGCTGGAACTGGGCGGCAATGCCCCCTTCATCGTCTTCGACGACGCCGATCTCGACGCGGCGGTCGAGGGGGCCATGGCCTCCAAATTCCGCAATACCGGCCAGACCTGCGTCTGCGCCAACCGGCTGCTGGTCCAAAGTAGTGTCTATGACGCCTTCGCCGAAAAGCTGGCGACCCGCGTGAAGGGACTGCGGGTCGGCGACGGCCTCGACGGGCCGACCGACCAGGGGCCGCTGATCAATGCGGCCGCTGTCGACAAGGTGGCGCAGCATGTCGCCGACGCCCTGGATGGCGGCGCGAAGATCCTGACCGGCGGGGTCCGTCGTGGCGAAAGCGGAACCTGGTTCGAGCCGACGGTCCTGACCGGGGTTTCACCGGACGCGCGTCTCAACCGCGAGGAAACCTTCGGGCCGGTCGCCGGACTGGTGCGGTTCGGGACGGAGGCCGAGGCCCTGGCCCTGGCCAATGACACCCGGGCGGGTCTGGCCTCCTATGTCTTCACCCGGGATCTCGACCGGGCCTGGCGGGTCGGGGAGGGGCTGCAGTACGGGATGGTCGGGCTGAACACCGGTCTGATCTCGACCGAGGTGGCCCCGTTCGGCGGCATCAAGGAGTCCGGCCTGGGCCGCGAGGGCTCGCATTTCGGTCTGGACGAATACCTGGAGCTGAAGATGATGTGCTTCGGCATCAGCCCCGCCGCCGACGGCGGCTAGACCTCCAAAGGCACTGACCGCTGTCATTCCGGCCGATGATCCGCCTCGGTCCAGGGCGGGCGGCCGGTTCCCTTCAGGCGCAGATCTGGAAATCGAAAACCCGGAATTCGGTCAAAGCCACCCGCGCCCGGTGCCGGCCGCAGGACGATGAGGAGGCATCACCCCGCGCGCTGGTCCACACAATCCCGAAGGCGGTTCCGGGCAACGCTGCCGTCGCGCCATGCCATGCGGAATACCTCGCGACGGCCTGTGGAGTCTGCTTTCTTCAGGCCCGCCGAAAACGGTCGGCGGCTGAGGTCGACATGGATGGTGACGCGCTCGATCAGCGAACGTCGCCATCTGATGCGGTCGAGCTGCGGCTTGATGTCGAGCGCGCGACCCGCCAATTGTCCACGACCGAGCGGATCGTGCTGCGGCATGTTGTGCAGCCCGGCTTGAGCCACGATGAGGTAGCCTGTGTCCTGGCAATGCCGCTCGGGACGGTGAAATCCCATACGAAGCGCGGAAAAGCCAAGCTGCGCGCACTGCTGGCGGACTGGCAAGCGACATCCCGTGAGGAGGTTCGGAAATGAAAGAGGAGATAGGAGACGTTTATGACGCCATGCTGCGCGAAGATTTCGAAGGGCCGGTGCCGGACGGCGGCTTTTGCGATCGCGTGATGGATCAGCTGCCCGCCCGACGGCGTCCCATTAATTGACCCACGACTGCCGGAACCGTCGCCGGTTTGGCGACATGCGGGTTCAGCCTTTGGTCTGCTCCGATCACCCATATGGGTTGGCGGGGCTGGTTCTCCGGAGATCCGTCCGTATCTGATATCGGGCTCTTCATCTCAATGGGGCGCGTGGCGATTTTGGCGTTGGCCTGGGCAATCGCCGAGGCTGATGATCGAGACGATCCTTCGTTCCGGGGAAGCATCCGATAAAGGGTGCTGTCAGTCCAACGCCGACAGGTCTCCACCAGGGGCGGACTGCACCGCTGACGGGGATGACAGATCGTGAAGTGGGGCGGGTGGGCTGACCGCATTCGGTATCCGAACCTTCAGGTCGCCCGGTGCCGGGCATCACAGCGACGCCATCCCGCCCCATGGAAAAGGGGGGCGGGTCGCAAACCCGGAAGCGGTGGATGACAAACCCGTCAGCGCAGGGCATGGACGGACCATGGCCTACGATTTCCGTCTCAGTCCCGACGCCCCCTACAACGTCTACAATCTGGGCCCGGAGGCGGAGCCGCTGATCGTGGTCGACGGTCTGATGGCCGAGCCGGACCGGATGGTCGATTTCGCGGCTGACGAGGGGTCATACGGTCCGGCCGGGGCGGCCTATCCGGGTATCCGCTGCACCATCCCCGAAACCTATATGCTCAATGTCCATGGGGCGCTGAAGCCCCTGCTTCAGTCAGTGTTCGGCGTGCCGGTGGAGCAGCCGATGTCGTTGAGCGCCTCCTATTCGATGATCACCCAGCCCGCGCGGGAGATGCGGCATGTTCAGCGGGTGCCGCATACCGACCGTACGGGCCCGCATGATCTGGCGATGGTCCACTACCTGTGTGGTCCGGAGTTCGGCGGCACCGCATTTTTCCGCCATCGGTCCACGGGTTTTCAGCGCCTGACACCGAACAATCAGTCGATCCACGATATGGCCCTGAGCCAGGAGCTGAAGACCCGGGTCTTGCCGGCACAGTTTCCGGATGCGGACCATCCCCTGTATGAAAAGGTCGGCCACGTTGAAGCCCGGTTTGACCGTTTGGTTGTTTACCGGGCCGGCATCCTGCACTCCCCGGACATTCATCAGGATTCGCATTTTTCAGCGGATCCGCGCCTCGGCCGGCTGACGGTCACCGCCTTTCTGTTCGCCTACTGACGATGAGGCGCTACCAGCCGTCCTTCTGAATCGGGAGGGTCGCCAGTCCCTCCAGCCACAGGGTGTGGGAGGGCAGGTTTGCGGTGATGTCCGCACAGGCCTGTTCGAGCTGCGGAAGATGGGCACCGGGCTCGGCGACCCAACGGGCGGCATTGGCGGCGGCGGCCGGGCCCGGCTTACCGATCCCGTACAGGATATGCTGCCAGCTGGCGTGTCCGAAGAGGGGGCGCTGCGAGCTGATGTCCTCTACCGACGGGTGGCGGTCGGCCCAGAGGCCGAGCAGCATACGGACGCGGGGCGGCATGTGTTCGGGGCTGGTTGCAGCCTGCCAGAAGGGGGTGTCGCGCCGGCCGCTCAGTCCGTAGTGGGCGGAGATGAAGTCACGAAGGCCATCGTAGTGCTGGCCGACGACCTCGTTGAAACGGTCGCGGGCGTCGGGGTTCAGCCCCGACAGCGGAAAATGCCGGACCAGCATCTCCAGCCCGTATTCGACCATGTGCAGGCCGGTGGACTCGAGCGGTTCGATGAAGCCGCCGGCGAGGCCGAGGGCGATGACATTGCCGGTCCACGCCTTTTCGGCCCGGCCGATGCGCATCGTCAGATGGCGGGCCGGCACGTCGTCCGCCAGGCCGGTCGCCGCCCGCAATTCGGCCTCGGCCTCGGCCGGCTTGATGTGGGCGCTTGAATAGACATAGCCGAGCCCCTCGCGGTTCTGCAGGCCGATGCGCCACATCCAGCCCGCCGACAGGGCCCGGGCACGGGTCATCGGCGGGATCGGGGTCTCCGGATCGTGCGGGGCGCGGATCGCCACGGCCCGGTCACACAGAAGATGGTCGGCATAGGAGAGGAACGGTGACTTCAGGGCCTTGCCCAGAAGCAGGGCGTTGAACCCTGAGCAGTCGAGGAACAGGTCGCCGTCCACCGTCGTCCCGTCGCCGAGATCGAGGCCGAGGACGTCACCGTCCTTCTGCCGCACACCGACGACATCGCCGGTGACCCGTTCCACGCCGCGGGCGAGCGCGACCTCGGCCAGCAGGTCGCCATAGGCCTCGGCGTCAAGGTGGTAGGCGTAGGGAAGGACCGAACTGTAGTCGGGATCGATGAGGCGCTTGGGCGACAGGCCGGCGCGGGCGAGCTTCCACTGGATGCCCGCCTCATCCGCGAAGGTGCCGGCGATCCCCTGCGACCAGCGCGCGAGCCAGGACGGCCCGGCGTTCATGCCCATCGCAGTGTCGAGCGCCTCGAAGGGATGGAAGCATTTTTCTCCGACCGACGACCAGTCCTCGAACTCGACCCCGTGTTTGAAGGTGGCCGAGGTCCGGGCCATCAGCGTGGCTTCGTCGATACCGATGAAGCGGGCGAAGTCCCGGATGGACGGAATGGTCGCTTCGCCGACCCCGATCCGGCCGATGGTTTCGGACTCGACGACCGTGATCCTGAGGCGGCGATCGCCCGGGCGGTTGAAGGTCCGGTCGAGATAGGCGGCGCTCATCCAGCCGGCGCTGCCGCCGCCGAGAATGACCAGATGTTCGGGAAAGGAGGCGGGGCGCATGACGAATTTCCAGTGACGCGGTCCTGAGTTGCACCGCGAGCGTCCTTGCGCAAGCAACCCGGCCGGATCGCGCCTCGTTTCGGGCCTTGCTGCGCCTAACTTATTCTCCTGACAGGAGAATAAGTGCGATCGTCCCAGATTTGGGACGACTGCTGACTATCTAAATCCTTGATGACAGGTTAACTGGCCCTGCTCCCGCGCGTTCGTTCGGCGAGTCTGTATGTTGGGGTCGCTTTCCGTCCGGAGCCGATCCAGGGGCGACCACCATGACCAAGATCACCGTCCGCGGCTCCCTTGCCGCGCGTGCGAACCCGCACGCCCTTCGCGCTCGATCCCATGGTTTCCGGCGCATGGGGCTGCTGGGCAGTACGGCGCTGGTCGGTATTGCCCTGACGACAGGTGTCGCCCAGGCGGACGAGTTCACGGCCAACAGCACCGCCTCCCTGATCGCAGCCATCAATAGCGCCAATGCGAACCCCGGCGTGGACACCATTCGGCTGACCGGCGACGTGACCCTGAGCGGGCTGCTGCCCACCCTCAGCGACACCCTGGTGATCAATGGTGGCGGCTTCAGTCTCAGCGGCGATGGTGCCTATCGGATCTTCTATGTCGACGCCGGTACGAACGCGATCGACATCACCAATTTCGGCTCCCTTTCCGGCGGTCAGGCCAGCGGCGGTGCCGGGGGCAACCTGGCCGGTGGCGGTCTCGGAGCGGGCGGGGCCATCTTCGTCAATTCCGGCATGGTCAACGTCAGTCAGGTCAGCTTTGAGAACAATGCCGCGACCGGCGGTGCCGGCGGCACCGTGTCGGGCACGGTCGGTGGCGGCGGCGGTGGCGGTCTGGGCGGCGCGGGTGGCAGCGGATCGGCGGCCGGTGCCGCGGGCGGCGGCGGTGGCTTCAGTGGCGGCGGCGGCGGTGGCGGCGGCAGCAGCACCGAGGCCTCCTACTATGCCAACACCTATTCACCGGTCGCTGCGGGGGCCGGAGGGGCCGGCGCGGACGGTAGCGGCGGTGCCGGCGGCGTTAACGGCGCGGGAGCCGGCGGTTTCGCCGGCGGTAGCGGCGGCGCGGCCATTTCCGTCTCCAGCTATGCACCCACATATGCGTATAGTGCCTACTATGCGCCGTATTATTATGTAGCGTATTACGGATACTCTTATTGTTCGGCCGGATATTCATACTGGTCTGGTAATTGTCTTGGGTACTATACTTACTACACGGCGTATCAAGTTTATGCTGGCCATGCGATTGTTGGGTACTATCAGTATCAATCCGGATCAGTCGTAACCCAGGTCGCGGTCGGCGGCGGTGGTGGCGGTGGCGGTGCCGAAGGTGGCGGCACCGGAGCGATTGCGCCGAGCGCCTATCTCGGCGGCGGCGGTGGCGGCGGCGGCGGCCTGACTGGCCTGGGCGGTGCAGGAAGCGGCGGTACCGGCGGCCTCGGCGCCGGCGGTGGTGGCGGCGATAATACGAACACCCTGGGGGGTACCGGCGGGCTGTTCGGCGGCGGCGGCGGCTCGGTGGGCACCGGCGCGGCCGGTGCCGGCGGCTTCGGCGGCGGCGGCGGTGCCGGTCAGGACGGACAGGCCGGGACCGGCGGCGCGGGCGGCTTCGGAGCCGGCGGCGGCAGCGGTGGCACGAACGGTGTCAACGGTCTCGGCGGGACCGGCGGAGCCGGGGGTTCGACCACCAGCGGCGGCGGCGGCGCGGGTCTGGGCGGCGCGATCTTCGTGCGGTCGGGCAGTCTGACGCTGGGGGCCGGTGTCTCCAGCTCGGGCAGTGCGGCTACCGGCGGACTCGGCGGTGCTGGCGGTGCCGGCTCGGGGTCCGACCTGTTCCTGACCCAGGGCACCAACACCACACTCGCCCCGGGTGCTGGCCATACCATCGCCCTGACCGGTTCGATCGGTGACGACAGCAGTGGCACGCTTGCGGGCGGTACGGGTCCGGGGGCCGCGATCACCATCGGGGCGGGCACCGTCTCCCTGACCGGGGCCAACACCTATTCGGGCGGCACGACCGTCAATACCGGCGGCACCCTGACGGGCACGACGACGGGCATCCAGGGCAATATCGTCAATGACGGCGCGGTGGTCTTCGACCAGTCGGTGGCCGGCGGCTACAGCGGCGACCTGAGCGGCACGGGCGGCGTGGTCCTGGCCG